>NZ_WOFW01000001.1:0-682092 GCF_009861485.1 Massilia puerhi | reverse complement strand
TCTTGGCGGCGTATTCGAGGTCGGAGAAGCTCTTTTGCATGATCGATGGCGGGCGAGGAACGTAGCGTCATTGTCTCAGGTTGCGGCACCGGCGGGAACCGGAGCGGCCGAATTAATCAGCGTCTCCCTAGCAACAATGTTTCTTTACTGACATGGCCTGCTGTGAAGACCAGCTCAGGCCATATCGCGAGTATTAGCAAGGCAATATGAGCGACATGTCCAGTACCATCGACGCGCTGTGCCAAATGCCTCACAGCGAAGCAGCTGACCGAAAAGAAGGCAAGATTGACCAATAATGGGAGCCAGTTCGTGTCCCCCAAGAGCGTCATGAACCCGGCATAGACAAACGGCGTTCCGGGAGGCCAGAACGCATGACCATTGAGAAAGTAGGGCTCTCCATCTACGATCAACCGTGCAAGCTGAAGATAGGCCGCGCCGTCGCTTACCGGAGCATTTGGCTGGCCAAGATGCCAGACAACAAGACGCAATGCGATACCGATTAAAAGCAGGTGGATCCAACCGCTATTAGTAGGAAACGCGATCGCCATGACACCACGGGACTCGACAGCGCGCAATATTACCAACAGCACCACTGCGGTTGCAGCCACGGCGACCATGCTGCGATAAGGTATGACTAGCCCAATACCGCTGAGTTGTGCTGTTGCAAGATATACCGTAGCGAAGACACATAGGCCAAACAGTACAGCAAGGACTGAGAAACAGGCTGGCGCCAAACGCCAACGGCGATCGGCTTCGACGTTTTCTAGTTGATTCATATTCGCCTGCAGAGAAATGTATCGAAGTATCTACAGGCGTTATCGATATTGCAAGCAATTTGTGTGGCTGCGCCATCAACTAAGGCTGATGTTGCAGAAAGCTCGTTACCCTGCCCTGATTCTGACCGTGGTCGCAGTCAGGCTCCCAACTTTTCCAGCCGGTAGCCATAGCTATAGACCGGCACAAGGCGGAAGCCGTTCTCTGGCCGAAGGTGGAGCTTGTTGCGCACGCGCGAAACGTGGGTATCCATGGTGCGCGACGGCACATCGTTTTCCCGGACCCAGACCGATTCATGGATGTAGGCGCGCGACAGCGGGCGGCCGATATTCCTGAAGAACAGCAGTGCCAGCGAGAATTCCTTCTGGGTCACGTCGATCACCGAACCGTCCTTCAGCAGACGGCCTGGACGGGTTTCGAAGGTGTAGGGGCCGAATTGCAGCTGCTCGGCGCTGTTCTGCGACGGGTAGGCGCGGCGCAACAGGGCCGAGACGCGCGCTACCAGTTCGCCGCGGCGCAGCGGCTTGACCAGGTAGTCGTCGGCGCCGGCAGTGACGCCGGCAATGATGTCGTCCTCGGCATTGTTCCCGACCAGGAATATGGTAGGTGCGGCGCTGGCCAACTTTTCCTTGGCGCGGCGCAGCACTTCGACACCGTCCATATCCGGCACGTTCCAGTCCATCACCAGCATGTCGGCACTGTCCTTGCGCAGCTGAGCCAATAATTCCCTGGCGCTGTCATAAGACTGGCAGCTGTGGCCAGCAGCACTGAGGACCTGGCAAATCAGGTCAGCTTGGGGACGATCTTGCTCCAGTACGGCGATCTTCATGACAGGACAATATATTGAAAAGTTGCCTATGTAGGAAGATTCCTACAAAGTTAAACCAAATATATCAGACTTTCACAAAACGATGCTACTGATAAACATGGCCCAGACACCAAAAGGTGACATTTGTACTATCAGACTGTTGTGTTAACGGGACCACGCAGAAAATCTTCCCACTGGCGTAGACTGAATTTTATATGTCATTCAGATAATGTAGGGGGGGAAGTTATGTTGTTTATGCGCAAAAATGTCACGGTGCCCGAGGATCGGGTGCCCGTCAGCGGAGTCGCGATCGATGCTACCCGCATTCGTTGCCTGGCCCTGGTCAAGAAGCGCGCCGCGATGTCGGCGGCAGTCGCTGCGGTGCCAGTGCCTGGCCTGGACCTGTTGGCCGACATCACCGGTTTCGCTACCCTGGTCGATGAAATCAATGCCGAGTTCGGCCTGACCCAGCAGCAGATCGAGCGCCTCAACCCGCGCCTGCGCGTGATCGCCTACAAGGCGGCGGCCTCGGTGGGCGGCATGCTGGTCGGCAAACTGGTGACGCGAGGCGCGGTAGCGCGCCTGTTCCGCGTCGTGGCCGGCCGGATGGCGGTCAAGACCACGGCCAAGATGGTGCCGCTGGCCGGGCAGATCGCTTCGGCGGCGATCGGCTACACCTTGTTCAAGCGGATGGGCTCGCAGCACGTCGAGGCCTGCGTGAAGGTAGTGCAGGAGCTCGAGCGCGCCGAGGCGGTGGGCGAGGCGCCGCAGCCGGTAGAGGATGGCGGTGACGACGCCACCACTGAGCAGGTCAATGGCGGCGCGGTCAGCGGGCCGGCGAAAGAGCCGGTATTGGTCATGTGACGGTGGCTGAACGCGTGGACGGCAAAGCCGTCCACCCACCATGCGACGCGTTCAAGCGACTTTCGGAAAATCGATCACCGTATCGTTGATCCGGTTGAACAGGTTCGTCAAGGTGATCGCCGTGATCGCCAGGGTGACGTCGACGATCTGCGCGTCGGTCACACCGGCCACCCTGATCGCCTCGATCACGCTGGCGTCGACCGTGCCGCGGGTCGTCACCAGGTGGCGGGCGAAGTCGGCCAGCGCGTCCTCGCGGACGTTGCCGCTGGCGACGCCCTGGCGCACGGCGGCCAGCGCCTCGGGCTGCAGGCCGGCCATCTTGCCCATCAGGCTGTGCGCGGCCACGCAGTAGTCGCAGCCGTTGGTGGCGCTCACCGCCAGCTTGATGACTTCGATGTCGCGCGCCGACAGCGCGGTTTTCTTCAGGCTGGCGTCCAGGGCCAGCACCGATTCCAGCACCACCGGGCTGTTGCTGCCGATGTCGCGGTAGGCGTTCGGCACGGTGCCGATGGCGCCTTTGATGGCGGTAAACAGGTGGGCGGCGGCGCCGGTGGCCTCCGAGACTGGGCGGGAAGCAAGTCGGGTCATGATGAACTCCTTGTCAAAATAGCGTTGGGTTGGCTTGGCTGGCTGCCTGCTGTGTTGCAGCCATGAACCCAGTATAGGCAAGGGTATCGATACTTTTAATGCTCGAAATTGGCTAAAAATTGCTCGATCGTCTCAGTGTAGCGGACGGAAGAGCCGTTCACGCTATGCCAAAAGAAAATGCCCGCACGCGGCGGGCATTGTTGCCAGCATAGTGGGCCGGCTCAGGTATCGGGCAGCACCACGTTTACGTCCAGCACTTCCAGGTTGCCCTGGCGGTCGAGCGAGACCTTGATGTCATCGGGATTGACCTTGACGTACTTCGAGATCACCGCGATCAGTTCCTGGTGCAGGGCCGGCAGGAAGTCCGGACCGGCGCGGTTGGTCCGTTCGCGTGCGATGATGATCTGCAGGCGTTCCTTGGCGGCTGTCGCGCTCTTCTTTTTTTCGGGGAAGAGGAATGAAAGCAATGCCATCTCACTTGGCTCCGAAGATGCGCTGGAACAGTCCCGGCTTTTCGTAGTTGGTAAAGCGCAGCGGACGCTCTTCGCCCAGGAAGCGCGCAACGACGTCTTCGTAGGCATCGGCCACATCGGTCCCCTTGAAGTGGATCGCCGGGTTGCCCTGGTTGGAAGCGTGCAGCACCGATTCCGATTCGGGAATGATGCCGATCAGGGGAATGCGCAGGATTTCCTGCACGTCCTGGTAGGAAAGCATCTCGTCGGCTTCGACGCGCTTGGGCGAGTAGCGGGTGATGAGCAAGTGTTCCTTGACCGGTTCGCTGCCGCTCTGGGCGCGGCGCGACTTGGCCTGCAGGATACCCAGGATGCGGTCCGAATCGCGCACCGACGACACTTCGGGATTGGTGACCACGATCGCCTCGTCGGCGAACGTCAGCGCCATCAGCGCGCCGTGCTCGATGCCGGCCGGCGAATCGCAGATGATGAACTCGAAGTCCATCTTGACCAGGTCGTTGAGCACCCGTTCCACGCCCTCTTCGGACAGCGCGTCCTTGTCGCGCGTCTGCGAGGCGGGCAGGATGAACAGGTTCTCGCAGTGCTTGTCCTTGATCAGGGCCTGGTTCAGGGTCGCTTCGCCGTTGACCACGTTGATCAGGTCATAGACCACACGGCGTTCGCAGCCCATGATCAAGTCGAGATTGCGCAGGCCGACGTCGAAGTCGATCACCGCGGTCTTGTGGCCACGCATGGCCAGCCCGGTGGAGAAGCTCGCGCTCGAGGTCGTCTTACCCACACCGCCCTTGCCGGACGTCACAACAATAATTCTCGCCACAAAAAAGTCCTTTACAGTATCTGTTCAGTTCGGGGATCAGGCGCGCGGTGCCGGAGCCATCGATTGCAGTTCGATCCGGTCGCCGACCAGCCTGATCTGGGTCGGCTGGCGCGCCAGGTCGGACGGAAAACCTTCGTCGAACGTGCGGTATACGCCGGCGATAGACACCAGCTCCGGCTGCATCGACAGCGCGAAGATGCGCGCGTCCGGATTGCCGGAAGCGCCCGCCAGTGCGCGGCCATTGAGCGGCGCATACACGTGGATGCTGCCGTCGGCGATCAGTTCGGCGCCATTGTTCACCACCGCGGTCACGATCAGGTCGGTGCCGCGCGCATAGATGCGCTGGCCGGCGCGCACCGGCGTGTCGACGATCACCGGCAGCGCGGCCGGGGCCGGCGTTGCGACGGCCGGTTCCGGAGCGGCTGTCGCTGCCGCAGCCACCTCGTTGCCGCGCGGGCGCGCACCCGGGCTCTCCTGCTCCACCGGCGCCGGCGGTGGCGCGGCCGCATGGCCGCCGGCGCGCACGCCGCTCGAACCGTCGTCCAGCGCCAGGCCCTGGGCCCGGATCGCGTCGATCATCGCTGGACCGGCGCCGCGTACGGCGACCGCATTCAGGCGATATTTCTTGAGCAGGGACACGAGCGCCGCCCAGTCGAGCGCTGGCGCTTCGGGCGCGATAGCGGCCACGTCGATCACTGCGAACTCGTCCTCGAAGAAATCGGAGACGCCCCCCGTCATTTGTTCCAGTGCGGAATCGATGGCGTCGAGGTCGGCCGCATGCAGGATCGTGGAAATGGCAACGACCGTGGAAATCTTGATCTCGATAGGAAGCGTGATTTTGGGCATAGAACGGTCTGGTTGGCGTTGCGCTTGTGCATTCTACTGTGAAAATTGTAGAAAAGGACAGACGCGCACGAATCATTCCTAACAGAAATTGAACGTTTGCTGGCAACCAAAAATTAAGTCATGCGGTAGATCAAATCAGTGCAACTGCCGGGTTGTTTTCGATGAATAAACTGCTAAGATTGCTGTTGCATAAACAGCAGCATGGGCCCCTCATTTCGTGACTTGAGGTTATATTAATCCCATGCACAAGGCGTTCTCGCATTGCACGGGGCGCCTGGTCCGAGGGAAATTCTGAACCATGCCGGCCCGCGGCCGGCTGAACGGAGATTGAAATGGAAGACGTAGTCATCGTAGCCGCCGGCCGCACCGCAGTCGGCAAGTTCGGCGGCACCCTCGCCAAGATTCCCGCTGCCGAACTCGGCGCGCAAGTGATCAAGCACCTGCTGGCCAAGACCGGCATCGCACCCGAAGCGGTCAGCGAAGTCATCATGGGCCAGGTACTCACCGCCGGCGTCGGCCAGAACCCGGCGCGCCAGGCCGTGATCAAGGCCGGCCTGCCCGACATGGTGCCGGGCTACACCATCAACAAGGTGTGCGGCAGCGGCCTCAAGGCAACCCACCTGGCGACCCAGGCGATCCGCTGCGGCGACGCCGAGATCGTCATCGCCGGCGGGCAAGAAAACATGAGTGCCTCGCCGCACGTGCTGGCTGGTTCGCGCGACGGCTTCCGCATGGGCGACGCCAAGCTCACCGACACCATGATCGTCGACGGCCTGTGGGACGTCTACAACCAGTACCACATGGGCGTCACCGCCGAGAACGTTGCCAAGAAATACGAGATCAGCCGCGCCGAGCAGGACGAATTCGCGCTGCAATCGCAGCTCAAGGCCGAGGCTGCTCAAAAGGAAGGCAAATTCAAGGACGAGATCATCCCGGTCGAGATCGTCACCAAGAAGGGCACGACCGTCTTCGACACCGATGAATACCCCAAGGCAGGCAGTACCCTCGAGGCGTTGGCCAGCCTGCGTCCGGCATTCAATAAAGAAGGTTCGGTCACCGCCGGCAACGCGTCGGGCATCAATGACGGCGCCGCCGCCGTGATCATGATGAGCGCCTCGAAAGCGAAAGAGCTGGGTTTGACCCCGCTGGCGCGCATCAAGGCCTATTCGTCATCCGGCCTCGACCCGCAAATCATGGGCATGGGCCCGGTCTCGGCCTCGCAGCTGTGCCTTAAAAAGGCCGGCTGGACCCACGAAGACGTCGACCTGATGGAAATCAACGAAGCCTTCGCGGCCCAGGCCATCGCGGTCAACAAGCAGATGGGCTGGGATACCTCCAAGATCAACGTCAACGGCGGCGCGATCGCGCTGGGCCACCCGATCGGCGCCTCCGGCGCCCGCGTGCTGGTCACCCTGCTGCACGAAATGATCCGCCGCGACGCCAAGCGCGGCCTGGCCAGCCTGTGCATCGGCGGCGGCATGGGTGTGGCGCTGGCGGTTGAGCGCGACTGAGGCGAGTAGTCGGTAGGTAGCGGTGGCACGCTGCAGCGGCAGCGGCCGCCGGTTTCACGTGGAATGTTTGACACAATAAAACTGGAGAAGACAATGGCTCGAGTAGCATTAGTAACCGGCGGCATGGGCGGCCTGGGCGAAGCGGTGTGCATCAAGCTGGCCGCACTGGGATATCAGGTCGTTACCACTTTCTCGCCGGGCAATACCAAGGTCGACGCCTGGCTCGGCGCCATGAAAGAACAGGGCCTCGACTTCAAGGCCTATGCCTGCGACGTGGCCGACTATGACGCGGCCCAGGAATGCGTACGCCAGGTGATCGCTGACGTCGGTCCGATCGACGTGCTGGTGAACAACGCCGGCATCACCCGTGACATGACCTTCAAGAAGATGGACAAGGTCAACTGGGACGCCGTGATCAAGACCAACCTCGATTCCGTGTTCAATATGACCAAGCCGGTCTGCGACGGCATGGTTGAGCGCGGCTGGGGCCGTATCATCAATATCTCGTCGGTCAATGGCCAAAAGGGTGCTTTCGGCCAGACCAACTACTCGGCGGCCAAGGCCGGTATGCACGGCTTCACCAAGGCGCTGGCGCTGGAAGTGGCGCGCAAGGGCGTGACCGTTAACACCATCTCGCCAGGCTATATCGGCACCAAGATGGTGATGGACATCCCAAGCGAAGTGCTGGAATCGAAGATCATTCCGCAAATCCCGATGGGCCGCCTGGGCAAGCCCGAGGAAGTGGCGGGCCTGGTGGCCTATCTGTCGTCCGACGAAGCGGCATTCGTCACTGGCGCGAATATCGCGATCAATGGCGGTCAGCACATGTCGTGATCCCTTAGGATCAGCACTAAGTCAACAATGCCGTCCAGCGCAAGCTGGACGGCATTGTTAATTGATGCCTGCTTTACAGCGCCGATTCGTAGGCGCCGACGTCGATGGACTTGACGGCGGGGCGAGTGGCGGCCGAAGCACTGTGTTGATAGACATAGGCCGGCTTGAGCGAGAAGCCGTTCACCGTCGGCGGCGCCGAACCGGCATTCACGATCAGGGCATTGGCGGTCGGACGCAGGTCCCAGACGGCGCGGTTGACGAAGCCCGGCGCCACCGAACGGTAGTTGGTCTTTTCGACGGCCCCGACCTGGTTGGTCACAGCGCCCGTACCGCCGAAGATATTGTTTTGCAGCAGAGCTTTCTTGGTGACCTTGGCGCCGATCATCACAAAGGTTCCACGGGCGCTGTCGTCGTTCAGGAAGGTATTGTTGACCACATACAAATCGTGGCCAGGGTTGCTGGCGCCTTCGGCTCCGTAGGAAACCAGGTTCGAATTGCTGTGTGCGGCCGGCTGGTGGATCACATTGCCGACAATATAAGACGTGCCCGCGTTCGGCAGGTCGATTTCATAGCTGGGCTTGCCGCTGGCGGTGGTGCCGGTCTGGCCTGGCACGGTACTCGAGAAGCGGTTGTACGCGATCGTATTGATGCGGGCGCGCGACTTCAGGTTGTGGCCGACGTCTGCATCATGCGAATAATTGAAGCGGAACGTCAGGCTGCCGGCATTGCCGATATACAGGTTGTGGGTTTGGCCGGTGCCATTGCCGTTGTGGCCGAATTCGCTGTTCTCGATCACGATCTTGCTGGCGGTGTTGACGCCGCTGAGGATGCCGTTTTCGTTATCGTGGATAAAGGCCCGGCGCAGGGTGAAGTTCGTGCCTTCGAGGCGCAGCGCAGCGCCGTTCTTGTCGGGAACCTTGGCGCCGAACATCTCGACGTTCTCGATGACGATATCGTTGCCTTGCACCACCCAGGTACCCTTACCGAGTGCGTTCTTGCCGCCAGCATCGATCTTGGGGCGGCCATTCACGCCGACGATGGTCAGCTTGCTGGGCTTGATCGCGCAGACGTCGCCGCGGTAGGTCGTGTTGCCGGCGATCTCGATCCGGTCGCCAGCTTTCGCGACTGCGAATGCGCGGCATGGTGTGGTGTGGGTCTTGCCCGGGCCGACCGACAAGGTTGCGGCATGCGCGGGGAGGATGATGGCCGAACCGAGTAGGGCGAGGATAGTGCCTAGCTGAACAGTATGACGTGAAGACATGGTTTTTCCCTGGAGTATGAACGAATGTGTCTTTTGCAAGTGACGCCGCGAAACATTTCCGAGCATAACTCCTGCCGGTAGGAAAATCCGTTACAGGTTGTAACAGTGAACTGTTCACAATCTGTCGCGATAAAGAGGTAGCGCCTGCGCCATTGCCTGCACACCGATCTACAATTGGCGCATCCACATTGCCGGGACCAAGCCATGCATACCCTTCCCCACGGCGGCCTCGCGCTGTCCAGCCTCGATGAACAGCTGCTGCTTCCCGGCACCAAGGGTTTGCCCTTGCGCGAACCGTTGCGCCAGGGCGCGATCAGCGTGCAGGGCTGGAATGTGTTGCGCGGCGACACCAGCTTCCCGGTCGCCGTACTCAAGCAAGCGAGCCTGCGCCACAACCTCGCGTGGATGCGCGCCTTCTGCGAGCGTCGTGGGATCAGCCTGGCGCCGCACGGCAAGACCACGATGAGTCCGCAGCTGTTCGGCGCCCAGCTCGCCAACGGCGCGTGGGGCATCACCCTGGCTACCGCGACCCAGGTCCAGGTGGCGCACCGCTTCGGCGTACGCCGTGTGCTGCTGGCCAACCAGCTGGTGGCGCGCGCCGACATCGCGGCCGTGCTGGCGCTGCTGCACGACGATCCCGATTTCGCCTGCATCGTGCTGGCCGACTCGCACGCCGGCGTGGCGCGCCTGGCGCAGGCGGTGGCCGCGTACAAGCTGGCCCGGCCGCTTCCGGTACTGGTCGAGCTGGGCCTGGCCGGCAAGCGCGCCGGCTGCCGCACGCCGCAAGAGGCGATGGACGTGGCGCGCGCCATCGCCGCCGCCGAGGGCCTGGCGCTGGCCGGCTTCGAAGGGTATGAAGGTTTGCTGGTGAGCGACGACCGCGAGCACGACCTGCGCATGGTGGATGCATTCCTCGCCCAACTGGCGGCGTTGGTGCGTGACGCCGACGCCGAAGGCCTGTTCGACGCGCCCGAGATCCTGCTGTCGGCTGGCGGCTCGTCCTATTTCGACCTGGTGGCGCGCGGCCTCCAGGGTGTCGGCGGCCTGTCGCGTCCGGTCCGCCCCATCTTGCGCAGCGGTTGCTATCTGACCAGCGACCACGGCATGTACCGGCGCCACATCGACGAGCTCAATGCGCGCGAAGGCGCGGCGCACGACGGCTTGCGGCCGGCCCTCGAGGTCTGGAGCGCCGTGCAGTCGCGCCCCGAGCTGACGCTGGCCATCCTCACCATGGGCAAGCGCGACGCGTCCTACGATGCCGACCTGCCGATCCCGCTGTACACGGCGCGGCCGGGCGAGGCGATGGTCCCGACCGCGCTGCCGCCCGGTTGCGCCATCGTCAAGATGAACGACCAGCACGCTTACCTGCGGCTGCCCGAGGGCGACCCGCTGTGCGCCAGCCTGGCGGTCGGCGACCTGGTCGGCTGCGGCATTTCGCACCCCTGCACCACCTTCGACAAGTGGCCGCTGCTGCTGGCGGTGGACGACGATTACAACGTCCGCCATGCCCTCAACACCTTCTTTTGAACCGACTGTCCATACGTTACAATCGGCTTCTTGAATCACTGCCAACAAGAGCCGCCATGCCCGTCACGCCGCCGTCGCTGTTCCCGCCGATCCAGCCCCATCGCCACGGCATGCTGGCGGTCGACGAGATGCACACGATCTACTGGGAAGAAGTCGGCAACCCGGACGGCATCCCGGTGCTGTTCCTGCACGGCGGCCCCGGCGCCGGCCTGTCGCCCCAGCACCGCCGCTTCTTCGATCCACGCGCCTACCGCGTGATCCTGTTCGACCAGCGCGGCGCCGGCAAGTCCACGCCGCTGGGCGAGTGGCGCAACAACACCACCGGCCTCCTGATCGAGGACATCGAGCGCCTGCGCGCGCTGTTCGGCATCAAGCAGTGGCTGGTGTTCGGCGGTTCCTGGGGCTCGACCCTGGCGCTGGCCTATGGCCAGGCCCATCCCGAACGCTGCCTCGGCTTCGTGCTGCGCGGGATCTTCCTGTGCACCCGCGCCGAAGTGGACTGGTTCATCAACGAGGTGCGCTGGTTCTATCCCGAGCTGTATGAAGAGTTCGTGGCCCCGATCCCGCAGGATGAACGGCACGACCTGTTGAAAGCCTATGCACGCCGCCTGCTGTGCCACGACCCGGCCGTCTACTGGCCGGCCGCGCGCGCCTGGAGCCGCTTCGAGGGCCGGCGCGTGTTCCTGTTGCCGCAGCCCGAAGAAGTGTCGAACGATACGCTCGACCTGGGCGTGGGGCGGCTCGAATCGCACTACATGCTGCATGGCGCCTTCCTCGAAGAAGACCAGCTGCTGCGCGACCTGGCGCGCATCGCCCACCTGCCGGCCGTGATCGTGCAGGGGCGCTATGACGTGATCTGCCCGCCGCTGGCGGCCTGGCGCCTGCATTCGGCGTGGCCGGGTTCCAGGCTGGAGATGATCGCCGATGCCGGACATGGCGCGCTGGAGCAGGGGATTGCACGGGCGCTGGTGGCGGCCACCGAGCAGTTCAAGCTGCACCGTCGTTTCGAATGAGGTTGTTGGGGGGCGTGGCTGGTACACTATGCTTACGCAGGTTGAACGCGTGGACGGCGTAGCCGTCCACCCTACGCATGCACCGTAGGCAGCGGTCGTCCCAGGCACATTACAACAATTCAAACGTGTTCTTATGAATATCCAGATCAGCGACATCGGCCACGTCATCCAGCTGGCGATCGCGCCGGTGTTCCTGCTCACCGGCGTGGCCACCAAGCTGACCGTGCTGACCAACCGCCTGGCGCGCATCATCGACCGTACGCGGGTACTCGAGGACCGGCTCAAGGTCAGCCCCAACGCCGAGTTCTCGAGCGAACTCGAACTGCTCTACCAGCGCTCGCACCTGATCAACTTCGCGATCGCCTCCAGCACCGCCTGCGGCCTGCTGGTGTGCGTGGTCATCGCGATGCTGTTCGCGGGCGATACCACCGGCATTCCGCTCGACCAGTACATCGCCGCCTGCTTCGTGTTCGCGATGCTCGGCCTGATCAGCAGCTTTGTCTATTTTTTGCGCGAGATCTTCATCGCCTCGCGCTTCATGCGCATGCAGCATCAGCAGATCATGCTCATGCAGCCACCGCCGCCGCCGCCAGCGCCGCCATCGGCTTGAGGGCGCGGCAAGAAAGAACCTTATGCACGACTACCAACGCCCTCCGACCCTGCACCGCTACGCGCTGCGCACCGAACTCGACACCGCGCTCAAGACCGGCCAGTTCCGCCTCGAACCCAACGGCGGCTTCCTGCACGTCTCGTTTTCCACCGTCTGGGACAAGCGCCTGTTCGACATCATCACGCCCAGCGACGCCTGCCTGGTGATCCACAATACCGAGGAATTCGGCGAGCGCCTGCACCGCGCCGTGCAGCGCATGCTGCCCAACTGGGCCGGCATCGATGGCGCCATCGAGTACGGCAGCCGCTCGCCGCTGGGCGCCGCCTTCACCAAGAGCGCCGGCCAGGCGCGGGAACAGGAATGGCAGTTCGCCTGGCGTCCGATGTCGCCCGGCGCCAGCCTGAACCCGGTGGTGGTCAGCATCGGCAGCATCGAGAGCTTCGCCGAAGTGCGCGACCGCGAAAGCCACCTGGCTTGACGTAAGGGCAAGTCGTTTAGACGCACGACTCCAGAAAATCGCGGTGTAATGCCGCGATGACTACCCCTTATTCTCACCTGCTGGCGCCGCTCGACCTGGGGTTCACGACCCTCAAGAACCGCGTCATCATGGGCTCGATGCACACCGGGCTCGAAGACCGCTTCTACAACTACGGCAAGCTGGCCGCCTTCTACCGCGAACGCGCACGCGGCGGCGTGGGCCTGATCGTCACCGGCGGCATTTCCCCCAACCGCCAGGGCTGGCTGCTGCCGTTCGGCGGCACCCTCAACACGCTGCTCGACGTGCCCAACCACCGGCGCGTCACGCGCGCGGTGCACGAAGAGGGCGGCAAGATCCTGATGCAGATCCTGCACGCGGGCCGCTACGGTTACCAGCCATTCGTGGTGTCGGCCTCGACCATCAAGTCGCCGATCTCGCGCTTCAAGCCCAAGGCGCTCACCGAAGCCGGCATCGAGTCGACCATCCGCGCCTATGTGCGCTGCGCCAGGCTGGCGCGCACGGCCGGCTACGACGGCGTCGAGATCATGGCCAGCGAAGGCTATTTGCTGAACCAGTTCCTGTGCGCGCGCGCGAATCGCCGTACCGACCGGTGGGGCGGACCGATCGAGAACCGCATGCGCCTGGCGGTCGAGGTGGTGCGCCGCATCCGTGCGGCAGTCGGCCCCGATTTCATCCTGATGGTCCGTCATTCGGTCCTCGATCTGGTCGAAGGCGGCAATACCTGGGACGAGGTCGTGCTGGTCGCCAAGGCGCTGGAGGCCGCCGGCGCCACGATCCTCAACACCGGTTATGGCTGGCACGAGGCGCGCATCCCGACCATCGTCACCTCGGTGCCGCGCGCGGCATTTGCCGAGATCGCCGGCCGCCTGCGCAAGCACGTCGACATTCCGGTGGTGGCCTCGAACCGCATCAATATGCCGCGCGAGGCCGAGGATATCCTGGCGCGCGGCGACGCCGACCTGGTCTCGATGGCGCGCCCGTTCCTGGCCGATCCCGATTTCGTGGCCAAGGCCGCCAGTGGGCGGGTCGACGAGATCAATACCTGCATCGCCTGCAACCAGGCCTGCCTCGATCACACCTTCGCCAACAAGCGCGCCACTTGCCTGGTCAACCCGCGCGCCTGCCACGAAACCGAACTGGTGTTTCGCAAGACAGCCGCGGCGCGCCGCATCGCGGTGGTCGGCGCCGGTCCGGCCGGCCTGTCGGCGGCGACGGTGGCGGCCGAGCGTGGGCACCAGGTGACTCTGTTTGATGCTAACGACCGTATCGGTGGCCAGTTCAATATCGCGATGCGCATTCCGGGCAAGGAAGAATTCGCGGAGACCATCCGCTACTTCGGGCGCCGCCTGGACCTGCTTGGGGTCGACGTGCGCCTGAACTGTCGGGTGACGCGCGAAGAACTGCTGGCCCAGGGCTTCGACGAAGTGATCGTGGCGACCGGGATCCGCATGCGCACGCCGGCGATTCCCGGCATCGACCACCCGAAGGTATTGAGTTACATCGACGTCGTGCAGGGCGGCCGGCCGGTTGGCGCGCGGGTGGCCATCATCGGCGCCGGTGGTATCGGTTTCGATACCGGCGAATTCCTGGTGCACGATCCGCGGGTGGCACTGCCGGTGCCGGCCGCGCACTGGATGCGGGAGTGGGGCGTCGATCCGCTGGTAGCGCTGCCGGGCGGATTGACGCCGCCCGCGGCGCCGCAGCCGCCGCGCCAGGTCTGGCTCCTGCAGCGAAAAACCACGCGTCCCGGCGCAGGCCTGGGCAAGACCTCGGGCTGGGTGCACCGCGCGACGCTGGTGCGCAATGGGGTGACCATGCTGGCCGGCGTGCAGTACGAACGCATCGATGACGCCGGCCTGCACATCACGGTGGGCGGCGAACAACGTTTGCTGGAAGTGGACAATGTGGTGATCTGCGCCGGGCAGGAAAGCCTGGCGGAACTGATGCCGGCCGCTGGCAGCAGCGGCGGGCCGCGCTTCCACAAGATCGGTGGCGCGGCGCTGGCGAGCGAACTCGATGCCAAGCGCGCGATCCGCGAAGGGGCGGAACTGGCGGCGCGCCTGTAGTAAATGACCCGGCCGCCGCCGGGTCACGCTTACTTCTTGCGCACTACCACGCAGCCGATCGAATAACCGGCGCCGAACGAGCAGATCACGCCATTGGTGCCGGCCGCCAGGTCGTCCTGGTACTTGTGGAAGGCGATGATCGAGCCGGCCGACGAGGTATTGGCATAGCTGTCGAGGATCACCGGCGCTTCGTCGGCTGTCGCATCGCGGCCGAGCAGGGTGCGCACGATCAGCAGGTTCATGTTCAGGTTGGCCTGGTGCAGCCAGTAGCGCGCCACGTCCTTGGTCTCGAGGCCGGCCGCCGCCAGCGTGTCGGCGATGGTCTGGGCCGCCATCGGGCACACTTCCTTGAACACCTTGCGGCCCTGCTGGCGGAACAGCTTATCGGGCTGGCCGATGCCGGCTTCGTCGAAGCGGTTCAGGAAGCCGAAATTGTTGCGGATATTGTTCGAGAAGCTGGTCTGGAGGCGGCTGTCGAGGATTTCCCACTGGTGCGCACCGGTGGCCGTTTCCGCCGCTTCGATCACGATCGCGGTGCAGGCGTCGCCGAAAATGAAATGGCTGTCGCGGTCGCGGAAGTTCAGGTGGCCGCTGGTGATTTCCGGGTTCAGCACCAGCACCGCGCGCGCGCGGCCGCCACGCACCGCGTCGACCGCGGTGGCGATGCCGAAGGTGGCCGAGGAGCAGGCCACGTTCATGTCGAAGCCGAAGCCGTCGATGCCCAGCGCCTCTTGCACCTCGACCGCCATGGCCGGGTAGGCACGCTGCATATTGCTGCAGGCGACCAGCACCATGTCGATGTCCTGCGGCTGCTTGCCGGCACGCGCGAGCGCGTCGCGCGCGGCGGCCACGCACATCTCGGCCTGCAGCGAGATCTGGTCGTCGGAGCGCTCGGGGATGCGCGCCGTCATGCGGGTCGGGTCGAGGATGCCGCTCTTTTCCATCACGTAGCGCGACTTGATGCCCGATGCTTTTTCGATGAAGCCGCTGCTCGACGGTTCCAGCGCCGCGAGCTCGCCCGCTGCGATCTGCGCCGCGTGTTCCTGGTTGTGCAGTTCGACGTAAGCGTTGAAGGCTGCCACCAGCTCGTCGTTCGAGATGGAATGCGGTGGCGTAAACAGGCCGGTGCCGCTGATGACGACAGGTTTCATATTCAGCAAACTTTCAAGGAAAATAAGCGGAGTTGTCCGCAAGGTGGGCCGATTCTACACGCTCGGAACGGGCGTGGGAATCGGTCGCGGCAGGGGACGGGCGGGTTGGCTTCAGTGCTGTTGCTGGGCCAGCGTGGTGGCGGCGCCCGCGCGCTTGGACAGCACCACTTGTTGGCCCTTGAGATGGCGCAGGGCCTGGGCCAGCTGGAAATCGTCGGCGCTGCCGTAGTCGAGCGGCTTGCGGGTGCGCGCCTCGGCCAGGAGGCGCATCTGCTCCTCGATATCGTCCTCGCGGGTGGCGACTTCAGGGCCCGCGCCGTTGGCCAGGTGGTGCTGCAGGTCGGCTTCGCGCATGCGCAGCGCATTCAAGCCATCGCCTTCGAGCGTTTCATCGACCGGGAAGTCGGGCACGATGCCGCGCGCCTGGATCGAGCGCCCGGCCGGGGTGTAGTAGCGCGCGGTGGTGAGCTTGACCGCGGCGTCGCGCCCGATCGGGCGGATGGTCTGCACCGAACCCTTGCCGAAAGTCTGGCTGCCGAGGATGGCGGCGCGTTTATAGTCTTGCAGGGCGCCGGCCACGATCTCGGAGGCCGAGGCCGAGCCGGTATTGACCAGCACCACCATCGGCAGGTTCTTGAATGCCGGCGGCAGGCTGGCCAGCGGATCGGCGCCGCTGCGCAGCATGTAGAACTCGGGGCGGGCGTAGTAGCGCTGGCGCTGCTCGAGCAGCTGGCCGTTGGTCGACACGATTTCGGCGTTCTGCGGCAGGAAGGCGGCGGCCACCCCGATCGCGCCCTGCAGCAGGCCGCCGGGATCGTTGCGCAGGTCGAGCACCAGGCCCTTGATGTCGGGGTCTTCGCGGTACAGCGCCTGCAGCCTGGCCGCCATATCGTCCACCGTGGGCTCCTGGAACTGCGCGATGCGCAGCCAGGCGTAGCCCGGCTCGACCATCTTCGCCTTGACGCTTTTTTGCACGATTTCGCGCCGCTCGATGGTGAAGTCCAGCGGCTCGGGCGCATCCTTGCGCGCCACCGTGAGCGTCACGCGCGTGCCCGGCTCGCCACGCATGCGCTTGATGGCGTCGTCGATCGGCGTGCCCTGGACCGGGTGGCCGTCGATGCGGGTGATCAGGTCGCCCTCCTTGATGCCGGCGTGGTAGGCCGGCGAATCTTCCATCGGGCTGACGATCTCGATATAGCCATCCTCGCTCACGGCGATCTCGATGCCGACGCCGACGAAGCGGCCCTCGGTGCCTTCGCGCAGCTCGCGGAAGGCGCGTGGATCGAGATAGGCCGAGTGCGGGTCGAGCGAAGCGACCATGCCGGCGATCGCTTCGGACAGCAGGGCCTTGTCTTCGACCGGTTCGACATAGGTGGACTTGATGACGCCATACACATCGGCCAGCTGGCGCAACTCGGCGATCGGCATGGCGGCGTCGAGCGGAGGCTTGAAGGCGAGGGCCGAGAATTGCATGGTCAGGCCGACCCCGGCGATCACGCCCAGGCCGACGAGGCAGGAATTCTTGAAGGTGGAACCCATGGTGGTTGATCCGTTGATGGCGTCGTTCGGCACGCGCCGCGTACAGTACCGGCCGCGCGAGCTGATGCCTGAGGTAGCGCAAGCCCAGTATAAACCGGTTCGTGCGCGCTTGCGGGAGGCGGCGCAACACCGCACGACATCGACGACGCCGCAACAACGTGGCTCAGGTAAATACCTGTTGCACTCGTCAAAGCGAAGGTAAGCAATTGTAAGAGTAGGAGGGCGTGCGGATGAGGCAGCCTATAGTTGGAACCAGTTTTTCTCTCTCTCCACTCTTGAAGTGGTCTTTGCCCGCGGCCTCCACCGCGGGCTTTTTTCTTCCTGGTCCGACTTTCGCATACCGTATGGTCTGGCAGGCTGCCTCTGCCTGGATTGTACATTCCCCTTCGCGCGGTATCGGGCGCACGTGTCACCTTGTTGTCATCATCCAACACATGCATACGCGAAAACACATGTGTGCCGTGTATCGAAAAGTAAAAATCGCCGCTCCGCCCGCGAGCGCGTTTCCCTACCCGCTAGAATGTTCTTTTGCCGGCACGCAGCAGGCGCGTCCGGCCGGAACCGATTCATCCCCTGCAATTGACTGCAAGTAAGGAATTTCCCGTGAAGCGACACCTCCTGAGCACCCTGACCCTGTCCCTGATGGCGGCTTTCGCCATGCCGGCCATGGCCGCCGCCCCTGCCGATACCGCTCCCGCCGCCGCCAGCGCGCCGGCCGGCGCGATTTCCGGCATCGACACCCAGTACATCGACAGCAGCGTGCGTCCGCAGGACGACTTCTTTGCTCACCTCAACGGCAAGTGGCTGAAAACCACGGAAATCCCGGGCGACAAGTCGAGCTGGGGCACGTTCATCAAGCTGCGCGACGACACCACGCCGCAGCTGCACGCCATCATCGAGAAGGCGCAGAAGGATGCCAAGGCAGGTGGCGAGACGCGCAAGATCGGCGACCTGTACGCCAGCTACATGAACGAGGCGCAGCGCGATACGCTGGGCTACAAGCCGCTCACCGGCGAGCTCTCGCGAATCCGCGGCCTGAAGGACAAGAAGGGCCTGCCGGCGCTGGTTGCCCACCTGTCGAAGATCGGCGTGTCGACCCCGTACGGCATCTACGTCAGCCAGGACATGCGTGAATCGACCAAACATGCCACCTACCTGTCGCAGGGCGGCCTGGGCATGCCCGACCGCGAGTACTACCTCAAGCTGGACGACGCCAAGCTGGCCGACATCCGCGCCAAGTACCAGGTGCACGTCGAGAACATCCTGACCCTGGCCGGCGAGAAGAACGCCGCCGCCCAGGCCAAGGCGATCGTCGATTTCGAGACCGAGCTGGCCAAGGTGCAGTGGACCCGGGTCGAGAACCGCGATCCGGTCAAGCGCTACAACAAGACCGACGTCGCCGGCCTGGCCAAGCTGGCGCCCGGCTACGACTGGACGGCGGCCCTGGGCGCTGCCGGCGTGGGCAACAAGCTCGATTACATCATCGTCAACCAGCCGAGCTATTTCAGCGGCCTGGACGCGGTGCTGGCCAAGACCGAGCTGTCGACCCTGAAGTCGTATTTCGAATGGCAGCTGCTGCGCGAGTACGCGCCCTACCTGTCGAAGGCCTTCAAGGACGAGAACTTCGCCTTCTACGGCACCGCCCTGACCGGCACCACCGAGCAGGAACCGAACTGGAAGCGCGGCGTGGCCACCGTCGAAGGCGCGCTGGGCGAAGCGCTGGGCAAGCTGTACGTGGCCGAGCATTTCCCGCCCGAGCGCAAGGCGCGCATGGAACAACTGGTCAAGAACCTGATCGTGGCGTATGGCCAGTCGATCGACACGCTCGAGTGGATGAGCCCAACCACCAAGAAGGAAGCGCGCGCCAAGCTGGCCAAGTTCACGCCCAAGATCGGCTATCCGGACAAGTGGCGCGATTACTCGCGCCTGGCCATCAAGCGCGACGACCTGGTCGGCAACATGATGCGCTCCGCGACCTTCGAGTACGAGTACCGCATCAACAAGCTGGGTAAACCGGTCGACCGCAGCGAATGGGGCATGACGCCGCAGACCGTGAACGCGTATTACCGCAGCACGATGAACGAGATCGTGTTCCCGGCCGCGATCCTGCAGCCGCCGTTCTTCGACATGCGCGCCGACGACGCTGTGAACTATGGCGCGATCGGCGCGGTGATCGGCCACGAGATCGGCCACGGTTTCGACGACAAGGGCAGCCAGTCCGACGGCGACGGCAACCTGCGCGACTGGTGGACCGCCGAGGACCGCGCCGCCTTCAAGCAGCGCACCGACAAGCTGGTCAAGCAGTTCGCCGGTTTCAGCCCGCTGCCGGGCTACCACCTGAATGGCGAACTGACGCTGGGCGAGAATATCGGCGACAATGCGGGACTGTCGATCGCCTACAAGGCCTACCAGATCTCGCTGGCTGGCAAGCCGGCGCCGGTGATCGACGGCCTGACCGGCGACCAGCGCTTCTTCATGGGCTGGGGCCAGGTATGGCGCTCGAAGATGCGCGACCAGCAGATGGTCAACCAGGTCAAGAACGGACCGCACTCGCCGGGCCAGTACCGTGCGAACGGCGCCGTGCAGAACATGCCGGAGTTCTACGAGGCCTTCGGTGTGAAGCCGGGAGACAAGATGTACGTGGCCCCTGAAAACCGCGTGATCGTCTGGTAAGCGGCTGTTGACGACGGGCCGGCGCCAATAGCGCCGGCCCGTTTTGCATTGCACTCACACTTATAAAGAGAGAGAAATCCATGAAACGACATTTGTTGAGCGCCGCCGCGCTCGTGCTGGTGGCTTCGTTCGCGCACGCCGAATCCGGCGCCGCCGCCGCCCCAGCGACCGCCGCCAAGGCAAGCACGGCTTCTTCCGGCATCGCCACCCAGTACATCGAGGCGGGCGTGCGTCCGCAGGACGATTTCTTCGAACACCTCAACGGCAAATGGCTCAAGAGCGTCGAGATCCCGGCCGACAAGTCGACCTGGGGCGCCTTCCACCAGCTGCGCGACGACACCCTGCCGCAGCTGCGCGCGATCATCGAGAAAGCGGCGATGGAAAAGAGCGGCGCCAACGGCACCGAGGCGCGCAAGATCGGCGACTTCTACGCCAGCTACATGGACGAAGCGCGCCTGGAGCAGCTCGGCGCCAAGCCGCTGGCCGGTGAGCTGGGTAGAATCAATGCAGTCAAGACCAAGGGCGAACTGCCCGCCATGTTCGCCCACCTGGGCCGCCTCGGCGTGAACGTGCCGTTCGTGTTCTTCATCCACCAGGATGCCAAGGATTCGACCAGGTACGTGGCCGACCTGTACCAGGCCGGCCTGGGCATGCCCGACCGCGATTATTACCTGAAGCTGGACGACGCCAAGCTGGCCGACACCCGCGCCAAGTACCAGCAGCACGTCGAGAAGATGCTGGCGCTGGCCGGCGGCAAGAATGCGGCGGCCGATGCGAAGGCCATCGTCGAACTGGAAACCGAGCTGGCCAAGGTGCAGTGGACCAAGGTCGAGAACCGCGACCCGATCAAGACCTATAACAAGGTCGAGCTGGACAAGCTGGCCGCCATGGCGCCCGGCTACGACTGGCAGCAATGGCTGAAGGCGTCCGGCCTGCAGGGCAAGGCCGACTACCTGATCGTCAGCCAGCCGACCTACCTGAAGGGCTTTGCCGAGGTGTTGAACCGCGTGCCGCTCGAGACCTGGAAAGCCTATCTGCGGTTCCAGACCGTGAACGGCTACGCCAACTACCTGTCTAAAGCCTTCGTCGACCAGCGCTTTGCCTTCAATGGCACCACGCTGGCCGGCATCCCGCAGCTGGAGCCACGCTGGAAGCGCGGCGTCTCGACCCTCGAGGGCAGCCTGGGCGACGCGGTCGGCAAGCTGTACGTGGCAAAGCACTTCCCGGCCGAACGCAAGGCGCATATGGAAGTACTGGTCAATAACCTGCTGGCCGCCTACAAGGAGTCGATCGACACCCTGGACTGGATGAGCCCCGCGACCAAGAAGGAAGCGCAGGCCAAGCTGGCCAAGTTCACGCCCAAGATCGGCTATCCGAACAAGTGGAAGGATTACGCGGCGTTGACCGTCAAGCGCGACGACCTGGTCGGCAACGTGATGCGTTCGCGCGAAGTGGAATACAACCGCGAGCTGAACAAGCTGGGTAAACCGATCGACCGCGACGAGTGGGGCATGACGCCGCAGACGGTCAACGCCTATTACAACCCGGAGCTGAACGAAATCGTGTTCCCGGCCGCGATCCTGCAGCCGCCGTTCTTCGACGCCAATGCCGACGACGCGGTCAACTACGGCGGCATCGGCGCCGTGATCGGCCACGAGATCAGCCACGGCTTCGACGACCAGGGTTCGCAGTACGACGGCGACGGCAATATGCGCAACTGGTGGACCGAGGAAGACGGCAAGCGCTTCGGCGAAAAGACCAAGGCGTTGATCGCGCAGTACGCCGCCTTCAGCCCGTTGGAAGGCTATAACGTCAACGGTGAACTGACGCTGGGCGAGAACATCGGCGACAACTCGGGCCTGGCGATTGCCTACAAGGCTTACAAGATTTCGCTCAAGGGCAAGCCGGCGCCTGTCATCGACGGTCTTACCGGCGACCAGCGTTTCTATATGGGTTGGGGCCAGGTGTGGCGTACCAAGATGCGCGAGCCGGCGCAGATCGCCCAGATCAAGACCGATCCGCATTCGCCGGCGCAGTACCGTGCGAACGGGACGCTGAAGAACCAGCCTGGTTTCTATGAGGCGTTCGGGGTCAAGGCGGGGGACAAGATGTATCTGGCGCCGAAGGATCGGGTGATTATCTGGTAGGCTGGCCCGGCGCCAAGGCGCTGACATGAAATCTCCTCCCCAAGGTGCGATGCGCATCTTGGGGAGAAGGCGATGTCGATGTCATTCCGATCGTGGCGCAGGAAGCAGGCCACAGGATCCGATAATTGCTCGCAGTATGTTTTTTGGATACTTGATCGCGTCAATCAAGAACGTCGCTGCGGTGTAGTCGGGAACGCAGGCCATTTGCCGGAAATACCCTGCCAACCCCAACCGCGATGCCTGGTAGCGCAGGGCCTGCACCCGTGAATGCATCATGACGCGTATGTCCGAGCGTTGCGCGTCCGTCAAGGCGATGCCGGCGGAGCCCTCCAGCAAGGTCTGGTACCCGATGATTTTCTGCCGCGAGGCATCGGCGGCAGCGCTGGGGTGGGTCAGATTGTTCGCGTGGCGGTGTACCACCGAAAGATCTTCCAGCAGGCATACGAAGCGACCACGCTCGCTCATTTTCAACCAGAACAGCCAGTCTTCGCCAGCACGATAGGCAGTCGGCATCGCGCCGATCGCCAGCGCATCCACGCGCCGAAAGCAAGATGAGCAAGTCGGTATCAGGCTGGCCTTGAGCAAGGTGGCTTTTGCATCGCGTAGCCACCAGGTTGACGCACCAGGCGCGGTAGGTTCGACCGTCCTGCCGACATCGATGCGTTGTTGGAACATCGCATTCGGAATCGTTTTCGTGGGTGTGATCTTGGTAGCGTCGCCGAACGCCACCACGGCGTCGCGATGCGACTCGAGCGCACCTACCAGCTTTTCCAGCGTGCCAGGCAGGTGCTCGTCGTCCGAATCAAGAAACGCGATGAAGCTCGTCGTAGCGAGCGCCATGCCACGATTGCGTGCGGCGGCCGGTCCGCCATTGACGGTCATCCGTTCTATCGTCACTGGAAATGCCGTGTGTTTGCTCCAGGCCAGGACCTGCTCGACCGTATCGTCGGTCGAAGCATCGTCGACGACAATCAGCATTTTGGGAGGTCGTGCCTGCCGACGAACGCTCTCCAGCGCCCGCACGATCAGACTGGATCGGTTGAACGCGGGCATGATGACACTGACGTCGAGAGCCGATTGGACAGATGCGTCCATGTTTTCCTCCTTGGCGGTTGAGTACGTGACTCAGATCGTTTGAACACAGATGCCATCAAAAGAATATTGATGAGCGGCGCTATTATGAGTCAGAAGTAGGAGTAACGTTGTACGAAGATCATCGGTGCCGCGCCTCGGCTTGTACCGGAAACGGATCCACAGACGGCCGCCACCTTGTGCATCAGGACGGTATGGTTTGCTTGCGTTAACGAAAAAAGCCGGGATTGGTAACAATCCCGGCTTTTGACTACCTTGCTGATGGATTAGCGCGGCACGATTGCAAACTGCGGTGCGGTGCTGTAGTTAGGCTTGACAGTGCGCGCCATGAACGTAGCCCACGCGGTTTTGCCAGTTTCGCCAGAGATTTGAGCACCGTAGGCCAGGGCCGGCTGCATGTTCGAAGGATAGCCGGTCGCTGCCGACGAGTATCCAGTCATTTCGCCCACTTTCAACTTCAGTGCATTAGCCATTGCCACGCTTCCGCATGCCAGCGCTTGCACGGACGCTTCCTGGGTTTCGGCGGCTGCTTGCTTCAGGTCAGTGAAGAAAGGCGCAGTGCTGCTTTTGCGGATGTTCAACGAATAAATGGCACCACTGATCCAGCACAGGCCATTATTGCTCATCCTTTGGACAGGGAATTTGGCTTTCCACACCAGCAGGCGATTGGCTTCCGTGAAGCCCAGTTCAGTGGAATGACCGATAACCGAGGTAAAGAAGTCATCCTGCCAAGGTGCAATGCCTCGGCCGTTGTTATACACGACCGCTTTATTGATCAGCACACCGAATTTGTTTGCATTAACGTCATCGGTATAGTTAGCGTTGTACCATGCCAGATTATTCTGCATGAATCCCATGAAGTGCGATTTCAGGCTGTCGCTGTCTGGGGTGATGAATGCAGCATGCGCCAGAGTGCGCAGGCCCCACGCCTGACCACGTACCTGATTGGAATGCAGAAGTCCTTTGCGCGTTTCACGGTATCCCGGGTTAGCGGACAGGATGTTATACATTGCCCAGAACTGCAGTTCTTCCAGGTAATAATAGTCGCCAGTAACCAGATAAGGAACATACGCAAATGATGCCTGGTGCGAGGTATCATGCTTGTATGGGGTCGTGCAGTTGGCGCCGGTTGCGCATTCCGGGAAGGCTTCCCGTTTGCCAGTCGCCGGATTGCGCGTATCACTCGCCTTACCCAGCGTAGTCATGTATGGGTAGTCGACGACGCTGACCGGACGGTCGGTCAGCTTGTCGCGGTAGTGAATCGACCAGCTGCCTGCCAGGTCACCATTGGCCAGGGTAACCCGCTTGGTGCGCGAATCCATGCTGAGCAGGTAGGTCGCTGCCCATGCCGGCAACAAGCCGATCTCATCGCGGCCACCAGTCGATGGCATATAAGGATTGGCACTGCCGACGCCCATTGGTTCGGTCTTCGCTCCGGTCCAGTTGCTCTTGAACAAAGCCAGGGTAGCTTCCTTGACGACGATCGACTGGTCGTAATTCGGGACAGCCCCAGTACCGAGCAGGTACGCGGTGTCGAGTTTGACATCGATGCTGTCGGCTTCGGTCGAGCCCATCCAGAAGACCTTGCGCCAGCGTGCATGGTGATAATGTTCCAATGCTGGCTTTGCATATACGCTCTTGCCGCCGACCAGTACTTCTGCATCATAGATGAAATTACTAGGAGATGCCTCGTAAGCCCATGCATTTTCCACGGTGACGTCGACGCGCGCTTTCTTGGCCGCATCGAACCAGCGGATTGCGAAGCGGGCGGTTAGGTGGGGGTGCTGGAGGCCGCTGGCAGTTTTCAATGGCGCCGACACATGCCATTCGGTGGCAGTCGGACCAGCCAGCCAGGTCGTCGTGCGGCCAGCCTTGATGAGTTCATCCGCCGAAGCAGTATAACGCTGGCCGCCAATCGTGGCGCTGACCGATGCAGTAAAGCCGCTGCCAAGCAGCTGGGCCGTGGTGGCAGCAGGACCAGTCGTAGCGGTGGCTGGCGCCAGGGTCATCTTGCTAACCTGGTTGGCGGCGATCGTCGGGACGACGCCTGACACGACGGCATGGCGTACCGAGCCATCCGGGTGGAATGCTTTGGCATCGACCTGCAGTTGCAGGGTTTCGCCGTTATCGAGACGGCCGGTGAGCGACATGCCTTTGGCAAGGTGGCCGGCTGCGAATACCTGGCCGAAGGTGAACGGCATGTTTGATTGGACTACAGCGGCCTGGTTAACCAGGCTCACGCTCGTGATTGCTGCGGCTGGATTGGTAGCGACCGGGCTCTTGACCGGCGGCGTCGGGTTCACGGTCGGGCGGCCGGCTTGAATCTTGGCCAGACTGGTCGCTTCCATCGAAGCAGACACAGGCGTCGCTTCGATCGAAGCGGACAAAGTGGCATTGCTATCTACCGAACTTCCACCGCCGCAGGCGGCAAGCAGGGCACCGGACACGGTGGCGACGACAGTACGGACAGCAAAAGAATACGTGGTGTTGGTCATTGTGGTCTCGGGAGAGTGCTGTGGCTGACTAGGAGATTCTCTGCCACGGGAGAACCTGAAGGTTACGCCAAAGCAAAAGATATTCCTAGTGGAATCAAACTTTCCGCACGGAATTTCTCGCAAACGCAACACAAAATTATCCCGTTTTTAACGAATATTATTCGTATGAAAACGGGTTTATTGCATTTATTATTCGATAGCTGAGAAGATGGAACGGAGGAGGGGCAACGCGGAGTAATGAAGAGGGGAAATTATTTGGCAGCAAAGATGTGATGTCAAGTAACTCATCCGGCATGGCTACGAGCATGCCGGATCATGCCGTCATTGGGCTCCGGCAGGCCCCGCAGTATCGGCAGGTGCCGCATCGGTAGAGGCGGCGTCAGCCGGTGCCGCCTCGGCTGGCGCCGGCGCTTCGGGCTCCTTGAAGCTGGCGCCGCTCTTGTTAGACATGAACACGACGGCCCGTGCGACCTCGACATCGTCCAAGTCTGGATTGCCGCCCTTGGCGGGCATCGCGCGGATGCCTTCGATCGCATGCTTGAGCAGCGTGTCGTAGCCCTGCGCGAAACGCGCGCCCCAGGCGCCGTTATCGCCCGTTTTCGGCGCGCCGGCCATGCCGCTGTCATGGCATGCCGCGCAAGTAGCCGTATAGACGGCGGCGCCGGCCAGCAGTACGCGCGGTGCATTCGCATCGACCAGCGTGAAACCTTCTTCCGCGACCGGGCGCATGCGTGCCGTGATCGCTTCGGCGTTCTGGCCATCGGTGCCGGCGCCGGTCACTGGGGATGTCGTAACAAAGGAAACGAGGAGGATGATACCGATCACGATCACGAGGAAGAACCCCGTAACGGCAATGACGAGTTGCTTTGGTGTCCGAATGAGGGATTGATGTTCGGTATGTGCGTCGCTCATGATTTCCTTAGAGGATAAAAAAAACTTGCGAACCCGCTCGACATGCCGTTTCATGCCGAATTGCAAACTCCGGTAGCGGCCGATTATAGTCCTAAAGTTTGCTGGTTGTAACTAGTTATAAGGGATGAGCACGGCAGTTCGCCATGGACGGGCGGACAGAAAGACTGTATCCTTCGGACACCCGTAATTCCCTGCGCGGCTGTAGCTCAGTGGATAGAGTATTGGCCTCCGAAGCCAAGGGTCGCTGGTTCGATCCCAGCCAGCCGCGCCACCCCTGTTGTCAATCCCCATCCCATCTCCGGTTGTTCGCTGGTGGCCTGAGTTCCATGGCATACCTGCCCGATAGGACACGCGCATCTGGCACGATCGCACGCAACACGGCCGGACGCCAGTTAACCGTGCATGATGCATCCTCGGATAGAATTGATAGATTACATTCTTCTAGGTCGTCACAATGCACACACTTGGCGGTCCAGCGCAGAATGACACTCTCCAGCGTATCGCCATGCTCAGGTATGCGATGATCGTCGGGATCGTCATCCTGCATGTGCCGCCATACGTGCCGATTGCCGAAGTGGGCAATGGCCTGTTCGACCAGCTCAAGGCATTTTTCCAGAATGCGGCGTTTCGGGCCACCGTGCCGGTGCTGACGGTCATTTCAGGCTACCTGCTGTTCTGGTCCGGGCTCGACCAGCATTGGCGCAAGCTGGCTGCCAAAAAACTGCGCACTATTGTACTGCCGTTCCTGGTATTCAATCTGGGCTTGCTGGTGGCGGCATACTGGATGCAGCGCTGGTTCGGCATTGCGGCGAGCTACCAGTTGACGCCGTTTGATATGCCTACCTGGATCAATGCCGCACTCGGCCTGACCAAGTCGCCGATCAATTACCCCTTGAATTTCTTGCGCGATCTCATTGCGGTCATGATGCTGGCGCCGCTGATGGGTGTCCTGTTGCGCAAGTTGCCCTGGCTGGGCTTGGTGCTGGTCATTATCTTTTTCTATAACAATTTGGATGGATTGTTTGTCCTGCGCGACGTCATGCCGATCATGTTTTATATAGGCGGACTGGCGGCGGTGCGAGGCTGGAACCTGCAGGCGCTGGACCGGTTTGCCTGGCCTTGCCTGCTCATCTTCATCCTGGCATGCATGGCAATCGTGCATTTCCAAGTCGCAAACACCAATTATTTTCGTTTCATCGCCCCATTCCTGATCTGGCCTGCGATGGCTCTGCTGAGCAATACAGCGATTGGGCGCTGGTTGATATCGCAAAGTCCCTATAGTTTCTTCATCTTTGTTGCACACGCACCACTGCTGCTGATCTTGGCAATGGTTTATAAGAAGCTTGGCGGCAGTGTGCCTTACGTCATATTCTGGATATGCGCGCCGCTTGTCATCGTAATGGTGTTGACCGTAACCTATCGGATCCTTATGTCGAGCTTTCCGACTGCATTTTCCACCATCATTGGCGCCCGCGCTGGCGCCAGGCAGTCGAAGCTGCTGCCATGTGCAACTGACGAGATCGGTGGTATCCCCGAGCGTTAACGCAGCAACTGGGCGGCACCGGCTTGCTTAGCCGCCATGCGCACGATTGAGCTTTGAGAAAGCTTGTCCTGGAGAAAATGATAATATTGCACCTAAGACACGGTTGATGTGCCTTGAAATAAGTACTTCAACGGTTGTCGCGCTGATTTCGCGCATTAGCGTAAAAAAAAGGTAACAACTATTCCTTACTGTGGTTACTCTCCGACAAAGTGGTATCGCGTCGGTTGAGTGCGGCATCTCATTCGTGCTATAGTAAAATTAGCATAATAGCAAAATTTAATTCTATGATGGAACCCGATTATGAAAGCAGATGAAGTCGTTGCAGTGGTTGGACTTGGCTATGTAGGCTTGCCCCTCGCGGTCGAGTTCGGCAAGAAGGTTCGTACCATTGGATTCGACCTGTCTGCAGCCAAGATCGAAAACTACAAGCGTTTCGTCGACCCAACCGGAGAGGTCTCGAGCGAACAACTCCAGCAGGCGCGCCAGCTCGAAGTGACCACCGATGCGTCGCTGCTGGCCCGCGCCGACTACATTGTGGTCGCGGTGCCGACCCCGGTCGACATCGCGCACAACCCCGACTTTACGCCGCTAATCGGCGCCAGCAAGTCGGTCGGCGCCCACATGAAACGCGGCGCCGTGGTCATCTACGAGTCGACCGTGTATCCGGGCGCGACCGAGGAAGTCTGCGTCCCGATTCTGGAGCGTGAATCGGGCCTCAAATGGATGCAAGATTTCCATATCGGTTTCTCGCCCGAGCGCATCAACCCGGGCGACAAGGAACACACCCTGACCACCATCCTCAAGGTGGTCTCGGGAGACGACTCCGATACGCTCGAGCGTATCGCCCAGCTCTATGAAGCGGTGATCACGGCCGGCGTCTACCGTGCCCCGAGCATCAAGGTGGCCGAAGCCGCCAAGGTGATCGAAAATACCCAGCGCGACTTGAACATCGCCCTCATGAATGAGCTGGCGATTATCTTCGACAAGATCGGCATCGATACGCTCGATGTACTCAAGGCCGCCGGCACCAAGTGGAACTTCTTGCCGTTCCGTCCAGGCCTGGTGGGCGGCCATTGCATCGGCGTCGATCCGTATTACCTGACGCACAAGGCCGAGATGATCGGCTATCACCCTCAGGTGATCCTGGCCGGGCGCCGCATCAATGACGGCATGGCCAAGTTCGTGGCCGAGAAAACCGTCAAGTCGATGATTTCTTCCGGTTTCCATGTCAAGGGCGCCAAAGTCAATGTGATCGGCCTGACGTTCAAGGAAAACTGCCCCGACCTGCGCAACTCGAAGGTGGCCGACATCATCCATGAGCTGCAAACATACGGCGTGAACGTGCATGTGCATGACCCGGTTGCCAATGCCGGCGAGGCGCAGCACGAGTATGGCGTCCAGCTCGAAAGCTGGGCCAGCCTGCCGAAGGCCGACGCCATGATCGTGGCAGTCCCTCACAAGGAAGTTATGGCCCTGTCGCTGGCCGATATCCAGTCCAAGCTCAACGCCGGCGGCTGCTTCATCGACGTCAAGTCGCAGTTCGATCCGACAGCCCTGCAAGATGCCGGGCATTGCGTCTGGCGCCTGTAAGCGCCGGTCATGCAGGCCGCCGCATGCGGTGTGCCTAATCTAGGAAGTGTGTTAACGTGAACAAGTACGACGAAGTCCAGCAACAGCTCGCGCAACAGCCCCTTCACTGGCTAGTCACCGGTGCGGCCGGCTTCATTGGTTCCAACCTGGTGGAGGCCCTGCTGCGCCTGAACCAGCGCGTGGTTGGTCTCGACAACTTCGCGACCGGCCATCGCCATAACCTGGAACAGGTGCGTGCCGCCGTTGGTGATGGCGCTTGGCAAGGCTTTACCTTCATCGAAGGTGATATCCGTAACGCCGACAATTGCCACCGCGCCTGCAAGGGCGCCGACGTCGTGCTGCACCAGGCCGCACTCGGCTCGGTGTCGCGCTCTATCGACGATCCGGTGACCACCAATGCCGTCAATGTCGACGGCTTCCTGAACATGCTGGTGGCGGCGCGCGACGCCAGCGTGCGGCGCTTCGTGTATGCCGCTTCCAGCTCGACCTATGGCGATCATCCCGACCTGCCCAAGATCGAAGACCGGATCGGCAATCCGCTGTCGCCGTATGCCGTGACCAAGTATGTCAACGAGCTGTATGCCAATGTTTTCGGCCGTACCTATGGCCTGGAAGCAATCGGCCTGCGCTATTTCAACGTGTTCGGACCACGTCAGGATCCGAATGGCGCCTATGCCGCCGTGATCCCGCAGTGGATCGCGGCGTTGATTCGCAATGACGAATTGCGCATCAACGGCGACGGCGAGACCAGCCGCGATTTCTGCTTCATCGACAATGTGGTGCAGGCGAACATCCTGGCTGGCCTGGCCGGCAAGGATGCCGCCGGCCAGGTGTTCAATATCGCGCTGGGCGAGCGCACCACGCTCAGGCAGCTGTACCAGATGATGCGCGCTGCGCTGGCGCCGCGTTTCGCGCATGTGTCCGGGCACCAGCCACGTTTTGTCGATTTTCGCCGCGGCGATGTGCGCCATTCACAGGCCGACATTGGCAAGGCGGCATCCCTGCTGGGTTACCGGCCAACGCACCGTATCGATGCCGGTCTGGAACAGGCGATGGACTGGTATGTGGCCGACCTGGCAAAGTAAGCGAACCACGATGCAAATCCAGAAAAGTAACCGGAAAACCGGAGGCTGAACGTGTTTAGAATCGCCAACCATTACGTATCGAAGATCGCTTTCCTGCTGCTATTCGTCGAGCTCCTGGTGCTGCTGGCTGCCGCCTATCTCGGCGTGGCAGTACGCATGCTCGAGTACGAAGGCGCTACCCTGCAGTTCGATCACTTGTTCACATCGGCCTTTGCGTTTGCCGCTGCCATCATCTTCAGCATGAGCGCGATGGGCATGTACCAACTCGATTTCGACGAAGGCCTGCGCCACCCCTTCTTCATGAAGTTGATGCCCGCCTTCCTGATGGGCTTCGGCATACTGGCGCTGGTGTTCTATATCGCGCCCGAATTGTATCTGGGGCGCGGCACCATGCTGGTGGTGTTCATTCTAGCCGGCTGCGGCATCTTCCTGGCGCGCATGGTGTTCTTCAAGACCTCCGAAGCCAGGCTCCTTCAGTCACGTATCATGTTCCTGGGCGGCGGCCCGCTGGCCAAGGAGTGCAGCGAACTGGCGACCCGCAAATCACGTTATCATAAATACGAGATCGCCGGCTTCATCCCAAATCCAAGCGAAGAATTGTGCGTCGCCCCAACCAGCCTGCTCAAGGTGCGCGACGGCGACAGCCTAGTCTCCCTGGCGCGCCTGTACAACGTCGGCGAGATCGTGGTGTCGGTGCAGAACCGGCGCGGCGGCTTCCCGATCAAGGAACTGCTGGACTGCAAACTGCAGGGCATCAAGGTCACCGACGCCGCCACCTTCTTCGAGCGCGAAACCTGCCAGATCCGGGTCGATTCGCTCCAGCCTTCGTGGCTGGTGTTCGGCGGCGGCTTCGACCAGAGCTTCGTGCGCACCTTCATGAAACGCAGCTTCGACTTGGTTTGCAGTGTCCTGATCCTGCTCCTGACCTTCCCGCTGATGCTGGCTGCAGCAGTGGCCGTCCGGTTCGAAGACCGCGGTCCGATTTTCTATTCGCAGGAGCGGGTGGGCAAGGATGGCAAGCCCTTCCTTGTTCATAAATTTCGTTCGATGCGCGCCGATGCCGAGAAAAGCGGCCAGCCACAGTGGGCGGCGCAGAACGATCCGCGCGTGACCCGTGTTGGTAATTTCATGCGCAAGACCCGGATCGATGAACTGCCGCAAATCCTCAATGTGTTCAAGGGCGACATGTCCTTTGTCGGACCGCGTCCCGAGCGCCCGTATTTCGTCGAACAGCTGATCGAAGTGGTCCCATACTATAATGTGCGCCATAGCGTCAAACCGGGTATCACGGGCTGGGCCCAGGTGCGCTACGGCTACGGTTCCTCGGCCGAAGACGCGCTGCAGAAACTCCAGTACGATCTCTACTACGTCAAGAACAATAGCCTGTTCCTCGACATCCTGATCTTGATAAACACGCTCAAGGTCGTCCTGTTCCGCAGCGGCCGCTGATGCCGCGCCCGTCGGCGGCGCTGCCGCCGGCCCAACCACCTTGTTTCCCATGGACGTCGCCTCGCTGACCAGTATCGTCATCTATAGCCATGCACTGGCGGCGGCTTGCTTCGCGGTGCTGTGCGTGCCTCTGCTGCGACGCCGCGATTCGTTGCCGCGCACGATGCTGGGCGTAGCTTCGCTGCTTACCGTGCTGTGGGGTTCGGCATCGGCGCTCGAAGCCAGCAACGGTTTCATGTGGTCGAGCCTGACCGATGGTTTCGAGATCCTGCGCAACGCCGGCTGGTCGCTGTTCATGTTGGCGTTGCTGGGCAATTGGTTCACACCCAGCAGCCGCCTGCCGTTCGGCCTGCGTCCAGTCCTGGCGCTGGCGGTGCTGGCCTACCTGCTGTCCCTCGCTGCGAATATCGCCGGTGTCTGGAATCTGGGCCTGTTGCGCGAGCAAAGCCAACTGCCGGTGATCGCGCGGGTCGGCATGGCGATCTGGGGGATGCTGCTGGTCGAGCAGGTGTACCGCAGCCGTTCGCTGCAGCAGCGCTGGGCCACCAAGTTTGCCTGCCTCGGGGTCGGCAGCATCTTTGCCTATGACTTTTACCTGTATAGCCACGCCATGCTGTTCCGCGAAGTCAATCCGAACATCTGGGCTGCGCGCGGCCTGGTCAATTCGCTGAGTGTACCCCTGCTGGCGATCTCGGTGGGACGCAGCGAGTCGTGGACCTCGCCGCTGACGCTGTCGCGGCGCGCGGTGTTCCACTCCGCGGCACTGTTCGGCTCAGCGGTGTACCTGCTGGCAATGGGTTTCGCCGGCTACTACCTGCGCCTGGTCGGCGGCGACTGGGGCATGGTGATGCAGGTGACTTTCCTGTTCGGCACCGTGATCCTGCTGGGCAGCATCCTGTTCTCGGGGACCTTTCGCGCCTGGCTCAAGGTCTTCATCAGCAAGCATTTTTACCGCTATAACTATGATTACCGCGAAGAGTGGATGCGGTTTACCCGCACCCTGTCCAAGCCCGGCCCGGACCTTGGCCAGCGCGTGATCGAGGCGGTGGCGGCCCTGGTCGAGAGCCCGGGCGGGGTGTTGTGGCAGCGCCGCGAAGCAGGCGGCTTCGAGCCGCAGGCGCACTGGCATATGCCGGTCCTGGCCGTATCTGAAGCAGCCGATTCGCCCTTCGTCGCGTTTCTCGAATCGAGCCAGTGGGTGATCGACCTCAATGAGTACGAGAGCAGCCCCGAAAAATACGATGCAATGGCGCTGCCGTCCTGGTTGCAGGAGTATCCGCGTGCCTGGCTAGTGGTGCCGCTGATCATGCACGGCCGCCTGTCCGGCTTCGTGGTGCTGCAAGAGGCGCGCAGTCCGATCAAGCTGAACTGGGAAATCATCGACCTGCTCGGCGTCGCCGGCAGCCAGGCCGCCGCCCACTTGGCGCAGCAGGAGGCGTCCGAAGCGCTGCTGGTGGCGCGCCAGTTCGAATCGTTCAACCGCATGTCGACCTTCGTGGTGCACGACCTCAAGAACTTGGTGGCCCAGCTGTCGCTGATGAACGCGAATGCCGCGCGCCACAAGGACAATCCCGAGTTCCAGGCCGATATGCTGGAGACCATCGATTTCTCGGTGCAGAAGATGAAGCTGCTGTTGCAAAAGCTGAGCCGCACCACGAATACCCAGGAGCGGCCAGTGCCGCTGGTGGTCGAAGAGGTGGTGCGCCAGGCGCTGGCCCTGAAGGGCGCGTTCGAGCCGCATCCATGCCTGCGGATTGAAATGGCGGGCCTGTCCGTACTGGCCGAGCGCGAACGCCTCGAACGGGTGGTTGGCCACCTGATCCAGAACGCGATCGAAGCGACACCGAAGAGCGGCCAGGTCGATATCCGGGTCGCCGAGACGGCGGCCGGGGTGCTGGTCGAGATCGTCGATACCGGCGAAGGTATGAGCGAGGAGTTCATCCGCGAGCGCCTGTTCCGGCCCTTCGATTCGACCAAGTCGGCCGGCATGGGGATCGGCGTATTCGAAAGCCGCGAGTATATTCATGAACTTGGCGGCTGCCTGGAAGTCATGAGCGAACCAGGCAATGGCACCACCTTCCGCATCGTGCTACCGCCATACCGACAAGAAACGCAGTTGGCCCCGAGGGCCGCTTGACACCAGGAATACCGTGACCGCAAACAAATCCAAACTCTTGATCATCGAAGACGACCCGGGCCTGCAGAAGCAGTTGCGCTGGAGCCTGGACGCCTATGACGTGGCGGTCGCGGGCGACCGCGAGGCGGCGCTGGCCCAGATCCGGCGCCACGAACCGGCGGTGGTGACCATGGACCTGGGCCTGCCGCCCGATCCGGACGGCTCGACCGAAGGCCTGGCGACCCTGCAGCAGATCCTGGCGCTGGCGCCGGATACGCGCGTAATCGTCCTGACCGGCAACCAGGACCATGGCAATGCGGTCAAGGCGATCGGCATGGGTGCCTACGATTTCCATCACAAGCCGGTCGATCCCGAAGTGCTGAACCTGGTGATCCAGCGTGCCTTCTTCCTGCACAATCTGCAGCAAGAGAACCGCCGGATGCAGCAGAGCGGCGCCGACTCTCCGCTGGGCGGCGTGATCACGCGCGACCCCGGCATGCTCAAGGTCTGCCGCACCATCGAAAAAGTGTCGCCGACCTCGGCCTCGGTGATGGTGCTGGGCGAATCGGGCACCGGCAAGGAAGTGCTGGCGCGCGCCATCCACGCCCTGTCGCCGCGCGCCAAGGGCCGTTTCATGGCAATCAACTGCGCCGCGATTCCCGAGAACCTGCTCGAGAGCGAACTGTTCGGTTACGAGAAGGGGGCCTTCACCGGCGCGGCCAAGCAAACCAAGGGCAAGGTCGAACTGGCCCATGGCGGTACGTTCTTCCTCGACGAGGTGGGCGACCTGCCGATGCCGCTGCAGGCCAAACTGCTGCGCTTTTTACAGGAGCGGGTGATCGAGCGCATCGGCGGCCACGAGGAAATCCCGGTCGACGTGCGCATCGTCTGCGCGACCCATCAGAAGCTCAAGGAGTTATGCGCTCAGGGACGCTTCCGCGAAGACTTGTACTACCGCCTGTCCGAGATCGTGGTGACGATCCCGCCGCTACGGGTGCGCGAAGGCGACGCGGCGCTGCTGGCGCACCACTTCAAGAATAAGTTCTGCGCCCAGGAAGGACGGGCCGCGCTCAATTTCGCGCCGGATGCGATCGCCGCCATCGAAGCCTATGGATGGCCCGGCAATGTGCGCGAGATGGAAAACTACATCAAGCGCGCGGTCATCATGGCCGACGGTAATACCATCATGGCCGACGATCTCGGGCTGCCAGTCGAGGGACTCGAAGAAGAACCGATCAACCTGCGTCAGGTGCGCGACGAGGCCGAGTACAAGGCCATTGTCAAGGCGCTGGCGCGGGTCGACGGCAATATCGTCAAAGCGTCCGAGGTCCTGGGAATAAGCCGACCGACCCTGTACGACCTGCTGGCGCGCCACGGGATCAAGGCCGGGGCGTGAGGCTGGCGCGGTGCGCGACCGCTTCCCTGATCGTGCTGGCGGGCCTGGTGGCCGTCGTTGCACTGTTCTACCTGCACGCGCAAGGAGTGACACCGCGTGCACTGGCGCCCTATATCGAACGGCGCAGTTCCGGCCACAATGCGCTGATCACCGGCACCGGCAGCTGGACCGGCGCCGTCCTGCGCCGGCTCGACCGCGGCACCGATGGCGGACCCTATCCCTTGCCGCAGTTGGTGGCCGGCGCCCAGCCCCAGCCAGTGGGCGAGACCGGCCGCGCGGGCCGGCTGGTGACTGACGTCGAACAGGCGCGCCAGGCCTTTGCAGGCGCACTGGCCGGCGACACCATCACATTCGCGCCGGGGATATACCGGGTGCGCAAGCTGGAAGCGCGCAGGCCGGGCGTGAAGGGCGCGCCGATCGTGGTGCGCGCGGCGCAGCCGGGCAGCGTGACGATCGAGTTCGACGGGGCCGAAGGATTCCTGGTCGCAGCGCCTTACTGGCGCTTCGAGAACCTCACCATCCGCGGCGTGTGCAAGGTGCATGCCCATTGCGAGCACGCCTTCCACGTGACCGGCAGGGGGCAGGGATTCGCAGCGCTGAACAACACCATCAGCGACTTCAACGCCCACTTCAAGATCAACGGCAGCCGCCACGGATTTCCGGACGACGGCCTGATTGCCCAGAACAGCCTGAATAATGGCACCGTGCGCAAGACCAGCAAGCCGGTCACGCCGATCGACCTGGTGGCGGCCAGCGGCTGGGTCATACGCGGCAACCTGATCACCGACTTCGTCAAGGCGGGGGGGGACGGCATCAGTTACGGCGCCTTCGCCAAGGGCGCGGCCACGGGCACCCTGTTCGAACGCAATGTGATCGTGTGCGAACACCTGTTGCGCGGCCATTCCGGCCAGCGCGTCGGCCTCTCGTTCGGTGGCGGCGGCTCCGGCAGGCGATATTGTCGCGACGGACGCTGCGCTGCCGAGCATGAAGGGGGAACGATGCGCGCCAACCTGGTCGCGTCGTGTTCCGATGCCGGCATCTATGTCAACCGCGGCGCAAACAGCCGCATCCTCGACAACACGCTGTTGGACACCGCCGGGGTGCAAGTGCGTTTCGCCGAGAGCAGCGCCCGCCTTGATGGCAACCTGGTCGACGGCGGACTGCTAGCACGCGACGGCGGCCGGCTAAAGCTGGGCGACAATCGGGTCACGCCGATCGGGCTGACCTATCTCGGCTACCACCCGCAGCGGCTGCTGTTCGCCGATCCTGCCACGCTCGACCTGCGCTGGAAGGATGGGGCGCCTTTACGCGACGCCGCCACCGCCGGTCCCGACCTGTGCGGGGCGCCGCGGCCGGGCGCCCCCGCCTACGGCGCGTTCGAGGACTTCGCGGCCTGCTTGCGGCGCTGAGTCACCAGCCGGCGAGCCAGCCGGCGGTCCAGGCGCCGGCCTGTTCATGCCACGCGCGGCGCGAGAAAGTATGGTCGGCGCCGGCCAGCACCTGGCGCGTGAAGCGCGGCTCCTGCAGCAGGCTGCGCCAGTGCGGCGCCTCGGCCACCACGCTGAATTCCTGGGCCGTCAGGTCGGCGCCGCTGAGCACCACCAGCACCCTGCCCCCGAAGCGTCGCAGCGACCCATGCAGGCGCTCGGGCAGCGCCGCGCCGCAATCGGCATCCGGCCTGGCCGGCGCCGGCAGCAGCGCGCGGCGGGCCACGCCGACGAACGATGCCGCGGCCTTGATCGGGTTGAAACCGCCTTGCGCGATCTTCTTCCACAAAGCCGGGTCGCGCAGGCGGTCGCGATAATAGTGCTTGAGGGTGGCGCGCGCGGCGCCTTCCTCGGTACGCACCCAGGGATTGAGCAGCACCAGGCCTGCCACGCGCGCATCCTGCGGCGCATACAGGGCGGCGGCGGCGGCGCCATCGCACAAGCCCCACAACACGATTTCGCGCAGGCCAGGCACTGCGCGCTGGAAGCAGTCGATCGCGGCGCGCAGGTCGTCGTCGACGCTGTCGAAGGCGCGCTGCGCGCCTTCGCTGTCGCCCATGCCGCGGTAGTCGAAGCGCAGCACCGGCGTGCCGCCGGCGGCCAGCATGCGCGCCAGCAGGGTGAACTGGCGATGGCTGCCGCAGCGTACCTGGGGGCCGCCGACCACGATCACCACGCCGCGCGGGGCCGGCTCTTGCGGCAGGCTCAGGATGCCGATCAAGTGCTCAGCGCCGCAGGCAAAGGAGAGTGCGCGTTCGCTGATTGGCATCATGCGGTGTCCGGGTAGGTATTGGCGCTGGCGTCCAGCAGGGCCGGTGCTTCGGCGATCTCCTGCGTGGTCCAGAAGGCGGGTCCGGCAAGCGTGGCCAGCTGCGCCTCGCCCCCGCCCGCGCGCCAGCTGTCGACCAGGCGCGCAGATGCCGGTGCCGGCGGGCGGCCGGCCTCGGGCACCATCTCGAACCAGTCGACATGGCAACGCGGCGCGGCCATGCGCGCGGCATCGACGCCGTCAAGCGCCAGCGCCAGCGCCGGATGCAGTTCGTAGCCACCGATCTCGAGAACCTCGCCGGCTTGCAGGCGCGCGCGCAGCGCGGCGGTGCCGCCAGACGCGCCGCCTTCCTGCAGCATTTCCCCGGCCACGCGCAGGCGCAGGAACTGGTTCAGGTGCTGGGCGCCGGACAGCACCGGCTGCCACAGCAGCAGCCGCGCGGGCGCCTGCTGCGCCCGCGCCGCGTAATCGAGCCCCAGCAGGGCGCCCAGGCGCAGGCCCCACAGCCCGGGCTGCAGGCCCAGGCGCGCCTGCAGCCAGTCGAGACCGGCCTTGACGTCGGCTTGCCAGCCATCCCAGCGCGCCTCGTGGAATTCGCCGGCGCTGTCGCCGCAGCCGTGCAGGTCGAGCTGCAGCACGCCGACCCCGCGCGCGGCCAGCCGGCGCGCCGCCAGGGCAGCCATGCGGCGCGACTTGTTCATCTCTTCGGCGAACGGGTGCAGGTACAGCAGCGCGCCGCGCGTCTCGCCATGGGGAGGGTGGTACAGGCAGAAGCGCGCGCCGCCGGGGGTGTCCAGGAATAGCGGCTCGGCGCGCGACATCAGGCGGCCTTGGCGGCCACGAAGTCGGCCAGGCTGCCCAGGGTGGAAAAGGTGCTGGCGCTGATGTCGTCGTCGTCGATCATGATACCGAACTGCTCTTCGAGTGCTCCGATCAGGGTCACGACCGCCATCGAATCGAGTTCCGGCAGGCTGCCCAGCAGCGGTGAATCGGCGTCCAGCGCCTGGCCCGAAGGGCCCAGGGCAAGCACGTCGATGAGAAGGGTTTTGACTTGGTCAAGATACATGAATTGCTCCGTTCACTGCGCCGCCGGACGCGCGGCGATGCTCGATTCACGGATCGACTCGAGCATCGCCTGCAGGCGCCGTACCGCCGGCCAGCGGTAATAATTGATATGGTACATAGTGCGTACCTCCCCGGTCCAGCGCAGATGCCACTCCATCACGCGGCCATAGAACTCCAGGCGACTGAAGCGGCCCTCGTCGAACAGGCGGCGGCACGCTTCCTCGCGCATCAGCAGCGTGGGCGACAGGCCAGCGCCGACGCTTTCGTCGTAGGCCGTCTTGAGCACCACGATGCTGTCGCCATCTTCGACGCACAGGTCCATCGCCACCAACTGCTCGCCAAACCAGTAACGATACACGCTTGCCGCGCCGCGCGCTGACAGCGCCTCGAGCATGGCGCGATAATAGCGGCCCTGGGTATTATTGGCGTGTACCGCCGTGCCTTGCCCGGACTTCCAGCCGCTGCTCTCGAGTAGCCCGTACTGGGCCACCGCCGCCGCCATCGCAGCCGGTGTGCGCACGATCTCGAGGCGAGGCGCCACGCCCTCACGCTCCAGGCGCGCGCGCTGCTTTTTAAGGTTGGCGCGCAGGTTCTTGCCGCGCGCCTGCCAGTAGGCGTCGAAGCCACCCGCCAGCGTGACGCGCGCGGTGTCGATATAGTCCAGGGTGCGCAGCCGTGGCGAGTCGGGCGGGCGCGCCAGCAGCATCGGATCGGCCTGGGTCAGGCCGAGCACCAAAGGCAAGCCCGGCAAAGCGCGCAGCAAGCCAGCCAACAGCGGCGCCAGGGCCTGGTCCGGCGCCATCAGCCACAGGCCGAGCGGGGCCTGGCTCGGCTGCAGCGTGGCCCAGGCCCCACGTCCGCTGGGCGCCACCAGCGCCATCGCGAGCGTGACGCCCTGGCTTTCGCAGCAGGCCAGCAGCGTGCCGGGCCGCGCGAAGCATTCCACCAGCGGCGCCACGAAGTCGGCGTCCAGCAGCACGCTGGCGGGGCCGCGCGCATGCAGTGTGCGCCAGCGTTCGGCGAACTCGGGGAAGCGCGCCGCTGGAACCAACTGCCACTTCATGCTCCCACCGCCTTGCGGGTGGCTGCGATCAGCCAGTCGAGCTCGCGCGGCCGCAGCTCCTGGTGGCAGGGCAGGGCCAGCACGTGCTCCGACAGGTGGACGGCATTGGCACAAGTGGCGGCGTCGACGCCCTGCCACAGCGGACGCCCGAAGCGCAGCACCGGCACCTCGGCGCCGCCGAGGCGCGCGGCCAGGCGGTCGGGATCCTCCACCAGCAGCGGGTAGGCCCAGGGACAGACACCGTCCGGCAGCGTCGGATACAAGGGCCGGATACCGGGCAGGCAGCGCAGCGCCGCGTCCAAGCGCAGGTAGTGGGCACGGCGCAGCCTGGCGATGCGCGTGGCCGAGGACAGCCGCAGCAGCACGCGCGCGAACAATGATGAGCGCTTGTCGATCCAGGCCGGGTCGAGCGTGAAGCTGCTGTCGGACGAGGACGGCGCCAGCGCCGGCGCCGGCCCCGTGGACGCGCCGCGCGGCTTGCGCAATGCGTCCTTGAGCGCGAGCGCCGGCCACAGCAAGGCACGCAGGAGCGCCAGCCGCCCGTACTCGAAGCCGCGTTCGAGCGAATTGAGCGCGATCTTGGCCTCGAAGGCGACGCCGGCCGGTTGCAGGACGACCGTTGCCAGGTCATGGCGCGCCGAGACCAGCAGTCCGCCCTCGTAGACGGGCAGGAATTTCATGGTGCTGGCGATCGCATAGTCGCCGAACGACCCCAGCGGCCGGCCCGCATGGCTGCCGATGAAGGCATGCGCGCAATCTTCCAGCAATTGCAGGCCGTGTGCGTCGCACAGCGCCTGCAGCGGTGCCAGATCTTGCGGAAAGCCGAAATAATGGGTGGCCATCAGCACCTGTGCCTGCGGCGCCTTGGCCGCGATGTCCGCCAGGTCTGCTGCGCCGTCGGGCCCGACCCGATAGAACACCGGCACCGCACCGCGCCACAGCACCGGCGGGATCATCGACGGGCTGTGCCAGGCCGGTACCAGCACCCGGTCGCCGGCCTGGACGCCCATCGCGCGCAGGGCTAGCGCGATCGCCACTCGGCCGCTGGTGACGCAGCGCACGGCGCCGGCGTCGAGCACCGAGGGCAGGCCGGGGCCACGCGCGCGCCGCAGCGAGGTGGCCGACAGCACCGGTGCGATCGGAATCCGGGGGCGCGTTGATGAAGGGGCTACGGGGGGCATGCGGCGAGTATAGCGGCTGACGTGCAAAATTTGCCACGAATCATGGCTTTTGCGAGCCAGGCCAGGGCGGCGAGGGCGCACAAGCTGTTAAGATTGCGCCCTGCACGGCGGCCAGGACCGCACCCGAGAGACTAGACCATGCCCGACCTGATCCACGATTTCATTTTCGACTCCGCGCGCCGTACGCCCGGCGCCGAGGCACTCGTCCATGGCGCCCACCGGCTCGACTACGCCGCCCTGGCACGGCTGGTCGAACAGGCGTCTGGCACTTTTATTGCCGCCGGGGTGGAACGCGGCGAGCGGGTCGCCGTCTATCTCGACAAGCAGGTGGAGAATGTAGCGGCGCTGTTCGGCGCCGTAGCCGCCGGCGCCGTGTTCGTGCCGGTCAATCCGCTGCTCAAGGCGGACCAGGTGGCGTATATCCTGGCTGACTGCGCGGTGCGCTCGCTGGTGACCTCGCCCGAGCGCCTGGCGGGACTGGCCGCGGCGCTGGCCGATTGCCCGGCGCTGCGGTCGATCTTCGTCACCGGCGCGCCGGGGACGTATCCGGAGCTGGCAGCGCGCGGCATCGCCGTGCGCGCCTGGAGCGCGGGGCAGCCGGCCGCCGAGGCCGAGCTGGCGGTGCGGCGCGTCATCGACGCCGACCTGGCGGCCATCTTGTACACCTCGGGCAGTACCGGCAAGCCGAAGGGCGTCGTGCTGTCGCACCGGAACCTGGTGGCTGGCGCGCGCAGCGTGGCGGGCTACCTCGGCAACGGCCCGCATGACCGCATCCTGGCCGTGCTGCCGCTCAGCTTCGACTATGGCCTGAGCCAGCTGACCACGGCCTTCCTCAGTGGCGCCACAGTGGTGCTGATTAACCACCTGTTCGCGAAGGACATTCTGAAGGCGGTGGCGGCGGAGCGCATCACCGGCCTGGCGGCAGTGCCGCCGCTGTGGATCCAGCTCGCCGCGCTCGACTGGCCGCGCGACACCAGCCTGCGTTATTTGACCAATTCCGGAGGCGCCATGCCGGCCACCACGGTGACGGCGCTGCGCGCTGTCCTGCCGGACGCGCGGCTGTTCCTGATGTATGGCCTGACCGAGGCCTTCCGCTCGACCTACCTGCCGCCCGAGGAGCTGGACCGGCGCCCGGATTCGATGGGGCGCGCGATCCCCAACGCCGAGGTGCTGGTGGTGCGCCCGGACGGCACACCGTGCGCGCCGGACGAGCCGGGCGAACTGGTGCACCGCGGTGCACTGGTGGCGCTGGGCTACTGGAACGATCCGGCCAAGACCGCCGAGCGCTTCCGCCCGGCGCCAGGGCGCGATGCAGCGCTGCCGCTGGCCGAGATGGCGGTATGGTCGGGCGATACGGTGCGCATGGATGCCGAGGGCTACCTGTATTTCATCGGCCGCAGCGACGACATGATCAAGGTGTCGGGCTACCGCGTCAGTCCGAGCGAGGTCGAGGAAGCGGCCCACGCCAGCGGCCTGCTCGCAGAGGCGGTCGCTTTCGGCGTGCCGCACCCGGTCCTGGGCCAGGCCATCGTGCTGCTGGCGCAGCCACGCGAAGCGACCCTGGAGGCGGCCGCCTTGCTCAAGGAATGCCAGCGCCGCTTGCCGGCCTGGATGGTCCCGGCCCATATCGCCCTGCGCGTACAAGCCTTCCCGCGCAACCCGAACGGCAAGTTCGACCGCGTGCAGCTACGCGCCGCCTTCATTCACCTGTTCGGAGATTCTGCTCCATGAGTATCAAGCCGGCGCACGCCGCCCAGACCCTGTTTGCTGTGGTTGACAACTGCCTGCAGGTAGGCGGGATTGCTTTGACCCGCCTCGCGCAGCGGGTGGGCCAGACGCCGTTTTATGCCTACGACCGGGCCCTGGTCACGCAGCGCGTGCAGCTGCTGCGCCAGCACCTGCCGCCCGATATGGAGCTGCATTACTCGATCAAGGCCAATCCGATGCCGGCCCTGGTGCAGCATTTGTCGGGCCTGGTCGACGGCCTGGACGTCGCGTCGAGCGGCGAACTGAAGGTGGCGCTGGATACCGGGATCGCCCCGGAAAATATCAGCTTCGCCGGTCCCGGCAAGCGCGACGCCGAACTGGCCCAGGCGGTTGCCGCCGGGGTAAGCGTGCACGCCGAATCCGAGCGCGAAATCCGTTCACTGGCGCGCATCGGCGCCGAGCTGGGCATCGCGCCATTGCTGGTGTTGCGCATCAATCCAGATTTCGAGCTAAAGGGCTCGGGCATGCGCATGGGCGGCGGCGCCAAGCAGTTCGGAATCGATGCCGAGGACGCCCCGCGCCTGCTGGCGCTGGCCGGCCAGCTCGGCTTGGACGTGAGGGGCTTCCACATCTTCAGCGGCTCGCAGAGCCTGAAGGCAGATGCGATCGTGGAAACCCAGGCCCGGACGGTCAACCTGGCATTGGCGCTGGCGCAGGCCAGCCCGCATCCGGTGCGCACACTGAATATCGGCGGCGGCTTCGGCATTCCTTATTTCCCAGGCGAGATGCCGCTGGACCTGGCGCCGATCGGCGCCGGACTGCAGGTACAGGCAGCGCGCGTGCGAGCCGGGCTGCCGCAAGCGCGCCTGTCGATCGAGTTGGGACGCTACATCGTGGGCGAGGCCGGCGTCTACGTGGCGCGCGTGATCGACCGCAAGCTGTCGCGCGGCCAGGTGTTTTTGGTAACCGATGGTGGCCTGCATCATCATCTGGCGGCATCTGGAAATTTCGGCCAGGTGATCCGCAAGAATTACCCTGTCGCGATCGGCAACCGGGTCGACGCCGGGGAGCACGAGGTGGTGTCGGTCGTCGGTCCCCTATGTACTCCGCTCGACCTGCTGGCCGAGCGCATGGCGCTGCCGCATGCGGATGTTGGCGACTTGGTAGTGGTGTTCCAGTCGGGGGCCTATGGGCCGAGCGCCAGCCCGGCGGCTTTCCTCGGTCATCCGTCGGCGCCAGAGGTGCTGGTGTAAAACCTGTTACGCGTCGAATGGCGGTATCGGCCAGGCACACGGCTGAGTACTGAAGTGATGCTTTGGCAATATCTCGTCTATAATTCCTGTGCTCCGCACCGGGATGCGCCACATCGCGCGTGGCCGGCCTTCACTCTGCGGAGGGCTCCTGAGAACAAATAATGTCCGTAGAGAACTGCTCTGAACTGCATGCACGTCTGCGTGCCATCTTGCCGCTCAAGCTGTCCGACGCCACGCCACGTTTCAATCGGGATCTGGATGCGATCGGCCATTTCCTGGCCACGTTCTGCGCGCCTCCGCTTGGCGCAGGCTATCGTCATGTGCCGGCCTCGGCACGTCAGACGCTAGCTGCGCTCGTGGCGCGCGATGGCAAGCCTGGGGCCGAGCGCGACTTCCTGTTTGCCGCACTGCTGACCGCGATGGGCGAGACATTGGCGAACCCGGCTTTTGTACGCCTGCCACCGCGTGTGATTGGCCACCAGCTCAGGCATTACGAGCGCATCCTCAGCGATCCGGGGCCGACCCACGCAGCATGCACCCTGGACGATGACCTGTTCCTGAAAGATTTTGGACTGGCGACGCTGCGCATGATCGCCGCCGGCTCGAACCTGATCGATACCAATTCGGGCGTTGGCCGTTCGGTCCTCTGGAAAGCGGGCTGGTCTGCATTCATGGGCCGGCTGGCACTGTTCTTCCGTATCGGCGGATTCCGGCCCTTCCTTGAAATTCATGCGCACAAGTTCTACATGGCCGAATTCAATGAGGCGGGTCGCAACGAATGCTATCGTTGCTGCGCCGACCTGTACGAACACTATCCCATGGCGCGTGGCATGATTGCCGGCAGCTGGTTCTACGATCCGGCCGTCGCGACGGTCAGTCCGCACCTGGCCTACCTGCGCGAAGTGCCCCAGAAGGGCGGGGCACATGTGCTGTTCATGTCGTTCGACGAGGCAGCGCGCGGCAATGCACTGGCCAAGTCGGCGACCCGGAGGCGCTTGTTTGAAGCGGGTACCTACCGGCCAGCCGCCTACACCCTGGTCTGGCCGCGTGCGCGGCACCAGGAGTGGGCACAATATCATGCCGCCAAGGTCAATGGAGCGCCGACATGAGCCTGAAACTGAATGTCCTGCGCCTGGCGCGCGCCGTGGGGATCTTTGCCCTGTTCCGCCGCCTGACGCGCCACCGTGGACGCATCCTATGCTACCACGGTGGTGCGCTGGGTGATGAGCATCGGTACAACGGCAAGCTGTTCTGCCAAAGCCAGATGCTCAGGCAGCGCCTGGACTGGCTGCGCGCCAAGGGATTCGTGTCGGCCAGCCTGGACCAGATGGCGACGCCGAACGGCGCCTCCGGCGGCATCCCGCTTGCGATCACGCTCGATGACGGCTGGTATTCGAGCGAGGCCTGCCTGTTGCCACTTTTGGCTCAATATGGTCATCAACCGGTCCTGTACCTGCATACCGAGATCTGCGATACCGGTGCGCCGGTCGCAGGGGTGGTGCTGCGCTACCTAGTATGGAAGTCAGTCCTGCCCAAGGTCGAATTGGCTGGATTTGGCGTACCGCTCGATGGAAATTACGCGCTCGATGTGCGGGAAGAACGCGCGCGCCTGATCGAGAATGCCGATCGCTGGTTCGGCGCGCAGCCGCGCGATGCAGACGCCGTCACGACGGCACTCGAGCGCTTCGGCAGCGCGCTGGGCATCGATCCGGCTACCCTCGACCTGGCCTCGCGCCGGTTCAGCTACATGCGTCCGCACGAATTGCGCGCGGCTGCCGCGCGTGGCTGCCGGATCGAACTGCACGGGCGGGCACACCATTACTACAAGGGCGACCCGGATCGCAACCGCGCCAATATCGAGGCCTGTCGCCAGTACATCATGGCCGCCGGCCTACCGCGACCGCACCACTATTGCTATCCGAGTGGCGCCTACGACGCGGCGGCGGCGACCACTCTGGCCGCGCTCGACGTGCGCACCGCCACCACCTGTGTGCCGGGACTGACGCGCGGCGCAGGCGAGGACGAGCGCTATTTCCTGCCACGCTTCCTCGATGGCGGTAATGTCGACATGATCGAATTCGAGGCCGAGATGAGCGGCGTGCTCGAATTCGCGCGGTTCCTGGCGCGGCGCGACGGTGTACCGCGCTAGCCCGACCGGGGCCCCGCCATGCCCGCGGCGGGACTTTCCCAAACCGTCAACAAGGTAAGACATGAGCTTGCAAGCCATCAAAGACGTACGACAAGCATGGGCCACGTTGCGCACGCGCCCCGACCTGGAACACCTGCCGTTCTGGCGCCAGTCGATTGAAATGGCGGCCCTGTTTGCTTTGCGCGGCATCGGCCCGGGCTACTACCTCCAGGCGCGCTGGTGGCGGCCCGGGGTTCCGTTTGGGGACAAGTGGGCACATCTGAACCGCAAGGAATACAACGCATTCATCGATCGCTGGAACGCGCGCCCTTACCAGAAGAGTTCGCAACACAAGCTCATCGAAAAGGCCGTGCTGCAGCTGGTCGGCGTGCCGACGCCGGAATGCATCGGCTTCCTGCATCCGCAGCGTGGGGCGCGCACCGACGGTAGCTCCCTGCGCCAGCTGGAAGACCTCGAGCGCCTGTGTCGGGAATTGATGGGAAAGACCATTTGCTTCAAACCGGTCGAGGGCTATGGAGGCGTCGGTTTTTCTGCCTTTCGCATCGGGGCCGGTCCAACGTTGATCCACCCGGCCACCGGGCAAGAGACCAGCCTGCCCGACTGGTGGGAGCTGGCCGCACGCAACCATGAAGGCTATATCGTCGAGCACTACCTGGAACAGCATCCGGTGTTGTCGGCAATCCACCCGAGTTCGGTCAATACCCTGCGTATCTGGCTGTACCAGGCCCGCGGGGAAGTCAGGATTGCCGGCGCTTTCCTGCGCGTGGGACGCCATGGAAGCCTGGTCGACAACACCAGCAGCGGCGGCCTCTATTGCCCGGTCGATCTCGCTAGCGGCAAGTTGCTGCATGCCGCCAATGCGAAGAATCCGCTACAGACCATGAACCGGCATCCTGACACTGGCGGCCAGGTCGCGGGGGTGGCGCTGCCCTACTGGGCCGATTGCCAGGCCGTGGCCGCGCGCGCCATGCAGGCCTTCCCGAAAATGAACGTGGCCGGCGTCGATGTCGCGATCGCTGTCAATGGCCCCCACATGATCGAGCTGAACGTGCGCCCCGACCAGATCGGCTGCGCACGTATCAATCTTCCGCTCAGGCAGGTCGACCGCTGGATGCGGGAACCCTGAGCCCGCTCAACTCACCAGCTTGATCCGGATGCCGGCCTTGCCCAGCATGCCTTGCAAAGTCAGGAAAGCGTGGCGCTCGATGCCGGCGTTCTGCGCGAACAGCCGCCACAACAGGTAGAGCACCGGCACATAGACCAGGACGCCGACCGCGACGCACAGTAGCAAGGCCAGTACGTAGTCCAGGGTTTCGTGGCGCAGCACCAGTTGACTCTTCAGCGCCATCAATACCAGTGCCATGATACTGGCCGCCGCCAGCGGCCGCAGCAGTTCGCGCATGAAGGTGCTGCCGTCCAGGTCGAGGCAGCGGGCAACCAGTACCTGGTTAACCGGGATCATCAGCACGCCGGTGGCGAGATAGGCGCCGGCCGCACCCATCACACCCCACTCGATCGTGCTCGGAATCAGCACCAGCAGCAGGAAGGCGACCTGGATACATGAGATCCAGGTAATCCGGCGCACCTGGCCGAGGGCCAGGTAGATATAGGAAATGTTAGTCTGCACCGCCTTGATCACGCCGAACACCGCAAGCAACTGGATCACTGGAATGGCGCTTACCCATTTCCAGCCAAGTGCGGCGGGCACCAGCAGATCGGCGAGCATAATGATGCCGACCCCGCTTGGAATCGAGACCATGGCGATGGCGCCGATCACCTTCAGGAAGCTGGCGCGCAGTGCCGGAAGGTCGTGCGCGACCTTGGCGTAGCCGGGGAAGGCGGCGCGGTTGACTGGCGCTACCAGCTCATTCGAGGGCAGGTGGGCGATCTCGGTGGAAATCGAATAGATACCGACGGCATCGGCGCCGCTGCTGCGCGCCAGCAGGAATCCAGCGGCGCGGTTATGGATGAACTGGAAGAAGCTGTTCAGCATCAGCCATTTCGAGGTATGGAACATATCAACCTTGGCCTTGAGCGAAAAGCGCGGACGATAGGTGCTGACCACATACGAGAGCGCCAGCGAGAGCACGATGCCGGTCAGTTGGCCGATGACCAGCGCCCAGTAGCTGCGCAGATAGATCGCGAGCGGGATAGTGACCACCAGGCTTGCAAGGCGCTTGCTCATCAAGAATTTGAATTCCCGATCGAAACGCATTTCGCGTCGGAATGCGACGGTGCCAATGTTCGAGAAGCCTTCCAGCGCGAAACCCACCGCAAGTACATAGACAATGGCCTCGAGCCGTGGCTCGCGATAGAACGTGGCAGCTGGCGCAGCCAGCAGCATCAGGATCAGGGCACAGCCGACCGAGAAGATTACGCTGAAAGTCCATGCGGTATCGAATTCGTCGCGTCCGGCATTGGGATTCTGGATCAGCTGGATGTCAAAGCCGAATGACACGAGCAGGCTCAGCGCAGCCAACAGGATCATCGCCATCCCGACCAGGCCGAAATCGTGGGGGTCGAGCATGCGGGCCAGGATGACCGTGCTGACGACGGCAATGCTGCGATCGAGCATCTTGAACGCCACCATCCAGATCGCGCCCTTGGCGATCTGGCGGTTGACGTTCTCTTTTTGCTTGCTCATCGGCTTGCCTCATCGAATAGCACGGCCAGTTCGCCGGCCTTGTGGGTGCGGGTCGAGCGCGCGACGACCGCATCGCTCGCGACATAGGCGCTGCCACCACGAACTTCCGGAATGAAGCGGTCGAGGGCGTCGACGATGGCGTCGGTCTGGTCAGTAGCGACGATACCATCGAAGCCTGCTTCGCGCAGGATCGACGCAGTCTCGCCAGCCGGATCGACCAGCCCCAGGATCGGTTTGCGCGCCCGGAAGTACTCGTAGACCTTGGCCGGCACCTGGCTATTGAACGGCGTTCCCTGGAACAGCAGCAGCGCGTCGGCGCTCATCATTTCGGCCAGCGCCTCGCGGTAGGGGACCGGCGGCAGTACGGAGACGATATCGTCCACGCCCTGGCGCGTTACCTTGGCCCTGGTGCCGTTGATGTCACCTGGCGCGCGCAAGACCACACGTAGCGACGCCGCATCGATTCGACCAGCTGCTTTCAGCGCCGCCAGTGCCACCAGGAATGGCTCGGGATCGCGACCGTTGCGGTACAGGACGCCGCTATGCAGGAGTGTCACCGCTTGCTGCTGGCTGCGCATGGGCATCGTGTCGCCGATCAGGGCGCCGAATTCTTCCTCGTCGTAGCCGTTCTCGATCAGGCGCAGCTTGGCTGGGTCGATATCCGGGAAACGCATGCGGTAGTCGGCAAGTGCGCTCCGGGTGGTGAATACCGCGTAACGGCAGCGCAGCAAGGTCTGCCGTTCGAGCCAGCCATAGATGCCGCGCTGGCGCTTCGACACCGGATAGCTCGGTTGCAGCATGGGATCCCTGAAGTCGGCGATCCAGGGCAGGCCGGTCAGGCGCTGCAGCGTCAGGCCGATCAGGTGCGCGGTCGGTATCGGGAAGGTCGACCATAGCACCTGCGGCCGATGCTTGCGCACCAGGCGCAGGCCCGACAGCACACCATCGCACCACCAGCTGATCCAGCGGTCGGGAAGCGCCATCGTTTCCGGATAGCGTCCCTGCAAGCCGAGGTGGCGCTTGGTATCGAGCGCGAACGCACGCCGCACCACCATACTGGCTGGAATGCTGGCGAGCTGGGACGGGTTTTGCTGCAAATAAGCCCGTGGATGGGCTGACAAAACCATTGGTTCCCAGCCATGACGCACAAGATACTTTGAAAAACTCAAGGTCCGTTGGATGCCACTGCTTGCGGCCTGGGGCGGAAAGTGGAAGGCAATCAGTAATGCACGTTTACTCATGTTTCTATATCCATCTTGCAGGCGCAGACTCTGGGGAGGTCTAGATCGGTCTGGACCATCTCAGGGCGCCCCCGGCGCAAGCCAGCGCAACAGGCGTAGGCCAAATGTTAACGGGGCATCATCCCAAGGACGGCTGCGTGGCAGTTTGAACGGGTCATGGCAACGGCCGAATGAACCCGCGGCGGTGGTAAACGCAGCATCGAAGCCGGCTTTGCGCACCATGGCCACATGACGCTCGTCGAAATCCTTGCCGTCCTTGCCGTTGGGGTAGGCGAACAGGCGCACCGACTTGCCGATGATGGCTTCAAGCTGCGCCTTGCCACCCGCAATTTCATGCCATGCAGTTTGATCGTCCAAGCTGGTAAGGATGGGATGGGATACGGTATGTGCGCCGATATCGATGCCATGATGATTGAGATCAATAATCATGTCGCGTGTCAGCATTGGATCGTGCCGGGTTTCCTTGTCCGTTAGTCGATCGAGCCGGTCTACCAGATTATCACGGGCAGCTGGCGGCAGGTATTTGGACCGTTCGATGAGCAGTTCAAGCGAATGCCTGCGCTGCGCAAGATTGCGCAGCTGGTAAGTGCCAAGTCCAATGTCCTCCAGGTCGAGCTCTCCGGCCGGGAGAGCTTGTACCGTGGCGATGATGCGATCGTTCCACATGCTGCCCTGACCAATGTAGCCACTGGTCACGAACACAGTAGCAGGTAGCCCGAACTCGCGCAGTACGGGTAGTGCGAGCTCATGAATCGATCGATAACCGTCATCGAAGGTAATACAGACAGCGCGCTGCGGTACTTTGCCAACGGCGATTGCCCGCAATGCGTCATGGAGAGACATCACATGGAAACAGCGAGCCAGTAGTTCCATTTGCCAGCGAAACGTATCCACGTCCGGTTCGGATGCCAGCAGCGGTTCAGGGCTGTGCAGCACCCGGTGGTAGTTGATGACGCAGACACGATTCCTGCCGATGGTAGTGCCAAGGGCATTTCCGAGCGCACGCAGGGTCAGTCCAGTGAGCGGAGAGTGGGACGCGTGCATGATCATTGAATTGGCAAACTTGTTTTGGCGAGCTGGGAATGATCGATGGGCGCGGCCAGCGTCGCCGGGATTGCCGACGGCAGCACACGCTTTTCGAGTACGATCACGAGTCCGATCAAAGCGAAAATCAAATCGAAATAGGCAAAGCTGAGTGCGGCTGCGCCAACCGAGAATGCAAAAATACTAAGCTGGAGCATAGTCGCGAGCGTACGCAACCAATTGGGTGCGCCGCGCTGGCGGGCCTGGCGCGCCACGCTTCCGGCTTTGAGGAAAGCAGTCACCAGCATTGTCACATACAGCCCTAGACCGACAAATCCGTGCTCGCCCAGTACTTGGAAATAAACGCTATGCGCTGCACGTGCAAACTCGGTGTTGGGTAAACGATCTCCTGTATAAAACCACGGGTAAGAAAAAAAATCGCGTGAGAGTTCAAGCCATACCGCGAAATTCTCGAGTGATTTGAAGCCACCCCCAAAAAATGGGTTTTGCATTGCAAGGATGAAGCTCAGTTTCCAGGCCACGACTCGTCCCATGAAGGACGCGTCGTCGGTTGCAGTTTCGATCGTGTTGATGCGGCCGAGCCAATCATCGGAAGCAATCTGGGCGATGACGGCAATGAGGATTATTCCTAGAATACCAACTAAAATCTTGCGTTCGCTCTTGAGGAAAAGATAAGCAGCCAGAACGGTGAGCGCGATGAATCCGCCGCGCGACTGCGTACCTACGACACCGAAGACAAGCAGCGCCATGGTCCCCATTAAACCTAAGCGCATGATCTGCGATCTCTTCCCATACTCACCCAATAAATAGTAGCAAATTGGCAATGTCATGCAAAACGCAACCGCTAGCTCATTACGATCACCTAGGACGTGGCCAGACATTCCGTGAATCATGTGGTTACCACCAGATACGATGAATTTTAGCGATTCGAGATTGGCGTAAAATCCGACCGATAACACCACACATCCCAGCATAAAGTCGACATGCAGCTTTTTCTCAATGATAAGCAGGACGAATACGAATAGCGTAATAATTTTCGCGAAACGAGTCCAGATTTCCCAAGCCACATCAGGCCGCCCGATTGTGAACATCGTGCTGAACGTGGTCCATATGAAAAATAAGAAAACCAGGCATCCTAGCCCACCGGGCAAGAATTTTGGTTTATTTTTCATGACCATATAGGACAGGATAGATACTCCAGTAAATAGTAGATTGTAGCGGATGCTTGAAGCAGCACCGTAGACCCATGCGTTAGGGAAGAACAAAGCAGTCCATACCCACATACCGAGACCGATAAACGGCCGTTTGGCCATTAGGTATACTAGGAGTGGCAAAATACCGAGCATGAAAATATCACGCATGGTCGCGCTTCCGTGTCTGCTCGCGGCCAGCTTCAGGAGTTACTTGTTTACCGCCAGGCATATCGTCATGTTTTGAATTACTGTCTTCGCGAATGGCCCAGATGCAAAAGTACGCCACCAGGGCCAGATCGATTGCCCACAAAAGTGATTCCATTGTTATACCTTTGAGTACTCGCTGCGCGGGTAGTATGGCGCAACTATCGGATGATGCGCGCGTTCGGCGCAGTTGCATAGGCAAGCCGTCTCGACAGTCCGTATCGATTGCTGGAGCATTCTGGTCATTGCTGCATTGTTGCCGTGCCGGCTCCATTCTTGCGCAAGAATGCATCGAACATCAGCACCGACCACAGCGTCGTCGCATGGTCCTTGGTCCCAGCCTGGTGCTCGTCCACCATCTGCTTCAGGTAGGCGACATTGAAGATTCCGGTGTCGAGCAGTGCCGGATTGAGTACCGCGCGCTGCATGGTCTCACGCAGTGGTCCACGCAGCCAGGCCGCGAGCGGGATTGAAAACCCCATTTTCTTGCGGTACAGGATGTCGTCCGATAGGTAGGGCTGGAGCGCCTTCTTGAAAATGTGCTTTCCTTCGCCGTTGCGCAGCTTGCAGTCGGACGGCAATCCCGACACCCATTCGACGAACTGGTGGTCGAGCAGCGGCACCCGCACCTCGAGCGCATGCGCCATGCTGGCGCGGTCGACCTTGGTCAGGATATCGCCCGGCAGGTAAGTCTTCATGTCCAGGTACTGGATCAGCGACAGCGGATCGTCGGTCGGCGCCGCGTCGGCATAGCCGCGCATGACCTCGACCGCGCGGTAGCCCTGCAGGCGCTGGCGGAAGCTGTCCGAGAACAGCTGCTTGCGCTGGCGGTCGTTATTGATCGACACGCCATGGAAGTAGCCTTCGGTCAGGTCGCGCGCCAGCGCCTCGAAGGTGGTCTTGGCGCGCAGCACGCGCGGCGCCCAGTCGGCTTTCGGATAGGCCTTGCCCAGCAGGCCGAATACCGGTTTTCTCAGGGCCAGCGGCAGCATCGAACGCACGCGCTGCTCGCCCATCGCCATGCGGTGGCGGCGGTAGCCGGCAAAGTTCTCGTCGCCGCCGTCGCCCGACAGCGCCACCGTGACGCGCTTGCGCGCCAGCTGGCAGACCCGGTAGGTCGGGATCGCGGAGCTGTCGGCATATGGCTCGTCGTACAGGCCGGCCAGGGTGTCGATCAGGCCGTAGTCGTCCTTGTCGACGGTTTCGCACTGGTGGTTGGTCTGGTAGCGCTCGGCGACCTGGCGCGCGTATTCCGATTCGTCGAACGAGGGGTCGTTGAAGGCGATCGAGCAGGTGTTGACCGGCGCGCTGCCGACGCCGGCCATCATGGTCACGATCGAGCTCGAATCGACGCCGCCGGACAGGAAGGCGCCCAGCGGCACGTCGGCGATCAGGTGGCTTTCCACCGCCTCGCGCAGGCGGGCGATCAGTTCGCCTTCCATATCGCGCTCGGTCATCTGCTGGTGCGGCGTGAACGGCACGTCCCAGTACTGCTTCGACTTCGGCACCGGCTGGCCGACGCGCAAGGTGAGCGTGTGGCCCGGCAGCAGCTTGTGGGCGCCAGTGAAGATGGTGCGCGGTTCGGGCACGTAGCCGTAGGCGAAATACTCTTCGACCGCCAGCGGGCAGATCTCGCGCTTCAGGCCGGGCAGCGCCAGCAGCGACTTCAGTTCCGAGCCGAAGGCGAACATGCCGTCGTCGAGCAGCGCGTAGTGCATCGGCTTGATGCCGAGGCGGTCGCGCGCCATGAACAGGGTCTGTTGCGGACGGTCCCAGATCGCGAAGGCGAACATGCCGCGCAGGTGGTTCACGCACGCGTGGCCCCACTGCTCGTAGGCGTGGACGATGGTCTCGCTGTCGGAGGGTGTGCGGAACACATGGCCCAGCGCCTGCAGTTTGGTGCGCAGTTCGCGGAAATTATAGATTTCGCCATTGAAGACCAGCGCCAGCGTCTCGTCTTCGTTGAACAGCGGCTGCAGCCCGGCTTCCAGGGCGATGATCGACAGCCGCCGGTGGCCGAAGCCGAGTCCCGGCTCGAGGTGCAGGTCGCCTTCGACCGGTCCGCGGTGGAACTGGGTCTGGTTCATACGGTCGAGCAGGTCGCGCGCGATCTCGCGGCCGCCCTTCAGGTCAAGAATGCCAACTATTCCGCACATGGTGTGATCGCTTCATTTACTTTGTTCTTGGAGTGTAGCAGGCCGTCGTACAGCGCAAGATAGGCCTCCAGCATGGCCTGCATGCTGTATTGTCGTTCGACGCGCGCGCGCCCGGCCGCGCCATGGGCCTGGGCCAGGGCCCGATCGCGCACGTAGGCGGCCAGCGCCTGCGCCAGGGCCTGCGGGTTCGATGGCGGCACCAGGGCGCCATTGGCGCCGTCGGCCACCAGGTCGGGAATGCCGCCCACGGCGGTCGATACCACCGGCAGGCCGCTGGCCATCGCCTCGAGCAGCGTGACCGGCGTGCCTTCGGCGATCGACGACAGTGCGAACAGCGAGAAGCCGCGCATCACCGGCGCCACGTCGGCGCGCGCACCGGCCAGCCAGACCCGGTCCTGGAGGCCGTTCGCCGCCACTTGCGCCGCCAGCGACGCGCGCAAGGGGCCGTCGCCGACCAGCACCAGCCGCAGGGGCTCCTGCGGCAGCATGCGGCACAGCAGCGCGAAGGCGTCCACCAGGGTGGCCTGGTCCTTGACGTCCTGCAGCCGGCCCACGCTGCCGATCACGAAGGCGTGCGGATCGTCGTGCCAGGCTTCGGCGCCGGATTCGCCGGGCAGGGCCGGGCGAAAGCGCTCGGTGTCCACGCCGTTGTCGATCAGGCACAGCCGCCGCTCGGCGATGCCGACCGCGTCGCGCAGCCAGGCGTGCAGGTCGCGCGAGACCGGCACGATGCGGTCGATGCAGGGCGCCACCAGTCGCCGCAGCAGGTTGTGCTTGCGGTTCAGGCCCTGGGGGTCGCCGGCGTCGCGGCCGTGCTCGGCATGCACCCGCACCGGCACGCCCGCCAGCAGCGCGGTGGTCGCGTACTCGATCGTGCCCAGGTTATAGGTGTGCAGGATCGCCGGGCGCAGCCGGCGCAGCAGGTACCACAGGTCCAGGTGCGTGCGCGGCGCCGCGCCGGGCAGCTTGTGCAGCGCGAACAGCTCCACGCCGGGACGCGTGATGCGTGCGGCGAACTCGGTGTAGTCGGTCAGGCATACCACTGCATGCCGGTAGCGCTCGGCCGGCATGCGGTTGATGGCGTCGACCAGCAGCGTTTCCAGGCCGCCGATGTCGAGCCGGTAGATCAGGTGCACGACCAGCGGCGGCTGGCAGGCGTGCGCGGATGATGCGATTGCGGCCATGCTCAACGTTCCCGGGTCGCCTGCAGTGCGGTATCCACCGCGCCGAAGTGGCCTGCCACGAAGGCGCGCAGGGCGGCGCGCGCGGTTTTTGGATCGTCGTTATAGGGGACGGCCAGCAGCACCGCGGCGCCATCGTCGCCCTGGAACAGCAGGCGTCCCTGCGCCTGGCGCAGCTTGCCGGCCACGTTGCTGGTCAGGTAGTCGCCGTTGATCCACATGGTCTGCCATACCAGCAGCTTGCCATTGGAGCTGTTCAGGATGGTTTCGCGTAGCGGCAGTGCGCGTGCGCCAAACGTTTCGCTGCGGTTGCTGCTGGTCAGCGGATGGAAGGCGTCCTTGTTGCCGGTCAGGCGGTTCACGGAACTGATGAGGCCTTTCTGTTTGTCCTGGTTGCGGTAGTACAGGATTTCGAGACGCACCGGACGCTCGGCGCCCGGCACCTGCCAGGTACGCAGCAGGCGCGCATCCGGTTCCATGTAGCGTACCTGCCAGTCGGGGAAGTCGCTGGCCTGGGCCAGCCTGATGTCGGGTTCGCCCAGCTGGACCGGCGCCGGGTTGAGGTTGGCGCGCTCGTTGACGAAGGAGAAGGCGGGCCACAATGCCAGCAGTCCAATTACCACGACCGCCATCGGCATGAGGCGGGCAGCGCCAGCCCGGGCGCGGGCAGGCGCGTCCACGGCCGCGTCGATCGCCGCGTCAGCGCGCGGTTTGGCCGGGGCCGGTGTCTCGTCCTGGCGCCAGAAGCTGCCGAGCCAGAACATGATGAACATGATCAGGCCGAAGAACAGCCAGCCGTAGACCAGGTGATCGACGCCGGTCGCATGTTCCATGCTGCTGTAGTGGCCGATCATCACGATCATGTAGGCGCGCAGGCCATTGGCCACGATCGGCACCACGATCGACAGCGCGATGAACACCGCGCGCCGGCGGTTGCTGCTGTAGGTGAGGTAGGCATACAGGCTACCCAGCGTAATCGACGAGATCAGGTAGCGGATGCCGCTGCAGGCTTCCACCACCGACCACGAGCCGGTAGGCAGGTCGAAGCGGGTGCCGTTGCGCAGCACCGGGATGCCGGTAGCCTGCACTGCCCAAACCGTGAAATCGGCCGTGACATGGATCAGCGGGTCGATAAAAATTTCACCGAACGGTACCGCGAACAACAGAAACATCAACGGGAAGGCGAAGGCGCCCGCCAGGCGCGGGCCGAGCAGGGCCAGCGTCGCGGTCGGGATCATTGCCACGAAACAGTACTGCATCACCACCGAGACGTCGCCGAAACGGCCGGCCAGCCAACCGGCGCCCAGCACGGCCAGCAGCAGCAGGGCCGGCGGATACGGCACGGCAGGAAGCTGGCCGAAGCGTTCGCGCCGGCGCCAGATCAGCCACAGGCTGATCGGCAGGATGGCATAGCCATGGGCGAAGGTCTCGGAACTGTTCCAGGTCGCCACCATCGAGGCGACGGTGCCGTAGTACAGGGCGAACGGCGCCAGCATGGTCAGCACCAGCAGGGCCAGGGCGGGGCTGGGCGCGCTCGACAGGAGGGCGGCGCCAGGCGCCACGGGCGATGATTTCAGTAGCATTCGAGTCTCTCCCCGATGCAGGCCAGGTTGCTCGGCCAGCTGTAGTGGTGTTCGACCCTGGCGCGCGCGGCCAGGCCCATGGTGTTGTCATCGCGTCCGAGCAGCAACCAGACGGCGTCGGCGAAGTCCTGCGCATCGGCCGCCAGCAGCAGCTCGCGGCCCGGGTCGGCTGCAATGCCTTCGAGTGCCTGCGGCGAGACCACCACCGGCGTGGCCATCGCCATCGCCTCGAGCACCTTGTTCTGGATGCCGCGCGCAATGCGCAGCGGCGCCACCGCCACCCGCGCGTGGCGGATGTAGGGGCGCACATCGGGCACGGTGCCGGTGACGGTCACACCTGCCAGCTGGCCCAGCGCCTGGACCTGCGGCGCCGGGCGCGAGCCGACGATATAGAAGCGCAGCGCCGGATCTTGCCGGCGCAGCAGCGGGAACACCTCGTCGCAGAACCACTGCACCGCGTCGACATTCGGCCAGTAATCCATGGCGCCGGTAAACACCAGCGCCCGTTCGCCGGGGGCGTAGGGGTTGGCCAGCTCATGCTCGGGCGAAAAGTAATCGGTGTCGACGCCGTTGCTGAAGTGGCCGATGCGCGCCGTGCTTTCGGGCGCCAGCTGGCGGAACAGATCGGCCTCGGGACCCGAGACGAACAGCGAGGCGTCATACTCGCTGGCCACCTTGCGCTCGTAGCGCAGCAGCTGGCGCGCCTCGTGCCGGTACAGCCAGCTCATGGGCCAGGATTTCTTGTCGGCGTACTGGCGCCATTTGTCCGAATCGACGTCGCAGAAGTCGATCACGCGCCGCGCCTCGGGGACGTTGTCGGCGTACTGCGCCATCGCCGACGAGAACACCAGCACCCGCTTGATCGCATGCGCGGCAACGGTCTGGTCGACCCAGCGCTGCAGGCCGGCGTCCTGGTAGTAATCCAGTGACAGCGAACGGTTCTTGAGCAGCGCGCCCAGGCTGCGCACCCGTGCCAGCGTGGGATTCAAGGCCGCGAAATGGCTGCTGGCGCACATCGCTTCGACGGTCGGCACGTACTGCCAGTCGTCAGCGTCGTCCACGAACGTCGCCAGGTGCACCCGGTAGTCGCGCGCCAGGTGCTTGAGCAGGTTGTACGAGCGGATCTTGTCGCCCTTGTTGGGCGGGTAGGGGATGCGGTGGATCAGCAGCAGCAGGTCTTGCACGACATTACCCCAGGTTGCGCACGATGTAGGGACCGAGGAAGTTCGCCACCGGCAGCGGCAGCTTTTTCCACATCTTGATGAACAACTGGTATTTCGGGTTCAGCGGATTGTTGTCCGGCAGCGCGCTCGAGGCATACAGCTTGTATTCGTAGGGCAGCGGCTCGGCCGTGAAACCCCAGTTCTTCTTGAAGTCGTAGGCGCCGGTACCGAGCTTGCTGCGGCCGAAGTCGAACAGGCGGCAGCCGCGCGCGGCGGCCGCCTGCATCAGGTTCCAGTACATGAAGTCGTTGCCGGCCACCGAGCGCGCCAGGTCGGTGCCGCCGCCGTAATACGGCACGACTTCGTCGCGCCAGTAGAACGACAGCACCGAGCCGACCAGGCGCTCGTCTTCGGTATAGATGGTGCGCACCTCGCACTCGTCGCCGAAGGTCTGCTGCAGCAGGGCGAAGTATTTTTTCGGGAACACCGGGGTGCCCAGGCGCAGCACGCTGGTGGCATAGGCCTCGAACATGCGCTCGACATTGTCCTCGACCACGCCCTTGAGGCCGAGCTTGATCCCCTTGCGCACCATGGCGCGCTGCTTGCGCGGGATGGCGTTCAGGTTGGTCTCGTCGTCGCCCGTGATCTCCTTGCGGAAGGTGACGTACAGTTCCTTGGTATGCCAGGATGTGTCGTCCGGATGCGCGCGCTGCATGCCGCGGTATTCGAGGTGGCCCACGCCGAGCTGCCTGGCCAGGGCGTCGGCCGCCTGGTCGAGCATCAGGCGCGCCGTGTCGTCCAGCGCGGCCACGCCGCCATACACGCAGAACGGCATCGCGCCGAGCGCGTGGCCGAACAGCCGGCTCTTGATTTCGGCCAATGGCAGCACGCCCTGGATCTGGCCGTCCTGCTCCACGAAATAGAACCAGGTCTTGATGCCGAACGATTGCTCGATGACGTGCTGCCAGCCCGACAGGTGGAAGAAGGTGGCGCAAGGGCAGGCGCGCACGAAGGCGTCCCAGCGCGCCGCATCCTGCGGCTGCATCAGGTGCAGGGTCGGGGCGCCGGCGGCGGCGCCTGGCGCCGCGCGCCTGGCCTGCGCCGCTTCGATGATCGAATTCATGGCTTGTCCAGGAAGATGCGGTCCATGCGGTCCCACGCGAAGTCGCGCGCCAGGCATTCCAGTCGCCGCTCCATGCGGTCGATATTGATGTAGTGGCGGAAGCGCGCCTTGGCGCCAAGCCCTGCGGGGCGGGGCTGGCCGGGATCGACTTCCCATGGATGGAAGTAGAACAGGGCCGGTTCGCGGTCTTCGCGGTTGACCTTGGCCATCATCCAGCGCGACAGGGCATAGGGCAGCAGGCGGAAGTATCCGCCGCCGCCGGCCGGCAGGTTGCGGCCGGCCATCTTGACGGTGGTGATCGGCACTTCCAGCAGGCCGTCCGGGCCGTTCGGATAGAAGGCGAAGCGCGGCGCGTCCGGCATGCCGTAGTGGTCGTGGGCGATCGGGTAGATGCTCGAGCTGTACCTGTAGCCGGCTTCATGCAGCGCGTCGAGCGCCCACAGGTTGGCGTGGCCGATCGAGAAGCTCGGGGCGCGGTAGCCGACCACCGCCTGGCCGCCGATGTCTTCCAGCAGGGCCTTGCTGGAACGGATATCGTTGTCGAATTCGGCGCGGCTCTGGTCCGAGGCGCGCAGGTGGCTGTAGCCGTGGCTGGCCAGTTCGTGGCCGGCATCGACGATACGGCGCACCATGGCTGGATAGCGTTCCGCGATCCAGCCCAGGGTGAAGAAGGTCGCGCGCACGCCATGGCGCTCGTACAGCGCCAGGATGCGTCCCATATTCGCTTCGACCCGGCACTCGCGGGTGGGCCAGCTGGCGCGGTCGATGTAGGGCGCGAAGGCCGAGACCTGGAAGTAATCCTCGACGTCGCAGGTCATCGCATTGCGGATTTTTTCGCCTGGCGCGGGACGCGGGCGTTGTGCGGGAGTGGTCATGTTCATTGCCGTGTCCTTTCCTGGAAAAATCAGTCCTGGTTGTCCATGTGGCGCGCCGCGCCGGGGGGCGTAGCCGCGATCTTCTTGAGGATCGACAGCACCGACACGATCGATTTCTCGAGCCGCATCATGCGTTCGTCGAGCTGCTCGACGCTGGCGCCGCGGCGTTCGCCGTGTTGCAGGTCATGCTGACCGGAGGTGTCGCGGGTGGAGGCAGGATCGGGTTCGCCCAGGCCATCGGGCGCCTGGAATTCGTCCGAGATATCGCGTACCACGTCGCCGATATGCGTGCCGTTGAAGGCGCGCAGTTCTTCCAGGTAGCCCATCAGGAGCACGCGGTCCATCAGGGTATTGGTCTTGCGCGGGATGCCGCCGCTGTAGGCGTAGATGGCGGCGTGGGCGTCGTCGTCGAACGAGGGGTCGCCCTGCCAGCCGACCGTCGCCAGGCGGTGCTCGACGTATGCGCGGGTCTCCTGCGCGTCCATCGGCCCCAGGTGGTAACTGGCGATCACGCGCTGGCGCAGCTGCTGCATGGTGGGGCTGTGCAGGGTGGCGCGAAACTCCGGCTGGCCGAGCAGGAAGGTCTGCAGCAGCGAGCGGTCGTCGGTCTGGAAGTTCGACAGCATGCGCAGTTCTTCGACCGTGCGTGCGTTCAGGTTCTGGGCCTCGTCGATCACCAGCAGGGCGCGCTTGCCCTGGCGGTCCACGCTGCGCAAGAACTGCTCCAGGCGATTCAGTAGCTCGGCCTTGCTGGCGCCTTCATACGGCAGGCCGAAGGCCGAGACCACCATGCGCAGCGTGTCTTCCGGATCGAGGCTGGTGTTGACGATGTGGGCCGCCACGATCTGGTCCAGCGGGAGCCGGTTGAGCAGGTTGCGCACCAGGGTAGTCTTGCCGGCGCCGACCTCGCCCGTGATGACGATGAAGCCTTCGCCCTGCGACAGGCCGTACTCGAGGTAGGCCATGGCGCGCTTGTGGCCCTTGGATCCGAAGAAGAAGTGCGGATCGGGGCGTAGCTGGAAAGGCTTGGCCGACAGGCCGTAGTAGGATTCGTACATCTGCTGGGTTCTCTTCGCTTAATACGTCATGGTCAGGTTGGCGAGCACGGCGTTTTCGGTGTAGTCACGGCGGCCGGCAAAATCCGTGCCGCCGGTACGACGGCGCACTTCCAGGCTGCCTTGCAGGTAACGCCCCAGGTCGCGGTGAAGCCGCGCATACATCGTCCTCTGGCGCGATTCGATGCCGGTCGTGAGCGACTCGCTGAAGCGGTAATCGGCGCCGGTATTCAGGTTGGTACGCGGGCTGAAGCGGTAGTTGACGTTCAGGCTGGCGCCGTGCTGCCGCACATTGTTGTTGAGCGAGGACATCGACGTGCCCAACAGCGGGTTGTCGCTCTGCTGATCCGATATTGCCCGTCGTTCAGTACGGTAGACGCTCATGATGGTTGTCGCGCGTGGTGAACGCCAGGCGAACGAACCACGCAGCAGCTTCTCGCGGGCATAGCGATTACTGAGGAACGTGATGTCACTGGCAATGCTGCTCGGCAAACCGTTGGCCTGTATATAGGCGGCTACCGCGCGTTCGCGTGCGAGTGCATCGGGGAAGATACTGCTGAACAGGTTATCGAGCAGCGCGGCGGTATCGACCGCGGCCGGCAGCAGGAATCGGGAACGCGACGAGGTGATCGCGTCGCTGTACTGCACATCCCACACCGTGCGGCGGCTGCGCACCGTCGCATTCAGGGCGCCAGTCTTGCCATACAGGTGACGCCCGGCCGATGCCTGTATGCTGGTGCGCGTACTGGGGGTCCAGACCCCGCCAACCGACCAGTTATGGCCTTTCGTTTCAGGACCCGGACCTTCGAAATCGTAGGTGTCATGGCCGGCCGTCGCCGTCGCGGCCCAGGAACGCGAGAACTGATGTCGCAGCGACCCGGTCACGACTTCGGACGACGATTCGCCGAGCAGGCGGTTGTCGATATCCTGGCGTACGTAGGTCAGTCCCCAGCCAAGCGTACGTAATTGTGCGCCGCTGGCGAGGTTGAGCAGCACGGTGTCGCCCGTGGTGGATCCATACGTGCTGCGCAAACCGCCATCGACCGAGTCGCGGGTATAGCGCAGTTGCATCGAGGCATCGCGCCCGATGCGGCGTACCAGATACGGACTGATGCTCCAGGTCTTGACGTCGGTCTGGTTCTCTCGCGAGTAAGGATTATCGAGTGCCCCCGGGCCGAAAGCCACGATGTTCTGGTTGCTCTTGCTGGCCCTGGCGTCGACATACATCATCTGATCGACCAGCGTACCCTGCAGGTTAGCCGAGTAGGTCTGACGGCTATCGACCGGACTGCGTACTTCGTCCTTGTCGCTGTAATAGTATTGCTGCCAGCTGGCGAAAGCAGCCACGTTCAGGCGCCGGCTCTTGCCAGTCACCGCCACCGAGGGGCGCAGTTCGGTCACCCATTGCGACCGTGCCTCGTCATCCCTGCGCAGGCCGACGTTGTCGCTGTAGCGCTCGTACAGGCTGACGCGCGGCATGACGTCCCACTGTCCCTGGGCGTGGCTGAGCGGCGTCGTCGCCAGCATTGCCGCCGCGAGCGGCAGCAGGCGTGGCAGGGAGCCCGCTGCGCGCGCCGCGCGCCGGGGTTCAGCCATAGTGATAGTCATACTTTTCTTCGATTCCGGGAAGATCGCGGGTCTTGTTGTAGATGAGATTGACGTTCTCGAAACCTTCCAGGCGATGCAGCGCTTCCTTGACCGCGTGCTGGGTAGTGGTCTGGGCTTCCACCACGACCACGATCTGGCCCATGTGACTTGCCAGCTCGCGCGATTCACTGGTGAGCATCAGCGGCGGCGAATCAAAGATGATCACGCGATCGGGATAACGGTGCGCCAGCTCATGGACCAGGGCCGTCATCGCCGAACTGGCCAGCAGTTCGGTAGCGTGCGGGGTACTGGTGCCGGCTGGCAGGATGGCCAGGGTTTCGACGTTGGTGCGCAGCAGCACGTCCGACACGTCGATGCTGTCGTCGACCAGGATGTCCATCAGGCCGCGCTGTGCCGGCAAGCCCAGCGTACGCATCACCGATGGCCGCGCCACGTCGGCGTCGACCAGCAGCACCGTATGGTCCAGTTCCATGGCAATGCTCATCGCCAGGTTGATCGAGCTGTAGGTCTTGCCTTCGCCTGGCAACGAGCTGGTGATCATGATCAGGTTGCCGGGGTTCTTGTGTGGCGCGCGCTCGGCGAATGCACGCTTGAGCAGTGGACGCTTGATGACTCGGAATTCTTCCAGCAGGTTGGTGCGGCCGCCGGCCGCGGTCACCATGCCCTGCTCGCGCATGCGTGCCAGATCCAGCTGGACCCGGCGCGCTCCACTGCGTGTAGTAGCAGAGGCTGGCGCCGGCGCCATTGCGGCGCCAGCCTCTGCCGCGGTGGCAGGCTGTCCGGCGCTGATCGGCTCGGCCGCCACCAGGACGCTGCCAGGATGTTCGCCGGCGATCGGGTCGCGCTCGGCATTGCCGGCGCTGGCGGGGGTAGCAGCTTGGCGCTGCTGGTCGATGCGGCTGGCCGCTTTTTCGATAATGCTCACATTCGCTCCTTGGTACAGCCTTACAGGGGAAGCACGAGAATGGCCGCCATGCCGGTGCCATAGGCGCCAAACAACAGCAAGATCGCGGCAGCCAGGCCGATCAGGCGCCGCTTCCGGAGCACGGTCTGTTCGGCGGTCCAGTTCATGCTGATCGCGCCCAGGATCGGTAGCCCGCTGGCATCGCGCAGCGCGGCCTGGCTCAGGAAGGTCGGACGTACCTGGCTCAGTAGGAATGCACTGGCCAGGCCAGCGCCAAGTGCGGCGATGAACACCGCGGTGAATAGCTGCAGGCGATTAGGCCCGGATGGTTTGTTGGGCGCCAGTGGCGGATCGATCACACGGAAACTGAGCAACTCGGTTGCCGATGACAGGTCGCCCGACATCTTTGCCGATTCACGGCGCTGGAGCAGCTTCTGGTAATTCTCGCGGTTGACTTCATAGTCGCGGTTGAGCTGGGCGAGCTGGGCTTCGATTTCCGGCACCTGGGCGCTCTGGCCACGCAGGGTGGTGACGCGTGCACCGTACTCGTTCACCCGCGCCTGCAGCGCAGCCACGCGCGCCTCGGCTTCGGACAACGCCACGTTCAGCTGTTGCAGCATTGGGCTGTAGCGGGCGCCAGGGTCAGCGCTCGGTTTCGCCGTCTTCGCGTCTTCGGCCTTGCGTGCCAGCAACTGCTCCAGCAGGCGGCGGTTGGCCACGATGTCAGGATGTTGTTCCGTGTACTGGGTGCGCAGGCTGTCGAGTGCCTTGTTGACCGCGGCAATGCGTTCTTCGAGTGCCGGGTCGGTCATGAGCGGCAATGCACGCTGGCCGGGGGCACCGCGGGTGTCTCCCGAGATCTGGCGCCGGATTGCATTACGCGCCTGCTCGGCTTCGGCAAGCTCCAGGCGTGCCTGGTTCAGGGATTCGCTCATCGACATCATGCGCGAGTTATAGTCGGCACCCTGGTTGGGCAGCATGCCCATGTGCTTGATCTTGAACTCCTTGAGCGAATTCTCAGCGCTCACCAGGCGTTCTTCGTAACTGCGGATCTGGTCATCGATGAACTGGACCGCGCGCTCGGAGTCATTGCGTTTGCCGCTGAAACTGCCTTCGACGAAAATGGTGAGAAAGGCCTGGACCACGTCGCGTCCCTGTTTGGCAGTCGGTGCGGTATAACTGATGGTATAGATATCGTCACGTTCGGTCCCGGCCATCTTGATTTTGGACATCATCTGGTCGACGATCTTATCGAGTTCCTTGGGATTCTTTGCCCCGACGTCAAGATCGACCTCGCGCACAACGCGTTCGACATTCGGACGGCTGAACAGGGTACGGCGCATGAACAGGACCTGCTGCTGCATCGACGGCATTGCAGTCATTCCAGACATCAGCGGCCGCAGGATGCTTTGTGTGTCAACGTATACACGAGCTGACGCCTCGTACTGATTTGGCAGGGAAAGTACAACAATCCATCCTGCGATAGCGACTATCCAAGTAACGGCAACCGCATGCCAACGATACTTTCCAAGTGCTTTAAGGAAATTCAGGATTAGGGCTATGATTTCGGCCATCTTTTGGTCTCGCCATTCAAGGTCCGTTACCGGACTCGGTCAAAAAAACATCCTGCATGATCGCTTGTTGCATGTGCAATTGCAATTGCATGTTGGCAAATTCGGCAAATACGATACTATCGTGCTACAACACTTATTCTTCAAAACAACAGAAGGAATGACATCACGCCGTATGATGCGCATATAACGTTGCATTATCGCAAACATCCAAGCTTTTTGCTTGTTGCATTTTGCGAAACTTTGTAACCGTGGTTGTGGTCAACGGACAGCAAGGTCAGTACAAAAGAGTATCATCATTGACAAAAAGTTGTCTTTAATAAATTTCCTGTGGTAAAGCAACGTTATTTTAATGTCTTAGCTTTGAAATACCTTGCACGATTGGATAGCCGTGGATGAAGATGTACCCCATCCATATGAACTGCTTATGAATCGTCCTTTCTTCAGCTATCCCCCCTTTGAGCGCCGATCCGTAGTCGGTCGCCGTGCCGCGCGCGCATTTTTCCTCGTTCTTGCCTTCGTGTGGGGTGGGCCGGCTGTTGCTGCCTCTTTGCCCGAGACGGTAGCGATGGTCAAGCCTTCGGTCGTTGGGGTCGGTACATATTTGCAGACCCGCAGCCCTGCAGTCACTTTTACGGGAACCGGGTTCTCGGTCGGCGATGGCTTGAGCGTCATTACCAATGCGCATGTGGTGCCGGCTGCCCTCGATGGTGCGCGCAAGGAGACGCTGGGTATCGTGGTGCGCACGGGAGCCGATGGCAGCGACACGGTGTTCCGGCCGGCTACCGTGGTGGCAATCGACCGCGACCATGACCTTGCGCACTTGCGGCTGAGCGGGTCACCTCTGCCGGCATTGCGCCTGGCCGACAAGGACGACGCGCGCGAAGGCCAGGCCCTGGCGTTTACCGGATTTCCGCTCGGGATGGTCCTGGGCCTGCATCCTGCGACCCACCGGGCCGGGCTCGCCGCTATCACCCCGATCGTTCGCCCGTCGCTCAATGCGCGCAAGCTTGATGCGCGCGCAATCACGCAATTGCAGCGCGCACCGTTTACGATCTATCAGCTTGACGGTACGGCGTATCCGGGCAACAGTGGCAGCCCTGTGTATGATCCTGATACCGGGGTGGTTCTGGCTGTGATCAATATGGTCTTCGTCAAAGGCTTGAAGGAGACGGCCATCACCAGCCCAAGTGGCATCACTTATGCGATTCCTGCACGTCATGTACACGCCTTGATGCAACGCACACAAGAGTAGCGCGATATTGACTGTCGCTCTTGTTGCAACAAATTCATTTGTGCATACCGTTTCCTACAAGACTCTGATATACAATAACGACGTTTTGATGGTGAAATAACAATTTTAACTAGTAAATGGTGCGCGGTGACGCCGCGTCACAGCCTGAAGGAGTGAACGTGAGCAAGACGAGCCACCTGACCGATACCTTGGCCAAAGCCGGCGCTATCGCCTGCCTGCTGTTGCTGGGCGCTTGCAGCACGCCGCCGGCGCCGTCAGCTGCCGCAATGGCGCCCATTAATCCCGATTACCTGATCGGCCCGGGCGACGCGGTCAATATCATTGTATGGCGTAATCCTGAAGTATCGATGTCGGTCCCGGTGCGTCCCGACGGCAAGATCACCACTCCCCTGGTTGAAGACCTGCCAGCTGCCGGCAAGACATCGACTCAGCTGGCCCGCGATATCGAAGGCGCGTTGGCCAAGTTCATCCAGCAGCCGGTGGTGACTGTCGTCGTGACCAATTTCATTGGCAACTTCAGCGAGCAGATTCGGGTCATTGGCCAGGCGGCCAATCCACAGGCCCTGCCTTACCGCCGTGAAATGTCATTGATGGATGTACTGATCGCGGTCGGCGGCGTCACTGACTTCGCGGCCGGGAACAAGGCCAGTATCGTACGCATGGTCGATGGCAAACAGGAAAAGCTCAACGTACGACTGAATGACTTGATCAGGGACGGCGACATTTCGGCCAACGTGATGATGCGGCCTGGAGACATTTTGGTGATTCCTGAGAGTTATTTCTAACTGTCGACTATTTTTACAGCCAATCAGTATTCATCGCTACGATAAGGATCGCGCCTGCCACGCGCGGCAAGTACCTGCTTGTTTTGTAAAGGTTTTTTCCAGTCTGAAATTTCGGGCATGGAATTTGCTGCATAGTGCCGTGCGCTGAGAGCACTCCATGTTAGGGGAATAAAATTGTCGACCGAACAACAAGCAGCTCGTGATGAGAACCCGAAGCCGCCGATGCAGGTGCAGAACGCGGGCCGCCGCCGCATCGCGCGTGCAGGCATTGGCGCTGCCGGTATCTTGTTGACCCTCGAAAGCAGGGTGGCGATGGCGACGGGACCGCAATGCGTTGCACCGTCCGCCGCTGCCCTATCACATGGTGATAACAGCAACTATGTTGAGCGAGGCCGCTGCGAGGCAATCGGCCCCGAACGCTGGGTGGAGTTGACCGATCAGTGGCCGTGTTCCAAGGATGTCAAGTTTGGCGCGCTGTTCAAGTGTCGGGGGGCGGAAGCAGAGTTTGCCGACATCGAAGTGCTGAAGATCCTGAGTGAAGTAGCCTATGTCGAGTTCATCGGCCGTGCCCTGGCAACGACCTATCTGAACATCTTGTCGGGCAAATTGACAGTTCTGGACGATACGACGCTGCTCAAGATGTGGGATGACCTGCAGACCTACCAAGCGTATTCACCGACGTCCAATGTGACCTGGACGGCATACGACGTGCGCCTGTACCTGGAATCGACCTATCGTGCCTGAGGCGCGCCATGCGTGGCGCGTGGCAGACGGGCAAGGTTTGATGCGACGCGAGTGGGACGGCGAAGCCGTCCTGTTCAACCACCTGACTGGTTCCACTCATCTCTTGTCTTCCACTGCCGTCTGGTTGCTCGAACAGCTGGCTAGCGCACCTGACGACCTGGCCGGCCTGGCGGCTGCGCTTGACGCCGAACTGGCCGCCCAGGCGTTGGCTGATGACGATGAGCTGGCAGGCACCCCGATCGACCGCGCGCATCTGACCACGCTGCTGGACAAGCTGTGCTCGCTACACCTGATCGAACCATGCTGAACGTGTCGTCCCTGACGCCGGCGCAGTTACGCGCGTGTCTGGACGGTCCCGGGCTCGATTTCCAGACCGGGCCGTTCGTCAATCGACTGCACTCGAACATCCCCCATCTTGCAAGCGGCCTGGCGCTGTTGTACGGCGATTATCCGCTGCGCGCGGCGGGCGGCTTTGCCGACTTCCACCTGAACCTGAGCCAGCCTGGCGGCCTGCGCCGCTGGTGGCGGCCCCAAGTCCGTTTCGAACAGGATGGACGACATCCATTCAAGCCCTTGCCCGTAACCCAGGCGCAGCCTTTCTGCGAGTGGATGATGAACTGGTGCGTGTCGAACCGCGCCCATGGCTATCTGGTCATCCACGCTGCCGTGGTCGAGAAGAATGGACGCGGCATCATCCTGCCGGCCCCGCCGGGCTCAGGCAAGAGCACTCTGTGCGCGGCCCTGGCCTGCCGCGGCTGGCGCTTGCTGTCGGACGAACTGACGCTGGTGCGGCATGGCGATGGCATGCTGGTGCCGGTGCCGCGTCCGATCAGCCTGAAGAACCGGTCGATCGACGTGATCCGCGAGTTCGCTCCGGAGGCCGTGTTTGGCTCGGTCGTGCATGGCACCATGAAGGGTACGGTCGGGCTCCTGCGTCCACCTGCCGCCAGCGTCCATCGCGCCGGCGAACTGGCGGCGCCACATGCGATCGTGTTTCCGCAGTGGGAGCCAGATGCGCCAGCGGTGCTCGAACCGACGCCGCGGGCGCGCCTGTTCATGCGCGTGGCCGACAATGCCTTCAACTATACGCTGCTCGGCGCGCAGGGCTTTGCGACCCTGGCCGGTCTTGCCGAGCGCAGCGCCGGCTATACCTTCAAATACAGCAAGCTCGATGAAGCAATGACGATCTTCGATGCGCTGGCCGGAAACGCGCCATGAGCCCGGCATCGCTGCCGCTTCTGGTTCGCGTGCTGCGCTCGCCGCACGCCACAGTGGACTTCGACCTCGGCCAGTGGGATCTGCTGCTGCGCCAGGCCGCCAATGCCAACCTGCTGGTGAGCTTGCTTTATCTGCTGGAAGACAATGGCGTGCTCGACGCCGTACCAGCGGCCCCGCGCGTGCACCTGGAATGGGCCCGGCTGGCGGCTGCGGGCCATGCGCGCAGCGTGCGGCATGAGGTAGCGCGTATCGGTGCCGCGCTGGCGGGACTCGGTGTGCCGCTCATCCTGCTGAAGGGCGCTGCATATTCGATGGCTGGGCTCGATGCCGGGCGCGGCCGGCTGTTCTCGGACATCGACATCCTGGTGCCCAAATCGCGGCTGGACGAGGTGGAAGGCGCGCTGATGCTGCATGGCTGGGCCAGTACCCATCACGATCCCTATGATCAGCGCTACTACCGCGAATGGATGCATGAGATTCCGCCGATGGTGCATGTGCGTCGTGGCAATACCATCGATGTGCACCATGCGATCCTGCCCGAGACCGCGGCCAGTCGTCCCGACCCAGCCAGGCTGCGCGCATCCGCTATCCCCATTGCTGGCATGGAAAATTTGTATACGCTGTGCCCGCATGACATGTTCCTGCACAGTGCTGTCCATTTATTCTCCGGCGGCGAATTCGACCATGGCTTGCGCGACCTATTCGACCTGTACCGCCTGATGCACCAGTTCGACACCGAGCCGGGTTTCTGGGAAGGCTTGCCGGCTCGGGCCGCCGAACTCGAACTGACACGGCCCTTGTTCTATGCCATGCGTTACACCGAGCGGCTGCTTGACAGCAGGATACCGCAGGCCGTGTTCGATGCAGCCGCCGGTGGTCGACCACCGGCACCGCTGCTGGCATTGATGGATGCGCTATTCATGCGCAGCCTGCTGCCGCAGCACCCGAGCTGCAACGGCCGCTCGCATGCGGCGGCACGGTTTGCCTTGTATATCCGCGGAAACTGGCTACGCATGCCGCCACTACTGCTTAGCCAACATCTTTTCTACAAAGCGTTTCTCTCGCCACGCGAGAATGTAACCACTTAGCAACTTTTGTTGGTGTCGATTTTTTTTACATTTTGGTCTTCCAACGTTTCATGCACGATTATAAGTAGTTGTTTTAACTGGACTATTTCTATTGGCACGCAATTTGCTAATACATCATGTGTTTAACCGATTAACCTAAAGCAAGGAAGACCAACATGAATTTCCTGAAAAAACTGGGCTGCGCTGCTGCACTTTCGATGGCCTTCACCAGCGCTGCGTACGCAGCCCCAGTGTTGAACAACTGGACGTTTAATCCTGCAGGTACCGGTTTTGCTGCGGGTGTGAACATCAATGAAAGCTTGACCATCACTGGCGATGCGTTCATCCAATTGAGTGGCACCACACCTGGCAACTTTAGTTTCCGCGAACACGCGGTATTCAATGTGCCTTATGGCGATAATGGTGCTACTGGTCCATTCGGCCCTCGCGGTAACATCACTGCAACGTTTGAAGCAACCGGTACTGGCACGTTCGGCGTCGGTAGCACGAATGGTTCGTTCCAGTTCGATGCCGGCGTCATTCGTATGTATCGGAGCGATACTTTCACCTTCGGTACGACTCAAGGTATCTATGGTTCGAACGTGGGTGAGCTGATTGCAGAGTTCCAGGTTCTGCAAGGCGGCGGCGGCCAAGTCGATGCCAATGGCAGCCCAATCAATAATGGCCAGGTCACCGTGAATGCGCGCGCTGGCGCAGGCGCGCTGGATGCAGGCTACTTCTTCAGTGGCGATGGCACCGATCTGTCCGAAGCGGCACTCCTGGCGTTTGCCTTCACCAACGCAAATACCACGGGTCAGCCATCGGGTAATATGATTGGCGAAATCGCCTGCCAGTACGCCAGTTTCTCGGGCCCAGGCTGCCCCGGTGGCACCTATGCCAATGTTCCTGGCCAGTACTTCTTCGTTGGCAACAATGGTCAGTTCAAGCTGGGTCTGCCTGAAGCAGAAGTGCCAGAGCCAGGTTCGCTCGCACTGCTCGGCATTGCAATGCTGGGCGCTGGCGTGGCCAGCCGCAAGCGTGTCAAGAAAGCCTGAGCTTTAAGGACTTAGCAAGAAGAGCGGGCTTGCCCGCTCTTTTCTTTTGGCGCTGTCCCTGTTAGCTGTCGATGACGTCGAATGCAATACGTAGCAATTGCTCGACAGAATTCACTATCCCGCTATCAAGTGCCCATTACCATCCCAGATAAGCGTTGGACTGCCGATTCGCTCAGCAGTTCAGTACTCGTCCACAGCTAACGGGTACAGCGCCAAAAAAAAGCGGGCCGCAGCCCGCTGTCATTCATTTGCATTGTATTTCATGCGATGAGCAACTCGTTCATCTCGCGCCGGACCGAACGTGCCCGTGGCGCTGGCCCGTAGCCCATCCGCCCCATATAGACCGGGTGCAGCGCGTCGGTAAATACCAGCTCGGCCGTCTGGCGCTCGAGCTGCCTGGCGAATGCCTGCAGGCCTGCCTTGGCCGTGAAATCCATCCTGTTTTCGCGCACATATTTCGAGAAAATCAGCGGCGTCATTTCAGGCTGCATGAACAGGCCGAGATTGGTCATGGTAAGCCAGAAGCGCTGCAAGGCACGCCCGGCATCGATATAGTCGTCGATGCTCTTCGGTTCGGTGTGGGCCTTGAGCACGAAATGGGCGGCGCAGGCCATACCCGGGATAAGGTCCATCTGCAGACGCGGCGCCCAGGTGCCCATCAGGGTGTTCACCGTGGACATGCGTTTCCAGCTGCCCATCGCCCATTTCATCAATACCAGCGTTCCCAGATCGACGCCCAGCGCGGCGGCTGGTACGCGGTCGGGACTTTTCTGCACGCCCCAGTGAATGATGTCGCGATGGGTCGGGAATGCTTCGGGCATGGTCAGGCGCAGCTTGGCGTTATTAAACATCAACTGCGCAACCTTCCACTTGGGGCCGGCACCCTCGATCCATGCCAGCGCATAAGCGGGGCCCACCGACGCTTCCAGAATGCGCTTGTGCTCGGCACTGAGTGCTTGGGTACGCATTGGGCGGCGCTGCACGGTACGCACATCGATGGCCCTGATCAAGGGATCCGGCGCTAGGCCCTGCTCGGGCGTGAAATGCACGTCAAACACGAGCCGCAACGGTTCCAGTGGGTCGCAATCGGCTTGCAGCTTCAGTTCCTGGCGTGTGATGCGCGCGCGCATGCCCTGGCCGGTGGCGGCGACGGCAATGGTTTCGAGCAGGGTGCCGAATGCGATCTGGCTGGGATGACCATCGCGGTCGTAGACGCAGTGATCGCGCGTGTCGTGCGCATGGACGACCAGATGGTCGGGCGCGGCGATCCTGAAACGCCAGGTCTGCATATTGTCGCCACTGGGAGCCCAACGAGCGAGCTCGGCGATTTTGTAGGCTGGGCTGGCGGTATCGATCGAAGCAGTCATGCGCGTGCCCCTGCTGTTGCGAGATCCCTGGCCAGCTGGCGTTTGCCGATCGCGATCATCAGGCGGTGCAGGGGATTGCGGTTGCCGCCAGGGCGCCAGGTGCGGGCCAGCTTATTGCGGTAGGCATCGAACTGGATGCCGTAAGGCGCGGCAAGTACCTTGCCGCGGCCGAGGAGGATCTTGAGCGCCTCGGTGCCCATCACGCCGGCGCACAACTGGCAGGCCATGATGGTCGAGGGGCCGCGCTGTTCGACGAAGTTGACCGCCTCCGGCACCACTAGGTAGGGACGGTGCAAGCCGGCCGGCGCCAGGCCGACGACGAAGTGCACTGCCTTGTCGGCGTCCGACAGGCCGTCCCAGCGAAAATACTCTTCGAACGTCATCTGGCCCGGCAGGAAATTGAGCAGGGCGGCGCCCATGCCCAGCGGCGCCACGGTGATCGCTGGTATGCCCAGGCTGGCGCAGCGCGCGAAGGTATCCCTGCGCGCATCGAAGGCGAAGAAATCGAGCGCATCGACGTACAGGTCGGCTCCTGCGAGGAACTCATCGAGATTGCCCGAACCTATACCGTTCGGAAACATGTCGATCGTGATGTCGGGATTGATATCCCGCGCCAGGCGCGCCATCACATCGACCTTGGGCTGGTCCAGCGTCGACATCGTGGCGCCGACCTGGCGGTTGAAATTGGCGATATCGAAAGTATCGAAGTCAGCGATGCGGAAGCGGGTAATGCCCAAGCGGGCCAGGGTCAACAGATGCACGCCCCCGACCCCGCCGCCACCGGCGATTGCCACCAGCTTGGTGCCCAGGCTCGCTTGTTCCTGCTTGGTGACCCAGCCGATATTGCGTGCGAACGCCTGCTCGTAAGAAAATTTTTTCGTCATGAAGAGGCTGCCTCCTGTAACAGAGGAAAAGCCGCGGACGACGGTCTGCCCGTCATGCGGTGTGGTGATCGTCGATACGGCGCAGTCGATTGATGATGCCGGCCTCTTCGCGTGGGGAGAAGAAATACGGGTAGAACGAGCGCTCGGTGGTATTGGTTTCGAACGTGCCGCCAAACTGCTTGATCTGCTTGGTGACGTACTCGAGGTTGATGCGCAACAGGTAGGCTGGCGCGTTCACGCGCTGGTTGACCTTCATCTCGCCTACGCGCTCGAAACCGAGCATCTGCTGGTAAAAACGGCGATGACGTGGGTTGACCTCGATGACGATGTCGGTACAGTCATGGATATCGCGCGCATAGATCACGGCAAGATGGAACACATTGGCCAGCGACGCCTTGGAACGTACCGATGGGTCGAATGCCAGCTTGGTGAACTCGCACAATCGCGCACCACGCACACGATGCGCGTCCAGTTCTTCCTTAAAAATCTGGTCGGCCATCAGCCCGATCTCGGAATCGAGTCCGATCGTGAGCGTTCCTACGACATCGCCCTTGTCGGTTGCAGTGAGCGTGATCCGGTTCGGATCGTCCGTCTGCACATGCGTGCCCGCATAGCCTCGCCACGCGTACATTTTATTCACGAGCATGCTAGCCGAGTTACGCCCGGTGGGCGTATCGGTAAGACGGATGCCGTATGAATCTTGATTCACAATAACATCCTCAGTATCGAAGTCAGCTATCTTAGCGCAACCCTCAGCAATAGGGTCGTTCGATATGCTATCAGTGGCATCAGAGCTTTCGGGCCCTGTTTCCAGGAGGTTCGACTGATCGTTCATAGCGTGACTTTCTGGTTTCCGCTGCCTACTGATACTGCATAAATGCCTGGCATGATACCGTGCCTGGCTCGGGTAGTCAGGCACCTACATTGGATTTTTTGTAACTTGATGGTAGTTCGTTATAGCGTTTTAAGCAATGAACGCGCAGCATCTGCATGTGTAAAAGACTTATTTTCAGCCAGCAATGTTTCAAGCTCTTTACGTGCTGCCGCTTTATTGCCTTGCTTGCTCAACCCTACCGCATAGTGATACCGGATCTCAGGGGCATTCGGTGCTAGGCCTGCTGCTTTTTGCAGCAAAGGCACACCACGGGCGACATCACCTTGTTCGACCAGCAACCAGCCGTAGGTATCGATCACTGCCGGATTGTTGTCGGCAAGCTTGTATGCCTGTTCTGCAGTAGGAAGCGCACGGGGATCCTTCTCTTGCTGGAAAGCATAAGCTAGATTGTTCAGTGCCACAACGTGGTTTGGGACACGCTTAATGATGTTCTGGAGCAATGGAATGGCTTCCTTGTCTTGATTCGCCGCAAGATGCATCTCGGCCAGGTATAACAGCGCAGCGTTATCGGTTGGATTCTGCTTGAGCCATTTAGTCAGGCGCTGCTGCGCTTCGCCATTCTTGCCCTGACTGCGCAGGATGCCGGCGTTGCGCATCAGTATTACTGAGGTCGGCTGCATGGCAAATGCCTTGTCATATGCGGCCAGCGCAGCATCAGGCTTCTTGAGGGCCAAGTGGACATCGCCTTCAAGGACCAGACCTGCTTGCGAGGCAGGTAGGTCTTTCTGCACCTGGCGTGCCATGGCTAATGCTTCCTCATGCTTGCCACGACGCAGTGCCAATTCGATCTGGGCGGTGCGTACCGGCAGCAACTCGGGTTGCAGTGCCGCGCCGCGCCGCAGTGCTTCTGCCGCCGCCGATTCGTTTTCCAAGACCATTTGCGCCTGGGCCAGTCGCATCTGGGCGAACCCCGACTTCGGCAGCATGCCAGTTAGTTTGCTGTACGTATCAACAGCGCCATTGCCGTCGTTTGAAGCCAGCTGGGCTTGGCCGAGCAGGTCGAGCAATTCCGCGTTGGTTGGGTGTTGCGCGTTATAGTTGCGTGCCAGCCTGAGTGCCTTGTCAGCTTGTTTGGTCGCCAGGTAAAGATTTCCCAATTTCAACACAGCCACGATCGCCGTAGGATTCTCGCTTTGGGCCTTTTCCAAGAAACGGGTAGCGTCTTCTGGCTTGTTTTCAAGAATTGCCAGTTCGGCAAGGCCACCCAAGGCAGCGAAGTTCTTTGGATCCTGCGTCAATACTGTCTCAAAACGTTTCTTCGCGGCAGGTATATTCTTAGCGGCCAGATCAAGCCGCACCAGTGCGCTCACAGTCGGGAAATAGTTTGGCTGCAATGCCAACGCTTTGTCCCAGGCGGCACGTGCGGCCGACTGGTCACCCTTTGCCAGCAGGACGGCGCCCTTCATATGATGGGTTTGCGGATTGTCTGGTTGGATCTTTTCGAGACGAGCCAGCGCAGCCAGCGCCTTGTCATAGCTCTTCAAGCCGGCCTCGGCTTGCGCCAGCGCTACCAGCGCACCCGGCGACTTGGGGTCGAGTTCGGTTGCACGCTGCAGTTCAGCAATCGCATTTTCGTTTTGGCCCTGGCTCAGGCGCGCCATACCGAGCGACGTACGTACCACGGCTGCCTCGGGTGCCAGCTTGGCCGCTTTTTCCAGATAGCCGGCTGCCTTGCCGAAGTCGCGGTTCTGCATGTGCGACTGACCTGTCAGTGCCAGCAGCTGGGCATCGTTCGCATGCTTGGCCAGGATCGGACTCAGGACATCGACCGCTGCGCCTGGCTGCTCGCTCTTGAGCAAGGTTTGGACCAGCAGTTTGCTTGCATACAAGTTGTTAGGGTCGTTCTGCAGATACTTACGCAGATACAGCTCCGCCTGCTGGACCGAGCCCAGATTGAGTTCGACCGCGCCAGCCAACAGAATGCTCGGCATATGATCGGGCGCCGCCTTGAGGATCTTCAGCAGCGATTCACGGGCCGCTACGTGGTTGCCCTGCGAAAATTCGAGCAGGGCCTGTGCGTAAACGGTCTGGAGTGCACCCGGGGACTGCTTGCGCGCAGCCTCGATGTTGGCCTTGGCCTGATCGTACTTGCCCTGGTTAATGTTCAGGTAAGCCTGTTCGACGTGCGCATTGACTTCGGTGGGACGCAATTGCGCCACCTTGGCGTAGGAGGCCAGCGCCTCATCGTTCTTGCCGGCGGCGCGCAGCATGGCGGCGTGGAAGAACCAGACATCCGGGTTCCTGGCATCCTTCTCGACCGCTTCGCCAACTAGCCGTGCCGCTTCCTCACGGTTGCCGGACACTAAGGCGTGGCGTGCCAGGCCGATCATCGCCGCACCATTGAATGGCTGCAGGGTGAGCGCCTGTTCGAAAGCCTGCTTGGCAGCGTCCGCCTGCTGGATGGCCAGCAGCGCATTGCCTTTCAGGGCCAGCAATGGCGCCGACTTGGCGGCCAGTTCAGGTTTGAGTTCGTCAAGTGATTCCTTGAACTTGCCTTGTGCCTGGAGTGCCTGCGCCAATGGCTGCACCACCTGGTCGGGGCTGATGCCGAGGCTGGCGGCGCGGCGCAGCTCCTTGTCAGCCGACAGAATGTCGCCCATTTCGAGGTGCAACTTGCCTAGTTCTAGGCGCGCACTCGCATCTTCAGGGCTCTTGGCCACCGCATTCTTGAGCTGAATCAGCGCAGCCTTCCGATCGCCTTTTGCTTGGTATTCCTTGGCTTCGGCAATCAGTGCCGGGGTCGACTGGTCGCTGCTGCAGCCAGCCAGGCCGCTGGACAGCAGCAGAACGGAGGACAGGACAGCTAGGGCAAGGGGAGAGATAGAGACGTGGCGCGGCATGAATTCCTCAGATGGTCTGGCTCGCCCAGAAAGGAGGACGAGTTTCTTCGAAAACAATAATACCCGAAGGAATTCATGAAATCTCACACAATTATCAGAGTGTTGCAAATGTAGCGCATTTGATATCAAAGTACTATTGGCGTCATCGATCGAGTCGCGTAAACAAACACAAGACCTCATTCGCGCAAACGCCGCAGCAAGGCTGCTACATCGTCGCTGACGGGCACGCCGTGGCGGCGCAGTAACTGAATATGCAGCACCATATTTTCCAGCACCAGTTTGGCCGACACTGCCAACAGCGTTAGCACGCGATCTTCCTGGCTGAAGTTTTCCAGTGCAGCGGCCATTTCGCACAAATGGCTGGCGACTAGTTGGCGCAGAGCATCTTCGGAAAAGGGAAGGTCGGCGAAATCGATCGGGTCTTCGCGTTCGACATCACGCATCAGTTCGGCAAGTTGTTCGGGCTGGATGGGCATGGCGTGGCTCGCTCTACAGGCCGGTTCGCGTCAGCAACCGCTGTTACTTTCCCGGCGCCGGCGTGCTTTTCAGGCCTGGCAGGCGTTGCGTGACCGCACTGGCCGCCTTGCCAAGGATCTGGCGCAGGTCGTTGAAGAACGGGCGCGCGTCGTCGAAGCTGAATACATAATAACGGCTGTCCGGACGGACGAAGTCGGCCAGGTAGCCGGCCAGCTCCCCGATCCGGTCGAAGCGAAGGCTTTTGTCGGCAATTTTGTGCTGGGCAAACAGGATGCGCAGCAGGCGCCGGGTTTCCGGAATCATGTAGCGGCAACGCACGCCGGCACGGTATGGCAATGTCTGGAGCCGGTTGCCGCCGCTGGCGAGCGCATGCATGATGCTGGGAAAGCGCGCGCCAGCGTGCCTGGCCAGGGGCAGGCTGCCCCAGAAACGGCCATTGATTTCCATCAGCGCCGATTCGCCGGTGGCCGGGTCGTGCCGGTATTCCACCATGGCGATGCCTTCCCAGTTGAGCGCGCGCAGCAGCGCGACCGACCGCGCCATCAGGGCCTGGTGCGAATCGGCAGGCAGCGATTCGCACATGCTGGAAAATCCGCCTTCCGGCGGCCACTCATGCAGGCGACGGTGCTGGAAGGTGTAATGGGGCTGGCCATCCTTCATCAGGATGAACTGGCCGAGGCCATAACCGGCGCAGTATTCCTGGACCAGCGGATACACCCCCGCTTTCTGGTATGGACGCAGATAGTCGAGCAATTCCTGGGGCGAGTGGCAATATCGTGTCTTGTTCAGCGCCAGCCTGGCCGCAGAAAGGCGCGCCGCTACCTCATGGGGATTGGCCCACTTCAGCACCACCGGGAAGCGCAGTGTCTGGCTGAATCGTTCGACCTCCTCGAATATCTGCGCCTGCTCGGTGCGCGGCGTACGTACGCCGACGCTGGCGGCGGCGCGATAGGTCTGGTCCTTGTTCAGCACACTATTCATCCTGGCCTCGTCGGCAAACATGATCGTGTACGCGGACAGGCGCGCGCGGTGACGGTTGAGCAGGGCGATATCGTTTTCCGAGACGGCAAACAGGCAGGCACGACCCAGCTCATGACCGAGATCGGCCAGCTGGTCGATCAGGCCGGCAGCTTCGCGCGGGCGCACCAGGCCTTTTGTCAGGTAGCGTGACGCCATGCCGAGTGCATGTTTGCTGCGGCCGATGCCGATCACGTCAATGCCGTCCTGGCCAAGGTCACGCACGATCGTCAGGCCGATCGGGCTGTCGATGCCGACAACGACGGCGGGCAGCATCGGCGCCGTCATGCGACTGTCCCTTCGCGTGCCAGTGTGGGAGCCGGGACGTCAGCCGGTTCGCGTACGTGCGGCAGGGCTGCCGCCAGGCGCTCGACGGCGATCCCGACACGGCGGAAGCACGTCTCGAAGTACAGGGCGCCCAGAGTGAACGGATCGTGCAGGTGCGGCATGACGGGCTCGCCCCACATGCCGAGCAGGCCCACGCGGACGTCGGTGCGCTTGCCCAGGCGACGCCGCATCTCGTGTGCCTGGCGCACTTCCATGACCAGGAACAGGTCGCCTGGCTGTACGGCGAAGTCGCCCCAGCTGCAGGCGCGGTGCTCGCGCATGTCGGCGCCCAGGCGGCTAGCGGCGGTCAGGGCCGGCGCCGGTGAGCGCACGCCGGTCGTGGTCGACAGTCCCAGCGAGGCCACGCGCATGCCGAGTCGGCGGGCGATGATATGGGCATAGGCACTGCGGCAGATATTGCCATGGCAAACGAAAACGACGCGCCGAATCGATTCCGGATCTCGCAAGCGGAACGGCGACAGTCGTCCGCTGGCCAATTCGGCATACCCCAGTGCGGTCCGGACCAGGCCACGGAATGTGCCGAAGCGGTCGTTGATCATCGTCTTCATGTTGCGTTCGCGGCGTCCCGTTTCAAAGCCCAGCGGCTGTAATTGTCATAGATAACTTGCTCAGCCATGCGCGGCAGGCTTTGCGACAACGATACCTCGAGCAGGTCGTTGCGGGCCGAGGCGGTGGCGTCGGTGTCCAGTGCGTGCACCAGACCGCATGCCTCGAAGGCATCGTCGTTCTGCTGCAGGTATTCGCACAGCCGGCGCAGCCGCTGTTGCGTCACATGCTGCTTCCGGGTGCGGGAAAACGTTGCATCGTGCGCGAGCACGTATTCGAACGGATGGGTCAGGATCACCACGGTTGCGATGCTGGCAGCGCGCGCGCGCTCCAGCAGGGTGCGTATCTCGCCAAAGCTGGTGCCGGCAATCGTCAGCGATTTCATGTGCCGCTTGCTACCGAAGGACCAGTCGCTGAAGGACAGGACCGGGCATTCGATCACGCCGTGACGTTCGTGGTGACCGCTGTAGAGCTGGTAATCCGGGTCGCCGCTGTCGAAAATCGCCGCCCCGACATTCGAGCTGTAGGGAATGCCTACCGCAGCGAGCGCTTTGTAGAGGTTGGCGTCGTGCTGGAGATTGCCGCTGCGGAACGCCTTCGGTCGTGGTAGTCCCCACTGCGCGAACGTATCAATGCCTTCCTGCAGCAGTGTGATCGAATCGGCCAGCGGGCGGCCAAAGAAATCGTCGGGACGCCTGGTGGTGCGTACGCGTTCCTTCCAGTCCGCGTGCTCGAACAGGCGCCAACAGGGATGCAAATGCAGTTCGGTCTCATGCCCGCTATCGCGGATCTGGTGCGCAATGGCGCGCATCGGATCGTGGCTGAAATACTTGCGCTGCAGCGTTTCCACGAAAAACGTCGCTTGCACGTCATGGGTACGGAAGGTATCGAGCATGAAACCGAGGCCTTCCGAACGCTCGTTGACGTTGCAATACACCATGGGCTCGGCAACCGGCCGGCGCGTGGCATCTGCAAATGCGCCTCCAATGCTGAACTCGGTGTCAATTGTGATACAGACGCGCGTGCGCATGGCTGCTCGAGGATAAGAAAAGATTGACGGGATGTTACCACGCGTCATCCAGGAAGCCAGGTTCTTGTGTGCGCAATGTCTACCCTATTGGATAACGAAACAACATCGCTCAAAGGTGTCAGCCTCGTCAATACGGCCGATCCCGGCTGATCGTGATCACATATTGCGCCGGTACTGCCCTCCGACTTCGAACAGCGCGGTGGTGATCTGTCCCAGCGAACACACGCGCACTGCGTCCATCAGACGCGCAAACACGTTCTCGTTGTCGATCGCGGCCTGGCGCAGGGCAGCCAGGGCAGCGGGCGCCGCATCGGCATGGCGACGGTGGAAGTCTTCCAGGCGCTGCAGTTGCGACTGCTTTTCATCGTCAGTCGAGCGCGCCAGTTCGATCGTGGCCGGCGCGCCTTCGCCCTTCGGATTGCGGAAAGTATTGACGCCGATGATGGGCAAGGTGCCGTCGTGCTTCTGGTGCTCGTAGAGCATCGACTCTTCCTGAATCTTGCCGCGCTGGTAGCCGGTCTCCATCGCCCCCAGCACGCCGCCACGCTCGGCGATGCGCTCGAATTCCTGTAGCACCTGCTCTTCGACCAGATCGGTCAATTCGTCCATGATGAACGAGCCCTGGTTCGGGTTTTCGTTCTTGGCCAGGCCCCACTCGCGGTTGATGATCAGCTGGATCGCCAGGGCCCTGCGCACCGATTCGTCGGTCGGCGTCGTGATCGCCTCGTCGTAGGCGTTCGTGTGCAGCGAATTGCAGTTGTCGTAGATCGCGATCAGCGCTTGCAAGGTGGTACGGATGTCATTGAAGTCGATCTCCTGTGCGTGCAATGAGCGGCCCGAGGTCTGGATGTGGTACTTCAGCTTTTGCGAGCGGTCGTTGGCGCCGTACTTGTCGCGCATGGCGACGGCCCAGATGCGGCGCGCCACCCGGCCCAGCACCGTGTATTCAGGGTCCATGCCGTTCGAGAAGAAGAACGACAGGTTGGACGCGAAATCGTCGATGTTCATGCCGCGCGCAAGATAGGCTTCGACGAAGGTGAAGCCGTTCGACAGGGTGAAGGCCAGCTGCGAGATCGGGTTGGCGCCCGCTTCGGCGATGTGGTACCCCGAGATCGACACCGAGTAGAAGTTGCGCACGCCGTGGGTGACGAAGTATTCCTGGATGTCGCCCATCACTTTCAGCGAGAACTCGGTCGAGAAGATGCAGGTGTTCTGGCCCTGGTCTTCCTTCAGGATGTCGGCCTGCACGGTGCCGCGCACCGCGGTCAGGACCCAGGCGCGGATTCCCTCTGCTTCTTCTTCGGTCGGAGCGCGGCCGTTCTTGTCTGCGAACTTGTCGATCTGCTGTTCAATGGCGGTGTTCATGAACATCGCCAGGATGGTCGGTGCCGGACCGTTGATCGTCATCGAGACCGAGGTCGACGGGCTGCATAGGTCGAAACCGTCGTATAGCGCCTTCATGTCGTCCAGGGTCGCGATCGACACGCCCGAGTTGCCGACTTTGCCGTAGATGTCCGGACGTAGCGCCGGGTCGGCGCCGTACAGGGTCACCGAATCGAAGGCGGTCGACAGGCGCTTGGCGTCCATGCCGGTCGAGACCAGCTTGAAGCGTTTATTGGTGCGGAAGGCGTCGCCCTCGCCGGCAAACATGCGGGTTGGATCTTCGCCTTCGCGCTTGAAGGGGAACACCCCTGCAGTATAAGGAAAACTACCCGGCACGTTTTCCAGCATCAGGAAACGCAGGATCTCGCCGTGGTCCTCGAAGCGCGGCAGCGCCACCTTGCGGATCGGGTTGCCCGACAGGGTTGTTTGTACCAGGCGGGTGCGGATTTCCTTGTCGCGGATTTTCACCACGTGTTCATCGCTGGCGTAGGTCGCCTGCAGTTGCGGCCACGAGGCGACCAGCGACTTCGCTTCGCCATCCATCGCGTTGTCGCGCTCGATGATCAGGTCGTCGAAGTCGACGTTCCGGCTGGCCGCGGCCAGCATGCGTCTGGCTTCGTTCAGTTGCTGGCGCTCGCGCGCCAGTTTCACTTGCTTGCCGACGTTGCGATGATAGCCGCGCACGGTGTCGGCGATCTCGGCCAGGTAACGGCTGCGCGCCGGCGGCACGATCACGTTCTTGCCGCTCGAATAGCGCTGCGCCGGCGCCTGCAGGCTGCCGGTTTCGACTTGCAGGCCCAGTGCGGCCAGCTTCGGCAGCAGGCCGTGGTACAACGCGGTCACGCCATCGTCGTTGAAGCGTGAAGCCTGGGTGCCATACACCGGCATCTGGTCCGGGTTCACCGACCACAATTCGCGGTTGCGCTGGTATTGCTTGGCCACGTCGCGCAGTGCATCGAGGGCGCCCTTGCGGTCGAACTTGTTGATGGCGATGAGGTCGGCGAAATCGAGCATGTCGATTTTTTCCAGCTGCGAGGCGGCGCCGAATTCCGGGGTCATCACATACATCGAGGTGTCGACATGCGGCACGATGGCCGCGTCGCCCTGGCCGATGCCCGAGGTCTCGACGATCACCAGGTCGAATCCGGTCACCTTGCAGGCCGCGATCACGTCCGGCAGCGCCTGCGAGATTTCGGAGCCCGCTTCGCGCGTGGCCAGCGAGCGCATGAATACGCGCTGCTGGCCGTTCCACGGGCCGATCGCATTCATGCGGATGCGGTCGCCCAGCAGGGCGCCGCCCGACTTGCGGCGCGACGGGTCGATCGAGATCACGGCGATGTTCAGGCGGTCGCCCTGGTCGAGGCGGATGCGGCGGATTAGCTCATCGGTGAGCGAGGATTTGCCGGCGCCGCCGGTGCCGGTGATGCCAAGGGTCGGCACGCGCAGCGTGTCGGCCGTATCGAGGATCTGCTTGCGCAGGCTCGGTTCGACCTTGTCGTTTTCGAGCGCCGTGATCAGCTGGGCCAACGGGCGGTGGCGCGCGGCGATGTCGCCATTTTGCAGTGCATCGAGCGTTGTCGGGGCGTAGGGCGACAGGTCGACGTCGCAGGTTTCGAGCATCGAGCGGATCATGCCAACCAGGCCCATGCGCTGGCCATCCTCGGGACTGAAGATGCGCGTTACGCCAAAGGCGTGCAACTCCTCGATCTCGCTTGGGACGATCACGCCGCCGCCACCGCCGAACACCTTGATATGGGCGCCGCCGCGTTGGCGCAGCAGGTCGATCATGTACTTGAAGTATTCGACGTGGCCGCCCTGATAGCTCGAGATGGCAATGCCCTGCGCATCCTCGGCCAGCGCCGCGGTCACCACATCGTCGACCGAGCGGTTGTGGCCGAGATGGATCACCTCGGCGCCGTTCGATTGCAGGATACGGCGCATGATGTTGATCGAGGCGTCGTGGCCGTCGAACAGCGAGGCGGCGGTGACGAAGCGGACCTTGTTGGCCAGGCGTGGCTGTTCCGGCAGGTCGAGCTTCGAGGCGGGAGTGATGTCGTTCATGAGGGCGTGGTCCTTGTAGGCGGTGACGACGGGGGATACTGGTACGGTATATGACGTTAACGTTAACGTCAAGGTCGCGGCGATGTAATACAGCGCCGTTGGGCTGGCGTCACACTGTATATCCCCATGGCAACAACATGTTTCATTCCATCATGTACTTGCTATACCTGATGCATAAAGAGGTGCTGGGCGCCTGCTTAATCACACCAGGAAGAGACACAGATGCTGAAGAAAGTGGATTCTTCACAGCTCAAGGTGGGCATGTTCATTCACGACCTCGATTGTGGCTGGATGGAGCACCCCTTCGTACGCAACAGCTTCCTGATCACGGCCGACGACGAGATCGGCAAGATCGTCGCGGCGCGCATTCGTGGCGTGGTGATCGATTGCAGCCGGGGCCTGGACATCGATGCGCCGACCCTGGCCGAAGCCGAGGCCGCGACCGAGGCCGAAGTCGCGGCGCTGGCCTCAAACGTGATCAGCCGCGTCAGGGTGCCGCTGGGCGAAGAGCTGCAACGCGCCGTCAATGTGCGGCGCCAGGTGGTGGACCTGGTGCGCACCGTGATGTAGGACGCGCGCCTTGGCAAGGCGGTCGAGCTGGACCAGGCCAGCTCGGTGGTGCAGAGCGTGACCGAATCGATCCTGCGCAACTCCGGCGCCCTGTTGAGCCTCCTGCAAATCAAGAACAAGGACGACTACACCTTTCTGCATTCGGTCAGCGTGTGCGCGCTGCTGGTCGCGTTCTGCCGCTCGCGCGGCATGATTGATGACATCATCTATCAGGCTGGACTGGGCGGCCTGTTGCACGATACCGGCAAGGCGCTGGTGCCGGACACCATCCTCAATAAGCAGGGTAGCCTGAGCGACGCCGAATTTGAGATCGTCAAGCGCCATCCGCGCGATGGTCACGACATCCTTTCGCGCACGCAAGGCATCGGTCCGATCCCGCTCGACATTACGCTACACCACCACGAGCGGCGTGACGGCAGCGGCTATCCCGAGCGCCAGGCCAAAGGTGACATCAGCGAGCTAGCGCAGATGGCCGCTATCGTCGATGTGTATGACGCGATCACCTCCGACCGTTGCTACCACAAGGGCATCGCGCCGGCCTAGGCGTTGCGCAAGATTTACGAATGGAGCAAATTCCATTTCAACCCGGCGCTGGCCCAGGAATTCATGCGCTGCGTCGGCATCTACCCGGTCGGCACCCTGGTGCTGCTGGAGTCGGGACGGCTGGGTGTGGTGGTCGAGCCGCACGAGTCGAGCCTGCTCACGCCCAAGGTCAATGTGCTCTTCCATGCGAGGCAGCAGGTGTATATTCGGCCCGAGACAGTCGATCTGTCGAAAGGCGTGGGATTTGGCGGGGCCGACTGCATCGTGCGCCATGAGTCGGCCGACAAATGGAAGGTCCAGCCGCTGCGTTTCATGCAACTGGCATGAGGCTTGCGCCACCAGCCTGGCGCATGCCATGCCAGTCCGGTGGCTGGCGAATGCGAGGGTCGTTGGCGCTCAGTTATCGACCAGTTGTCGCAGGTAACGACCGTAGTCGCTCTTGCGCAAGGGATGGGCAAGGCGTAACAGGTGCTCGGCATCGATGAAGCCTTTGTGAAAGGCGATCTCTTCCGGACAGCACACCTTCAGTCCCTGCCGCTTTTCGATGGTGGCGATGAACTGGCCGGCATCGAGAAGCGAATCCGGTGTGCCGGTGTCGAGCCAGGCCGTACCCCTTCCCATCAGCTCGACATGCAATTGCTGCCGGCGCAGGTATTCGCGGTTCACGTCAGTGATCTCAAGTTCGCCACGTGGCGATGGCTGGATGTCGGCAGCAATATCGCACACGGTATTGTCGTAGAAATACAAACCAGTCACGGCAAAGTTCGACTTGGGCTGCTCCGGCTTTTCCTCGATCGACATCGCGCGCCGCTGTGCATCGAATTCGATCACACCATAGCGGCGTGCATCCTGCACGTGGTAGGCGAACACGCTGGCACCGTGGGCCCGCCTGGTGGCATTCTCGAGTTTTTGCTGCAGATCGGTTCCATAGAAAATATTGTCGCCCAAGATCAGGGCCGACGGCGAGTTGCCCACGAATTCGCGCCCGATCAGAAAGGCTTGTGCCAGGCCATCTGGCGAAGGTTGTATTGCATACGAAAGGTTAATGCCCCACTGCGTCCCATCTCCGAGCAGACCCTGGAAACGAGGCAAGTCCTGGGGCGTGGATATGATCAGCAGATCACGCAACCCACCCAGCATCATCGTGCTCAGCGGGTAATAAATCATCGGCTTGTCATATACAGGCAACAGCTGCTTCGACACAGTCGTGGTGATCGGGTGCAAGCGCGTGCCGGAACCACCTGCTAGCAGGATACCCTTGCGGTGCGGGATAACGGTAGTCATTCACATGCCTCCATATTGCGGTTCGCGTAATTTTCTTCGATCCAGGTCAGGTAGTCGCCCGACTGCACCTGTGCAACCCAGGCCTGATGGTCCAGGTACCAGCGCACTGTCCTGGCAATGCCGGTTTCAAAAGTTTCAGCTGGCTTCCATCCAAGTTCGCGTTCCAATTTGCGTGCATCGATCGCATAGCGGCGATCGTGCCCTGGACGATCCTGGACGAATACGATCTGCTCGCGGTAGCTGCCAGTCGCGCGCGGGACGAGCAGGTCGAGCATGTCGCACAGGACTTGCACTACGTCGAGGTTGGTCCGCTCGTTCCAGCCGCCGATATTGTAGGTTTCGCCGAGCCGTCCGCGTGCCAGTACGGTGCGGATCGCCGCGCAGTGATCGGACACGAATAACCAGTCGCGGATCTGTTGGCCATCGCCGTACACAGGAATTGGCTTGCCGGCCAGTGCGTTGACAATCACCAGCGGAATCAGCTTTTCAGGGAAATGGTAGGGGCCGTAGTTATTCGAGCAGTTGGTGGTCAGCGTTGGCAGTCCATAGGTGTGATGGTAGGCGCGCACCAGATGATCCGACGCTGCCTTGCTTGCGGCATAAGGGCTGTTCGGCTGGTAGGAAGTGGTCTCGGTGAACGCTGGATCGGCGCCGTCGAGTGTGCCGTAGACTTCGTCGGTCGACATGTGGAGGAAGCGGAAATCTTCACGTTCGGCCCCAGGCAACGATGACCAATAAGCGCGTGTTGCCTCGAGCATCGAGAACGTGCCGTTGATATTCGTGCGGATGAACTCCCCGGGGCCCTGGATCGAGCGGTCGACGTGGCTTTCTGCGGCAGTGTGGACAATGGCGCGTGGCCGATAACGCGCTAGCAGTTCCGAGACAAGCGCCTGGTCGCCAATATCGCCTTTGATAAAGATGTGGCGTGGATCGTCACGCAGCGCATCCAGATTACTTATATTTCCGGCATAAGTCAGCTTGTCCAAGTTGACGACGGCCTCGCTCGACTCTCCAAGCCAGTCGAGCACGAAATTCGAGCCAATGAATCCTGCCCCGCCGGTTACTAGAATCATGTGGTGCCTAAAAGAGGAATACGAAGCTCACCATGCCGGGAATCCAGCAGGTTCATTCGACCAATAATAAAAAACAAACAACATTCCTGAAAGAATAAGGTGTGTTGTCTTCAAAGGTCAAGGCTGTAACGGCAAGCGTGACCATGGTTTTGCCCTACCGTGTGTAGCTTGACCAAATGCAAGTATAGCAACATACTTGCCTTGTGCATCATGCGCACACTTCCTCTGTTGGTCCCGCCCACCTCGTCTTCCAGTAGAAAACAATGCAATGAGCACCGTGCCGCCTCCACTACAACAACGAGTTGTCGATCCCAAGTACATGCTACCGATCCTAGCTATCCTGCTGGTCCAGATCGGGCTCTATCTGTGGATGGCAGCGCGGGGTTTTGAATTTACGGACGAATCCTACTACCTGCACAATTATCTGCACTGGCGGGAATTCGCCGGTACCGTCACCTTCTTCGGCGCATATTTCGAATGGCCATTTCGCATGATGGGCCAGGATATCGCCGCCATGCGCATGCTGTCACTGGTACTAGTGCTCGTCAGCGCCGCAGTGCTCGTGTTCGAGTTGCTGCGCTTTGCATTTCCTTCCCAGGCTGAGGGACGCGCCGGAAGCGGTGGCCATCTTGCCTGGTCTATCCTGGCCCCGATGGCCTCGGCAATGCTGTTCTTCAGTTTTCTTACCACGCTTCGGGCGCCGTCCTATAACCTGCTCTCGATCGTGACCATTGCCCTGATGACAGCCTGCATATTGCGTGTGCTGGCCTCAACACCCGTGCGCCGGCCTGTGCTGCTATGCTTCGCGTATGGGTTAGCGCTGGGCATGTGCTTCTTGTCCAAGGCGACGACCTCGGTCCTGGTCACGTTTGCCCATCTGGTATTCTTTTGTGTCCTGTATCGTGACTGGAAAGCAGCATGGCTATTGCGGGGTTTCGCGGCCATCGTCGCCGGCTTCGCGCTCAACTTCCTGATGCTGCAACTTGCCTTCCCACAGTGGCTGGTGTCGCTGCGCGATGGCATCGATCTGGTGCGGGTGCGCGATGGCTCATATGGTCCAATGAGTATGCTCAACGGATTTCGCTGGGAATTCCAGCGACTGGCCTATGTCATCGGGCCCTGGCTGGCCGCTGCGATGGTCATCCTGTTCCTCTTGAAACGCAAAATCCGTAGTGGATCGCTTATTGCAGTGTCGGCCGTGGCGCTGGTCGCGGCCGCGGCGATTGCCGCCAGCATCATCATGGAGCCGCAGGGGAAAAGCTGGCTCATCGTAGTTGGCGCCAGCACCTGTGCACTCTGGCTGACCGAGCGTTGGGCCGGCAAGAGCCAGAGCGATCGATTCGATGCGCGGCGCGACATCGCACTGATGTTGTTGTTGCTGTTCCTGCCAGTCGCTTTTTCTTATGGCACCAATATGTCGGTACTGGCGCATAGTGTCATCGCTGGGCTGTTTGCCTTCTGCGCCGTCTACATTCGCCTGTATCGCCTGTCTCACGAACGGCTGCTGGGACCTGCAGTGCTGGCCGTGTGCCTCGTGTTGATGTGCCTGCCATCGCTGATGGTACAGTGGCGTGCATGGACCGATGTGGCATATACATATCGGATGCCGACATCGATGGAGAATCAAATCGTGCCCGTAAAACCAGTTGCGGCGGGTGGCACGGTGTATGTCGACCCCGCCACCAAGAAAGCCCTGGACGATGTGCAGGCAATGGCGCGTGCGGCTGGCATGCGGCCAGGCCAAGACATCCTGGACCTGACCGGCGACGGGCCGGGACTCATCTATATCCTCGGTGCGAATCCCTTGGGTTCGCCTTGGCTCTTGGGCGGTTATCCAGGAAGCGCCGCTTCGGTCGAACACGTCATGCTGAAGGTCGATGCCGACAAGATCCGCCGCGCCTGGGTACTGGTGTCGGCCGATAACTCACGACGTATGAAGGACTGGAAGGGCATGCTGGCGCGCCGCATTGGCGCTAACACCCATCAGTTGGCGGGAGACGTCACGATCATGAACCCGCATGCGCGGTCTCGAAACCAGCCGCAGCAGGTGAACGTGCAATTGTGGAAACCGCTTGCTGACACATCAGGTTCACGCTGAATGGCTAGTGGGTCCGATCGACGTCGCGTTGGCCAGGAAGCCGTTCTTGCTGACAGCCGCAAATAGGATACTGGATCTGGCCTAGAAAAACTCGGCGGTATCGTTGACCGCCACCGTCTGCAGCAGCCCGCCCTCGACCAGCTCTTCGTAGTAGCACACGCGGTTGCGGCCATGGGCCTTGGCGTAGTACAGGGCCTGGTCGGCGTGGCCGAGCGTGATCACCGGCGAGTCGGCCGCGCTGACGCTGGTAAAGCCGATGCTGACCGTGACCTGGCCCACCTGCGGGAAATCGTGGCTTTCGACATCGGCCCGGAAGCGGTCGATGATGCACCGCGCATTGTCCAGGTTGGTCGAGCGCAGCAACACCACGAATTCCTCGCCGCCGAAGCGGAATACCCGGTCCTGGGCGCGAAACGACGACTGCAGCAGGTTGGCGATCAGGATCAGCACCTCGTCGCCGTACAGGTGGCCGAAGCGGTCGTTGACGCCCTTGAAGTGGTCGACGTCGACCACCGCCAACCATTGCTTCTCGGCGCCGCTCGACTGGCGCCGCTCGGCCTGGCCGTGGCTCGAAGCGTCGGTTTCGGAGGCGTGCAGCATGCGCGCCAGCTGGTCGTCGAAGGTCTTGCGGTTGAGTAGGCCGGTGAGCGAGTCGCGCTCGCTGTAGTCGAGCAGGTTCTGGAAGTTGCGGTACACGCTGACGATGCCGTTGACCATGTACAGCGCTTCCGGCGTGAACGGGTCGGCATGCATGATCTCGAGACAGGTGTCGGCCTTGTCGCCGAACCAGATCGGCAGCCACAGGCGGCGCAGGCCGTCCGCGCCTTCGCTTTCGGCGCGCATGTCATGGCGCCGCAGGCAAGCCTCCAGTTCGGGATAGAGCGCGATCGGCTCGCCCGGACCGTTGTCTTGCGGCTCTTCGGGGCAGGCTACGCCGCCGGCGTGGATGCAGGCGCGCGAGCGCACGAAGTATTGTCCGCCGACGCTGGCGATGGCAAGCACCCGGGTGCGGGCCGCGCCGGACAATTCCTGGACCGCCGAAATCACGGAGATGTCCAGCATCGTGTGATCGCGGTGGCCGGTCATGTCCACCATGTGTCGCAGCAGGGAATCCATGTCGTCGTTATCAGACCAAGCAAGAAGAGGTACCGGGAGAGAACAGGCAGGCCGCACGCTGCACCGATGGGCTCGGCGGCACTGGATTTTCGGCGGTCAAGCAAAACAGCATAATGCCTTTTTGTATTAGCGGCAACTATTCTTAACAATTTTTATCCATCGCCGTTCGACTTTGTTTCTTATCAGAAGCACGAATTTCCAATGGGAAAAGTTGTGGGTGGTCAACTTGCCGTACGGCATTAATCGCTACAGTGAACTCACTGGCAAACGCAACACAGCAGTAGCGACGGGGCCCAGTCGCAGCCAGTATTTCCTCAACCACTACAAGGAGTTTGTCATGAGCACGATTACCTCCGCCATCAAAGCATTTTTCGCTGACGAGAACGGTGTGACGGCCATCGAGTATGGCCTGATCGCCGCCCTCATCGGCGTCGTGATGGCCGGTGTCGCCGGAGAGGTCGGCACAGAAATCAAAGCGGCCTTCGAGTACATCCGCGATCAGTTCGAAACGCCACCTACTCCGTAATCTGCCTGCCCCCCAGGGACGCGGTTCGGCCCCGGGGGGCTTTTTTTTTGTGGAGTCGCATCATGGTTGTCGCACATTACCTCGATACGCTGCTGCTGCTGACGGTGACGGCGGCGGCGGTCAAGGACCTGGAGAGCCGCCGCATCCCGAACCGGCTGCTGGCCGCCGGCATGCTCGGCGCCCTGGTCCTGCATCTGCTGTCGCCGCAACCGGTGGCGGGGCTGCTCGCCTGGCTGGGTGGGGCGGCGGCCGGGCTCGCGATTTTCATGCCCTTTTACCTGGTCCGCGGCATGGCCGCCGGGGACGTCAAGATGATGGCGATGGTCGGCGCCTTCGCCGGTCCCGGCGACGCGCTGCGCATCGCCATCCTGGCCTGGTGCGCCGGCGGCGTGATGGCGCTGGCGGTGGTCGTCTTCAAGGGCCGCCTGCGCATGGTGCTGGCCAATCTGTGGGCGATCCTGCGGCCCACCTTGCTGCGCCTGCCGCGCGGGCCGATGCCCGCCGTCGGCAGCGCTGGCGGCAGGCCCAGCGCCGGCGCCATTCCCTATGGCGTGGCGATCGCCGCCGGCGCCATCGTGCTGCTGGTGCGGCGCTACACGCAATAGCGATTCCATGAGCGGCGGGTAGGGCCTTTGTCAGGTATCAAGTACCTGATGAGGCCGCTCGCTAGAATCAAATCAAGGTTTCTTGAAACATCTTCATGGGCAGGAGGCTTCATGACGGAAATGTTGTCGGCCACCACGGCCACGGCCGGAAGCGACGCGCCGGCGTTCGCATTCGCCGCCGGTGCGCCATCCGACGATGGCGACGTGACCGCCGTGCTGCCGCGCCAGCCGCGCACCGTGCGCGATACCGGGCTCGATCCACGCCTGGTGACGGCGCTGGTGCTCAAGGTCCTGCACGCGGGCGGCAAGACGCCGCTGTCGCGCCTGACCGGCCGCCTGCGGCTGTCGGTGAGCGTGGTGCGCGAAGTGGTGCAGGGCCTGGTCGCCGGCGGCCAGGCCGAAATCGCGTATTCGGGCGAGACCGAGATCGACGTGCACTACCAGCTCAGCGCCGCCGGCACGCGCGCGGCCTGCGACCACCAGGCCGAGTCGCGTTATGCCGGGCCGGCGCCGGTGACGCTGGCGGCCTGGCGCGCGGTGGTGGCGCACCAGTCGCAGCGGCGGCCCGATGCGCCGCGCGTGATGCGCGCCGAACTCGAGGCGCTGCTCGATGGCGATGGCCTGGAACCGGCGGCGCGCGAACTGATCGGCGCAGCCCTGTATTCGGGCCGGCCGTTGCTGCTGTACGGCCCGTCCGGCAGCGGCAAGACCACCCTGGGGCGCAAGTTCGCGCGCCTGCGCCAGGATCCGATCGCGGTGCCGTACGCGGTGCTGGTCAACCACGAGATCGTCCAGCTGCACGACCCGGCCCTGCATCCGCCGCCGCTGCAGCTGCGCGGCCTGGAAGAACGGCGCGGCGTCGACGCGCGCTGGGTCCTGTCCCAGCGTCCGCTGGTGCATGTGGGCGCGGAGCTGGTGCGCGACATGCTCGAGCTGCGGGTGGACGCGGCCAGCGGCGTGCTGCGCGCGCCGCCCCACATCCTGGCCAATAACGGCCTGCTGGTGCTGGACGACCTGGGACGCCAGCGGGTCCCGGCCGGCGAACTGCTGCACCGCTGGCTCGGCGCGCTCGAGGCGGGCCAGGACCATGTGACGGTGCCGCACGGCCCGAGCCACGCGCTGCCGTTCGACGTCGGCCTGGTGCTGGCCACCAGCCTGGCGCCGGAATCGGTGCTGGACGACGCCTGCCTGCGCCGCATCGGCTACCGGATCCCGGTCGGGCCGCTGTCCGAAGCGAGCTACCGCGCGCTGCTGCGGCGCCAGGCGCGGCTGCGCCGGATCGAGGTCGACGAGGCCGCGCTCGACTACCTGATCGTCGAACTGCATCGCCGCACCCGGCGCCCCTTGCTGGCCGCCTGGCCGCACGAGCTGCTGGGGCGGATCGCCGATTTCGCCGGCTTCGCCGGCCGCGCCCCGCGCTGCGACGTGGAGAGCCTGGTCCAGGCCTGGAGCAGCCTGTTCGGGGCCAGCGCCCTGCCGCCCGCGCTGCCCTCCCCATTATTCCCATCGGCGGCCGACAGCATCGACAAGGAAGGAGCCGGGCGATGAAGAACAAGCGTGCCGTGATCATGATGGCGCTGGCGGTGGTGCTGGGCCTGCTGGCGGTGGCGCTGGCCGGCAGCTGGCTGCTCAATGCCCCGGGCGCGAGCGCGGGCCGGATCGTCGTGGCCAGGGCCGACGTCGACATCGGCCAGCGCCTGGCGCCCGAGATGTTCAAGCTGGTCGACTGGCCGGCCGACAGCGTGCCCAAGGGCGCTTTCACCGACCCGGCGGCATTGGGCGGGCGGGTACTGAAAAGCAGCCTGCTGGCGGGCGAACCGATCAGCCAGGCCAAGCTGGCCCCGGCCGGCACCCTGGGCGGCCTGTCGGCCATGATCGCCGAGGGCAAGCGCGCGATCACGGTGCGCGTCAACGACGTGGTCGGGGTGGCCGGCTTCACCCTCCCGGGCAACTACGTGGACATCATCGTCAGCACCGAGACCATGCCCGACCCGAATGCGGCCCGCTCGCGCGAGCAGAGCATCTCGAAGATCGTGCTGGAACGGATCCTGGTGCTGGCGGTGGCGCAGGAAGTGAGCCGCGACGAGACCAAGCCCAAGGTGGTCAATGCCGTCACGCTCGAAGTCACCCCGGGCGAGGCCGAGAAACTGGACCTGGCGCGCAGCGTCGGCACCCTGTCGCTGGCGCTGCGCAACCAGGTCGATCCGGCCGCCGCCGCCACCCTCGGCGCGACCAAGGAAAACCTGCTGCCGGCGCTGGCCGTTGCCGCACCGCCGCCGGTGGTGCGCGCCCCGCCGCGGCCGCGCGTGCAGCAGGTGCGCGCACCGAGCCCGCCCAAGCGCGACTGCATCGCCGTCATCAATGGCCTGCACGCGTCGCAGGAATGCTTTTGACCATCGACTGGACCGATCATGAAACGCCTGACGATCATATTGCACACCGTTGCCGTTGCTGGAGCCTTCCTGGGGAGCGCCAGTGCCGCGCCTGTCGTCGAGCATGGCTGCCGCGGCGAGGCCGCGCGCCCGGCCACGATGGCGCTCCAGATGGGCAAGTCGACCATGCTGCGCCTGCCCGAGAAGGTAGCCCGGCGCAGCGTCGGCAACCCGGCCGTGGTACAGGCCATGCTGGTCGCGCCCGACACCCTGTATATCGCCGGCGTGGACGTCGGCAGCACCAATATGATCGTCCAGGGCCGCAGCGGCTTGTGCAGCGTGATCGACATCACGATCGCGATGGACCCGGGCGGGCTCGAAGCCACGCTCGAGGCCGCGATGCCGGACGAGAAGGACATCAAGGTGATGGCGGCCCACGACAGCCTGATCCTGACCGGCACCGTCAGCGACGCCGCCGCCGTGCAGCGCGCGGTGGAGCTGGCCGGCGCCTACGTGCGGCGCCCCTTGCGCCAGTTGCCGGCGGCCGACAAGGAGAACGACACCGACGGGGTGATCGTGGTCGGCAAGGGCGGCTCCAGCGGCGGCGGCGGCGGCAATGCGGGCGCCCGGGTGGTCAACCTGCTGGCGGTGAGCGCACCGCAGCAGGTGCAACTGGAGGTCAAGGTGGCCGAGGTCTCGCGCACCCTGTTCGAGCGGCTCGAGACCGGCGCCCGTTTCAGCTTCGGCTCCGGCAGCTGGACCACCACCCTGGCCACCGACTTCCTGAGCGGACTGGCGCGCGGCGGCCTGTCCGGCATCAAGACCAACGGCAACCGTTTCGGCATCGAGGCCGACAAGGTCGATGGCCTGGTGCGCATCCTGGCCGAGCCGAATGTGCTGGCCATCAGCGGCCAGGAAGGCTCGTTCCTGGCCGGCGGCAAGTTCTATATCCCGGTATCGCAGGACGATGACCGCGTCACGCTGGAAGAGAAGGAATTCGGGGTCGGCGTGCGCTTCACCCCGACCGTGCTGGCGGGCGGGCGCATCAACCTGAAGGTCGCGCCCGAGGTGTCCGAACTGTCGCGCGAGGGGATCGGCATCACCGCCGCCGGCATCAACGGCACCGCCATCATGCCGCTGGTGACCACGCGCCGCGCCAGCACCACGGTGCAGCTGTACGACGGCCAGAGCTTCGCGATCGGTGGCCTGGTGCGCAACAACCTGGTCGCCAACATGAAGGGCTTGCCGGGCCTGGGTGACGTGCCGGTGCTGGGCGCGCTGTTTCGCAGCACCGACTACCAGCAGGACCGCACCGAGCTGGTGTTCGTGATCACAGCGCGCCTGGTCAAGCCGCTGGCCGGCGGCAGCCACGTGCTGCCGACCGACGGCCACGTGGCGCCGTCGCGCGCCGGCCTGTTGCTGGGCGGGCGGCTGGAAGGCGAGCACCCGGCCACGCCAGCCGCGCCGGCGGCGCCGCCACCGGCCGCGGCGCAGACCGCCGCAGCGGTATCCGGCGGCTTCGAACTCAACTAGGGGAACGGAATGCGATCGATATTCACACGATGGACGGCGCTGGCGCTGCTCGCCTGCGGCGCGGCGGGATGCGTCTCGACCACCCCCGGCTGGGACGCGCAGTTCGGCGCCGCTACCCGTCGCAACCTGGCGGCCCAGACGCTCGACCCGGCCGCCGGCGCCGACCGCAATCCGGCCCTGGGCCTCGATGGGCGCGCCGCCCGCGCCGCCATCGACAACTACCAGCGCTCGTTCGCCCGGCCCGAGGGCCAGCCGGCGGCGATGGTGGACCAGTGATGGACGCGCGCCGAGCCAACGCACGACGCCACCGCCGGGAGCTGCCATGAGAGCGCTCCTGATCAGTCGCGACAGCCACCTGTACGCCGAACTGGCCTCGCAGGGTGCGGCGCGGGTGCCGCCACTGCACCTGGCCGCCACCCGCGCCAGCCTGCGCGAGGCGCTCGACCGCCCCGAGCCGGATGCGCCGCAACTGGTGATCGTCGACGCCAGCGGCCTGGAGCCGGCCGAGGCCAGCCTGCTCGAACGCCTGGGCCGCCAGTATCCGGGTTCCCAGCTGATGCTGCTCACTAACCAGCACCAGCCGGACCTCCTGATCGCCGCGATGCGCGCCGGCGTGCGCGAGTTGCTGCAGATGCCGCTGGTGCATCGCGCCTTCCACGAGGCGATGGACCGGATCGCCGCCGCCGCCGGCGTGTCGAGCCTGCGCGAAGGCAAGGTACTGGCCTTCATCGCCTGCAAGGGCGGCAGCGGCGCCACCTTCATCTCGGCCAATTTCGGTTACGCCCTGGCCACGCTGGCCGGCAAGAAGGTCCTGCTGATCGACCTGCACGGCCAGTTCGGCGACGCCGCGCTGTATGTGTCGGACCAGAAGCCGGCCATGACGATGTCCGACGTGTGCGCCCAGATCGCGCGGGTGGACGGTCCTTTCCTCGAATCGTGCCTGGTGCACGTCACGCCCGGATTCGGGGTGCTGGCCGCGGCCGACGACCCGGGCCACGCCAGGCAGGCCAAGCCCGAACACATCGACACCATCCTGCGCGTGGCGCGCCAGAACTACGACTACGTGCTGCTCGACGTGGGGCGCCAGATCGACGCGGTTTCGCTGCGCGCGCTGGACGTGACCGACACCATCTATCCGGTGCTGCAGCTGGCGCTGCCCGACATCCGCGACGCGCGGCGCCTGCTCGATATCTTCCGCTCGCTGGGCTATGTACTCGACAACATCCGCCTGATCGTCAACCGCTACGAGAAGGGCGGCAAGCTGCGCCTGCAAGACCTGCATGCGGCGCTCGGCTGCGAGGTGGTGCACACCTTCCCCAACGACTACGTGGCGGTGACCGATTCGGTTAACCAGGGCGTGCCGGTGCTGCAGCTGTCGCGCTCGAGCGCGGCCGCGCGCAGCCTGTCCGAAATGGTCGAACTGGTGACCGCGCACCGGATCCAGGAAAGCCGCGGCCTGCTCGATCGCCTGTTCGGGCGCCAGGACGCCGATTACTAAACCAACCCACGCCGGAGACGCCCATGTCCCTTCGCGAACGACTCGCCCTCGGCGGCCAGGAGCTGAGCACAGGCATCGAGCTGTCGGATGCGCCGAACCAGGCCTACCAGGAACTCAAGAAGCTGATGCACCAGATGATCCTCGACCGGATCGACCTGGAGCGCTTGAAGCGCCTGACCGCCGAGCAGTTCAAGCACGAGCTGGCGCTGCTGGTCCAGCGCATCATCGAGGACGAGCGCATCGTGCTCAACCAGCACGAGCGGCACCACCTGGTGCTCGACATCCAGCACGAGATGCTGGGCTTCGGCCCGCTCGAGCCGCTGCTGGCCGATCCCTCGATCTCGGACATCCTGGTCAACACCGCCAGCAAGGTGTACGTCGAGCGCCGCGGCCGGCTCGAGCTCACCGAAATCACCTTCCACGACAATGCCCACCTGATGAAGATCATCGAGAAGATCGTCTCGCGCGTGGGCCGCCGGGTGGACGAATCGAGCCCGATGGTCGACGCCCGCCTGCCGGACGGCTCGCGCGTGAACGCGATCATTCCGCCGCTGGCGGTCGACGGCCCGATCCTGTCGATCCGCCGCTTCGGCGGCAGCCCGCTGACGGTGCAGAACCTGCTCGACTACAAGAGCATGACCGCGCCCATGATCCGGGTGCTGGAGGGCCTCGGCACGGCCAAGGTCAACATCCTGATCTCGGGCGGCACCGGCAGCGGCAAGACCACCCTGCTCAACCTGATCTCGGGCTTCATTCCGGCCAGCGAGCGGGTGGTGACGATCGAGGACGCGGCCGAGCTGCAGCTGCGCCAGCCGCACGTGGTGCGCCTGGAGACCCGCCCGCCGAATATCGAGGGCAAGGGCGAGGTGCCGCAACGGGCGCTGGTGCGCAACGCACTGCGCATGCGGCCCGACCGCATCATCCTGGGCGAGGTGCGCGGCCCTGAAGCGCTCGACATGCTGCAGGCGATGAACACCGGCCACGAGGGATCGCTGGCGACGATCCACTCGAACACCCCGCGCGACGCCCTGTCGCGGCTGGAGAACATGGTCAGCATGGCGGCGGTGAACCTGACGCCGCGTGCGATCCGCCAGCAGATCGTGTCGGCGGTGACGGTGGTGGTGCAGGTCTCGCGCCTGACCGACGGCACCCGCAAGCTGGTCAGCCTGCAGGAAATCACCGGCATGGAAGGCGAGATCATCTCGATGCAGGAGATCTTCCGCTTCGAGCAGCGCGGGGTCGACGTCGACGGCAAGGTGCTGGGTCACTTCAGCGCCACCGGCGTACGGCCGCGCTTCGCCGACCGCCTCAAGCTGTTCGGGGTGCCGGTCTCGGACGATTCGTTCGACCCCGACCGGCTATTCGACTAAGGGAGCGCCCATGGACGGCTTGTTCTATGGTTTCGTGGTGCTGGTGTTCGCGGCCGTGATCCTGGCGGTCGAGGGCTTCTACCTGTGGTGGATGAGCACCCACGGCGCGGCCGCGCGCCGCATCGCGCGCCGCCTGCAGATCATGTCCGGCGGCGTCAGCGGCCGCAGCGGCGAGCGGATCTCGATCCTCAAGCAGCGCCGCTACAGCCGCTTTGCGGCGCTGGACCGCCTGCTGCATGGTTTCAGCCTGGCCCAGCGCATCGACGCGCTGCTGGTGCAGGCCGGCGCCAGCTGGTCGGTCGGCCAGTTCCTGGCCGGCTCGCTGGCCTGCCTGGTGGCGGCGCTGGCGCTCACCTCGGGCGCGGTCAGCGCGGTCGCGGTGCCGGCGCCGGCGCGCCTGCTGGCCGCGGTCGGGGGCCTGGGCTTGCCCTGGTGGCTGGTGCACCGGATGCGCATGCGGCGCCTGGTGCGCATCGAACACCAGCTGCCCGAGGCGGCCGACTTCATCGCGCGCGCGCTGCGCGCCGGCCACTCATTCACCAATGTGCTGCAGATCGTCGGCAACGAGCTGCCCGAACCGCTGGCCGGCGAGTTCCGCATCACGCGCGAAGAGATCAACTACGGCGTGCCGATGAACGAGGCCCTGCACGGCCTGGCCCAGCGCATCCCGCTGACCGACCTGCGCTACCTGATCATCGCGGTGCTGATCCAGCGCGAATCGGGCGGCAACCTGGCCGAGATCCTGGGCAACATCAGCCAGATCATCCGCGCCCGCCTGAAGCTGGTGGCGCACGTGCGCGTGCTGTCGGCCGAGGGCCGCATGTCGGCCTGGATCCTGGGCGCGCTGCCGTTCGGCGTGATGGGCGTGATGCTGCTCAGCAGCCCGGCCTATGTCCGCATGCTGTGGACCGACCCTTCCGGCGTGCGCCTGCTGTGGTACGGCCTGGGCATGATCGTGTTCGGCGTGATCTGGCTGCGCAAGACCATCCGCATTCGCGTGTGAGGCCGCCATGACTTCTTCCCAACTGGCTTTTTTGCTGATCGTCTTCGTCGTCGTCTGCCTGCTGGCCTGGGCCGCGCTGGCCCTGTTCGCGCCGCTGGCCCTGCGCGAACGCCTGCGCCGTTTCCTCGGCCAGGGCGAACCGCATGAATCCCGGGTGCGCTGGATCGAGCGCATGGCCAGCGTCGCCCGTCCCCTGACCCGGCTGTCGATCCCCGAGGAAGGCTGGGAAAAATCGACCCTGCGCACCCGCTTCATGAACGCCGGCTGGCGCCACCCGTCGGCGCCGACCCTGTACTTCGCGTCCAAGACCGCGCTGGCGCTGCTGGTGCCGGCCATGTGCGCGCCACTGCTGGTGCTGTACGGGCGCGAGCTCGCCGGGGGCAAGATGCTGGGCGTGCTGCTGCTGGGCGCGGCGTTCGGCTACTACGCGCCCAACGCGCTGCTCGAACGCCTGATCAAACGGCGCCGGCGCGAGATCTTCGAGACCATTCCCGACGCGCTCGACCTGCTGACCGTGTGCGTCGAGGCTGGCCTGAGCCTGGAGCGGGCGCTGGTCAAGGTGGCCTCGGAGATCCATATCAAGAGCGTGGTGCTGTCGCAGGAACTGCAACTGGTGCTGATGGAGATGCGCGCTGGCTTCAGCAAGGAGAAGGCGCTGCGCAACTTCGCGCTGCGTTCGGGCGTGGACGACGTCGATACCCTGGTGGCGATGCTGATCCAGTCCGAGCGCTTCGGCACCAGCGTTGGCGACTCGCTGCGCGTGCATGCCGATAACCTGCGCCACAAGCGCCAGGTGATGGCCGAGGAAACCGCCGCCAAGATCGGCCTCAAGCTGCTGTTCCCGCTGATCTTCTGCATCTTCCCGACCCTGTTGATGGTCCTGCTGGGACCGGCCGCGATCCAGATTTCGCGCACCCTGGGCGCCATGCCCTTCGCACGCTGAACCGCAAGGAGCCAGATCCATGAAACGCAGTTTCCAGATGACCCGCGTGGCGCTGCTGTGCGTCGGCCTGATGGCCTGCTCGCCGTTCGGCTGGCGCTCCGTCCACGACAGCGGCGCCCGGGCCGAACAGGCTTATCGCGATGGCCGCGCGCATCACCTGGCGCGACGCCCGGACCAGGCGCGCACCGCCTACGAGGCGGCATTACGGTTCGACGCTGTTCACCCGGGCGCGCGCAACGGCCTGGCGACCCTGCATGCCGAGGACCGCGAGCTGGCGCCGGCGATCGCCATCTGGCGCGAGCTGACGGCGCCGCTCGGCCTGGACGCGGGACCGGGCAAGGCCTATCTGTTCGCCAACTTGGGCCAGGCTTACCTGCTCGATGGCCAGCCCGGACAGGCGCGCGCCGCACTGGAGCGGGCCTGCCTGCTCGACCCGCTCAACCCGCGCGGCTGGCAGTTGCTGGGCGACGCCCTGGCGGCATTGGGCGAGCGAGACCGCGCCACCCAGATGCGGCGTCAGGCCATGGCGCTGCGCCAGCACGACCTGCGCGCCGACCTGGCCGTCGTCAGCGGCGGCAAGACCGAGGTCGCGGCCCTGGGTCAGGCGGTTTCCAGTCCGGCGCCGCAGGCGCACCCGGACTGGGCCCAGGACTATATCCATGTCGGCGCGGACGGCATGATGGAGTTGCGCCGCACGGCAGCGCAGCCCGGGACCGAGGCGACCCTCCCGGCCGCGCTGGCGCGGCTCGAGATCCGCAACGGCAACGGCGTGACCGGCATGGCGCGCGCGCTATCGCGCCGGATCGATCAACCCGGCGTGCAGGTCACGCGCCTGTCGAACGCGCCGGGCTTCGATGTGCGCCAGACCCGCATCGAGTACGAGGCCGCCCATGTCGACGCCGCCCGCAGTCTGGCCCGGCGCTTCGGCAACGCCCGGCTACAAGAGGTAGAAGAGTGCGCGCCCGCCGACCTGCGGCTGGTGCTGGGGCGCGACCTGGTGCATCAGGGTCAGGGCGTCGCCTTGCGGTACACGCGCACGTAGTCGACCAGCATCTGGCGCGGGAACGGGGTGGTGGCATCCGGATAACCGGGCCAGTAGCCGCCCACCGCCAGGTTGAGCAGCACGAAGAAAGGCTGCTCGAACACCCATTCACCCTTCACGGTCTCGGGCGTCGCGCTATGGAAGTGCACGCCGTCGCGGTACCAGCGGATCTGCTTCGGTTCCCATTCGACGGCGAACACGTGGAAGTCGTCCCCATAGTCGGCGCCTTCCAGGGCGATCGCCTTGCTAAACGCATGCTCGCCCGAGTAACCCGGGCCGTGCAGCGTGCCATAGGAGTTGCCCGGCTCCTTGCCGATGATTTCCATGATGTCGATCTCGCCGCTCCTGGGCCAGCCGACCTGCCCGATGTTCGCGCCCAGCATCCAGAACGCGGGCCAGATGCCCTGGCCCTTGGGCACCTTGATGCGCGCCTCGTAGCGGCCGTACCGGGTTTCCTTCAGCCCGGCCGTCTTGAGCCGCGCCGAGGTGTAGTCCTTGCCTTCGTAGCTTTCCTTGCGCGCCTCGATCACCAGGTGGCCGCCTTCCAGGCGCACGTTCTCGGGCCGGGCGGTATAGAACTGCATCTCGTTATTGCCCCAGCCATGGCCGCCGGTCTCGGCCACCCAGGTGCTGCGATCGAGCGTTGCGCCGTCGAATTCGTCGCTCCATGCCAGGGTCCAGCCGGATGGGGCAGGGGTGGTGGCGGCGGGGGGCGTCGCGCAGCCGGCGCTGACGGCCAGCGCGAGCAGCGCGGCCAGGGTGCTCAGGGTCTTCATGCGTCTCCTTGTCGAGCCGTCAGCGCGCGGCGGGCTGCTCGCGCCTGACGTGCTTCATGATGTTGAGGAAGGTGTCGGTCCAGTACTCGTTGCGGTGCGCGGCCAGGAAGCGGAGCAGCTCCTCGTGCGCCTGGGTCGATACGCTCAGGTGGTCGCCGCCGATGCCGTGGAAGGTGAAGGCGACCATGGTCCCGTGCTGCGCCGCCTGCTTGACCAGCGCGATCAGCTGCGCCCCGCTGCTGCCGACCGGCGCCACCGCGGGCACCCGGTAGGGGTCGAGCGTCTTCATCGAAAGCGGCACGCCGGGCCCGGAGCCGGCCTTGATCGCCACGAAGCTCGCGTGCAGCGGCGGCAGGTAGTCGCCGTCCTGCGCCTTGACGTCGAAGCAGGGCGCGGTATAGGTGCGCTCGCGCTGGCCGTCGAGCGCCGTGAGCATGGTGCTGGCCAGCAGGACCTGGTCGCGCATCTGTTCGCGGCTGGTGGTGTCGAGGTCCTGGTGTGGCGCGACCCAGGCGCGGTCCGGTCCGGCGCCAGAGCACTGGTGGAACAGGCTGTGGTTGCCCAGCTCATGGCCATTGCTGGCGGCGGCGCGCCAGTCGGCCATGCGCGCGTCCACCACGGGACTGGACAGCTTGAGGTAGAAGGTGCCCTTCAGGCCATGGCGGTCGAGGGCGGGGACGGCGTTGTCGAGCTGGGAGTCGAGGGCGTCGTCATAGGCCAGGCTGACTGCGGCGCGGGCGCCGCCAGGCCAGGCGAAAACCGGATTGGTCTCGATTGCCGCCGCATGCGAGGGGGCCGTCATGACAAAGGTGAGCCCGACCGCGAGCAGGCCGGTCCCGGTGGTGATGCGACCGGCAAGGCAGGCGAGAAAATGGTGCATCCGTGCTCCAGTTTGGAAACGTTACCATACAAGCAATCCGACTATAGCATTCCCCAAAAACGGCTGTCAACGAGGGAAACAACGGGCGGTCGGAACCATCGCTCACCATAACTCAGCTTGGCGCTGCACCAAAGTGTTGCAAAACTACGTCACATACCCCCATGACGTTATGGAATATTCCGTTGACAATTTTTTTTCCTAACCCTAATATTCAGACCAATACATGGAAACGTTTCCATGACCCAAACAAGTCAGCTTCGATCCCCGAATGGCACTGTCAGCCATGGAGCCGAGGACAAATGAACCAGCGCGACGCGCACCAGGCAATTCATGCAGCGAGGCCACCGGCACCAGCCGGCCGGCTTCGCTTCGTCGCTTGGTGCCGTGCCGCGCGATTGCCCGGTCGGGAGGTGGCGGGCAGGTGAGGTAGCAGCGAGTAGCAACGGAAGTGCGCCGCCTGCGGCGATGCGTCCGGATGGCGGAGACACCGTTGCCAGGCGACGGTCATATTTATAAAAAGACAGGAGAAGACATGTACTACCCAAAGGCTAAACAGACCTTGATCAGCCTGGCAGTAGCCAGCGCATGCTCGGCGTTCATCCCGGCATTCGCGCAACAGGCTACCCCGCCGGCCGACACCGCGACGAGCGCGCCGACCCAGGCGCTTGATGCCGCCAGCAACCCGACCGCTTCGATCACCGGCCCGGCGCAACCGGCCGCCCAGACCGTGGTCGTGACCGGCATTCGCGCCAGTCTCGAATCGTCGCTGAACCTCAAGCGCAATGCGCAGGGCTTCGTCGACGGCATCGTCGCCGAAGACATCGGCAAATTCCCCGACACCAACCTGGCCGAATCGCTGCAGCGTATCTCGGGCGTGTCGATCGACCGCGAAATCGGCGAAGGCTCGAAGATCACAGTGCGCGGCGTGGGCCCCGACTTCAACCTGGTGCTGCTCAACGGCCGCCAGATGCCGGTCTCGAACCTGGGCGACCGCAACGGCCGCGCCTTCGACTTCGCCAACATCGCCTCGGAAGCGGTGTCGCAGCTGCAGGTCTATAAATCGAGCCGCGCCGAGACCCCGACCGGCGGCATCGGCGCGACCATCAACGTGATCACCGCGCGTCCGCTGTCGCGTCCCGGCATGCAGGCCAGCATCGGCGTCAAGGGCGTGCACGACACTTCGGCCACCAACCTGCCGGACGGCCTGCAGAGCGGCGACAAGGTGACTCCAGAAGTCTCGGGCATCTATTCCAACACCTCGGCCGACGGCCGCTTCGGCATCGGCCTGTCGGCCAGCTACCAGGAACGCAACCTGGGCTACAACCGCGCCTCGGTGCCCAATGGCTGGAAAGGCCCGTTCCGCGGCAGCGACACCCAGTGGGGCACGATCCCGCAACCGGATGCCTCCGGCGCGACCCCCGGCATCGTCAACCGTCCCGGTCCGAACGACCTGTACCAGGTGCCGCAGAACCTGAACTACAACCTGTCCGGCGTGCAGCGCGAGCGCACCAATGCCCAGGTGGTGTTCCAGTTCGCCCCGACCAAGGACATCACCACCACCCTCGACTACACCTACTCCGAAAACAAGATCCACACCCGCCGCAACGATATGTCGGCCTGGTTCAACTTCGGCCCGTCGTCGAGCAGCTGGACCGACGGCCCGTTCGCGGCGCCGCTGACCTATACCGAGATCATCCCGCTCGGCGCCAACGACATCGCGATGGGCGCTTCCGACTTCGCGACCAAGAGCGAGAACAAGTCGCTCGGCTTTAACGCCGCATGGCGCGTGAATTCGGACCTGCGCCTCGAGCTCGACGCCCACAGCTCGTCGGCCGAATCGACCCCGGACAGCCCATGGGGTTCGAGCAACGTGATCGGTACCGCCAGCTTCAGCCGCGGCAACACCACCGCCGACTTCTCGCAGGACTTCCCGGTCCTCTCCATCGAAGGCGCCGACTTCCTGCGCTCGCCGCAACAGGTGACCGGTTCGGTGTTCGAAAACGGCTACATGAAGACCGAAGTCGACCAGGTGCAGACCCACGGCAGCTGGAAGGTGATGGAAGCGTCCGAATTCAAGTTCGGCGTCGGCGCCACCAAGGTCAAGTACCGCTCGGCCTTCTCGGTCCAGCAGCGCGACACCTGGGGCGGCGCGACCCAGGCCTCGGACTACCCGGCCAGCCTGTTCACGCCAGACAGCCTGTCGAAGTACTTCGACCGCATCGACGGCAGCGGCAACCCGAACCTGTTCAACCGCTTCCACACCTTCAACTTCGGCCAGATCCGCGACATCGTGGCCCAGGCCTCGGGCCTGCCGCACCTGTACCTGCCGAAGACCACCTACGACACCGACCGTCGTACCGAGGAAAAGTCCAAGAGCCTGTACCTGCAGTTCAACACCGAGTGGGATACCCGCTGGCCGATCAATACCGCGCTCGGCGTGCGCTACGAGAAGACCGATGTCAGGTCGAGCGCGCTGGTGCAGGTGCCGACCGCGATCAGCTGGGTCTCGCAGAACGAGTTGCCGGTGGTGTTCGGCGAGTCGGGCTTCACCACGCTCGACGGCAGCTATAACCACGTGCTGCCGAGCTTCGACGCCGACATCGCATTCCGCCCCGACATCAAGGGCCGTTTCAGCTATGGCGAGACCATCGGTCGTCCGCGCTACGACCAGATTGCCGGCGGCCAGGTGCTCGACACGCTGGCGCGCGTCGAAGGCGGTACCGGTTCGCAGGGCAACCCGGCGCTGGAGCCGGTCAAGTCGAAGAACATCGACCTGGCGCTCGAGTGGTATTACGGCCGCCAGAGCTTCGTCTCGGTCAACCACTTCCGCAAGCACCTGGATAACTACGCCGGCCAGTCGCAGATCATCGCCCAGCCGTTCGGCGTGCGCACCCCGGTGGGCGGCGCCTACTGGAACGCGGCGCTGGCCAATGGCTGCGTGGTGGCGGACACCACCTGCATCCGCAACTACATCTTCCGCAACTTCAACGGCCAGGAAGGCGTGGTGCGCGGACCGGACAACGCCACCGGCGACGCCACCGGCACCATCACGGCCATCGGCAGCGATCCGGTCGCCGACTTCCGCATCACCTCGTACTCGAACCAGAAGAAGGCGCGCATCCGCGGCCTGGAATTCAACGTCCAGCACATGTTCGGCAACAGCGGCTTCGGCTTCCAGGCCAACTATACCTACGTCAACTCGGGCCTGAAGTACGACAACAACAGCTTCGGCGAGCAGTTCGCGCTGGTCGGCCTGGGCGACTCGGCCAACCTGGTGGGTATCTTCGAGAACGACAAGTGGAATGTGCGCGCGGCCTACAACTGGCGCGACGAGTTCCTGTCGTCGACCTTCGACGGCCAGGGCCCGAACCCGAACTATGTCGAGAAATATGGCCAGCTGGACCTGAGCATCGGCTACAACGTCAACCAGAACCTGAGCCTGTCGTTCGAGGGCATCAACCTGACCGACGAGATCCAGCGCATCCACGGCCGCACCAAGAACCAGGTGCTGTTCGCGGTGCAGTCGGGCCCACGCTATATGGTGGCCGCGCGCTACAAGTTCTGATCGGGGCTTTGCCTGTGCCGCCATTCGGGAGTAGACTTTCCGGATAGCGGTATTGACGGCGGGTCGGCAACAGCCGGCCCGCCGTTGTCGTTATGATTCCCCATAAAAAGCTCAACGAGACATTCCATGCCCAACATCGCCCTGTTGAACAATATCGAGCACAAGGACCTGCGCATCGTCACCGGCCACCGCCCCGGCCTGGGCAGCGAAGTAGCCTGGGTGCCGACCTTCGCCGACGAATTCCGCTCTCTGCAGGCACACTATCCGATCATCTTCCGCCAGCTCGAGGACGGCGCCAACTACGAGGCGATCGCGCTGCTCGGCTTCCAGGAAGACGAGAACCTGTTCCTCGAGGATGGCCGCTGGGACGCACCGCTGGTGCCCTGGCTGCACGAGCGCCAGCCGTTCTACATCGGCCGCAACGGCGACGAGCTGATGATCCAGGTCGACCTCGACCACCCGCGCGTGAGCACGACCGAGGGCGAACCGGTGTTCAAGCCGCATGGCGGCAATACCGACTTCCTGGAAAAGACCAGCGCCATGCTGTCCAATATCCACAACGGCGTGCAGGCCAATGCCGGCTTCCTCGAAGCCCTCAAGCGCCACGCGCTGCTCGACGCCTTCGTGCTCGACATCGAGTTCGAGAACGGCGACCGTAACCGCATGGGCGGCTTCTTCACCATCCACGAGGAACGCCTGGGCGCGCTCGACGGCGCGATCATCGCCGAGCTGCATGCGGCCGGCTACCTGGCGCCGATGTATTTCGCGCTGGCCTCGCTGTCGCACTTCCGCGCCCTGATCGACCGCAAGAACCGCCGCAACCGCCGCGATGGCCATGACGCCGCCAGCAGCTAAAGCGATGCGCGAGATCGCGGGCTTGCGGCCCGCCGATCTCGGTCCCGACATCCTCGCCTCGACCGAGCCGCTGCTGCTGCGCGGCCTGGTGGCCGACTGGCCGATGGTGGCCGCCGCCCGCAGTTCGCCGCGGGCCGCGATCGACTATTTGCGCCGCTGGTATGTCGACGCCACCGTCAACGCCATGCTCGGCGCGCCCGAGATCGACGGCCGCTTCTTCTACAACGAGTCGCTCGACGGTTTCAACTTCCAGCCGATGCGGGTGCGGCTCGATGCCGTGCTGGATGAACTTGAAAAACACCTGGACACGCCCAAGCCGCCCGCGCTCTACGTCGGCTCGACCACGATCGACGGTGCGCTGCCGGGCTTCCGGGCCGAGAACGACGTCGACCTGGGCCCGCGCGACCCGCTGGCCAGCATCTGGATCGGCAACCGCACCCGCATCTCGGCCCATTACGACCTGCCCGACAACCTGGCCTGCATCGCTGCCGGCCATCGCCGGTTCACCGTGTTCCCGCCGGGCCAGCAGCACAATCTGTATGTCGGCCCGATCGACCTGACGCCGGCCGGCCAGCCGGTCAGTCTGGTCGATTTCGCCAAGCCCGATTTCACGCGCTTTCCCCGGTTTGCCGAGGCGCTGGAGCACGCCCAGGTGGCCGATCTGGCGCCGGGCGACGCGATCTTCGTGCCCAGCATGTGGTGGCACCACGTGGAAGCGCTGGATGGCTTGAATGTGCTGGTCAACTACTGGTGGCGCCAGTCGCCCGACTGGATGGATACGCCCAACAACGCCTTGATGCACGCCCTGATGACGGTGCGCGATCTGCCGCCCGCCCAGCGCGCGGCCTGGGCCGAGCTGTTCCGTCACTACGTGTTCGAGGCCGGTGACGACACCGCGGCCCATATCCCGCCGGCCGCGCGGGGCCTGTTGGCGCCGTTCGACGACCATGCCGCGCGCATGGTGCGCGCGCAGCTACTGAAACGCCTGAACCGCTGATAAAAAAATGCCCGCGACATGCGCGGGCATTTTTTCGTGCGGCTTGCTGTCTTATTCGGCCGCGACTTTCTGCTTGTGCAGGTTGGCGTACTTCACGCCGTAGTACATGATGAACAGGTAGCAGGCCGCCGGCACCAGGAACGAGATCTGCAGGCCGATGGTGTCGGCCAGGATGCCCTGCACGAACGGCACCACGGCGCCGCCGACGATGGCCATGCACAGGATGCCCGAACCCTGGCCGGTGAACTTGCCCAGGCCGTGCAGCGCCATGCTGAAGATGGTCGGGAACATGATCGAGTTGCACAGGCCGACGGCGACGATCGCCCACATCGCCAGGCTGCCCTCGGTGAAGGTCGCGATCAACACCAGCGTGATCGACCCGACCGCGGTGGCCGCCAGCGATTTGCCCGGGCTCACATAGCGCATCACGGCAAAGCCGATGAAGCGGCCGACCAGGGCGCCGCCCCAGTACATGCTGACGTAGCGCGCCGCGTCGGCGTGCGACAGGCCCGCGATGTGCGGCTCGCCGATGAAGTTGATCAGGAAGCTGCCGATGCTCACTTCAGCGCCGACGTACAGGAAGATGCCCAGCGCGCCCAGCACCAGGTGGCGGTACGACATCGCGCCGCCCTTGGCGTCGATGGTCGCCGAGGTGCTGTCGTCGAAGGCGATCTTCGGCAGGCGCGCCATCGCGAACAGCACCGCCAGCAGCGCCAGCGCGGCGGCCAGCCCCAGGTACGGGCCTTGCACGGCGGCCGCTTCGGCGGCCTTGTGCGCGGCCTGTTCGGCGGCCGGCAGAAGGGCCAGCTGGTCGGCCGACAGGACCACGGTCGACAGGATCAATATGCCGCCCAGCGCCGGCGCCACCGTGGTGCCGAGCGAATTGAAGGCCTGGGTCAGGGTCAGGCGGCTGGCCGCGGTACGCGCCGGGCCCAGGGCGGTGACGTAGGGATTGGCGGCCACCTGTAGGATGGTGATGCCGCTGGCCAGCACGAACAGCGCGAACAGGAACATGCCGTAGCCGCCGTTCGAGGCCGGATAGAACAGGGCGCAGCCGGCGGCCGCGATCAATAGGCCGGTGACCGCGCCGTTCTGGTAGCCCAGGCGGCGGATCAGGGCGCCGGCCGGCAGCGAGACGATGAAATAGGCGCCGAAGAAGCAGAACTGCACCAGCATCGCCTGCATATAGGTGAGGGTGTAGATCGACTTGAGGTGCGGGATCAGGACATCGTTGAGCGACGTGATGAGGCCCCACATGAAGAACAGGATGGTGACGATGACCAGCGCACCGGTGTGCTGGTTGTGTTCCCCTTCCACGGCAGCGCTGGCCACGGTGGGGGTCTGGGAAGGATTCTGCATGAAGTCTCCGTTGTTATTGCAGAGTATGGACGCGATCCGACAGGATAGCTGAAACCCCGCGCAGCGCGGGATATTGTTCGGTGATCAGGTAGGTCGGAATGCGCGCCAGGTAGCCACCGAGGCGGCCCTTGTCCTCGAAGCGCGCGCGAAACGCCGACTGCTCGAACAGGTCGCCAAGACGCGGCACGATGCCGCCGCCGATATACATGCCGCCGGTCGCGCCAAGGGTCAGCGCGACGTTGCCGGCCACGCTGCCCAGGATGGCGCAGAACACGTCCACCGAGCCGCGGCAGTCGGCCGAAGAACCATCGAGCGCCGCAGTGCTGATGTCGACCGCCTTGAGGCGCTTGCCGGTGCGGGCCCAGTGGATCAGTTCCATCCCCATGCCCGACAGCAGGCGCTCGGCCGAGACATGGCCATATTCTCCCCACAGCGCTTCCAGGATCGCCACTTCGTCGCGCGTGACCGGTGCGAAGCTGACATGGCCGCCTTCACCCGACAGCGCGATCCAGCGCCCCCCGGCCGGCACCACGCCCGAGACCCCCAGGCCCGTGCCGGGGCCGATCAGGCCGATGGTCCGGTCGGGCAGCGCGACGCCGCCGCCGATCTGCCGGCGGCCGTCCTGCGCCAGGTGCGGCAGCGACATCGCCAGCGCGGCGAAGTCGTTCACCATCAGCAGCGTGGTCAAACCCAGTTCGAGGCGCAGGGCCTCGATCGAGAAGCTCCAATGGTGATTGGTCATCTTGATCTCGTCGCCCTCGACCGGGTTGGCGATCGCGACCGCCACGTGGCGGACCGACTCGACCGCCAGCCCGCGGCCGCGGGCGTTGGCCAGGTAGGCGCGCATCGCCGCGCCCAGGGTCGGATAGCCGCTGGCCGCCAGCACCTCGATGTCGTCGAAGCCGCCGCCCGCAGTCGATTGCAGGGCGAAGCGCGCATTGGTGCCGCCGACATCGGCCAGCAGCCGCAGTTCTACCGTCATTTCAGTTCGCCGCACTGCACGGCGCCCGCTTCCCTGGCCGCGCCGCCGGCGATCTCGATATTGGCGAACGCCGCCGCGAATGGCGCATCGCTGCTGACGGCGAACGGGGTATCGACCTTGGCCAGGTCGATGCCCTTGGCCGTGAAGCACGACAGCGGAATCGCGACGGTGTTCTTGGCGCCAACCGCCAGGCGCTTGAACAGGGTGGTCGCGTCGAGATCCACGCTCGTTGCGCCCTGGCGCATCGACAGCATCACCTTGCCGCTCGGAGCCTTGTCCACGATGGTGTCGAAGCGCAGCGCGCCATCCTTGAGCGCCGCCGCTGGCAGCACGATGGCGCGCGTCCCGCGTGCCTCCAGCGTGGCCGGGCCGGTCCAGTCGCCGCGCTTGGCGTCCTGCTGGGTGTTGACCTGGGCGGTGGTGACGGTGATGTTCGGCAGCTTGAAGCTGGCGTTCAAGTCGGCGCCGAGCACGGTAGTCTGCTGGCCGCTGCGGATCGCCAGCGGATAACTGGTGCGGTCGGCCTGGCTGAACACCGGGAAGGTGTTGCCGGCGCTGCAGCCGCCTTGCGGGATGGTTTCATCCAGTTTGCCGAGCTTGGAGCGGGTGCCGGCCTTCAGGCCATAGCCATAGGCGAACAGCGGCGCATACTCCTTGTCGCCCACGTTCAGCTTGACCTGGCAGGCCGACTTCGGCCACGAGAATGGCAGCACGCCGCGGAAATCGTGGCGCTGCTGGCCCTCGATCAGCAGGTCCGACACGCCCTTGCCCTCGGAGCCCGGCAGCCAGGCCGAGATGAAGGTGTTCGACAGATTGAGCAGGTCGTTGGCGTACACCGGACGGCCGGTGACCATGACCGTCACCACCGGCTTGCCCTTGCCGCCCACCGCCTGCAGCACGGCCAGGTCTTCCGGATAGCGGCTGCTGTGGCGCAGGGTGCCCGACGGGTGGATGTCGCCATCGCCTTCGGCATATGGACGCTCGCCGATGACGGCGATCACGACGTCGAACTTCGACACGTCGACGCCCTTGGCATCGAGGCTGAAGGTGACGTTGTCCTTGCCGGCCGCGTCAACGATGCCGGTCAGGATCGTATCGGCATTCTTGAAATCGGCATTGGTGGTGGCGGTGCCTTGCCAGGTGATCGACCAGCCGCCGCTCTGGTTCGACAGCTCGTCGGCGCTCTTGCCGACCACCAGGATCTTTTGGCCGCGCTTGAGGGGCAGGGCCGGGCCTTCGTTCTTGAGCAGCACCAGCGACTCGCGCACCGCCTGGCGCGCCAACGCGCGCGCCTGCATCGCATCGTCCTTGCCGGCATGGGCATTCTGCACCGGGCTCTTGTCGAACAGGCCGGCGCGCAGCTTGACGCGGATGATGCGCGATACCGCATCGTCGATGCGCGCCATCGGGATCTCGCCGCTTTCCACCTGCTTGATGGTGTTGGCGATGAAGGCTTTCCAGTCGTCCGGCACCATGATCATGTCGTTGCCGGCATTGATCGCCTGGGCGCAGCTGTCGTTGCGGCAGCCCTTCACTTCGCCGTGGCCGTTCCAGTCGGTGACGACGAAGCCGTCGAAGCCCATCTTGACTTTCAGGATGTCGGTCAGCGCTTCCTTGCTGCCATGGAGCTTGCCATACTGCTTGCCGGTCGCGGTGTCGGTCCAGCTGTTGAACGAGGCCATCACGGTCTGGGCGCCGGCGTTCAGCGCCGGGAAGTAGCCGGCGCCATGGATGTTGATCAGGTCGGCCTGGCTGGCTTCGGTCACGCCGCGGTCCTTGCCGTTCATGGTGCCGCCGTCGCCGATGAAGTGCTTGGCGGTGGCGATGGTGTTGGCGTCATCCTTGAACACGCCCTGCATGCCCTTGACGTATTCGCCGGCATAGCTGCGCACGACCTCGGGATGCTCGGCATAGCTCTCATAAGTACGGCCCCAGCGGTCGTCGCGCACCACGGCCAGGGTTGGGCCGAACACCCAGGCGATGCCGGTCGCGCGCACCGCCCTGGCGGTGGCGGCGCCGATCTCGCGCATCAGTTGCGGATTGCGCGCCGCGCCCAGGCCGATATTGTGCGGGAACAGGGTAGCGCCCGGCACGTTGTTATGGCCGTGGACCGCGTCCGTGCCCCACACCACCGGCACCTTGATCGCCATGTCGGTCTTCATCGACGCTTCGTGGTAGGCCTGGGCCAGCGCCAGCCACTCTTTCGCATCAGCCGCCTTGTTATTGTTCGGCCAGCTGCCGCCGCCGTTGAGCACCGAGCCGAGGTAGTACCTGGTGACGTCCTCGGGCTTGGCGCTCTTGATTTCGGGCTGGGTCATCTGGCCGACCTTCTGGGCCAGGGTCATCTTGCCGACGATTTCCTTGACCCGCTGCTCGATCGCCTCGTCCTTCTTGATGGCGCTGGTCACGCGTGGCCAGTCGGCCAGCCTGGTGTCGACCGGGGCCGCGATGGCGCTGCCGCACAGCGCGGGCAGGGCAAAGGAAATGGCAAGGGCCAGCGTGGAAGGACGAAGCTTGAAGGTCATGGATGTCTCGCTTTATTGTGCGTTGATGTGAAGGTTCATTCCTGGCGCAGGAAGGAACCGTACCATTTGCCGCTGTTCTTCAGGCGGCGCTGCTGGGTGGCGTAGTCGATGTGCACCAGGCCGAAGCGACGCTGGTAGCCCTCGGCCCACTCGAAGTTGTCGAGCAGGCTCCAGGCGAAATAACCCTTGATCGGGGCGCCGGCGTCGATCGCATCCTTCATGGCGCAGAGATGGCGTTCGAGATAGCTGCGGCGTTGTTCGTCGTCGATCTCGCCGTCCGGGCCGACGACGTCCTCGAAAGCCGAACCGTTCTCGGTGACGTACATCGGGCCCGGGTGGTAGTCGTTCTCGATGCGGGTGAGTAGTTCGGTGAAGCCCTCGGGCGAGACCGGCCAGCCCATCGCCGTGATTTCGCCGCTGGTGGTCGGCAGCACCTTCGCATCGAGCGGCGCGTGGCCGGCCTCGTGCTTGATCACCTCGGGGAAGTAGTAATTCACGCCCATGAAGTCGGTCTTGACCGCGATCGCTTCCATATCGCCCGGCGCGACGTCGGGCGCGGCGGCGCCGAACAGCTCGCGCGTGGCGTCGGGGTAGCCGCGGCCGAACAGCGGGTCGAGGAACCAGCGGTAGCGCAGGCCGTCGTGGCGTTCCATCGCCGCCTTGTCGTCAGCGCTGTCGCTGGCCGCGCGCAGCGGGTGCAGGCTGACCGCCAGGCCTACCTGCGCATCGGGCACGTTGGCGCGGATCAGCGGCACCGCCTTGCCGTGCGAGACCAGCACGTTGTGCGCCACCTGCAGCGCGGCCTTGAGGTCGGTCTTGCCCGGCGCATGCCAGCCTTCGAAATTGCCGATGATCGAGGTGCACCACGGCTCGTTGTGGGTGATCCAGTGTTTGACGCGGTCGCCCAGGGTGCGGGTCATGGCGTCGGTGTACTCGAGGAAGGCATCGATGGTGGCGCGGTTTTCCCAGCCGCCCTGGTCCTGCAGCGCCTGCGGCAGGTCCCAGTGGTAGAGCGTGGCCCACGGCTGCAGGCCGCGCTCGAGCATGCCGTCGACCAGGCGCGAATAGAAGTCCAGCCCTTGCTGGTTCGGCTTGCCCTTGACGCCGGTGTAGATGCGCGGCCAGGCGAACGAGAAGCGGTAGGCGTTCAGGCCCATGCCGCGCGCGATGTCGAAGTCTTCCGGCCAGCGGTGGTAGTGGTCGCAGGCTTCGATGCCGCTCGAGCCGTCGCGGATCGTACCGGGGGTGGCGGCAAAGCGGTCCCAGATCGATTCCACGCGGCCGTCTTCACGGCCGGCGCCTTCGATCTGGTAGGACGAGGTGGCGCAGCCCCACAGGAAATCGCGGGCGAAATCGCTGCGTTGCGGCGCGTGAGGCTCGGGTCGGTTGGCAGTGGTCATGGTCTCGCTTCAGGTAATGGAGGTGTTCTGAATAAAATTTTGGGAAAGCCCGCCAAAACGATTGGAAAGCTTTCCAGTTTGTTGCCAAAAAAACGGCCGCGCACGGCCCGCCGGAGCGTGCCGACTTCACTCGCGTTTGCTCCTGGCCCTGGACTTGGCCTTGGCGCTGCCGATCCTGGCCAGCGATGCGCGCATGGTCACGCTCACCGGGAAGGTGCGCACCACCGGGCGTTTCAGGTCATAGCAGCGATTGAGCAGGGCGTTGATGCCGTTCTGCGTCATCTCGCGCCACGGCATGTGCACCGACGTCAGGCGCGGCGCCGAGAACTCGGCGCTGGGCGTATCGTCGTAGCCGATCACCGACAGGTCGCGCGGCACGCTGATGCCGGCTTCCTGGAAATAGGACAGGGCGCCGACCGCCATTTCGTCATTGGCGCAGAACAGGGCGGTGCAGGGCCGTTTCGATTCGACCAGCGCCTTGGCGGCATGCCAGCCGCCCAGCGGCGAAAAATCGCTCTCGACCAGCCAGACGGCGTCGGTGTCGACCCCGCCGTCCTTCAGTTCGTGCATGAAGCCGTCGATCCGCGCCACGTTGTCGACCAGCGCATTCGGGCCGGCGATGACGGCGATGTCGCGATGGCCATGCTCGAGCAGGGTGCGCGCCGCCACCCGCCCGCCTTGCGCATGGTCGACCGTGAAGCATTGTTCGGGGATGTCGCTGAAATCGTGGTTCAGCGCCACGATCAGGCGCCGCTTGGCGCCCAGGGCCGCGATGTCTTCGTCGAGCAGGGCGCTGGTCATCATGATCAGGCCGTCGCAGCCGCGCTCGATCAGGAACTCGATGCCCTCGATCGCCTGGTTGCGGGCGTCGCCCAGGCCGACGCCGAAGGCGACCACCATGTGCAGGCCGGCGGCGCGCAGTTCGGTGTCGATGATTTGCAGGATCGGCGTGTAGAAGGTGCCGGACAGGACGGGGATATAGACGCCGACCATCCGGCTGGTGCCGGACAGCAGGGCGCGCGCCGCGTGCGAGGGCCGAAAGCCCAGCTCGTCGATCGCCTTGCGCACGCGTTCGAGCGTGGCCGGCGATACCGAGCCCTTGCCGCTCACCACGCGCGAGGCGGTGCCGAGACCTACTCCCGCCAGCCGCGCTACGTCCTTGATTGTCGCCACCGCGATTCCTATCCGATCAATGCGTTAATCAAACCAACCGCCAAGCATACTGCATCCGCGTACGGATGGCATCCATCCGTCATCGCCGCCCCCCATTTGCAGGGTCGAACAGGGAAACACGGGTGGTGTCGATGGCGAAGCGCACCGCCTGGCCGGCTGCCAGCGCCCGGCCGTCATGCTCGATGCACGACAGCGCCTGGCCGCCGCAGTCGAGCCATACCACCTGGTGGTTGCCCATCGGCTCGACCAGGGTGACGCTGGCCTGCAGCGGGCCGTTGTCGTCGATGTGGATGTGTTCCGGGCGCGCGGCCAGCGTCACCGCGCCGGCCTTTACACCGCCCGCGAGCGCCAGCGTCACCGCGCCCGCGCCGAAGCGGCCGTTCGCGTCGACCTCGCCGTCGATGAAATTCATCGAGGGCGAACCAAGGAAGCCCGCCACGAAGCGGTTGGCGGGCGTGTCGTAGACCTCGGCCGGGGTGCCGATCTGCTGGATGCGCCCGGCCTGCATCACCACGATGCGGGTCGCGAGCGTCATCGCCTCGGCCTGGTCGTGGGTCACGTAGATCATGGTCGAGCCGAGCGCCTGGTGCAGCATCTTCAGTTCGCGCCGCAGTTCGGCGCGCAGCTTGGCGTCGAGGTTCGACAGCGGTTCGTCGAACAGGTAGACGCCGGCCTCGCGCACCAGCGCGCGGCCGATGGCGACCCGCTGGCGCTGGCCGCCCGAGAGTTGGGACGGCTTGCGGTCGAGCAGGGCGTCCAGCTGCAGCATCTCGGCCGTCTTGCGCACGCGGCGCGTCACTTCGGCCTTCGGGGTGCCGGCGATTTTCAGGCCGAACGACATGTTCTTCTCGACCGTCATGGTCGGGTACAGCGCATACGACTGGAACACCATGCCGATCCCGCGCTCGCTCGGGTCGGCATGGCTCATGTCGCGCCCACCGATCTCGATCGCGCCGCCGGACAGGTCGATCAGGCCGGCGATGCTGTGCAACAGGGTCGACTTGCCGCAGCCCGAAGGGCCGAGCAGCACCAGGAATTCGCCCGGTTCGATCTGCAGGTCGAGGTCACGGATGATCTGGTTGCTGCCGCGGGTGATGCACAGCTTGCGCAGGTGGACGTTTGACATGGGGGTCAGCCTTTCACGGCGCCGGCGGCGATGCCGCGCACGAACCAGCGTCCGGAGATGAAGTAGATCGCCAGCGGCACCGCGGCGGTCAGGATGGTCGCGGCCATATTGACGTTGTACAGGCGGGTGCCGGTGGTGGTGTTGATCACATTGTTCAGCTGGACCGTCATCGGCAGGTTTTCGCGCCCGGCGAACACCAGGCCCAGGATGTAGTCGTTCCAGACGCCGGTGACCTGCATGATGGCGGCCACCACGATGATCGGCAGCGACATCGGCAGCATCACTTGCAGGAAGATGCGCCAGAAGCCGCCGCCGTCGATGCGCGCGGCCTGGAACAGTTCGTGCGGCACCGAAGCATAGTAATTGCGGAACAGGAGCGTCATGAGCGGCATGCCGAACACGACGTGCACCACCACGATCGCCGGCAGCGAGCCGAACACGCCGGCATGCGCCATCATCCACACCAGCGGATAGATCATGACCTGCACCGGGATGAAGGCGCCGGCCAGCAGCACGCCGAACAGCAGGTTGGCGCCGCGCGGACGCCAGAACGACAGCGCATAGCCATTGACGGCGCCGAGCAGGATCGGGATCACGGTGCTGGGCACGGCGATCGCCACCGAGTTCCAGAAGCCCTGGCTGACCGCGCCCCAGGCCGTGCGCCACGGTTCGAGCGTGGCGCTGGCGGGCAGGGCGAACACGTTCCCCATGCGGATCTCGTCCATCGGCTTGAACGAGGTGATGATCATGACGTACAGCGGCAGCAGGAAGAACAGGGCGGCGCTGAACAGGAAGGCGTAGATGCCGAGGCGCGCCGGCGTGAAGCGGCGCTTGCGGCGCGCGGCCGCGGTCGATTGCATGGGCATGGGTTGCGCGACCGCTTGCAGGCAATGGTGGCTCATGCGTGGCCTCCGGCCAGGCGCGCGCGTCGGCTGCGAGCGTAGGCATACGGCGCGAGCAGGGCCAGCACGGGAATGAGCAGCGTGACCGCGCCGGCCGAGGCCAGGCCGATATTCGAGCGCAGGAACAGGTGGTCCATGATGAACTTGGCCGGCACTTCGCTGGCGATGCCGGGGCCGCCCTGGGTCATCGCGACCACGGCGTCGAACAGTTTCACCACCGCGGTCGACAGCAGCAGGAACACGGTGGCGACCGATGGGCCGAGCATTGGCAGCACGATCTGCAGGTACACCCGCCACGCCGGGATGCCGTCCAGGCGCGCGGCCTTGTAGATTTCGGGATCGATGCCGCGCAGGCCGGCCAGCATCAGCGCCATCACCAGGCCCGAGGCCTGCCACACGGTGGCGATGACGACGGTGTAGATCACCAGGTCCTGGTGCACGATCCAGTCGAACGAAAAGCCTTCAAAACCAAGCTGGCGCATTGCGCCTTCGATGCCGCTGCCGGGCGCCAGCAGCCATTGCCAGACCAGGCCGGTGGCGATGAAGGACATGGCGTACGGGTACAGGAACACCGTGCGCAGCAGGCCTTCGCCCTTGACGTTCTGGTCGATGAAGACCGCCAGCAGGAAGCCGATCAGCATGCAGGCGATGATGAAGGCGACGCCGTAGACGGCCAGGTTGTGCAGCGATAGCAGCCAGCGCTCGTTGTCGAACAGGCGCACGTATTGCGCCATGCCGATGAATTGATCGGACGGGAAGGTGCGCGAGGCCGTGAACGACGTGCGCAAGGTCCACAGCGCGCCGCCGATATACGCGCCCAGCACCACCAGCGCCATCGGCAAGAGGGCAAGGTGGGGAGCCAGGCGGGTATGGAGGCGTTGGGCGAGCATGGCGTCAGTACTTGAGGGCGTTGGCGATGCTGCGCTGGACTTTGTCGACCTTGATGTCCATGTTCCAGTAGGCGGTGAGGATGTCCTGCATGGCGCCGTTCTGGTCCGGCGTCAGGTAGACCTCGGTCACGCCGGCCTGGCGCGTGCGGTCCTTGATGATCTCGATGCCTTTTTGCGCGCACAGGTCGAGCTGGGCCGCATCGGCATCCTGGCGCACCGGGATCGAGCCTTTGAGTTTGCTGAACGTGACCTGCAAATCGGCCTGCGAGACCACGTTGGCCAGCAGTTGCTGGGCCTTGATCGCGTCCGCCTTCTTGGTGCGCGGGAAGACGAACACGTCGCCCTGCATCAGGTAGGGCGTGTCGGCGCGCAGGCCGGGGATGCAGCCATAGTGCTGGCCGGGCAGCTGGCCGGCGTTGGTGAACTCGCCCTTGGCCCAGTCGCCCATCACCTGGAAACCGGCGCGGCCGGCGATGAGCATCGCGGTGGCGTCGTTCCAGTTGCGGCCCGGCGCGCCGGCGTCGACATACGACTTCATGCGCTTGAACGTGAGCAGGACGTTGCGAAACTGCGGCGACAGGATCGTGGCCTGGTCGCGGTCGCGGATCACTTTCAGGTACAGCTCGCGCCCGCCGATATTGGCCAGCAGGGCCGAGAACAGGATGTTTTCCTGCCACGACTGGCCACCGTGGGCCAGCGGCACCAGGCCGGCGGCCTTGAGCTTGTCGAGGGCGGCGAACAGATCGTCGATGCTGGCCGGTTCCTTGTCGATGCCGGCTTTCTGGAACGCGGCTTTCGAGTACCAGATCCAGGTCTGCATGTGGATATTCAGCGGCACCGCATAGTAGTGGCCATCGTGCTTGATCACGTCGATCAGCGGCTCGGGCAGAATGCGGTCCCAGTCCTGGGCCTTGGCGACCAGGTCGACGTTGTTGAGCATATCCTGCTCGATGACGTCGGTGAACTGCTTGGACGTGTTGAACTGGGCGGCGGTCGGCGGGTTGCCGCCGATGATGCGGTTGATGGTGACGGCGCGCGACTGGTCGCCGCCGGCGATGGCGCTGTCGACCCAGACGCCGCCCGCGGCGCGAAACGCCTGGGCCACCTGCTTGACGGCGTTCGATTCGCCGCCCGAAGTCCACCAATGGATGACTTCCGCCCGCGGCGCGGCAGCATGGGCTGGCGCGATGCCTGGCGTGAAAGCAGCGGCGCACAGCCATGCGCAGGCTGCCGCCAGGTTGCGGGGTATGACCATCTTGTCTCCATTCCGTTATTGTTTTGGTACGTTTGGAAACGTTACCATCGGCTTTGGGGCGACTATAGCATTGCGTTAATTCTGGGTCAAACTAAACTTGCAGTATGTTATTTTGGCATGAATCACTCTGGATGGGTTGAGCTCAACCGTTGCTTGGGGCCGATATTTGTGAGGATACTACGAGATAGACGATCGGTATGGCGACCTCCCTCACCACAGTATTCATCCGGAATAGACCTTTAGCAGTTGCGGCAGCGGTGGTGCTTGCGGCCTCGATTTCAGGCAAACTGATGAGTGTGCGGATGGGAAGCATTCATGGGTAAGCCGGGAGTAGACGTCGCTTATTGGGCTGTCTCTGCCGACCAAAGTTCACATGATAATCAACTTTTTCCCAAAAAAGTATTCTCACCAGTGAAACCTTGACCGCGTCGCTGTTGACAACGATTTGCAGCGCAAGGATGACAATCACGACTGAGTGTCCCTAAAGGGTCTTCCCACTCACGCTAGAGACTAAACAGGCAAGAGTTGGACAATGATCAGCAACACAATGGTCGCTCCCTTGTATATAAAATCTCCATGGCAGAGCATATGGCTGGCTTAACAAGGTATGGCGAGGTTGTACTTAAATATAATAACAGCGACATTTATTTCTTGTTGCTAATCAGTTTGAGGCTATATTGAAATCTAATTCCTATCCCCTGCGTCAGCGCCGTGACGATATTCAGGGCCTTCGTGTCGTTAGTGCATTACTCGTCTTTTCCTTCCATGTTTTCTTCTCAGGGGTCTCGGGTGGGGTTGACGTTTTTTTCGTAGTATCAGGTTATTTCTTGGCGTCAAACGCGGTCAAGAGAGACGAACTAAGGGTGCTTCCGCCTCTGCTTTCTTTTTATCGTAACTTCTTATTGAGAGTGGCGCCACAAGCGATTGTTGCACTGTTAGGCATTTTGCTGTTGCTGCTTTTCCTGATGTCGCCAATGGTCTGGGCAACCAATCTGCGCGATATCGCTGCAAGCGCCCTGTACCTTGAAAATTTTCGCCTTATCAACCGTGGGCATGACTATCTGGCGAGAAGCGAGTCGCTTACGGTGGTTCAGCATTTTTGGGCAGTATCGCTGATCGGCCAAACATATTTTGTGTGGCCCTTCATCATCAAACTGAACAAATTATTGATGCGCTGGTTTATACGTGAACCTCGCAAAATGCTGACACTGCTCGTTTCTGTTCTTACGCTTGCATCGTTCTGTTGGTGTCTTTACTTTACGCATACTTCTCCTTCCAGTGCGTATTTCGATTTCTTCTCGCGTTTTTGGGAGTTCGGCTGCGGCGTACTTCTCGGCATCCAAAGCACGAAGGCACAGCAAATGCCACGCCATGCAGCTGTCTTGTCCTGGCTTGGTCTCGCTGCTCTGGTTAGCTGTGGCTTCCTGATTGGCTCTACACTCGCCTTTCCTGGCTACGCGTCGGTATGGCCAGTAGCAGGTGCGCTTCTGTTCATACGTTATGGGGATCCAGAGAAGCAACTCAACCCGAGCTGGTTGTTATCGCGTCCGCGGCTGGCCAATCTGGGAGCCATATCGTTCGGTGTCTACCTTTGGCACTGGCCGCTGTATGTTGTTTTTGGAAACAGCACTGACCATACAGGCGCGTTACCACTCATGCCCGGGCTTGGGGTGTTATTTCTTTCTATTATCTGTGCCATTTTAAGCAAGAAAATCGTAGACTGGTTTTTCTCACATAAGCTTGTTTCGTCTAGCAAGACACTGGTACCACTCAGCTTTCTTTCGCTCCTGTTCCTGATTTCTTCGTCCAGCGAATTTGCTCGCAGGGAAGTCAATAAAAAAGGCCGCTCCTGGGATGCGGCCAATATGCACTCAACCGGTTTCGTTCTGCCCGGCCCATTCAGTGTTCGTGGTGACAATGCGTCCGTCTACAAAAGCGGATGCCATCAGCATGGCACTGGCGTCGAAGTGAAAACCTGCAGTTTTGGTAGGAACGACGCGGCAAGGAAAATAGTATTGGTTGGCGGTTCACATTCCACCCATTGGCTACCTGCACTTGTCCTTCATGCTGAAAAAGAAGATTGGCAGGTCATTTCGATTACCAAATCCGGGTGCTTGTTCGGCGATCCTGCCGATGAGGAGATTTTCCGTAACGCTCATACTTCATGCCGAACCTGGAACCTAGCGGCAATACGCGAGATTACTGCGCTTAAACCGGATCTGGTGGTTACCCTTGCAACGCGATCCGTCTACTATCCGCAGGGACGGACTGAATATGTACCAGAAGGGTATCTGTCGTATTTTCGCCAATTGAAAGCGAATGCGATTCCTGCACTCGCACTGCGCGACAATCCATGGATGGGCAAGGACATTCCGATGTGTGTGTACTCGCCAATAGTTACCGACAAGGATATCTGCGGTCAGGACCGTCATCAGGTATTGCACGACGATGCTTACTTCGAGGCAATAAAAATCCTTCCCTCAAATGTCCGAGTGGCTGACTTAAGCTCGCAATTTTGTGACGACATTCGTTGCTGGGCAGTAAAAGATGGGATTGCCATATATAGGGACAGCAACCATATGACGGCGAGCTATGCAGAGCGGATCTCACCAGCATTGCGAGATGCTGTCAATAACGCCCTTTTCCACGCAGACACAGAACCGAAGGCGAAACCCTAGAAAGCAAAAAGCCCAGAATGAAATTCTGGGATAGATCCTGCCTGACAGAACTTCATGATGACATACGAGCCTTATTGGACGGCTTTTCGCGGGGTGGCGATTGATTCCCCTTCCATCTGGTGTCTCGGCGGCGGGCTTCGCTATGCTGAAGCTAATACGCGACCACTCAATGAGCTCTTTAAGGTTGCGCTCGGAGCTCCCAGCAAATCCTCGGTTTAGCAACGACTCTTTGCCAGAATTAATACAGGCACTCGGTTGGACGCGAACGAACGATAGTGGCATCGCCATCCTGACGACTTCGGGCGGAGTAATTCTTGCTCTTGGCGAAGGTCATATGATGCTTCGCTGCGTGCTTTTCGATTACGTAGAGGCCAATCGGCCACCTTGGATTATGCTCGCTCTCGACGGCAGAACGAGAATGCTTAGCTTCGCCCCAATCGAATTCGGCCAATCCATGAACGAAGCTTATTTAGCGGAAGGATACGACGACGAAGTAGTAGTTTTTTGGGACCGTCTCGCGGCAATCGCTAGGGGGCAAAAGGATACTAGCCTGAGTGCGATCAGAAGACATAAGGAACGATTGTCGTTGCGGTATGAAAAGCAAAGAACCGGCCGCGATCCTCAATGGCGTTCAATCGAAAGCAACGGTGATGGATACGATGTGATGTCTATTTGTTTCGGCAGAAAACTTCGCCTAGAGACAAATTCAAGTGAAAACTATCACCATAGGTATCTCTGGAACCCTGCATTTGACGCGCAATGAGTGGGACGCCACGGTGACAATGAGGCATCACGCATTTCACTTGTGGAATTTGAAAGATATGGGCGAGCCGAAGCTGGCTGTAATCAGCAGAGATCAAATGAGTGTCCATGTCCCTAACGACGCCGGAGCTGGCTTATGGCAAGAGGTAGAAGTGCCAATGCGCGAGTTTGGCGAACACTTTATCCCCGTCGAGGCTTGATTGATCGTTTCGGCGCCTAGTTGTTGACGATCGCCCTTAATTGGCCCGCTTAGAAATGGTTAAAAAACTCCGAAGCAACTATGATGTCCAAACGGTTCACTCATGTGGGAGCACGCCATGTGGACGGCAGAGCACCGGTGCGGCATAAGGTCTCGCGGCTGAAGGCGCGGGGAGGCTATCCCAGAGATATCAGCTACCAGGAGTGGAAGTTCGTCGGGCCGCTACTGCCAGGCATAGCTCGTACTGCACGCCCTCGAAAGGGTTCTGTCGCGTTAGCGGTTAGTTGCCCGAATCTGGCTGTGGACCTACAATCCAGGCCGGCCCAACATGGCGCTCGGCGGTATTACGCCAAAACAGAAATTGGCACTGGCCGCTTAACCTCTACTTTTAGCGTGCTCTAAAAATGGGGGGATTACCATCCGAAAGTTCCGCCTCTTGTGGTTTCGCTCTTGGTGCTGACAGAATCAAGTGAGGTGCTAGTGGAGACGCAAGACTGGGGTGGTGGGGTATCTGCACCCCACTATCTAGAGAGCATTTGTGTGACGGTGCGAAACCGTCAGCAGCATCCCGTCTGCAGCGACGGGTTAAACACAGTTCGAAAACGCTCCAGGCCTCACAAAGAATTTGGAGTAAAAACGGATGTTGTGCTATCGCAGACGTTATCGGCAGAGTGAGGACGACGTTTCCGGCGCTGTCGGGACGCCGACATCCGATATTCACCTGAAGGCAGGCTAAGTGCGCTTCAATAGGAAAATTCTTGGACTAACTGGTCACGCTTAGCTATTTTTTCCTGTAGACGCATCTAACGCTAAAAGTGGAAAAAACTGCCTACATGGCGCCTACACGGCTCTGCAATGAGACAAGGGGTTACAACTAAATAGCTGTAACCCCTTGATTTTATTGGTGCCGACTGCAGGACTCGAACCCGCCACCTGATGATTACAAATCAACTGCTCTACCTGATGAGCTAAGTCGGCATGATCTTAAGACAACGATTATACGCTATTTGATCCTGGTCAAGGTCGGACGTCCGCCTTTCTTGGGCGGTTCGTCATCCCCACCTGGCGCGGGCGGCGGCGTATCGGCCACCACCGGCGAATCCACGCCCTTCGACGGCACTGCCGACAGCGCCGGCGCAGCCGGTGCGGTTCCGACAGTATCCGACTCCGAAGCCGAACCTTCCGGCGCCGCGCCCACCTCGAACGCCATCCCTTGGCCATTCTCATTGGCATAAATCGCCAACACATTGTGCACAGGGATATAGATCTCTCGCGAGACGCCATTGAAGCGCGCCCGGAAGTGAATGGCGTCATTGTCCATCTTCAGCCCCGACGTCGCGCCGTAGCTGATGTTCAGGATGATCTCGCCCTTGCGCACATATTCCATCGGCACCGTGGTTCCCCCATCGACCTTGACGGCGATATAGGGCGTGAAGCCGCTGTCCGTGCACCATTCGTAGATGGCGCGCAGCAGGTAGGGTTTGGTGGAGATCTCTGCCATGGTGGTGTTGTCCAGGAATACAGGCTGTCACGCCAGTCTACCGGATTCGCCCCGGGGGCGTCCATTTACCGGCGTAGTAAAGCTATCAAGCAAACAAGGGCGGGACAAACGCATCCCGCCCCGGCACATCAACGACGCATCACTTTCTCGGACGGGGTCAACGCCTCGATATAGGCCGGACGCGAGAAGATGCGCTCGGCATACTTCATCAGCGGCGCCGCGGTCTTCGACAGTTCGATGCCATAGTGGTCCAGGCGCCAGAGCAGCGGAGCAATTGCCACGTCCAGCATCGAGAACTCGTCACCCAGCATGTACTTGTTCTTCAGGAACAGCGGCGCCAGCGTGGTCAGGCGATCGCGGATTTCGGCGCGCGCCTTGTCGTGGTTCTTGTCGTTCGACTTGTTGCGCTCACTTTCCAGCGTGTGCACGTGGACGAACAGCTCTTTTTCGAAGTTGAACAGCATCAGGCGGGCACGGGCGCGCATCAGCGGATCGGCCGGCATCAGTTGCGGATGCGGGAAGCGCTCATCGATGTACTCGTTGATGATGTTCGATTCGTACAGGATCAGTTCGCGCTCGACCAGGATCGGTACCTGGCCGTACGGGTTCATGGTCGAAATATCTTCCGGCTTGTTGAACAGGTCGACGTCGCGCACCTCGAAGTCCATGCCCTTTTCGAACAGGACGAGGCGGCAGCGTTGGGAGAACGGGCACGTGGTGCCGGAGTAGAGAACCATCATGGTTTATAGTTCCTTAAGAAACAAAGGGGTGTAGCGCAAAGCACTCACCCCATAGAAATGATTGCCCGTATTATAGCCAACCGGGCAAGGAAAACGAATTACTTCACTTCTTTCCAGTACGATTCGTTCAAGCGCCAGGCCAGGAACGAGAATACCGTCAGGAACAAGAGCACGATTACACCCAGCCGTTTGCGGGTATTTTGCGCTGGCTCAGCCATCCAGACCATGTAGGCAACCAGGTCGGCGGTGGCGGTGTCGAACTCTTGCTGACTCATGGTTCCGGGCGCTACCTGCTCGAAGCCGGCGAACTTGTGCACCATCTTGCCTGGCTCGTGCGGATCGGCTTCCTCGGCGAACTTGGCGACGCGTACGCCCTGCTGCTGCCACATGGCGTGCGGCATCGCAACATTCGGCACCACCATATTATTCCAGCCGGTCGGACGGGTATCGTCCTGGTAGAAGGTGCGCAGATAGGTGTACAGGTAGTCGGCGCCCGAGCCCGCAGGCGATGCCTTGGCGCGTGCAATCACCGACAGATCCGGCGGCACGGCGCCGAACCAGGCCGCCGCATCTTTCGGCCGCATCGCCGTCGTCATCATATCGCCCACTTTGTCGGCAGAAAACAACAGGTTGTCACGAATCTGGTCTTCCGAAAGACCGAGGTCGCGCAAGCGGTTGTAGCGCATCGAGGCTGCGGCGTGGCAATTCAGGCAATAGTTGACGAAGATCTTGGCGCCATTCTGCAGCGACGCCATATCGTTGCGGTCCGGTGCGCGGTCCAGCGGGATGCCGCCTTCGGCGGCGAAAGCCAGTCCCGGCACCAGCGCCAGGACTGCAATCAGTTTCTTTGCAAACAATTTCATGTCGTGTCCTTGTGCTCTTGTCCGGTGATCAATGCGGGGTGAAGGTGACACGGGTCGGCACCGGCTTGAAGGTGCCCATCGTGCTCCACCACGGCATCAGCAGGAAGAACGCAAAGTAGGCCAGGGTGCACACTTGCGACAGGAGGGTGAAAGCGGGGGTCGGCAACTGGGTGCCCAGGTAGCCCAAGGTCACGAACACCAGCGCAAACAGGGCATATACCCATTTGTGCCAGTCCGGACGGTAGCGCAGCGACCTGACCGGCGAATGGTCGAGCCATGGCATGCCGGCGATGATCATCACCGACGAACCGAACAGCACCACGCCCCAGAATTTCGCATCCAGCACCTGCGGCAGCATGCCGATCACCAGCACCAGGCCGATCACGGCGATGATCGCCTTGGTGCGGAACGCCAGGCGCGACTTGAGCCAGATGAAGGCCACGTACAGGGCCACGCCGGCCATCAGCACGTACATGAAGTCGGCCGTGGTGGCGCGCAGCACCGAATAGAAGGGCGTGAAGTACCAGGTCGGCGCGATGTGGGCCGGGGTCTTCATCGAGTCGGCCGGCAAGAAGTTGTTGTACTCCAAGAAGTAGCCGCCCATCTCTGGTGCGAAGAACACCACTGCCGAGAACAGCAGCAGGAACACCGAGACGCCGAACATGTCCTTGGTGGTGTAGTAGGGGTGCGACGGGATCGAGTCGAGCGGATGGCCGTCCGGGCCCAGGTGGTCGGCGACCTCGATGCCGTCCGGGTTGCTCGAGCCGACTTCGTGCAGCGCCGTCAGGTGGGCCACCACCAGGCCGATGATCACCAGCGGCAGCGCGATCACGTGGAAGGCGAAGAAGCGGTTCAGGGTGGCGTCCGAGACCACGTAGTCGCCGCGGATCCAGAGCGACAGGTCTTCGCCGATCACGGGAATGGCGCCGAACAGGTTGACGATCACCTGGGCGCCCCAGTACGACATCTGGCCCCATGGCAGCAGGTAGCCGAAGAACGCCTCGGCCATCAGGCACAGGAAGATGCCGAAGCCGAACAGCCAGACCAGCTCGCGCGGCTTGCGGTAGGAGCCGTACATCAGCCCGCGCGCCATGTGCAGGTAGACCACGATGAAGAAGGCCGAGGCGCCGGTCGAGTGCATATAGCGCACCAGCCAGCCCCACGGTACTTCGCGCATGATGTATTCGACCGAGCCGAAGGCCAGCGCGGCATCGGGCTTGTAGTGCATCGTCAGGAAGATGCCGGTGACGATCTGCAGCACCAGCACCAGGGCCGCCAGCGAGCCGAACAGGTACCAGAAGTTGAAGTTCTTGGGAGCGTAATACTTGCCCCACTGGTCGTTCCACAGCTTCGACGCCGGGAACCGGTCATCCACCCAGGCCAGGGCTTTCTCGTGTGCCGGTGCATTGGCGGGGAGCTTGGTCTCCTTGTACGCGCCCATGGTTATGCCTCGCCTTTCTCGTCTTTGCCGATCACCAGCTTGTTATCGGAGAGATACATATACGGGGGAACGTCCATATTCGTCGGCGCCGGCTTGTTCTTGAACACGCGTGCGGACAAATCGAAGGTCGAGCCGTGGCAGGGGCACAGGAAGCCGCCCGGCCAGTCGTCGGGCAGGTTCGGCTGCGGGCCGGAGGCCAGGCGCGAGGAGGGGGAGCAACCCAGATGGGAGCAGATACCGACCGTGACCAGCACTTCCTTGTGCTCGGCGCGCGAGCGGAACGCGTTCTTGGCGTATTCCGGCATCGGCAGCTGGAATACCTTGTCGGAGCCGGGGTCGGCCAGTTCGCCCTGGTCTTTCTCGAGCGTGGCCATCATTTCGGGGGTGCGGCGCAGGATCCAGACCGGCTTGCCGCGCCATTCGACAACTTTCATGCCACCCGGCGCGACGTCGGAAATGTCGACCTCGACCGGGGCTCCCGCCGCCTTTGCGCGCTCGGAAGGCTGGAAGGTGCTGACCAGGGCTCCCGCCGTGGACGCACCGACGACGCCGCCTGCCGCGCATGTCGCGACCAGCAAACCGCGTCGGCCCGAATCGACCTGCTTTTCATTACTCATACCAACCCCACTCCGTGAATATACGAATTTTAAGAATTAATAGCGAGCTTCCAGCATCCAAAATTATATGTGAACGGCAATACCTGAGGGAAAAAAATTGTCTGGGCTACACGCTTTGGCAGAATGGTCTTTTGTGCTCTTGCAGCATTCGGGTGCGGGACAGCCTGCGGAGCCTTCGGGTATCATGCAAATGCTTGTATCAACAACAACGAGGGGATCCCAAATGGCGATGATGGAAGAGTTCAAGAAGTTTGCGATGCGCGGCAATGTGATCGACCTTGCCGTCGGCGTGATCATCGGTGGCGCCTTCGCGCGCATTACCGACTCGCTGGTCAAGGACATCGTGATGCCGCCAATCGGCGCGGTGCTCGGTGGTCTCGACTTCGCGAACTATTATATTCCTCTCAACAACCAGGGTTATAACCTCCCCTTGGCAGAGGCGCAAAAGGCCGGAGCTGTGTTGGCATACGGTAATTTCCTGACCATTTTGCTGAACTTTATCTTGCTCGCCTTCATCATCTTTCAAATGGTGCGCGTCATTAACCGCCTGCGCGGTCCGGCAGAAGCTCCCAACCCGGCTCCCGCAGTTACGCCAGAAGATATTGTCCTGCTGCGTGAAATACGGGATTCCCTGAAAAAGTGAAAGACGATATCGTCCACGAACTCAAGCGTCCGCATCCATTGCGGCGCTTTTGGCTGCTGTTCGCGCAAACGGTGACGATTGCGCTGGCGGCCTGGTTCGTGGTCGCTGCCCTGCGTCCCGAATGGCTCGAGAGAAAGCCCGATACGGTCGCGGTCGGCGCCCCCGGCAGGCAGGTGCCGATGCTGCAGGCGCCGTCGCGGGCCGCGGGCGGCAGTTTCCGCGACGCCGCTGCCAGGGCGATGCCGGCAGTGGTGAATATTTATACCAGCAAGGCCTCGCGCCAGTCGCATCCCTTGCTGAAAGACCCGTTCTTCCGCCGCTTCTTCGGTGACCGCGCGCCGCCCGACGAGCAACTGGCCAGCCTCGGTTCGGGCGTCATCGTCAGCAGCGATGGTTATATCCTGACCAATTTTCACGTGATCGAGGGGGCCGACGCGATCGAGGTCGGCCTGGCCGACGGCCGCAAGGCCGCCGCGCGCCTGGTCGGCACCGATCCCGAAACCGACCTGGCCGTGATCCGCGTCAGCGAGCGCAACCTGCCTGTGATGGTGCTGGGCGACCCCGAGGGCGCGCAGGTGGGCGATGTGGTGCTGGCGATCGGCAACCCCTTCGGCGTCGGCCAGACCGTCACCCTGGGCATCATCTCGGCACTGGGCCGCAACAACCTGCACATCAACCATTTCGAGAATTTCATCCAGACCGATGCCGCGATCAATTTCGGTAATTCGGGTGGTGCGCTGGTCGATACCGATGGCCACCTGCTGGGCATTAACTCGGCGATTTATTCGCAGACCGGGGGCTCGGTCGGCATTGGCTTCGCGATTCCCGTGTCCACCGCCAAGACGGTGCTCGACTCGATCGTCAAGCACGGCAGCGTGGTGCGCGGCTGGATCGGCATCGAATCGCAGGACATCACGCCCGAACTGGCCGACAGCTTCGGCCTGGCCAAGCGCAGCGGCGCCATCATCGCCGGCGTGGTGCGCGGCGGGCCGGCCGACCGCGCTGGCATCTTGCCAGGCGATATCCTGGTGGCCGTGGCCGGCGACAAGGTCGGCACCACCAGCGATATGCTGAACCTGATCGCCAAGCTCGAGCCGGGCGTCAAGACGCCCATGACCATCCTGCGCCAGCGGCGCGAAGCCACGGTCGAGGTGACAGTGGGCCGCCGGCCGCGCCAGGCGCCCTGAATATTTTAATTGGAACACTTGAGTACCATGCATCTGCGCGACCTCACGCAATACCTGACCGAACTAAGCGACAACAACAACCGGCCCTGGTTCCTTTGGAATAAGCCGCGCTATGACATCCTGCGCACCGAGTTCGAGGAAACGGTGACCGAGCTGATCCGCGCACTGACGACGTTTGACAAGCAGGTGGCGGCCTGCAATCCGAAAAAGGCCATGTTCCGGATCCACCGCGACACCCGGTTCTCGAAGGACAAGACGCCCTATAAAACCCGGTTCTCGGCCGGCATCACCCCCTACGACAAGCGGCGCCCGAGCGCGGGCGGCGGTTCGACCTATTATTTTCATATCGAGCGCGACGGCAAGCTGGGTTTCGGGGTGGGCGAGTACCTGCCGCCGGCGGCGCGCCTGAAGGCGATCCGCGAGCACATCGTCAACGATGCGATGGGTTTCGCCAAAGTATTGAAGAATAAGCATCTTCGCGCCACCTATAATGACATGCTGGAAGAGGACAAGCTGCAGCGTCCACCCAAGGGTTTCGACCCCGATCATCCGCATGTCGATTACCTGAAACTGAAGAGTTTCTTCGTGTGGACCGAGGTGGACCTGGACCTGAACGCACCGGATCGGCTGGTGCCGCGGCTGGCGCAAGGATTCCAGGACGCCTATGCGCTGGTTGCATGGCTGCGCAGCGTGCCGGAACCGCAAGAAGAAACGACGAACACATAGAGGAGGGCGACATGGCCTTGCATCACGCAGTATCCGGCGAAAAAATTGCTTTGCAACGCGGCGACGACGACATCGCCCATTTCACTTCGGTGGCCCTGGTCAAGACCGAGCACCTGGAACTGATCCGGCTGGTGCTGCCGGTCGAGCGGCCGATCCCCGAGCACAAGGTCGATGGTGAGGTGACGATCGTGTGCCTGGAAGGCGAGATCGCGGTCGACGCGCACGACAAGACGACCAGCCTGCAGCCGAACGAGATGGTCTATCTGGCCGGTGGGGTGCCGCACACGATTCGCGCGGTGCAGGACGCGGTGGCCTTGATGACCATCCTGATGGGACCTGAACGCTCCGGCGGACCGACCGGGGCCTGAACACGCGGGTCGGGGTGGCGGCTTGCCGCCAACCCGACGCGTCCTGGCCATTCGGTCAAACCATCACGCCAGCTCGACCCGCGGATCGCGCGCCAGCAACTGCGCCGCCATCTGCGCCGCTTCGACTCCATCGAACAGCACGCTGGCCACCGCCTCGGTGATCGGCATATCGACTCCCATCCCGCGCGCCAGTTCGCGTACCGCCTTGGCGCACGGCACGCCCTCGGCCACATGCCCCAGTTCGGCCACGATCGTGTCCAGCGCCTTGCCCTGGGCCAGCGCCAGGCCCACGCGTCGGTTGCGCGACAGGTCGCCGGTGCAGGTCAGGATCAGGTCGCCCATCCCCGACAGCCCCATGAAGGTTCCCGGCTGCGCCCCCAGCGCCAGTCCCAGGCGGGTGATCTCGGCCAGTCCGCGCGTGATCAGCGCCGCGCGCGCATTCAGGCCCAGCCCCAGTCCATCGGCGGCGCCGGTGGCGATCGCCATCACGTTCTTGACTGCGCCGCCCACTTCCACGCCGACCAGGTCGTCATGCGAATACACGCGCAGATTGTCGCCATGGGCCGCCGCCACCACCCGCTCGCGCAGTTCGGCATTGGCCGACGCCACGGTCAGCGCGCATGGCAGGCCGCGCGCTACTTCTTGTGCGAACGAGGGGCCGGACAGCGCCGCGCCCGGCACGCTGTCGCCCAGCACCTGGGCCACCACCTGGTGCGGCAGCAGGCTGGTGCCGGCTTCGAAGCCCTTGCACAGCCAGACGACATTCGGGATGGCGCGGCCACGCAATTGTTCCAGCAGCGGGCGCAGGCCGGCCACCGGGCAGGCCAGGATCAGCAGCGGCGCGTCCTGGCCCAGGCCGGACGACACATGGGCCAGCGCCGCCTCGAAGTCGGCGCTCACACGCAAGGCTTCCGGCAGCGGATGGCCCGGCAGATAGGCCAGGTTGTCGCGTGCGGCGTCGGTGTCGAGCATTTGCTGCCGATTGCGGCCCCATAGCAGCACGTCATGGCGCGCGGCCAGGGCGATGGCCACGGCGGTGCCCCAGGCGCCGGCGCCGAGGACGGTGATCTTGGTGTTGGGTTTGTTCTGTTGCATGGAACTCCTGGTGGTTACAGGCCCCAGATGTCCGAGACCTTGATATAGCCGACCACGCCGTCGCGATGGCGCACGCGCGCCCAGACGAGGGCATGCGGATCGACCAGTTCAAGTAATACGCCCTTGTCGGCGGTCATCAGGACCGCCGAGGTGTCGTCGGGGCCGGCATGGACCCGGCCACCGGGCGTGCGTACCAGCACATTGCGGCGTGGCGCCAGCACCCGGGCCTGGGTCCAGGCCACGTCGCCGTTCATGTCGCGCACCTTGACCCACTCGCCATAGGCGATCATGACCTGCAGCGGCATGCCGGGCGGCGCCAGGTAGAGTTTGTTGCCCTTGGCCGATGGCGTTTCGTACAGGATCGCGGCGGTCGTGCCGACCGTCTTGAAATCGAAGGCGACCACGTGCGGGGCCGCCAGCACTGTCATCACGAACAGTGGAGCACCTGCGAGAAGTCGGTGAGGGAGCATGGCGGGCCTGGGTTGTGGGTGGAACCGCGACGCCGGAAGGCTGGCACGGACGCGGCATGCACCGCGTCCGTGAAGTAGTACTTAGTTTGCCGGTGCGGCGGCAGCTGCTTCGGCCATGGCCGCGGCGCGCTGCTGGTAGAAGGCTTCGAAGTTGATCTCGGCCAGGTGCACTGGCGGGAAGCCGGCGCGGCTGATCACGTCGGCGATGTTCGCGCGCAGGTACGGGTAGATGATGTTCGGGCAACCGATGCCCAGCAGCGGATCCATCTGCTCGGCAGGGATGTTGCGGGCTTCGAAGATGCCAGCCTGCTTGCCTTCCACCAGGAACGCGACCTTGTCCTTGACCTTGGCGGTGACGGTGATCGTCACGGTCGACTCGTAGATGCCTTCGGCGATGCTTTCGGCGCCGACGTCGAGCGACACTTCGATGGCCGGCGCTTCCTGTTCCAGGAAGATCGATGGCGAATTCGGTTGCTCCAGCGACATGTCTTTCAGATAGACGCGTTGGATTTGGAATACTGGTTGCAGAGTTTCGTCAGACATGGAACGCTTTCTAGTAATAGTGGGGAGCGGCGGGCCACTCCGGGTGCTTTGGTCGGGCGCGACCTCGGATCAAACGCGACGGCAATTGTAGCAAAACCAACTAGGAAGCAATAGCATCTTGCCGCCGCATTCAGCCCGATCAGCTTACTCGCCCTTGAGCATGGGGTCCAGGCGTCCGGCCTGGTCCAGCGCATACAGGTCGTCGAAACCGCCGACATGGGTGTCGCCAACATAGATTTGCGGCACGGTGCGGCGGCCGGTGCGCTGCATCATGATCTGGCGCTGTTCCGGGTCGAGGTCGACGCGGATGCGTTCGATATCGTGGATTCCCTTGGCTTCGAGCAGGCGCTCGGCGCGCACGCAATAAGGGCAGGCTGCGGTGTGGTAGAGAACGACGTGAGCTGTCATGATGGATCCTTTACGTGTCTGCCCGATCGAAAAGCGACCGGACGGGTTACTTGGTGACCGGCAGGCCTGCAGCCGTCCAGGCCGCCAGACCGCCTTCCAGGCTGTGGACGTCGTCGAAGCCGGCCGCCTGCAACTGGCGCGCGGCCTTGTCGCCGCGGGCGCCGGTCTGGCACACCACCACCACGCTGCGGTTCTTCGACTTGTCCAGTTCGCCGATGCGATTGCCCAAGTCTGCCAGCGGGATGTGTTTCGCGTCGCGCAGGTGGCCGGCCGCGAATTCTTCAGCGCTGCGCACGTCCACGATGGTGGTCTTGCCGCGGTTGATCATCTGCGTTGCCTGCAGCGGGGTCACGCGTTTTCCGCGCGGCGCCACGGCCGGCCACAACAGGGCTGCGCCCGAAATCACAGCGATCGCCACGATGAAAATATTATCGAGTATGAAATTCACAAGGGTTCCGTTGGTTGAACTGAATCGGAGCATTATAAAATAGATGTCGGACCGGACTTCAAACTGACTTTTCAAGAAGAGAACCCATGTACAAGATCGTATTCATGCGCCACGGCGAATCCACCTGGAACCTGGAAAACCGCTTCACCGGCTGGACCGACGTCGACCTGACCGAAAAAGGCGTGGCCGAGGCCAAGGCCGCCGGCCGCGTGCTCAAGGAGGCCGGCTTCACCTTCGACGTGGCCTATACCTCGGTGCTCAAGCGCGCCATCCGCACCCTGTGGCTGGCGATGGACGAGATGGATGCGATGTACCTGCCGGTCAAGAACGACTGGCGCCTCAACGAGCGCCACTACGGCGCCCTGCAGGGCCTGGACAAAGGCGAGACCGCCGCCAAGTTCGGCGACGAGCAGGTGCTGGTATGGCGCCGCAGCTACGACACCCCGCCGCCGGCGCTCGAGAAAGACGACGAGCGCACCAGCTTCGGCGACCCGCGCTATGCCGCCCTCTCCGATGAGCAAATTCCCCTGACCGAATGCCTGAAGGACACCGTGGCGCGCGTGATGCCGGCCTGGGACGACGAGATCGCCCCCGCCATCCGGGCTGGCAAGAAGATCTTGATCTCGGCCCACGGCAATAGCCTGCGCGCCATCATCAAGATGCTCGACAATATCAGCGACGCCGACATCGTCGGCCTGAACATCCCCAACGGCCAGCCGCTGGTGTATGAGCTCGACGCCGACCTCAAGCCGATCAGGCACTACTACCTGGGCGACCAGGACGCGATCGCCGCCGCCATGGCGGCCGTGGCCAACCAAGGGAAGGCAAAGTAAGTCTTGCATTTGCCATCCATGAAGGGAGCCGCCAGCGGCTTGCTCTGCACGCTGCTGGCGGTCGCGCTGTCCGGCGCGTTCGCCACCGATGCCTGGGCCCAGCGCCAGACCGAGCGCAGCCGCCAGAAGGTGGCTGCCGAGAAGCAGCGCGCCGGCATCCAGCAACAACTGCAGGCGATCAAGCGCGACATCAGCCAGACCGAAAGCGCCAGGGAAGACGCGGCCGATACGCTGGCCGAGTCCGAGGCCGCCATTTCGAACGCCAACCGGGCCCTGCGCGACCTGGAGGAAGAGCAGGACGCCACCAACACGCGCCTGCAAGACCTGGCCACGCAGCAGGGCCAGCTGTCGCAAACGATCGCCGCCCAGCAAAAGCAGTTGGCCAAGCTATTGCGCGAGCACTATGTGGCTGGCAATGAAGACCGGATCAAGCTGCTGCTCTCGGGCGACAACCCTAACCGCATCAGCCGCGACCTGCAATTGATGGCCTATGTCTCGCAGGCCCAGGCGCGGCTATTGCACGCGCTGCGCAGCAACCTGGTCCAGGTCGAGGCCAACCGCGACCAGGTCGAGAACGCCCAGCAAGAGCTGGAAGAAATCGCCCAGGAGCAGCTCGACCAGAAGGCATTGCTGGAAAAGGAAAAAGCCAAGCGCGCCGCCTTGCTCAGCACCTTGTCGAGCCGCCTGACCGACCAGCGCAAGCAGGCCGACCGCCTGGAGCGCGACGAAGAACGCATGTCGGGCCTGGTGACCCGCCTCGAGCGCCTGATCCGCGAGCAGGAAGAAGCCGAGCGCCGCCGCCAGGTGGCCCTGGCCGCGGCGCGTGCCAAGGCCAAGGCCGCGGCCGAGGCGAAAGCGAAGGCACTGGCGGCGGCGCGCGCGAAAGCGGCCGCCGAGAAGGCCGAGCGCGACCGCGAGCGCGAACGCATCGCGCGCGAAAACGCCAAGCCGGGCGCCAAGCCCAAGCCAATGCCCGAGCCGATCAAGGAAGCGCCGATCCTGGCCCAGGAGCCGGTCGAAGAAGACACCCGGCCGAGCGAACCGCCGCCGCCGATCCTGGGGCCGGCCGCTGCCAGCGGTTCGTTCACGGCGCTCAAGGGCCGCATGGCCAGCCCGGTCAACGGCAGCGTGGTGGCGCGCTTCGGCGGCCGGCGCGGCGATGGCCCGACCTGGAAGGGCAATTTCATCAAGGCGCCGGAAGGCGCCGAGGTGCGCGCCGTGGCCCCGGGCCGGGTGGTGCACGCCGACTGGATGCGGGGCTTCGGCAACCTGATCATCGTCGACCACGGCGATGGCTACCTGTCGATCTACGGCAACAACCAGTCCCTGCTCAAGCGCCCCGGCGACAGCGTGCGCGCCGGCGAGGCGGTGGCCAGCGCGGGCAATACCGGTGGCAATGAAGAATCGGGGCTATACTTTGAACTCAGGCATCGCGGCAAGGCCATCGATCCGGCAGGCTGGGTCAGGTTCTAACAAGGTACAACATGGGCATCAAAGCAAGGCATTTCGGGCTGGTCGGCGTGGGCGTGCTGGTGGGCGTGGCGGCGTCGTTCCAGCTGTCGGCCCATGCGCAAAAGTCGGGCGCGCCCTTGCCGCTGGACGAATTGCGCCAGCTGGCCGATGTCTATGGGCTGATCAAGACCGACTACGTCGAGCCGGTCGAGGATAAGAAGCTGCTGTCCGAGGCGATCGGCGGCATGGTCGCCTCGCTCGACCCGCACTCGGTCTACCTCGACCAGAAGGCCTTGCGCGACATGAACGAGGCGGTGCAGGGCAAGTTCGTCGGGGTCGGCGTCGAGATCTCGAACGAAGACGGTTACATCAAGGTGGTGTCGCCGATCGAGGATACGCCCGCCTTCAGGGCCGGCGTCAAGCCGGGCGACCTGATTACCCGCATCGACAATGTTCCGGTACGCAATATGTCGTCCGATGAGGCGATCAAGCGCATGCGCGGCAAGGTCGGCAGCAAGGTCACGCTGACCATTGCCCGTCCCGGCGAAGACAAACCCTGGGTGGTGCCACTGGACCGCCAGGAAATCAAGGTCGTCAGCGTCAAGGCCAAGATGGTCGAGCCCGGCTATGCCTGGCTGCGCATCAGCCAGTTCCAGGAAAATACCCTGGACGAGCTGGCGAAAAAAACCAAAGAGCTGTATGCCGAGCAACCTGACATCAAGGGCCTGGTGCTCGACCTGCGCAACGATCCCGGCGGCCTGCTGCCGGGCGCGATCGGGGTCTCGGCGGCGTTCCTGCCGCAGCCGGACCAGGTCATCGTCAGCACCAAGGGCCAGGTGGCCGAGTCGAACCAGGCCTTCTATGGCCGGCGCGAATTCTATGCCCAGCGCGGCGACCCGCTGGCCGGCTTGCCGGCCGGCCTCAAATCGGTGCCGATGGTGGTGCTGGTCAATGGCGGCTCGGCATCGGCGTCCGAAATCGTGGCCGGCGCGCTGCAGGATTACCAGCGCGCGATCGTGATGGGCAGTCGCACCTTCGGCAAGGGCTCGGTGCAGACCCTGCGCCGGCTGTCGGCCGACACCGCGATCAAGCTGACCACGGCGCGCTACTACACGCCCAAGGGCCGGCCGATCCAGGCCACCGGCATCGAGCCCGACCTGCGGGTGGACGAGTCGGCCGAGGGCGACCTGCTCAATGCGCTGCGCGTGCGCGAGGCCGACCTGCAGCGCCACCTGGTCGCCGAGGGCGACAAGAAAGATACGCCGGCCAAGGACCAGGCAGGCAGCCTGGCGCAGCAACAGCGCGCGCTGGCCCTGCTCAAGGACCGCAAGCCGCTCGAGTTCGGCGGCAACGACGATTTCCAGCTGGCGCAGGCGATCAATCACTTCAAGGGCATGCCGGTGCAACTGGCCAAGGGTGTGCCGGACGAAGACAAGCCGGTGCCGGCGCCGTTGCCGGGGGCGGAGCAGAAATTGCCTGAGTTGAACGCGCCACCGAAGAAATGATGTTGGGGCATCCCCGCCCCCACACCCCATGAACGACAATCAACTCCTGCGCTACTCGCGCCACATCCTGCTCGACGACATCGGCATCGAAGGCCAGCAGCGCCTGCTGGCCGCCCATGTCGTGATCATCGGCGCCGGCGGCCTGGGATCGCCGGCCGCGTTGTACCTGGCCTCGGGCGGCATCGGCCGCCTGACGCTGGTCGACGACGACACGGTCGACCTGACCAACCTGCAGCGCCAGGTCATGCACACCACCGACCGCATCGGCCAGCCCAAGGTCGATTCCGGCCGCGCCGCCCTGCTGGCGATCAATCCCGAGATCGAGGTCACGGCCCTGGCCGAACGCGCCGGCCCCGAACGCCTGTTGGCGCTGGCCCGCAGCGCCACCGTCGTGCTCGACTGCAGCGACAACTTCGCCACCCGCCACGCCGTCAACCGCGCCTGCGTGGCGGCCGGCGTGCCGCTGGTCTCGGGCGCCGCGATCCGCTTCGACGGCCAACTGGCGGTGTTCGATCCGCGCCAGCCGGAGGCGCCGTGCTATGCCTGCCTGTTCCCGGAAGACAGCGGTTTCGAAGACGTCGCCTGCGGCACGATGGGGGTGTTCGCGCCGCTGGTCGGCATTGTCGGCGCGGTCCAGGCCGCCGAAGCGATGAAATTGATCGCAGGCGTGGGCGGGTCGCTGGCCGGCCGCCTGCTGATGCTGGACGGGAAATTCATGGAATGGACTGACGTCAAGGTGGCGCGCAATGGCGCCTGCCCCGTGTGCGCGGTGCGCGGGGGCAAGCCGAACGCGGTTTGATGAAGACCGGCTTAAGGACACGGATCCACAGTGTCATGACAGGCGTAGGTAGCTTACAATTGCACACCCGCCTTCGGTAGCGATGTAACGATCCTCACAGTTTTGTATGCAGTTTCATCCGTAGTATTGTCCTGTCATATTTCGGACTTATACTGTCCCTGTTCCACCGATTCACAGCCTAATCACACCGCATATGAATTTCCAACGCACACAACGTCGCGCCCGCGGCTTCACCCTGGTCGAGATCATGGTCGTCGTGGTCATCATCGGCATCCTCGGCGCCCTGGTCGTGCCTAAATTGCTGGGTCGTACCGGCGAGTCGCGCATTACCGCCGCCAAGGTCGACATCGCCACCATGATGCAGGCCCTCAAGCTGTACAAGCTCGACAACCAGCGCTATCCGACCACCGAGCAGGGCCTCAACGCCCTGATCGCCAAGCCGACCTCCGGCCCGTCCGCCAATGGCTGGAAAGAAGGCGGCTATATCGAGAAACTGCCGAAGGACCCGTGGGGTAACGCCTACCAGTACCTGTCGCCGGGCGTGAAGGGCGAGATCGACGTGTTCTCCTACGGCGCCGACGGCCAGCCGGGCGGCGCCGGCGACGACGCCGACGTCGGTTCCTGGCACTAAGTTCTACCATGCCGGCCTGGCGCGCGCGGCGCTCGTCCCTCGGCTTCACCCTGGTGGAGCTGCTGGTCGTGCTGGTCATCATCGGCATCACGCTGGGACTGGCCACGCTCAACGCCATCCCGAGCCCGCGCCAGGACCTGGAAAACGAGGCCAAGCGCATCGCGCTGCTGCTGCAACTGGCGCGCGACGAAGCCATCGTGCGCAACCGCCTGGTGGCGTTCGAGGCCAACGGCGAGCGCTACCGCTTCATGGTGCGCGGCGACACCGGCTGGGCGCCGGTCACGCGCGACGACCTGTTACGCGAACGCAGCTTCAAGAATCCGCCGCTGCGCCTGCTGCTCGAGCCGTCCGGGACCGGCGGCCCGGACATGCTGCGCATCACCTTCGGGCGCGAGCCGGTCGACCGGCCCTTCGTGCTGACGCTCGCATCGGGCGCCAATGCGGTCGCGATCCGGGCCGACGGCGTCGGCCACTTCACCGTCGAATGACGCACCGAACCGCCATGTCCTCTCGCCGCGCCTCAGGATTCACCCTGCTCGAAGTGCTGGTGGCGCTGGTCATCGTCGGCACCGCGCTGGCCGCCGGCCTGCGCGCGGTGGGCAGCCTGACCACCAACAGCGCCGGCCTGCGCGCCTCGATGATGGCGACCTGGTCGGCCGAGAACCGGCTGGTGCAGATCCGCCTGGGGCGCGAATTCCCCGAGATCGGCAAGCGCAGCTTTCCCTGCCCGCAAGGCGACCTGGATCTGGTGTGCGAAGAAGAAGTCATCACCAGCCCCAATCCGCTGTTGCGCAGGATCGAAGTATCGGTCTTCGACGCCGACAATCCCGGCCGCCGCATTGTCAAACTCATCCAACTGGTCCTGAGGCCTTCCTCGCTATGAAGATCGGGTCGCGGCATGCGGGCTTCACGCTGGTCGAGCTCCTGGTGGCGATCGGCATCCTCGCCATGGTGGCCGTGCTCGGCTGGCGCGGGCTCGATGGCATCGTGCGCGCGCGTGTGGCGCTCACCAACGAGATGGAAACCACGCGCGGCATGCAGCTGGCCTTCGCCCAGATGCAGAACGATTGCGAAAACGCCGCCGGCAGCGAACTCATGCGCGGCCGGCCGGCGCTGCTGTGGGATGCCGATCGCCTGACCCTGGTGCGCAAGGTGTATGTCGAGCACGAGCCGTCGCGCCTGCAGGTGATCAGTTACCGCGTCGTCAACGGCCAATTGATCCGGCGCGAGTCGCCCGGCACGCGCGACCTGGACCAGGTCGGGCAGCTATGGCAGGCGCTGGCCTCGGATGCGCCGGCCGACAATGCGCCGTCGGTGGTGCTGCAGGTCGGCGTGACCGCGATGCAAGTGCAGGGCTGGCAAAACAATGCCTGGCGCAATGAGCCGACCGCGGTCGGCGCCACGGGCGAGCAGCCGCCGGGCGGCGTGCCTGCGCCGCCCACCGTCAATGCGCTCGAACCGACCGGCGTGCAGGTGGCGCTGACCGTGCAGGGCCTGGGCCAGCCGATGGTCAAGGCCTTCCTGCTGGGAGGCACCTGATGCGGCGCTCCTGGCACTCCCGGCGCCGCCAGCGCGGCGTGGCCGTGGTCACCGCATTGCTGCTGACCACGCTGGCGATCTCGATCGTCGCCAGCCTGTTCTGGCAGCAGCAGGTGCAGGTGCGCTCGATGGAAAACCAGCGCCTGCAGCTGCAGACCAAGTGGATCCAGCGCGGCGCCCTCGACTGGGCCAGCGTGATCCTGCGCCAGCCTTTCGGCAACCGCATCTCGCTCGACCAGATCTGGGCCACGCCACTGGCCGAGACCCGGCTCGACCAGTACATCGAACGTGAGCGCATCCAGGGAGAAAACTTCACCGCATCCCTGTCAGGGCAGGTTTACGACGCCATGGCGCGTTACAATCTGAACAACCTGGCCAGCGGCGGTGTGCGCGACCCGGTCGAGACCGAAGTGCTGGGGCGCTTGCTGACCAATCTGCGTCTGGAGGCGCGGCTGGCGCGGCCGATCGCCGACCTGGTCGCCGCCGGCCAGCCGCTGACGGCGCAGGATCCGATCAACCCGATCGCGGGGCCGCAGACCCCGCGCACCGGCAATCCGATGCCGGTGATGCGGGTCGACGACCTGCTGGCGGTGCAGGGCGTCAAGCCTGAGGCGGTCGAGGCCCTGCGCCAGTTCGTGATCGTGCTGCCGGCGGAGGCGACGAAGGTGAATGTGAACACGGCGCCGGCCGAGGTACTGGCGGCGGTCTTGCCCGGCTGCTCGGTTTCTCAAGCGAATGCGCTGGTGGAACAGCGCAAGCGGATACCGTGGAATGATGTTGGGATATTTTCGGGTGAAGCACAGTGTCTGGCAGAAAACGCACAGCCGAAGATCGACGTCACCAGCACCTTTTTCCTGGTGCAGAGCCGCATCCGGCTCGACCGGGCGGCGCTCGATGCCGAGTCGCTGGTGCAAAAAGGCTCCCTGGCCAGCCGCGGTGGGGTGAACGTGATCTGGACCCGCCAGAACTAGAAGAAAGCGAGATGGTTTGACTACTCTTTATATTCGGCATCCGGCCAGGAGCGAGGGCGAAGGCGCCCTGACGCGCTTCGCGCTGGTCGGCGACAACGGCGCCATCGGACAGCAGGGCGAAGGCATGCTGCGCAACCTCGGCGACGTGGTCGCGGCCAGCCGGCGCGTGGTGCTGATCCTGGCCGCCAGCGACGTCACCCTGCTGGCGGTGCAGGCGCCGCCGCTGGCCGGCGCGCGCCTGCGCGCGGCGCTGCCGGCCCTGGTCGAAGAATATATCCTGGGCGACCCGCTCGATTGCGTGCTGGTGGCCGGCCCGGTCATGGGCGACGGCCGCCGCCCGGTGGCCGTGGTGCAGCAGGCCTGGCTCGAGCCGCTGGTGCGTAAGCTGCTGGAAATGGGGGCGCGCGCCGTGGTGGCCGTGCCCGAGCAATTGTGCCTGCCCCTGCATCCAGGCAGCGTCAGCGCCGCCTTCGGCAAAGGAGAACTGATCCTGCGCCAGAGCCAGTACGAAGGCCTGGGCCTGGCGCTGGACGGCAGCCCGGTAGTGGCCCTGCAGACGGCGCGCGCGCTGGCGGGCGATGCGCCGCTGGTGCTGTATGTCGACCACGAACAATTGGGCGAATATCAGGTGCTGCTGGCCGAGGCCGGTCCTGGCATTACGCTCGAGAGCGACAACTGGGCGCACTGGATCGCCGGCGCCCGGGGCAGCAACAATGGCAACGGCGCGCTCGGCCCGGCGCTCGACCTGGTGCCCGGCCTGGGCACGGCCGGCGTGGCGCGGCGCGACTGGCGCCGCTGGCGCTGGCCGGTCCGGCTGGCCCTGGCGGCGCTGGTGGTCAATGTCATCGGCCTGAACGTCGAATGGCTGGGCATGAAGCGCGAAGCCGATGCCGTGCGCCTGCAGATGAGCCAAACCTTCCGCGCCGTCTATCCGGGCCAGCCGGCGATCGATCCGGTGGCGCAGATGCAGCAGAACATCGCGCGCGCCCGGGCCGGCAGCGGCGAGGTGGGCGGCGACGAATTTACCGCGATGGCGGCCGCCTTCGGCGAAGCGCTGGGTGGCCTGGGCGCCCCGCCTGCGATTGCATCAATCGAGTTTCGCGAACGGGCCCTGACGGTGCGCGTCAAACCTGAATCCGCCAACCCCGGCATGGCAGACCAGCTGCGTCCGGCCCTGGCGGCACGCCATCTGAGCCTTGAAGCGCCCGAGGCCAACACCTGGCTGATCCGCAGCAGCGGCGCCGCGCCATCGGGCATAACGCAAGCAGGGGGTATGCAATGAGTTTCGCCGGCAAAATCAGCGCGTTGCGCGAACGCGCCACCGCCTACTGGATCGCGCGCACCGAGCAAGAACGCAAGTTCCTGCTGGTGGGCGGCGCCGTGGCCGCGCTGGCGCTGTTTTATCTGGTCCTGCTCGAGCCGGCGCTCGACGGCCGCGAGCAGTTACGCCGCTCGCTGCCCGAGCTGCGCCAGCAGGCGGCCCAGCTCGAGGCGCTGGCCGGCGAGGCGCGCGCCGTCGCCAGCGAGCCGGCGCCATCGGTCACGCCGCTCACGCGCGAGGCGCTGGCCGCCAGCATGTCGACGCGCGGCCTCAATCCGGCCTCGCTGTCGGTCAGCGGTGAATATACAAAAGTTCAACTCAGCAATGTTTCCTTTGCCAACCTGATGGCCTGGCTCGACGCCCAGCGGCGCGAGAGCCGCCTGGTGGTGCAAGACGCGCAATTTTCCGCCCAGAGCGCGCTGGGCCAGGTCGACGCCACGCTCACGCTGCGCCAGAGCGGCGGTCCGGCTTCATGAGGCGGGCACTTTCGTGGAGCCTGCTGGTCATCCTGGCGGTCGTGGCGACGGTGCTGGCTTTCCTGCCGGCGGCATGGCTCGGTCCGCTGGTCGAACGTCAGACCGGTGGTCGATTGACGCTGGGAGATGCGCAAGGTACGCTTTGGAGAGGCTCAGCCTTCATCGGCGGCGCGCCGGGGCCGGGCGGGGCGGTGACGCCCTTGCTGCCGGGCCGTTTTTCCTGGACATTGTCGCCGCTGGTGGTGCTGGGCCAGGTGAGCATGAGCCTGGACAATCCGCAGGCGCTGGCCAACCCGGTGCGGGTCGAGGGCAGCTGGTCGCAGTGGCAGGTCAATGCCGGCGAACTGCTGTTGCCGGCAGAAGGTCTGGCGGGCCTGGGCGCGCCGTTGAACACGCTGGCGCCGAGTGGCCGCATCCGCCTGTCCTGGAACACGCTCGACCTGCTGCGCCAGCAGAATGCCGTGACGGTGCAGGGGCGCACCGTGCTGTCGATGGGCGATATGGGCGCGCGCATGTCGCCCGTCAAGCCGCTCGGCAGTTATGAAATGATCATGGACTGGCGTGGACCGCAGGCCGATTTGACCCTTCGCACCGTACGTGGCGCTTTGCTGCTGTCGGGCGCGGGGGTACTGCAAAATGGACGCCTGCGCTTCTCGGGCCAGGCCAGCGCCGCCGATGGCTATGAAGACCAGCTTGGAACCATGTTGAACCTGCTGGGCCAGCGCCGGATGGTGAACGGCAAAAACGTAATCGCACTCGAGTTCAGATAATGAAGAAAACAGACCGCTCCACCTCCGCGCCCCTCGACCTGTCGGCCCGACCGCTGGCGGCCCTGCAGCTGCCGGCCCTGCGCCGGCTCGCCGCCGGCGCCATGCTGTGCGCCGCCACGGTGATCGCGCTGCCGCTGCCGGCCCTGGCGCAAGAAAGCGCGAACGCCGCCGCGTTGAGCTTCGTGAATGCCGACATCGAATCGGTCATCAAGGCCATCGGCCACTACACCGGCATGACCTTCATCATCGATCCGCGGGTCAAGGGCACCCTGACCCTGGTGTCCGAGAAATCGCTGAGCAAGAGCGAAGCCTTCGGCCTGCTCACCTCGACCCTGCGCCTGCAGGGCTTCGCGGTGGTCACCAGCGGCGACGGCTATGCCAAGGTGGTGCCCGAGGCCGAGGCCAAGCTGCAATCCTCGCCGACCCAGGTCGGCGGCGTGCGCTCGAGCAAGGCGACGGGCGACCAGATCGCGACCCAGGTGTTCTATCTGTCCTACGAGTCGGCGGCCAACCTCACCGCCGTGCTGCGTCCGCTCATTTCGCCAAACAATTCCATCATGGCGAACCCGGGCAACAACACCCTGGTCATCACCGACTACGCCGACAACCTGCGCCGCCTGGCGCGCATCATCGCCGCGCTCGACGCGCCGGTGGCGGCCGACCTCGACGTGGTGCCGATCCGCAACGCGATCGCCAGCGACATCGCCACGCTCGTCACGCGCCTGATGGAACCGGCCGCCGGCGGCGATTCGGGCCGGGTCACGGTGCTGGCCGATCCGCGCACCAACTCGGTCGTGATCCGCGCGCCGTCGCAGGCGCGCGCCAACCTGGCCAAGAGCCTGATCGCCCGCCTCGATCAAGAAAGCTCGAGCAAGGGCAATATCCACGTCGTGTATCTGAAGAACGCCGAAGCCACCCGCGTGGCCCAGACCCTGCGCGCGGTGGTCTCGCAGGATTCCTCGGCGCTGCAGGTGCAGCAGGGCACCCAGGGCAGCTCGATCACATCCGGCATCGGCAGCCAGGCCGGCCAGGGCGGCCAGGGCGGCCTCGGCGGCCAGCAAGGCTTGCAGGGCGGCACCGGCGTCGGCGGCAGCGGCAACAGTTTCGGCCAGCAGGGCCAGCAGGGCACCCAGGGCGCCGGCGGCGGCCAGGGCTCGGGCTTCATCCAGGCCGACGCCTCCACCAACAGCCTGATCATCACCGCACCGGATGCGGTGTACCGCAACCTGCGCTCCGTCATCGACCAGCTCGACGTGCGCCGGGCCCAGGTCTATATCGAGGCGCTGGTGGTCGAAGTCACGTCCAATAAAGCCTCCGAATTCGGCGTGCAATGGGTCGGCGCCACCGGCGACTCCGACAGCAAATACCGCTTCGGCGGGCTGCAGAACTTCACCGGCGGCGGCTCGAACAACAGCATCGTCAACCTGGCGCTGGCCGCGGCCCAGGGCACGGGCGGCACCAGCACCTCGGTGCCGAGCCTGCCGAGCGGCCTGACCTTCGGCCTGTTCCGCCAGGTTGGCGGCGAGCTGGGCCTGGGCGCGGTGGCGCGTGCGCTCGAATCCGACGGCAACGCCAACATCCTGTCGACGCCGAACATGATCACCCTCGACAACGAGCTGGCGGTGATCAAGGTCGGCCAGAACGTGCCGATCATCACCGGTTCGTTCGCCACCAACAGCACCACCGGCGGCGGCAACCCGTTCCAGACCGTCGACCGGCAAGACGTGGGCCTGCTGCTGCGGGTGCGCCCGCAGATCTCCGAAGGCGGCACCATCAAGATGGCGATCTACCACGAGAACTCGAGCGTGGACGCCTCGACCCGCAACGCCGAATCGGGCCTGACCACCAATGTGCGCGCCATCGAAAGCAATGTGCTGGCCGACGACGGCCAGATCATCGTGCTCGGCGGCCTGATCGAGGACAGCGAAGGCGATGGCGAAGAGAAAGTGCGCGGCCTGGGCGACATCCCGGTGATCGGCAACCTGTTCAAGTACCGCACCCGCAGCCGCGTCAAGACCAACCTGATGGTGTTCCTGCGCCCGGTGGTGGTGCGCAGCAAGGATGCTTCGAATTCGATTGCGATGGACCGCTACGAATACATGCGCGCCGCCGGCGCCGCCGCCCAGCCCGAGTCGTCGGCGCTGCTGCGCGACCTGGGCGCGCCGCAACTGCCGCCGCTGGTCAATGGCCAGCCGCCGGTCGGTGGCGGCATGGCGACCGTGCCGGTGCAGCGCCAGCCGGCGCCGAACGCGGCCCCGGGGGCGTCCAACGATGGCGCCGCCTCGCGCCATCAGGGCACGGCGCCGGGAACCGCGCCGGGCGCCGGCGTGTCTGAAACAGGATCGGGCGCCGTCACGCCCGGCGCGGCCATGCCGGCCTCGCCAGCGTCGCAGCCGCGCGCGGTGCCGCCAGCGAACGGAGAGTAAGCCTCATGAACAATCTGCTGCCCTACGCCTTTGCCCGCGACCATGGTGTGCTGGCGCGCGGTAACGGCGAGCCGGGCCAGAGCGTCGAAGTGCTGGTCTCGAGCGCCACCGCGCCGGCCGCCATCGCCGAGGTGTCGCGCCGTTTCGGCCGCATCCAGCTGCGCCGCCTCGACCGCGACGAACTCGACGCGGCCATCGCCGGCGCCTATGCGGGCGGCGGCGGCGACGCTTCGCAGGTGGTCGACGAATTCGACGCCGACCTCGACCTGACCAAGCTGCTGCAAGACGTACCGGCCATCGAAGACCTGCTCGAATCGTCCGACGATGCGCCGGTGATCCGCATGATCAATGCGCTGCTGACGCAATCGCTGCGCGAGGGCGCGTCCGACATCCACATCGAACCGTTCGAGCAGACCTCGGTCGTGCGCTTTCGCATCGACGGCGCACTGCGCGACATCGTGCGCCCGAAAAAAGCGATCCACGCCTCGCTGATCTCGCGTATCAAGATCATGTCGCAGCTCGACATCGCCGAAAAACGCCTGCCGCAAGATGGCCGCATCACCCTGCGCGTGGGCGGCAAGCCGGTCGACGTGCGGGTCTCGACCCTGCCGACCGGCCACGGCGAACGCGCCGTGCTGCGCCTGCTCGACAAAGAAGCGGGGCGCCTCGACCTGTCGCACCTGGGCATGGCCGAGGCCATGCTGCCGCAGTTCGACCGCCTGATCAACCAGCCGCACGGCATCGTGCTGGTGACCGGCCCGACCGGTTCCGGCAAGACCACCACGCTGTACGCCGCGCTGTCGCGCCTGAACGCCTCGACCACCAATATCATGACGGTGGAAGACCCGATCGAGTACGACCTGAACGGCGTCGGCCAGACGCAGGTCAATGCCCGCATCGACATGACGTTCGCGAAAGCCCTGCGCGCTATCCTGCGGCAAGATCCTGACGTTATCATGATCGGCGAGATCCGCGACCTGGAAACAGCGCAGATCGCGGTGCAGGCCTCGCTCACCGGCCACCTGGTGCTGGCGACCCTGCACACCAACGATGCCGCCTCGGCCGTCACCCGCCTGCTGGACATGGGCATCGAACCGTTCCTGCTGTCCTCGTCGCTGCTGGGCGTGATGGCCCAGCGCCTGGTGCGCAAGCTGTGCTCGCAGTGCAAGACCTTCGACGGTTCCACCTGGCATGCGGTCGGTTGCGAGCGTTGCGGCCACACCGGCTACCATGGCCGGGTGGGGGTGTACGAGCTGCTCGAGACCACCGAGCAGATCCGCTCCCAGATCCACAACCGCGCCTCCGAAGCCGACATCCGCGATGCGGCCCTGGCGACCGGCATGAAGACCATGCGCGACGACGGCGAACGCTGGCTGGCCGATGGCACCACCACGCGCGCCGAACTCGTGCGCGTGACGAAAGACTAGCGATGGGAACTGCCAGCATGGACATTGTGCGGATGGAGACTGATTAATGCCGGCATTCCGCTATGAGGCCGTCGACGCCGGCGGCGCCACCCGCAAGGGCGTGGTCAATGCCGACAGCCCGCGCGCGGCGCGCGCCGACCTGCGCACCCAGGGCCTGACGCCGCTGAGCGTCGACGCCATCGCGACCCAGGTCGACGCCTCGGGCACGACCCGCGCGCGCGGTATCGGCGAGCGCCTGTCGCAAAACGAATTGGCCCTGTTCACGCGCCAGCTGGCCAGCCTGCTCGAGGCCGGCTTGCCCCTCGAGCAAGCCTTCACCGCCCTGCTCGAGCAGGCCGAGCGCGCGTACATGCGCGACCTGATCGCCTCGATCCGCTCCGAAGTCATCGGCGGTTCGCCGTTTTCCACCGCGCTGTCGCATCACCCGCGCGACTTCGCCGAGATCTACCGCGCACTGGTGGCCTCGGGCGAGCAGATCGGCCAGCTGTCGCGCGTGTTGTCGCGCCTGGCCGACTACATCGAGCGCCGCAACGCCCTGGTGCAAAAGGTGCGCCTGGCGTTCACCTATCCGGCGATCGTGACCGTGGTGGCGTTCGCGATCGTGATCTTCCTGCTCACCTATGTGGTGCCGCAGATCGTTTCGGTGTTCGCTAACACCAAGCAGAAGCTGCCTTTCCTGACCGTGGTCATGCTGGCGGTGTCCGACTTCGTGCGCGCCTACGGCATCTATTGCGCGATCCTGATCGGCGGCGCGTTCTGGATGTGGCGGCGCGCGCTGCGCAATCCCGTGCTCAAGCGGCGCTGGCATACCTGGCTGCTGACGGCCCCCGTCTATGGCAAATTCGAGCGCAGCCTGAATACCGCGCGCTTTGCCAGTACGCTGGCGATCACCACCGGTTCCGGCGTGCCCATCCTGCGCGCGCTCGACACCAGCCGCGAAACGCTGTCCAACGTGGCCATGCGCGAGCTGGTCGAGCAAGCCACGGCCAGCGTGCGCGAGGGCGTGAGCCTGGCGCGCGCACTGTCGGCGCAAAAGCTGTTCCCGCCGATGCTGGTGCACATGATCCGCGCCGGCGAGATCACCGGCGAATTGCCGGCCATGCTGGAACGCGCCGCCAATTCGCAGCAGGCCGACCTCGAGCGCCGCACGCTGACCATCGCCGGCCTGCTCGAGCCGGTGCTGATCCTGGCCATGGGCCTGGTAGTGCTGCTGATCGTGCTGGCGGTGCTGATGCCGATCATCGAAATCAACCAGCTGGTGCAGTAAAACAATGGCACTGAATAATATGAACAAGCGTTTGCCTCTTCTTCTCAGCCTGCTTGCCCTGATCCTGCTGGCTGCCTCGATCGCCTATTGGGTGCTGCAGCTGTACAAGCCCGAGCAGCGGCCGCTGGCGGCGGCGCCGGTCGCCAGCCAGCCGGCGCCGAGCCCGGAGGCCGCCGCGGGCCTGTTCGGCGGCCAGCCGACGGCCGTGATCGCCAATTTCCAGCTCACCGGCGTGGTGGCGGCCGGCGCCGACAGCGCGGTCATCCTGGTGGCCGACGGCCAGCCGCCACGGGCGGTGCGCATCGGACGCGAAATCGTGCCGAACGTGACCGTGGTCGAAGTGCACCGGCGTTATGTGATGCTGTCCGATGGCGGCGTCATGAAACGGGTAGACCTGGCGCCCGATGCCGGCCAGTCGACGGCGATCATGCCGCCCGAGCCGCGGATGATGCAGCAACCGATGCAGCAATCGATGCAGCAATCGACGCAACAGCCGATGCAACAGCCGATGGGCGCCGCGCCAGGCGCCGGACCGCAGAGCGCGCCGGGCGTGGTGGGTGTGCCGCCCGCGATGCAGAGCCGGCCGCCGCCGGGCGGCGGTCCGCAGGGTATGCCGACCACGATCGAGAATTCCCAGGTCGTGCCCGAGCCCGAAATGGACCCGATCGATCCGAACGCACCGCCGTCCGAACCGTTCAACCAGGCGCCGGCCAACCAGGTGCAAATGCCACCGAATATCCCGGCGGAGAACCCGAACCAGCCACCGATCACCCAGTGATGGCGGCGGCGCGGTTCAGCGCCGTAGCGCGGTGAATGCCGCCAACTCCCAAGATCTAAATCCTAGCAGCAAGGTATAGCCTTCACGCTCGCCGGCCGGTAGACGCCGGTCATTCAGGTGCAGCCGCGCCAGTTCCGCCGCCAATTGTTCGATCTTGAGCGATAGCTCGTGGGCGCTGGCATGGGATAAACGCGCGGGCAGGCACAGCAGCGCCTCGCCCGCGCCATCGAAGCGCCCGCCAAAATAATCCTCCACCACATGATCGCGGAAGAAGTGCTGCACCGGGCCATCCGCCAGCCAGCGGAATGCGTTCGACACCCGCAACTGGTAGCGGTTCAGCGGCTTGAGTTCGATCAGTCCCAACCGGTCGAGCTCGGCGAGCAGGGTGATGCATTCGGCTTCGCCCAGCTGATAGGTCTCGATCACCTGTTCCACGTTCCAGTGTCCAAGGCAGCAGATCGCCATCAGGAGCAGACGCGGGTTGGCCACCAGCGAACGTTCTTGAGGCAGGCTCAGCCCATCGAGCTGGGGCCGGGTCTCGAGCGCGCCGCGCAGCAGTTCGTCGAGCGGGATGCCGGTCGCCTGGCAAATCTCGGCCAGCCGCGACAGCGCCATGTCCTTTTGCCCGAACATGCGCTTCACGCTCGATTCGCTCACGCCGATGCGTTCGGCCAGCAGCTTGTAGGTAATGCCGGCCGCGCGCAGCCGGGCGCGCAGGGCGTCGAGGATCAGGTCGGGTGAGCTCATGGTTTCCGTGATGGATGACGAAGGCTGACTCTACCGTTGAATGGGGGCACGGACAAGGCACATGCGACGAATGGTCATCAGCGCCGACGAACAGCGCGAAGAGAGCGTCCAGGATTGTGATTCCTGTCGCCATCAATACGCCATCGTGAAGAGAAGAGAAAAAGCCCATAGCCAGCGGGCCTGTCATTCGGGTTGTTTGGAGGCCAAGCGTGCTCTGCTTCTTCGGCAATCATTGCCGAAGCCGCGCGAGCGATGAACCCGCTTCGGGTTTCATGTCTGGCTTCTGCAAAGCGATATTTTTACACACCAATAACATTGTGCCAAAAAACGGGCACCGAAGTGCCCGTGAAGGAGAATTTTTTGAACGCCGACGCAGAGCTTACTCGTCCTCGCCTACTACCAGCCTGACCTTCTTGAGCACCCGCTTGGCTTCATGCCGCTCGCTCGAGGCCGGCTTGGCATGCGGCCCGGCCGCACGCGCCTTGGCCAGCGCCGCGATCGGATTGCGCGGCTTGCCGAACTGCTGCGATGGTTCGATGCGCAAGCGCATCTTCTGCCGGGTCGCCAATGCCTTGTTCGCCATGCGGACCTCGTGAATGGTTACAGCACGTAGCGCGACAGGTCTTCATTGACCGCCAGCGCATCGAGCCGTTCGTTGACATAGGCCGCGTCGATCCGCACCGCCTGGTCTTTCTCGAGCCCGGCGCTGAACGAGATCTCTTCGAGCAGCTTTTCCATCACCGTGTACAGGCGGCGCGCGCCGATGTTCTCGGTGCGCTCGTTGACCGAGTACGCGATCTCGGCCAGGCGGTGGATGCCTTCGTCCAGGAACTCGATCTTGACGCCCTCGGTCGCCAGCAGCGCCTCGTACTGCTTGGTCAGGCTGGCATGGGTCGAGGTCAGGATGCTCTTGAAATCCTCGATCGACAACGATTCGAGCTCGACCCGGATCGGGAAGCGGCCCTGCAGTTCCGGGATCAGGTCCGACGGTTTCGACAAGTGGAACGCGCCCGAGGCGATGAACAGGATGTGATCGGTCTTGATCATGCCGTACTTGGTGTTCACCGTCGTGCCCTCGACCAGCGGCAGCAGGTCGCGCTGCACGCCGGCGCGCGAGACGTCGGCGCCGCCGTGTTCGGAACGGGTCGCGATCTTGTCGATCTCGTCGAGGAACACGATGCCGTTCTGCTCGACATTGGCGATCGCCTTTTGCTTGAGCTCATCTTCATTGAGCAGCTTGCCGGCCTCTTCGTCGATCAGGAGCTTCATCGCTTCCTTGATCTTGAGCTTGCGCGGCTTCTTGCGCGCATTGCCCACGCCGGCGAACATCGACTTGATCTGCTCGGTCATTTCTTCCATGCCCGGCGGGGCCATGATTTCCATCTGCGGCGCGGCGTCGGCCACCTCGATCTCGACCTCGCGGTCGTCGAGTGCGCCTTCGCGCAGACGCTTGCGGAAAGTCTGGCGGGTGGCGTCGCCATCCTTGCTTTCACCGCCATTGCTGGTATTGAAACCGAAGTCGCGCGCCGGCGGCACCAGGATGTCGATGATGCGGTCTTCGGCCGCGTCTTCGGCGCGCTGGCGCACCTTTTTCGCTTCGCTGGCGCGGGTCTGCTTGACGCCGATGTCGATCAGGTCGCGGATGATGGTGTCGACGTCGCGGCCGACGTAGCCCACTTCGGTGAACTTGGTCGCCTCGATCTTGATGAAGGGCGCGTCGGCCAGCTTGGCCAGGCGGCGCGCGATCTCGGTCTTGCCGACGCCGGTCGGGCCGATCATGAGGATGTTCTTGGGCGTGATTTCGTGGCGCAGCGGCTCTTCGACCTGCTGGCGCCGCCAGCGGTTGCGCAGTGCGATGGCGACCGCCTTCTTGGCCTTGCCCTGGCCGACCACGTGCTTGTCGAGTTCGGAGACGATTTCCGGTGGGGTCATGTTCATGATGCTGCTCATATCAATCCAGGGTCTCGATGATGTGGGACATATTCGTGTAGATGCACAGCTCGCCCGCGATCGTGAGCGCTTTCTTGACCACTTCGGCGGGCGCCATGTCGGTGTTCTCGTACAGCGCCTTGGCCGCCGACTGGGCATAGACGCCGCCCGAACCGATGGCACCGATTCCGTCTTCGGGCTCGAGCACGTCGCCGTTGCCGGTGATGATCAGGGTCGACTCGCGGTCGGCCACCAGCAGCATCGCTTCCAGGCGGCGCAGCACGCGGTCGGTGCGCCAGTCCTTGGCCAGCTCGACCGATGCGCGCAGCAGGTTGCCCTGGTGTTTTTCCAGCTTGCCTTCGAAGCGGTCGAGCAGCGTGAAGGCGTCGGCCGTGCCGCCCGCGAAGCCGCACAAGACCTTGCCCTGGTACAGCTTGCGCACCTTGCGCGCCGAGCCCTTCATGACGACATTGCCCAGCGTGACCTGGCCATCGCCACCCAGCGCGACCTGATTGCCGCGCCGCACACTGACGATGGTTGTACCGTGAAATTGTTCCATTTTGACCTCGTAATTGTCTAGCCAACAGCAGGTGGGGACCAGCGCTGGAAATTGCAAGGTTGGCTCATCCTTAAAGATGGCCGGGCAGGGGTGCGCCCTACGCCGCAGGCAGGCTGTACGCTATCGGCATCGGATCATCCACAGGAATGGCGATGTTTTTCTTTTTCTCGAACAAGCTCGGCTGCCTCGGCTCGATCCTGGTCTCGCTGGTGGTGACCTTGCTGCTGCTACTGGTACTCGGCGTCCTGTAATGGCGCCATCCACCCCGTCAGGCGTGCATCAATAGCGGTGCGGATACAGCCGCACGCCATCGCCGGCGCCGAGCAGGCGCAGCAGGGTGGCGACCAGGTGGTTCAGTTCGCGCAGCTCGACCGCGCGACCGGCGGCGCCGTGCGCATCCAGGCGCGCCAGCAGGCTGCCGGCGCCGGCATAGTCGATGCGCGCCAGGCGCGAGCAATCGAGCACCAGCGTCTCGCGCCCGTCGGCATAGGCATCGATGGCCGCCAGCAGGGCGGCGTCAGGTCCGGTCACGCTCGACGGCAGCATGAAACGGTCGCCGTGGCCGGGCGCCGGCGCGGCGGTGGACACGCGCAGCGGGGCTTCGAACGAAGGCGGCGACACCTCATAGGTGACGCAGTAATCCATGGCCGCTTCCTCGAACTGTTTTTCGCGGTTGGTCAGCAGCAGCAGTTCGAGCAGCAGCAGCCAGGGCGCCGGGCTGGCGCCGCGCTCGCCGATGACGAGCATCGGGCGCAGGGTCGCGAGCAGGGTGTCGGCCCCGGCCAGCACCAGTTCGCGGCCGGCGCCGCGCAGGCCCTGCAGCGCCGCCAGCAGGCTGGCGGCGCCATCGGCGTCGATCGCCGTCACCCGGCCGAAGTCGAGGCGTACGGTCGGCGCCGTCGCCGCCAGCACGCGCGCCAGGCGCGGCGCGACGCCGGCGTCGATCGTGGGACCGAAGGCTTCGCCGGTCGCGACCCCGGGGCCGGACCGGGCCTGCGCTGCGCCGGGCGCGGCCGGCAGCGGGGTCCAGGCCGGCGGCGAGGTCTCGAAATGGCTGGCGTAGTCGATGGCCACGCTCTCGAAGGCCTGTTCGCGGCCATCGGCCTGGTACAGGTCGAACAGCATCCACCACGGCAAGCGTTGGTGGCGGCCCAAGGCCGGCAGGCAAGCCAGCAGCAACTGCTCGGCGGCCGCGGCCTGGCCGTTGGCATACAGGATGGCGCTTTCGTCGACCGCCGGCGCGCTGGCGGGCGCCGCGGCCGGGACCGGCGGATCGGCCTGGGGTGCGATGGCGCCCGCCGGGCGCCGGGCGCCGCTGCCCCAGGCCGGCTCGTCGTCGAACATGTCGGCGGCGAAGGCGAGCTCGATTTCGTCGATCTTGGCGGCGGTGGCGCGCGCGATCTCGCGCTGGCGCTCGCGCTCGGCCTCGGTGTCGAGGCGCGACGGTTCGCCGCGCAGGCGCGACTCGGGCGGCGGCCAGTCGCGTGCGCCCGCCGTGTCGTTCTTTCTCTTCAGGAAGGAGAAAAGCCCCATGCTCACCGTTGTCAGTCAGGCCAATCGTGCCAGACCATAGCACGAACCATCGGCATGCATGCTGTGCGCACGCCGCCGTGGTTAGTGTATCCGATAGGAAACGAGAGAGACGGCGCGCCGCGTGAAGCGTGCGCGGCCCTGGCGCTGGTCAGCGTGGTCGAGCGCGCAAACAAAAAAAGCATGCGACAGGTCGCATGCTTTCTTGGGTGGGCAAGGCGATAAATCAGTCGCCGTACAGTTTTTGCTTCAGCTCACGGCGTTGCTGGGCTTCCAGCGACAGCGTGGCGGTCGGGCGTGCGATCAGGCGCGGGATGCCGATCGGTTCGCCGGTTTCTTCGCACCAGCCGTATTCGCCGCCGTCGATCGACTGCAGCGATTGCTGCACTTTCTTGAGCAGCTTGCGTTCGCGGTCGCGGGTGCGCAGTTCGAGCGCGTGTTCTTCCTCGATCGTCGCCCGGTCGGCCGGGTCGGGAACCAGGACGGTTTCACGCAGGTGTTCCGTGGTTTCACCGGCGTTCTTCAGCAGTTCCTTTTCGAGTTCCTGCAGGCGGTTCTTGAAGAACGCGAGCTGGGCTGCATTCATGTAGTCATCATCGCCCATCGCCCGAATTTCTTCTTCCGTCAGGAGGCGTTCTTCGGACTGGGTGGTATTCGGTTTCGTTGTTTTAGTCATGATGCCTTCGATACGACAGAGGTTTTCATTTTATCAGCTTGCTCCACAGTTACGTCTTGCCAGGGCGTGCGTGAGGCAAGCTGCCTTGATGGCGACGCGGCGCCATCCCATCTCCGTCCGCGCCGCTATGCGGCTGGGCGGTGCAGGCGGCTGGATGCCTGCCTGCGGTCCCGAGCCTCCCTAACTGTCGAGGCAGGTCGTCATGCGACCTCGGGCAGACCAGTCAAACTGATGTAGTTTATACCAAACACTGTTCAAGTCCGCGGATAAATACGTCTTTTGGTAAATTTTTACCAATAAACACCATCTTGGTCGCGGGCGTCTCGCTTTCGCCCCACTTCGGTCCCACGTCGCTGCCCATGATCTGGTGCACGCCCTGGAACACGACCTTGCGGTCCACGCCTTCCATCCGCAGCACGCCCTTGTAGCGCAGCATTTGCGGACCGAAGACTTGCACCAGGCTGCCGAGGAATTGTTCCAGGCGTTCAGGGTCGAACGCGCGCTCGCTCTTGAACACGAAGGCGGCGATCTCGTCGCTGTGGTGGCCGTGGTGGTGGTCGTGGTTGCACGCTTCGCCGGGTGCGTGGTCGTGGCCGGCATGGTCATGGTGGTCATGATCGTGGTCGTGCTCTGCCTCGACCTTCAGGAAGTCGGGATCGAGCTCGAGCTTGTCGTTCAGGTTGAAGCCGCGCAGGTCGAGCACGTCGGCAATCGGCGCCCGGCCGAAGTCGCTGGTCGCGATCGGTGCGCGTGGATTGATGCGGTGCAAGCGCGTCTTGAGCGCCTCGACGGCGGCGGCGTCGACCAGGTCTGTCTTGGACAGCAAGATCTTGTCAGCAAAACCGACCTGGCGCTGGGCTTCCTCGTTCTGGGTCAGCTGGTCCATCGCGTGGCGGGCGTCGACCACGGTGACCACGGCGTCGAGCAGGTAGTTGGCGCCTACTTCTTCGTCGACGAAGAAGGTCTGGGCCACGGGGCCCGGATTGGCCAGGCCGGTGGTTTCGATCACCACCCGGTCGAACTGGATTTCGCCGGCGGCGCGCTTTTGCGCCAGGCTGGTCAGGGCCACGATCAGGTCGCCGCGCACGGTGCAGCAGATGCAGCCGTTGTTCATCTCGACGATCTGCTCGGTGGCATCCTGTACCAGGATTTCGTTGTCAATATTCTCCTGGCCGAATTCGTTCTCGATGACGGCGATGCGCATGCCGTGATCCTCTTGCAGGATGCGGTTGAGCAAGGTGGTCTTGCCCGCGCCGAGGAAGCCGGTCAGGATGGTGCTGGGAATCAGGTCCATTGGTTCGCTACGCGTGTTGGGTCGGGGTTGGACAAAAGAACCGGGGGATTATGCCGCAATTCTTGCAACCTCACCATGAAGCGTGTTTTGTGTTGACCGAGTTCAAACCAATCGCTGGAAAATGTGGCCGGAACGGCGCGAGTGGTGGCGCCGATTGCCGCCTTGCCGTCCCCATTATTTGCTCGGCTGCGCCTTCGCGCGCACCGCGCGGGCCTGGTCCGCAGCGGCGATCACGTGTTCGACTGCATTGATCACCAGTTGCGGCTCTTCCTGATGGATATTGTGGCCGCTATGCGACGTCACTACATGGAGGCCGCTCGTGAACGTGCCAAAGAAACGGGCGTGCAAGTCGCGCCAGACGGCGACCGCGGCCGGCGTTTCCAGGAACAGCTCCGGCTTGGCGCGATGCTGGACCGACGTCAATACCGCGACCGGTACGTCCGGCAGCGGCCCGGCCAGGTTCAGCTTGCCGCTGTCGAGGATGGCCTGGACCTGGCCCAGTTCGGGCTGCAGCTTGGGCGGCATGAATTGCGCCAGCAGCCGGGCGTCGCTGTCGACGCCGGCCGGGTCGAGCTTGCGCAACGCCGCGTTCTGGTGTTCGTCGCTGGGATCGACGAACACCATCCCGGCCACGTGTCGTGGATGGCGCGCCGCGTAGCTGCGGATCAGGAAGCCGCCATAGGAATGGCCCACCAGGATGAAGGGTGGCGGCAGGCCCGCGGCCGCGATCAATTGCTCGAGCTGATCGGTACGGCTGTCCAGGGATGGCGTACCGGGGCGCGCTTCCGAGCGGCCATGGCCGGCGCGCGAATAGGTGAGCACCTTGTTCGACTTCGCAATGGCCGGCGCCACATTGCGCCAGACATTCAGGTCGCGCCCGAAACCCGATTCGAAAATCACGGTGTAGGGGCCGGCGCCCATGGTCGACACCTGCACGCCGTAGTCGCCGACCCGCAGTAGCTCGGGTGCCGCCCCCGGCGTCGGTGTTGCGGCGGTCGCGATCGGCAGCGTGCATGAGGCGCTCAAGGCCAGCATGGCGGCGCCGAGGGCCAGGGACAGGCGGTGCGGCATGGAAACTCCGTAATAATGGTTGTTGTCTCGGCTGTATGCGAGGAGAATTAGGCGTGAAGCAACATTCTAAGAAGTAGTATCAAGCAGCGATACTGTCAAATATGTCAGTCGAATACTGACCGCGTGAAAGGCATGGTGTGGACGAATCGATGGCCGGCTGGCGCAGCCGCCACCTCGAGGCAATGGGGCGCGCGCTCGACGCCGCCAGCCTGTTCGACATCGTCGCCGGCGCTGCGCGCGAACTCGGTTTCGACTATTGCGCCTATGGCATGCGCCTGCCGCTGCCATTGTCGAATCCGGCCACCTTCATGCGCAATAACTATCCGCCTGCCTGGCAGGCGCGCTACGCGCAGCAGGGCTACCTGGCGCACGACCCCACGGTCAGGCACGGCATGGCCTCGGTCCTGCCGCTGGCATGGAGCGAGTCGCTGTTTGCCGATGCGCGACCGCTGTGGGAAGACGCGCGCGGCCATGGCCTGCAGGTCGGCTGGGCCCAGTCCTCGCGCACGCCCGATGGCGGGGTCGGCCTGCTGACGCTGGCGCGCTCGCACGAGCCGCTGTCCGAATCCGAACTGCGCCATGGCGAAGCCAATATGTCATGGCTGGCGCATGCGGCCCACCAGGGCCTGTCGCGCATGCAGCGGCGCGACGTACCGGCGGTGGGGCTCAGCCAGCGCGAAGCCGAAGTACTGCGCTGGATGGCCGACGGCAAGACCTCGAGCGAAGCGGCGACCATCCTGGCGCTGTCGGAACGAACGGTGAACTTCCACGTCGCCAATGCCCTGGTCAAGCTCGGCGCCGCCAACAAGACGGCGGCGGTGGTCAAGGCGGCCCTGCTCGGCTTGCTGTAAGCCCGACTGCGGCTACTTGGCCTTGGCGCGCGGATGGGCCGCGTCGTACACCTTCGACAGGTGCTGGAAGTCGAGCGCGGTATAGATCTGGGTCGAGGTGATGCTGGCGTGGCCGAGCAATTCCTGCACCGCGCGCAGGTCGCCCGAGGATTGCAGCAGGTGCGAGGCGAAGGAATGGCGCAGCACGTGCGGATGCACGTGGACCGGGGCGCCGGCGCGCAGCGCATGCTGCTTGAGCCGGCCCTGCACCACGCGCGGCGAGATGCGGGTAGCGCGCGCCGACAGGAACAGGGCGGCGCTGCCGTCGCGCGCGGGCGGACGTACCGCCAGCCAGGCCGCCAGCGCGTCGCGCGCCGGCGCGCCGACCGGCACCCGGCGCATCTTGTTGCCCTTGCCGGTGACGATCACTTCGCCGGCCTGCAGGTCGAGCCAGCCGAGCGAGGCCGGCTGGCCGGCGCGCGCATCCTGCCAGGCGACATCCAGGCCCGCCAGTTCCGACACCCGCAGTCCGCTCGAATAGAGCAGCTCGAACATGGCGCGGTTGCACAGTTCGAAGGGTTCGGCGTGGCCACGGGTGTCGGCTTCCATCAGCTGCACGGCATCATCGACGGCCAGCGCCTTGGGCAGGCTGCGCGGGCGCTTCGGGGCCTGGACGCCGTCGACCGGATTGGCCGCCAGCGGCGTGTGGTTCGACAGCCAGCCATAGAAGCCGCGCCAGCCCGACAGCTTGCGCGCGATGGTGCGCGCCGACTGGCCGCCGCCATGCAGCCGGGCGGCGAAACGGCGGATGTCGAAGTGGGTCAGCCGGGGCCAGTCGTCGTGGCCGGCCAGCGTGGCCAGCTCGGCCAGGTCGCGCCGGTAGGCGGCGACCGTGTGCGGCGACAGCTGGCGCTGGAGCGCCAGCTCGTCCAGGTAGCGCCTGGCCCAGTCGGCCGCGGCGCCGGAACCGCCGTCGCGCCCGGGCGTGGCCATTATGCGGCGCGCAGCGGCGCCAGCGCGGTGGTCGAGGTGGCCGCGATATGGACCAGGAAATCGGTCGCCATCGCGGTCGTGAAGCGCGCCGGGTCGGGCGAGCCCAGCACCAGCAGGCCGAAGCTCTGGCCCGGCTGGCCCAGCGGCAGCATCACGGTCGAGCGGATCGATTCCGCGTCGTCCAGCCACCGCACCGCCTCGAAATCATTGTTCGGGCCGCAATACGGCGCGCGCAGGCTGTTGGCGAAGATGCGCGCGTCGTCCGACACGCCCTGCGCGAACCAGGCGCCGGCATGTTCCGGCGCCACATTCCACAGGCGCAGGGTAACTTGCGGCACGATGAAATGGGTGCGCAGGCCGTCGGCCAGGTCGCGCGCCATGGCCGCGCCGCCTTGCGACACCAGCAGGGCCTGGGTCCAGGCGTGGAAACGGTTGGCGATGCCGGCGTTTTCCTCGGCCCGGCGCGAGAGGTCGGACAGGCGCAGCTCGAGGGCGCGGAACTTGTCGCGCATCACTTCCATCTGGCGTTCCTGGAGCGACACGGCGCGCCCGGTGAGCGGGCTCGACAGCTTCACCTCGCCCAGCAGGCCGGCGTGCTCCTGGAAGAATTGCGGATGATCGATCAGGTATTGCGCGACAGTGCTGGCGTCGAGTGGGGCGATGCTCATGGGTAATTTTCTGGTGAAATCAATCGGATCATTTTACCCGACGCGGGCAGTAGACCGGGTTATAACAGGCAACAAAAAAGACGCCCGCAGGCGTCTTCGGTGAAGCGCGAAGCGCTCAGAAACGGTGACGGATACCCAGTTGCAGGGCGCGGCCGTCGGCGCCCGGGGTTTCGGTGAAGCCACCCGGATTGCCCGAGGTGCCCGGCGAATACTGGGCTTCGTTGTCGTTCTTGATGAAGGCCAGCGCGGTGTACAGGTCGGTACGCTTGGACAGGTAGTAGTTGTAGCCGACCGCGTACAGGTCGGCGTCGCTGTTGGACGCGGTGCGGTCGTTCTGGTGCGCGTACGACGCCACGATGCGGCCGTTGCCGATCCGGTAGTGGGCGCCGATCTGGTAGCTGTGGGCGTCCTGTTCGGTGTTGGCCTTGATATTGGTCTGGAACACGCCGAGCAGGAAATTCTGGGTCTGCTGCGGCACGCCTTGCGCGACCAGCGCCGGCACCACGGCCTGGTTCCAGCCACCCAGGTAATCGGGCAGCAGCGCCGAATTCTTGTTGCGCTGGCTATGGAAGCCGGCAAAGAATTTCCAGCTATCGCTCATCGTGTACGAACCGCCCACAGTGACGGTGCGCAGGCTCGGACGGTTCTGCAGGTCGTAGCCGTGGTTGTAACCGACGCCGACGTCCAGGCCATTTGCCTTGTAGGTGACGGCGCCGGCGCGGAATTTCTTGTAGCGGCCCAGGTAGCCCGAATTGCGCGCGCCATACATGACCGAGCCGCCCCAGCCGCTCGGCAGGGCGATGCGGTACTGGATCGCTTCCTGCGAGCGGATATCGGCGCCCAGCGCGGTAAAGCCGGCGGTGCCGCCGGTGACGTGGCCCCAGGTGCCGGCGGTGCCCGATTCGAAGGCATCGGCCATATTGAACACCTCGTAGCCCGGGGTATACATGCGGCCGAGCATCACGGCGCCGATCGGGGTGATCAGGCCGACCATGGCGGTGCGGTCGAACAGGGCTTTTTCCTGGTTGACAGCCGGCGCGCCTGGCGGCTGGATCGCTGCCTGCAGGCGGTCGCGGATGGCTTGCGGAATCTGGTTCATGCCGCGCAGCAGGTAGACGCCCGGATTGTCGTTCATCAGGGCCGGCTGCTGCGAACCGTTGTCGAGTTCGACGCGGGCTTCGAGATTGAAGATGGCCTTGTAGCCATTGCCCAGGTCTTCGCTACCCCGAATGCCGAGACGGGAACCGTCGGCGCCGCCGCTATAGATCTTGGTCGGGCCACCTTTTTGCCACATCACGCCGGCATCGGCGATGCCGTAGATCTGGATATTGGTCTGGGCCATGGCCGAGCATGCAAACGTAGCGCCGAGCAGGGCGGCGATCAGGCTTTTCTTCATCGTGTCTCCATTGATTTTCTTGTCGCGATGCATGCGCTCGCTTTACCAATATGCCATTGCCCAGGCGCACTGTACAGAACGCTCGTTCGCGAATTGGCGAAGGGGGAGATGCCGTTGTGAAAACGCTACAGGATGACGCGCGAAGACAGCGGAAAAGCGGCTTTTCGATACCACTCCATGCACGAAGGATGAGGTCGATATCCCGCTTTGCGCAGGGTCAGAACGTGTGATTGATGCCGATATCGTACTGCCGGATCGTGGCGGGATTGGCCGGCAAGCCCGTTTTGCGCGAGGCGTCGATATACAGATAGGTGCGCGCCGACAGGCTGTATTCATAGCCCAGCGATAACTGCTTGACCTTCTCGAGGCCGTCAGCATCTTTTTGGCCATACCCTGCGAGGAATTTACCAGGCCCCAAGGTGTAGTTCGCCCCCAGCACCCATGCGGTGGTGTCGGTATTGAACAGGCGGGTATGGTCTTCGTCCAGCCTGGTGAACGTGCCCATCAGCTTCAGTTCCGGGGTCGCATGCACCGAGGCGCCCACCGACCAGACCGTCGATTCGATCGCATTGCGTTCATAAGCGGCCATCAGGGCCGCTGGCCCGTCGTGGTAGGTGGCCGAGACCGAGAACGGCGTGGCCGAGGCCTCGGCGCCGGCCGGGTATTGCGGCGCGCCGGCGCTGCCGCGGCCGATGATGGCGACGGCACCATTGTTTTCTTTAGTGGCGAGCGCGGTATTGAGCTGGAAGCCACCCATGACCGGCGAGTCGTACCAGACCGCGTTCGACCAGCGGTTGCCGGAAGCGCCGACCGGGTCGAGCGGCTGCGAACTGTAGCCGGCGACACTCAGGTCGGTATGGAAGCCGCCCGCGGTCGGGATCGCATGGAATGGCTCGAAGTGTCCGATGGTGTCGTGGAACGGGGTCAGGCCGCGGCCGATGCGCAGCGTGCCGAAGCCACCCTGCAGGCCGACCCGGCTCTGGCCCTGGAAGAGCGCGCGCCCGTTGCCGCCAGGGCCGACCTCGCTGCTGCCGGTATCCGGCTCGTAGCGCATTTCGAGGTGAAACAGGGCTGTGAAACCATTGCCCAGGTCTTCGGTGCCCTTGAAGCCGAGGGTGTTGGCGGCGCGCTTGCCGATGCTTACCTCCTGGCCGCTGCGCTTGACGACGCCGGCATCGAGATTGCCGTAAACCTGCACCGACGTCTGCGCATGGGCCGCAGCGGCGCAGGCGCCCAGCAGTGCGACAGCCAGGAGGGAATGCTTCATCGGTCGAAAATTCCCCAGGTCGAGGTGGATGCGGGCAGCGGGCATGGCGCGCCGGGAACGCCACCTTCAGTGTTCCGGATATCGGGGCGGGCCATGTGGCCAATTATCAGTGGCGTGCTTGGTAAATTGCTAATCAATCCAATCGTGCTGTTGTATTTTTGAAACGTATGCGCGCGAAGGCGCGTGGCGCGCGTTGGCGCGTCGCCAAGGCGGCCGGTTTCATCGGTTTAACTCTGCTTTGCGACGCGTCAACTCATCGCCCAATCGAATCGAATCGCCGTCGGCGGCGGCTTAGACTTTGGCCTCTACATATGGAGACGACGGGGATTGTCAATACCTTGTATATTGGCAAACTTCGCCAGGCCGACTGGCCGTGAAATCGTCGCCGTTGTGTGTTGCCGACTCACTTATTACATGTATTCCAACGATGGCTAACCGCGAAGAATTGGCGATCATTCGCAACGCCCGCGCCGGGCAGGTGGCGGCCCAGCTCGAGCTGGGCAAGCTGTATTTGTTCGGCAGCGCCGGACTCCCGCAGAGCTTGCCAACCGCATTGCACTGGCTCGAACGCGCGGCCCGGCAAGACTGTCCGCCAGCCTGGCAGCTGATCGGCAATCATATTCCTCTCGAGCTGGCCCAGCGCAACGCAGCCGCCGTCGCCCAATGGTACGAGCGCGCCTATGACGACGGCAGCCTGCATGCCGGCCTGGTCTACGCCCAGCTGGTGCTCGATGCGCAAACGACAGCCACGCCGCACCCCAAGGCGGTGCAGGCGCTCGAGGATGCGGCGCGCGCCGGCTTTGCACATGCGCAATGGATGCTGGCGCAGCGCCAGGACAACGGGCCGGCCGCCCAACCGGGTGCGCGAACGGCGCCGCCCGATGCGGCGCGGCAAACCACGCATGCCCCTGAGACCGGTGCGCGCATGCCGGGCCGGCCGCCGGCGCCAGCGCCGCAGCGGCGTGCGCCGCCGCATGGTGCCGGCGCGCCGCACGACGCCGCACTCGATGCCGCCTGGACGGCGCGCCGCCTGGACGACTACCTCGCGCACGCGCTGCCGCGGGCGCGGGCGCTGGCGGGCGAACGCGGCGAGCAGGGCGAGATGCGCCGCTTCGCCCCAGACGAAATCACCCTGCTGTCGCGTTGCGCGCGCTTGCTCGATCCGGCGCTCGACGGCGTGAGCGGCCTGGCGGCGCTCGATGCCGGCGCCGTGGCCGCGCTGTGCCAGGCGGGCGAACCGGCCGTGTTCTGGGAACTCGCCGCAGCCGAGCACGATCCCCACGCCCAGCTGGCGCTGGGCCTGCGCTGCGCGCGCATGCGGGTCGACGGCAGGCGTTGCACCGTGGGCGCCAGCCAGGCCCACGTGGCCAATTTCAAGAAGGCGATCCGCTGGTTGACGCTGGCCGGAGAACAAGGCCTGGCCGAGGCCTGGTATGCGCTGTCGCGCATCTATATCAAGCCCGAGTTTTCCCAGCGTAACGTGGCCGATGCCCAGCGCTACCTCGAGCGGGCCGCCGAGATGGGCTATCGCGACGCCCAGCTCGAGTGCGGGCACAATGCCTGGCGGGCGCGCCGCGAGAACGAGAACAACGATGTGCGCGCCGTGTACTGGCTGCAAAAGGCGGCGGCCCAGGGCTCGCCCGAGGCCGTGGAATTGCTGCGCAAGATCGCGCCGCGCGCCGCGAGCGCGCCCTATACCGAGACCGGCCGGCTGCTCGACAGCCATGCCGACGCGCTGGCCGCGCATCCACTGCTGGCCGCGCGCATCGAACTGGCGGCGCTGTTCGACCTGTCGCGCGCCGAGGCGCTGCTGCTCGATGTCGGCGCCGCCGACCAGGGCCATTGCCTGGTCATCGATATCCGCGCCAGTTACGGCCGCAGCAAGCGGCGGCTGGTGATGGTCGATTCGGCGCACGAGCGCCAGGTACTGGACCGCATCGTGCACCTGTTCGAGCAAGTCGATTGCGGCCCGAGCGGGCCCGAAGGAAACTACCGGCAGCGCCTGTACCGGCTACGCACCGTGCTCAATGTGGCGCTGCCCGGCAACGACGATGACGGCGGCGGCGACATCGAGCTGGCAGCCTGAAGCGCCAGCTGATCAGATCCCGCTCAAACCGTCGTGGCGTAGGGTGGACGGCTCCGCCGTCCACGCGTTCAAATCCCAGTGGCCCAGTGACGAAGCCGCCGTTGTTTGAACGCGTGGACGGGGGACCCGTCCACCCTACGCTGCCGTTAACATCGCCGCATCACGCTCAGACCTCGATCTCGCCGTCGAACACCGACACGGCCGGTCCGCTCAGGTAGACCGGCTGGCCCGGTCCCGCCCAGGCAATACTGAGCTCGCCGCCCCGGGCCGACACCCGCACCGGCGAATCGAGCAGGCCGCGCCGAATGCCGGCCACTACCGCCGCGCAGGCGCCGGTGCCGCAGGCCAGCGTCTCGCCGGCGCCGCGCTCATGCACGCGTAGGCGGATATGCTGGCGGTCGACCACCTGCATATAGCCGGCATTGACGCGCTTCGGAAAACGCACGTGGTGCTCGATCAGCGGGCCGGTCTGTTCCACCGGCGCCGCGTCGACGCTATGCACCACCTGCACCGCATGCGGATTGCCCATCGAGACCACCGAGATCTGCACGGCTTCGCCGCCCACCGGCAGCGGCCACAGCGTGTCCTGGCCCTCGGGCTTGCCGTTCAGTCCGGCGCTGTCGAACGGCACCTCGGCCGGATCGAGGCGCGGCGCCCCCATGTCCACCGTCACGCTGCCGTCGTCTTCCAGGCGCGGGCTGATGATGCCCGACATGGTTTGCACGCGGATCGTGCGTTCGCGGGTCAGGCCTTGGTCGACCACGAAGCGGACAAAGGCGCGCGAGCCATTGCCGCATTGCTCGACTTCGCCGCCATCGTTGTTGAAGATGCGGTAGCGGAAGTCCACACCATCCTGCTCTGGCCGCTCGACCACCAGGATCTGGTCGGCACCGATGCCGAAGCGGCGGTCGGCCAGGGCCCGCCATTGTTCCGGGCTCAGGTCGACCTGCTGGTTGATGGCGTCGACCACGATGAAATCGTTGCCGGCGCCGTGCATCTTGGTAAATTTCAGTTTCATGCGCGTTCCGTCCTGCTCAGTCGTACAGCGAAGCTTCACCCGGCGGCCGGGTCTTGAAGCGCTTATGGGTCCAGAAATATTGCTCAGGCGCTTCGCGCACGCGTTCTTCGATGAAGGCGTTCATGCGGCGGGTCGCTTCGACCATATCGTCGCCCGGATAGTTCTCCCAGGCCGGATAGAAGCGCACGCGCCAGCCCTGGTAGTTGGGCAGGTAGGTGGCGATCACCGGGATCACCTTGGCGCCGGTGGTCGCGGCGATGCGGCCCAGTGCGGTCAAGGTCGCCGCCTGCACGCCGAAGAACGGCACGAATTCGGCATCCTTTTCGCCGAAATCCATGTCCGGCAACATGAAATAGGGCAGGCCGTCGCGCAGCGCGCGCAGGATCGGCTTGATGCCTTCCTTGCGCGTTACCAGGCGTACCGGGCCGTAGCGTTCGCGGCCATGGCGCAGCAGGCGGTCGAAGGCCGCGTTTTTTTGCGGTACGTACATGCTGCACACCGGGATCACGCGCGAGGCGACGCCGGCCACGTCCAGGCACACGAAGTGCGGGCACAGCAGGATGGTGGGGCCGTCTTCCATCGCGGCTTGCGGCACCGCCGGCTCGACCTGGATCAGGCTGCGCACGCGCTCCTCGGGCGCCCACCACAGGATCGAGCGCTCGACGATGCTGCGCGCGTAGGCGCGGAAGTGGCGGCGCGCGATGTCGCGCCGTTCTTTCTCTTCCAGCTCGGGCATGGTCAGGCGCAGATTGGTCAGCGCGATATGGCGCCGGCGGCCCATGATCATGAACATCAGGCTGCCGATCGCTTCGCCAATGCGGCCCAGGATGGGCAGCGGCAAGAAATGCAGCAGCCACAGGATTCCAAGCAAGAGCCTCATGCCTTGACCTCGCCCTCGGGGCCGGCCACGCCGTCCGGCTGCTTGTAGCGGTTATAGCTCCAGAAATACTGGGCCGGCGCACGCGCAATCAACTGCTCCATGGCGCGGTTGATCGCGGCCGCCTGGTCGGCTGCCGAGCCGCCCAGGTCGCCATCGAACGGCACGAAGCGCACGATATAGCCGGCGCCGTTCGGCCGCCGTTCGGCGTACACCAGCAGGATGTCGGCCTTGCCCAGTTGCGCCAGCTTGGCCGGCAGGGTCATCGTATAGGCGTTGCGGCCGAAGAAGGGCGCCCATACGCCTTCGCCTTCCTGCGGCACCTGGTCGGGCAGCAAGCCGATCGGCTGGCCGCTCTTGAGGGTCTTGGCCAGGATGCGCACGCCCGACAGGTTGGCCGGCGCCAGGTGCAGGTTGTGGCGCGCGCGCGCGCCTTCGACCAGCGGCCTGAGCGCATCCTTGCGCGGCGGACGATACATGACCGTCAACGCCGTCTTGAGCGCGATCTGCTGGGCCGTCATTTCGAAGCAGCCCAGGTGTGGCGTCAGGAACACAATGCCGCGGCCGGCGTCGAGTTTTTCCTGGACCAGCTCCCAGTTCTCCACCGTGGCATGCCTGGCAACCCGCTCCGGCCGGGCGCACCACACGAAGGCGAGCTCGATCGCGGCCTTGCCGGCCTCGGACACAGCCTGCTTCCAGTAGGCGTCATAGCCGGCCTGGGCCAGGTTGGCGCGCAGGCGGCGCCGGTACGACGGCGACAGCCAGTACACCAGCCAGCCCAGCGCCGCGCCCAGGGCGTGCAAGAAGGACAAGGGGAAAATTGATAATATTCGGAAAATGACTACTAGCATGTCGATTGATGGGTGTCGAAGCGTGTCCGCATAGCGCGTGCGTTTCCACACCAAAATTCCAAGGAAGCGTAAAATACCACTTTATGCTGGATCCGCCGAGTTAACAGACAACTTGCGAAGCGGAATATAAATTTCGCTAAAGCGTCGCAGGCAACGGTTGCTGCGGCAATTCTATGTAATCAGTAACTGGAGCCTCCATGTCGAACGACTACCTCTTCACTTCCGAATCCGTTTCCGAAGGCCATCCGGATAAGGTCGCTGACCAGATTTCCGACGCCATCCTCGACGCCATCCTCGAGCAAGACCCGACCGCGCGCGTTGCCGCCGAAACCCTGTGCAACACCGGCCTGGTGGTGCTGGCCGGCGAGATCACCACGCACGCCAACGTCGACTATATCTCGGTGGCCCGCAATACCATCAAGCGCATCGGCTACGACAATACCGATTTCGGCATCGACTACAAAGGTTGCGCCGTGATGGTCTGCTACGACAAGCAGTCGCCAGACATCGCCCAGGGCGTGGACGAAGGCGCCGGCATCGATCTCGACCAGGGCGCCGGCGACCAGGGCCTGATGTTCGGCTATGCCTGCGACGAAACGCCAGAGCTGATGCCAGCGGCTATCTATTACGCGCACCGCCTGGTCGAACGCCAGTCGCAGCTGCGCAAGGATGGCCGCCTGCCGTGGCTGCGTCCGGACGCAAAATCGCAAGTCACCCTGCGCTACGTCGACGGCCGTCCGGTCGCCGTCGATACCGTGGTGCTGTCGACCCAGCACCACCCTGAAGTCACCCATTCGCAGATCGAAGAAGCGGTCATCGAAGAAATCATCAAGACCACCTTGCCGCGCGAGTGGCTCAAGGAAACCCGCTTCCTGGTCAACCCGACCGGCCGCTTCGTCATCGGCGGCCCGCAGGGCGATTGCGGCCTGACCGGCCGCAAGATCATCGTCGACACCTACGGCGGCGCAGCCCCGCACGGCGGCGGCGCGTTCTCGGGCAAGGATCCATCCAAGGTCGACCGTTCGGCCGCCTATGCCGCACGCTATGTCGCCAAGAACATCGTCGCCGCCGGCCTGGCGCGCCAGTGCCAGGTGCAGGTCAGCTACGCGATCGGCGTGGCGCGCCCAATCAATATCACCGTGTACACCGAAGGCACCGGCGTGATCCCGGACGAGAAAATCGCGGCTCTGGTCAATGCGCACTTCGACCTGCGTCCGAAAGGCATCGTCCAGATGCTCGACCTGCTGCGCCCGATCTATACCAAGACCGCGGCCTACGGCCACTTCGGTCGCGAAGAGCCTGAGTTCAGCTGGGAACGTACCGACAAGGCAGCCGAGCTGCGCGCAGCGGCCGGCCTGGCATAACGTAGGGTGGACGGCTCCGCCGTCCACGCGTTCAACCGGTGCATGCGCTGTCCGGACGCATGGGCGGCGGAGCCGTCCATCCTGCATCACATCATTTCATCTTTCTGCAAGCATCCCCGCCGTCCTCCAGGCGTGCTAAACTACCCCGTTCCGAGGAGCGTTGCGACAAAGAGTTCCCCTCTTTGCCAGGCTCGGATATCCAGCAACTGCGCTCACGTTACTTTTTTCTAAACATTGAAAGGAGGGCGTGATGAACGCCGTACTCAAAGATTCCCAAGACTATATCGTTGCCGACATCTCCCTGGCTGCCTGGGGCGAGAAGGAAATCCGCATCGCCGAAACCGAGATGCCGGGCCTGATGTCGATCCAGGAAGAATACGCCGCGACCCAGCCGCTCAAGGGCGCGCGCATCGCCGGTTCGCTGCACATGACGATCCAGACCGCGGTCCTGATCCGCACCCTGGAAGCGCTGGGCGCCACCGTACGCTGGGCATCGTGCAATATCTACTCGACGCAAGACCACGCCGCCGCGGCCATCGCCTCGGTCGGTACGCCTGTGTTCGCCATCAAGGGCGAGACCCTGGACGAATACTGGGAATACACCCACCGCATCTTCGAGTGGCCTGGCGACAACCACGCCAACATGATCCTCGACGATGGCGGCGACGCCACCCTGCTGCTGCACCTGGGCGTGCGTGCCGAGAAAGACATCTCGGTGCTGGACAAACCGGGCTCGGAAGAAGAAATCTGCCTGTTCAACGCGATCAAGGGCCGACTGGCGCGCGATCCGTCGTGGTACTCGAAGCGCCTGCCGGAAATCAAGGGCGTGACCGAAGAAACCACCACCGGCGTGCACCGCCTGTACCAGATGCACCAGGAGGGCAAGCTGGCCTTCCCGGCGATCAACGTCAACGATTCGGTCACCAAGTCCAAGTTCGACAACCTGTACGGCTGCCGTGAATCGCTGGTCGACGGCATCAAGCGCGCGACCGATGTCATGATCGCCGGCAAGATCGCCGTCATCGCCGGCTATGGCGACGTCGGCAAGGGCTCGGCCCAGGCCATGCGCGCCCTGTCGGCGCAGGTGTGGGTTACCGAAATCGATCCGATCTGCGCACTGCAGGCGGCGATGGAAGGCTACCGCGTCGTGACCATGGACTACGCCGCCGAATTCGGCGACATCTTCGTCACCTGCACCGGCAACTACCACGTCATCACCGAGCAGCACATGCTCAAGATGAAAGACCAGGCCATCGTCTGCAATATCGGTCACTTCGACAACGAAATCGAAGTCGCCGCACTCAAGAAATATGAGTGGGACAACATCAAGCCGCAGGTCGACCACGTCATCTTCCCGGATGGCCATCGCATCATCCTGCTGGCCGAAGGCCGCCTGGTGAACCTGGGTTGCGGCACCGGCCACCCGTCGTATGTGATGAGCTCGTCGTTCGCGAACCAGACCATCGCCCAGATCGAGCTGTTCATGAACACCGCGCAATATCCGGTGGGCGTGTACACGCTGCCGAAGAAGCTGGACGAAAAAGTCGCGCGCCTGCAGCTCAAGAAGCTCAACGCCCAGCTGACCACGCTGACCGAAGAGCAGGCGAACTACATCTCGGTGAGCCAGGAAGGTCCGTACAAGCCGGAACACTACCGTTACTGATCGGTAGCGCTTTATTAGTATTGTGAAACGTCCTTCGGGACGTTTCTCTTATCCACCATCGGGCGCTTTACGCCGCTGTCGCGCCCGCGTACCACGAAAGTCTGTACCGATGCGCTTGCTGATTACCTGGCTGATCAATGCCGCAGCCCTGATGGCCCTGCCTTACCTGATGCACTCCGTCGAAGTGTCCAGCATCGGCACCGCCCTGATCGCGGCGCTGGTCCTGGGACTGGTCAATACCCTGATCCGTCCCGTATTGGTGATCCTGACCCTGCCGGTCACCCTGGTCTCGATGGGCCTGTTCATCCTGGTCATCAATGCCTTGCTGTTCTGGCTGGTGTCGAATGTGGTCGGCGGCTTCGAGGTCGCGGGTTTCTGGTCGGCCTTCCTGGCAGCCATCCTGTACAGCATCATTTCGTGGGCGCTCTCTACCTTGCTTCTCTCCGACAAAGATGGAAACTCCTGATTTCAGTATCGAGTTCTTCCCGCCCAAGACGCCCGAAGGCGCCGAGAAACTGCGTATCGCCCGCGAAAAGCTGGCCGATCTGCAGCCCAAGTATTTCTCGGTGACGTTCGGCGCCGGCGGCAGCACCCAGCAAGGCACCCTGGCGACGGTGCGCGAAATCCAGGCCGCCGGCCACGAGGCCGCACCGCACCTGTCATGCATCGGCGCCACGCGCGACTCGATCCGCGACGTCCTCCAGCAATACAAGGACAGCGGCATCCGGCGCGTCGTGGCCCTGCGCGGCGACCTGCCGAGCGGCTATGGCGGCGCGGGCGAACTGCGCTATGCCAGCGAACTGGTGGAATTCATTCGCCAGGAAACCGGCGACTGGTTCCACATCGAGGTCGCGGCCTATCCCGAGATGCATCCGCAGGCACGTTCGCCGCAGGACGATCTGCAAGCTTTCGCGCGCAAGGTGCAGGCCGGGGCGAATGCCGCCATCACCCAGTATTTCTACAATGCCGACGCCTATTTCCAGTTCGTCGACAATGTGCGCAAGCTGGGTGTCGATGTGCCGGTCGTGGCCGGCATCATGCCGATCACGAACTATATGCAGCTGATGCGCTTCTCGGATATGTGCGGCGCCGAGATTCCGCGCTGGGTGCGCCTCAAGCTGGCCAGCTTCGGCGACGACAGCGCCTCGATCAAGGCTTTCGGGCTGGACGTCGTGACCGGGCTGTGCGAACGGCTGCTGGCCGGTGGTGCGCCGGGGCTGCATTTCTACAGCATGAACCAGGCGGCGCCGACGACGGCGATCTGGCAACGCTTGCGGGCTTGAGTGGCTGCCTGAACGCGTGGACGGCATAGCCGTCCACGCGTCCAGGCGACCTCCGCCCTGCCGCGCCGTTTTATTCCTCGGTAATCACCCTATCCAGGGGCACGTCATGCGTATCGCCGACAAACGCGACCAACTGGCACCCATACGCAATCCCCACCGTACAGGGCCTGGGCTCCGGCGCCAGCGTCCGGTCATAGAAGCCACCCCCATACCCGACGCGATACCCCTGCGGATTGAACCCCAGGCACGGCACCAGTAAAGCCGGCGGGCGCGCCACCATCCGCAACTCGGCCGGTACCGCCACCCCCAGCCGGTCGGCCACGGTCGCTTCACCGGGTACCCACTCGGCAAATCCCAACGGTGCATCGCGTTCGATCACCACCGGCAATGCCAGCCGTACGCCCGCCTGAGCCAATTGCGCGTAGGCTGGATGCAAGTCCGGCTCGCCCGCCAGCGGCCAGTACACGCCGAGCGCCGCATGCGGATTGGCCTGCCACCAGGCCAGCACCCGCGCGCCGATGCGCTCGTCCCAGGCATGCCTGGTGGCCGGGTCGATCGTGCGCCGCAGTGCCTTGAGCGTGCTGCGTAGCAGCGCTTTATCCTGTTGCTTCGGGCCAGTGTCTGGTAGAGCCGTGGAGGTGCGTGGTATTCTTGGTTCGCCGGTCATGGTTTCAATGCAGCGTAATGTGAGAGTGGTGGATGTATCAATCGAAATTGTCCGCCGGCCTGTTGCCGGTTGCTATTGCCCTTGTTCTGTCCTGCGCACTGCCTGCAGGCGTGATGGCCCAGGAAGACCCCGATGCACCCGCGCCCGAGGTGGCGCTGCCCCCGATACCGGCCGGTGCGCCCTCGGTGCCCGGCGCCGGCACGGTCGGCGTTCCCGCTGCCGGCGGGCCGGCCATGGTGGCCGACAGCCGCGCCGATGACGACAACTTCCTGCTGCTGCGCGAAGCCGCGCGCCAGAACGATGGCGCGCGCGTCAATGCGATCGCCTCGCGCCTGTCGTCAAATTACTCGCTGGCATCCTACGTCGACTATTATCGTCTGAAACCCCGGCTGCGCGATGCCATCCAGGACGAGGTCCTGCAGGTGCTGCGCCGCCATGAAGGTACGGCCGTGGCCGCGCAACTGCGCGCCGAGTGGCTGCTCGAACTGGGCAAGCGGCGCGAATGGAATACCTTCGAACGCGAAGCCGGCGAGCTGGCCCAGTCCGGCGGCGTGCAGGTGCGCTGCTACGCCTTGCTGGCGCGCGCCGAACGCGGCGAGCGGGTGGCCGACGAAGCGCGCGCCCTGCTCAAGGCCCCGGCCGGCTATGGCGACGCCTGCGGCGGCCTGATCGCGCAACTGGCCGGCAATGGCCAGTTCACCCAGGCCGACCTGCTGTGGCAGCTGCGCATTGCCGGCCTGGACAATGCCACCGGCCCCGCACGGCGCGTCGCCGTGCTGCTGGGCCTGCCCGAAACCCGCGCCACCCAGGCGGTCGACATGCCGGCGCTGGCGCTGGCGCGCGGCATCGGCGCCAGCCGCGCCGAGCGCGAACTGTACCTGGTGGCGGTGGGGCGCATGGCGCGCACCACGCTCAGGATCGCCGTCGCCAGCCTCGAAAAACACGGCCCGCGCCTCTCAAGCGAAGAGCGCGCCATCGGCTGGGCCAATGTGGCGCTGGCCGCGTCGATCGCGCTGGCGCCCGAGGCGCATGGCTATTGGGACCGCGCCAAGGGGGCGCCCCTGACCGAATTCCAGATGCAGTGGAAAACCCGCATGGCGCTGCGCCGCGGCGACTGGAAAGAAGTGCGCGCGACGATCGAGGCGATGCCGTCCAACCTGCGCGCCGATTCCACCTGGATCTACTGGCTGGGCCGCGCCCTGCAGGCCGAGGGCCGCACGCAAGAGGCGCGCGCGCTGTGGCAGGGCATCGCCGCCCAGACCACCTTCTATACCCAGCTGGCGTATGAAGAGCTGGGCAACCAGATCGTCGCGCCGCCGCCGGTGGCGCCGATCACGGCGGCGGAACTGGCGCAGGCGACCAATAATCCGAGCCTGCAGCGGGCCTTGAAGTTCTATCGTTTGAGCTTGCGCGCGGAAGGCAACCGTGAGTGGAACTGGGGCTTGCGCGGGCTGTCTGAACGTCAGCTACTGGCCGCCGCCGAGCTGGCGCGCCGCAACGAGCACCTCGACCGCATGGTCGAGACCTCGCTGCGCACGCGCACCGAGCTGAGCTACGACCAGCGCTTCCCGGCGCCGCATCTCGAGGTCCTCAAGCCCACCGCCCAGGGCCTGAGCCTCGATAAAGCCTGGGTGTATGGCCTCATCCGGCAAGAGTCGCGCTTCATCCGCGACGCCCGTTCGGGCGTCGGCGCCTCGGGCCTGATGCAGGTGATGCCCGCCACCGGCAAGTGGGTGGCGGCCAAGATCGGCCTGGATAATTTTGTGCACACCATGCTCAACGACCTGCATACGAATATCACGCTCGGCGCCAACTACATGAACATGGTGCTCGAGAACTTTGAAGGCTCGCAAGTGCTGGCCACGGCCGCCTACAACGCCGGCCCGGGCCGTTCGCGCACCTGGCGCGGCCGGCTCGACGCGCCGATGGAAGGCGCGATCTTCGTCGAATCGATCCCGTTCACCGAAACGCGCGGCTATGTGCGCAACGTGATGGCCAATGCCACCAACTATGCCTCGATCTTCGAGGGCAAGCCGCAGTCGCTCAAGGCGCGCCTGGGCACGGTCAGCCCGCGCCCGGGCAGCGCATCCGTACTGGACTGAACAGGAGTATCGCCATGAGCGCGCGGCCTCTGGATGTGGTGCTGATCGGCGGCACCGGCTTCATCGGCCAGCACCTGGCCGCGCGCCTGTCCGACGATGGCGTCAAGGTGCTGGTGCCGGTGCGCCACTACGAGAGCGCCAGGCAGCTGACGGTGCTGCCGGGCGTCGATGTCGAGGTCGCCAATATTCATGACGACCTGGTCTTGCGCAAGCTGCTGGCCGGGCGCGACGCCGTGATCAACCTGGTCGGCGTGCTGCATGGCGGCCATGGCCGGCCGTACGGCGCGGGTTTTCGCCACCTGCATGTCGACCTGCCGCGCCGCATCGCCGCGGCCGCCCTCGATGCCGGCGTCGCGCGCTACCTGCACATGAGCGCGCTCGGCGCCAGCGCCAACAGTCCTTCCATGTACGGACGTTCCAAGGCCGATGGCGAAGCCGCCGCGCGCAGCCAGCCGGCGGTGGCGGCCACCATCTTCCGCCCGTCGGTGGTGTTCGGTCCCGGTGACCATTTTCTTACCATGTTCGCGCGCCTGCAGCGCCACCTGCCGCTGGTGCCGCTGGCAGCGAGCCGCGCACGTTTCCAGCCGGTGTACGTGGGCGATGTCGCCGCCGCCTTCTCCATCGCCCTGGCGCGGCCAGACACGCGCTGCGCCACGATCGAGCTGGGCGGCCCGGCGGTCCATAGCCTGGGCGAGCTGGTACGCCTGGCCGGGCGCTACGCCGGCCGCGAGCGGCGGGTGGTCGGCCTGCCCGACTGGGCGGCGCGCCTGCAGGCCGGGCTGTTCGAACTGCTGCCGGGCCAGCCCCTCGTCAGCCGCGACAACCTCGATTCGATGCTGGTCGATAATATCGTGGCCGCCGACACCCGCGCCTTGACAGCCGAGGCGCTCGGGATCAAGCTCACGGCGATCGAGTCGGTCGCCCCGCACTATCTCACGCGGCACGACCGCCTCGCCGACTACCGCAGCCACGCCGGACGCTAAACCACCAACGACCAACCATGCAGACCATCGAACGCGACCCCATCCTCGCCCGCACGCTCGACGTGACCCGACACCCCGGTTTGACCCTCATCATCGGCAACAAGAACGTGTCTTCCTGGTCGATGCGGCCCTGGGTCGCGGCGGTCGCCTTCGGCATTCCGTTCACCGAGGTGCGGGTCTTGCTCGACCAGCCCGACACCGCCAACCAGATCGCGCGCTATTCGCATGCGGGCCGGGTGCCGGTGCTGATGGCGGGCGACATGACGGTCTGGGACAGCCTGGCCATCACCGAATACCTGGCCGAGCAATTCCCCGACAAGCACATGTGGCCGCAAGACGTGGCCGCGCGCGCGCTGGCGCGCTCGATCGTGGCCGAGATGCATTCCGGCTTCGGCGAGCTGCGCAATACGATGTCGATGAATATCCAGGCGCGCCTGCCGGGCCGCGGCCGCACGCCCGGCACGCAAGCCGACATCGGCCGCATCTGCGAGATCTTCGAAGACTGCCTGTCGCGTTTCGGCCATCATCAATTCCTGTTCGGCGAGTTCTCGATCGCCGACGCCTTCTATGCACCGGTGGTGTGCCGCTTCCAGACCTATGGCGTGACGCTGGCGCCGGCCCTGCAGGCCTATTGCGAGCGCGTGCTGGCCCACCCGGCGGTCGCGCGCTGGGTGCGCGAAGCCATGGCCGAATCCGATCCAACGCCGCTGCACGACGCCGATTTGCCGGGCGAGTGACGATGCGCAGCTATGTCGTCGGCGGCGCCGTGCGCGATGCCTTGTTGGGCCTGCCCGTGAAAGACCACGACCACGTGGTGGTCGGCGCCACCCCCGAGCAAATGCTCGAGGCGGGTTTCCGCGCCGTCGGCAGGGATTTCCCGGTCTTCTTGCATCCCAGGACGCACGAGGAATACGCACTGGCGCGCACCGAGCGCAAGACCGCACCCGGCTACCATGGCTTCGTGTTCCATGCCGCCCCTGACGTCACCCTCGAGCAAGACCTGGTGCGGCGCGACCTGACCATCAACGCCATGGCCCAGGCCGAGGACGGCAGCATCGTCGACCCGCACAATGGCCGCCAAGATCTTGCTGCGCGCCTGTTCCGGCACGTGTCCGATGCCTTCGCCGAAGACCCGGTGCGCATCCTGCGCATCGCCCGCTTCGCCGCACGCTTGTCCGAATTCACGGTGGCCCCCGAGACCAATGCCCTGATGCGGCGCATGGTCGAGGCGGGCGAGGTCGACGCCCTGGTGCCCGAGCGCGTCTGGCAAGAGCTGGCGCGCGGCCTGATGGAAGACAAGCCGTCGCGCATGCTGGCCGTGCTGCGGGACTGCGGCGCGCTGGCGCAACTCTTGCCCGAACTGCCGGCGCTCGATACGCCTACCGGCGCATCCCTGCTGCGGGCGCTCGACCGCGCCACCACGCCTGACCATCCGCTCGAGGTGCGCTTTGCCGTCCTGATGCGCTACCTGGATGGGGTCGACGCGATCCAGGCCGTGTGCAAGCGCCTCAAGGTGCCCAATGAATGCCGCGACCTGGCCGTCATGACAGCGCGCGAGCGCGACGCGCTGCGTCAGGCGGCCGCACTGCCGGCCGAGGCGATCGTGACACTGTTCGAGCGCAGCGATGCATTCCGCAAGCCTGAACGCTTTGGCCGGATGCTGCTGGCCGCCGAATGCACAGCGACCTTGCTGGCGCACGCCCTGGACGCGGCGCGCGCCGTGAACGCGGGTGAGATCGCGGCGCGCCATGCCGACCACAAACACCAGATTCCGATAGCGGTTCATCAAGCACGTGTCGAAGCAGTAACACTGTTGTTGCACCAAACCAACTGATACCGGCGTATTTACTGGTTTTGGTTACATGAAGTTACATGGTCTGTGCAGTGCGGGCCATCGTTTTGCTATCCTGCAATATGTAAATTGTTGCGTTGGAGAAAAACGATGTTCACCTTGTCGGTATGGCGAGCAGGTTGGGGCCGCCGCCGCCGCATGCTGCTGGCCAGCCTGGCGATCCTGTTCATGAGCGCGGTGCTGGTGTTTCTCTACATCCGCACCGATGCCGTCGACCCCGAAATCCGCAACAGCGTCATGCTCAACCTGCGCGAGCTGGAAAAGCTCGACGCCGAATGGGATGCCAACATCCTGCGCGCCCATACCGGCCGCGCCTCCGCACCACTCGACCTGGGCGCGCAACTGCCACGCATGCACGACCTGATGGCGCGCCTGGGCGATACCCTGCCGCTCACCGGCGACACTACCGCCCAGGCCGCCTATGCCCAGCTGCAGGTTGCGCTGCGCGGCAAGGAACAGCTGGTCGCCCAGTTTGCCCGGCACAATCCGCCGCTGCGGGCCGCGCTGCTACACATGCCGCCGGCCGTGGCCGACCTCAAGACCGAGATTTCCGGCATCGAAGGCGCCCTGGCGCCGGCCCGCATCGTGGTCCGGCTCGACTCCACCCTCAATGCGCTGTTGACCGAGACCCTGCGCTACAACATCGCGCCGAGCCCGGCGCTGGCGGCCCGCATCGACGAGATCCTGGGCGACGTCGCGGCCCAGCAGATCGCGTTTTCCCCGGCGGTGATCGACAAGATGGACGCCGTGATTGCCAGCAGCCGGGTGATCCTGGCAAAGCGGCCGCTGGAAAACCTGCTCGAGGCGCAGATCGCCGCCGCCGGCAGCGACCTTGCTCTCGATCGCCTGGAGCGCGGGTTCGACCATTCCTTCGATGCCGTGCTGCTCGAGCGCCAACGCTTTCGTGGCTACCTGTTCGCCTACAGCGCGGTGCTGATGCTGTTGCTGGTGTATGCCGGCGCCCGCCTGCGCAGCAGCTACCGCATCATCGGCGTCGTCAACCGCCGTCTGCAGGCCGCCAACGAGACCCTCGAACAGCGCGTGGCCGAGCGCACCGCCGAACTGGAGGCGCAGTCGCGCCAGCTCGAGCGCCTGGCCCAGCACGACAGCCTGACCGGCTTGATCAATTACCGCCAGCTGACCCGCCTGCTGGAGCGGGCGCTGGCGCGCGCCGAGCGCCGCGACAGCGTGGTGGTGCTGATGTTCATCGACCTCGATGGCTTCAAGGCGGTCAACGATACCCTGGGCCATGCGGCTGGCGACCAGGTGCTGCAGATGGTCGCGCGCCGGGTGGGCGCGAAGCTGCGCGCCGAGGATGCGCTGGCGCGCCTGGGCGGCGACGAATTCGTCATCCTGCTCGAAGACGTGGCCTCGGAGAGTGGCGCGCTGCGGGTGGCGCGCCTGGCCCTGGCCGAAATCGAATCGATCACCGAGGTCGACGGCCATGCGGTGACGATCTCGGCCAGCATCGGCATCGCCAGCGCGCGCGGCCAGATGGGCGCCGCACGCGGCCAGGAAACCTTGCTGGCCGATGCCGACAAGGCCATGTATGCGGCCAAGCAGTCCGGCAAGGGGCGTTTCGTGGTCAGCCCGGAAGCGCAATGGCTGGGCCAGGACATCCCTTCGGAACTGGTGCTGGCCGATGCCGCGCGCGACAATACGGCAAGCGCCGACCCGATCGGCTAGAATCGGAAGGTTGCAGTACGTGAAGGTATCGAGATGCTGGACAATCCGTTACGCCGCTGGCTCCAGGGCCTGAGAGGCAAGAAGGGCCAGCTGCCGGTGCTGGTCAAGGAACTTGGCGAGCGCGACCGCCGTCGCGTGCTGCGCCACCTGCTGGCGCTGGACAGCAACGACCGCCTGCTGCGCTTCGGCAGCATGGTCCCGGACGCGCAGATCGCCGCCTATGTCGACAAGCTCGATTTCTCGCGCGATATCGTGTTTGGCGTGGTCAACAATGTATTCCAGCTGGTCGGGATGGGCCACCTGGCGTTCGCCTCGGCCGAGGGCCGCAAGTCGACGACCAAGCAGCAGGTGGCCGAGTTCGGCGTGTCGGTGTCGGCATCGGCGCGCGGGCAGGGCGTGGGCACGCGCCTGTTCCAGCGTGCGGCGATCCACTGCCGCAACTCCGACGTCGACACCTTGTACATGCAGTGCCTGACCTCGAACCAGACCATGATGCATATCGCCAGGAAGGCCGGCATGCGCATCAAGCGCGAGTATGGCGAGGCCGACGCCCACCTCGAACTGCCGCCGCCCAGCCCGGGCAGCGTGATGGCCGAGGCGCTCGAAGAACAGTTCGCGGCGATCGATTACACGGTCAAGGCCAATACCAGGGCGGCGATGAAGTTCTTTACTCCCCGCAAGCCGCCGCAGGGTTGATCCTCGTCAACAGAACACGGTTACAGCGATAATTCATATAAGTAATACGTTTACGTATTACTCAATAGCGGTTAACATGATGGCTAACGGCGTAATATCCTTCATCACGCCGTCCAGAGGAGCCTTCCATGCTAGCCCCAATCCTGGTCAAGACCGTATCACTAAAGATGCCTCAAGATCTCGTTGATGAGACTGAGAGCTTCGCCAAAGCAAGTCACAAGCAAGTGTCCGAGTATATCCGTGAGGCTGTACGCGAAAAAAATGAGCGGCAGTTGGCTGAGCGGATCAGGTTCTTGGCCGCGAAATTTTCAGCCGAAGCCGAGTCGATGGATGAGGAATTTGACGCGGCTGTCGGAGACGGTCTTGCTAAAAGTTAAACGCGGGGAAATCTGGCTGGTCAACCTGAATCCTCAAGGCCATCCTGAAGAAATCGCAAAGGATCATCGGCCTTGTGTCGTTCTCCAAGCGGATTTGCTCAACGCTGCCGGTTACTCGACGACTGTCGTCATCCCATGCACTTCCGTGACTTATCGCGATGAGAATGGCGATGGATTTCCGCTGAAGGTAGGCGTAGGGAGAATCCAGAAACCCGGATACGCGCCAGAGGAAACGGACGCGCTGATCACATCGATCAGGTCCATCTCCAATAAACGTTTTCAAGGCGACAGGCCTATCGGGGTTGTCTCACGTAATCTCATGAAGCGGGTCGAGGATGCGCTGAAAATCATCCTCGGGCCGATGTGAAAGCGCTCGCGCACCGAACGAACACCTCACACCAGCGGCATCGCCGTGGTTTCCTTGATCCGCTGCAGCGCAAAGCTCGACTTCACGTCCAGCACCGCCGGATGCTTGAGCAGGGTGCCCATCATGAAGCGCGAAAAATGTTCCATGTCACCGACATGCACGCGCAGTAGAAAATCCATGTCGCCAGTCATCGCATAGCAGGCCACGACCTCGGGCCACGATCCCACCGACACCGCGAAATCGTTTCGCGGCGACGTCGCCGGCAAGCCTGGCTCGCGGGTGGCGCTGGCCACCTCGCTGTGCTTTTCCAGGCGCACATTCACATACGCCAGTAGCCCCAGCCCGATCTTGTCCGGATCGAGCAGCGCCACGTACTGGCGAATCACGCCGGCTTCCTCGAGCCGCTTGATGCGGCGCAGGCAGGGCGAGGGCGACAGGTTCACCCGCTCGGCCACGTCCTGGTTCGACAGCCGGCCGTCGCTTTGCAAGATCTCCAGGATCTTGCGATCGGTTTTATCCAGTTCAATCTTCGACATACCCACCCCAATCGTCACTTATATGGGGCAATTTTATTGCGCAATTCAAGAGGATGGGGGAATTGTTTGGAATTTAATGCTTGGGGGGCAGGTCTATACTGGCTCACAAACGGCAAGCGCCTGGTCGTCGCAGTATCGAGCACGACGGCGCCTGGCAGCGAGATGCAGGAAATGCGCCGCTGCGCCGACTTCCGCGATGAGAAACCTGGAGACACCCATGAACGCACCCACGGACCGCGCCCACCTGGCGTTGCCGCAACCTTCCCCGCACGACATCACGCTCGACGACAAGTGGACGCTCGAGCGCGGCCGCGCCTTCATGACCGGCACGCAGGCCCTGATCCGCCTGCCGATGCTGCAGCGCGAGCGTGACGAGAAGGCTGGCCTGAACACCGCCGGCTACATCACCGGCTACCGCGGCTCGCCGGTCACCTCGGTCGACCAGACCGCGATGAAGGCCAAGAAACACCTCGACGCCCACCACGTCAAGTTCCACCCCGGGATGAACGAGGACCTGGCCGCGACCGCCGTCTGGGGCACCCAGCAGACCAATCTGTACAAGGATGCCAAGTACGACGGCGTGTTCGCCATGTGGTATGGCAAGGGCCCGGGTGTCGACCGCTGCGGCGATGTGTTCAAGCACGGCAACAACGCCGGCTCGTCCAGGCATGGCGGGGTGCTGGTGCTCGCTGGCGACGACCACGCGGCCAAGTCGTCGTCGACCGCCCACCAGTCGGATCACATCCTGACCCACTGCGGGATCCCGGTGCTGTACCCGTCGTCGGTCCAGGAATACCTCGACTTCGGCCTGCACGCCTGGGCCATGAGCCGCTACACGGGCCTGTGGGTGTCGATGAAGTGCGTGACCGACATCATCGAGTCGGGCGCCGTGGTCGACCTCGATCCGGACCGGGTCCAGATCGTCACACCGACCGACTTCCAGCTGCCGGCCGACGGCTTGAATATCCGCTGGCCGGACGCCGTGCTGGACCAGGAAGTTCGGATGAGCAACCACAAATGGTATGCCGCCCTGGCCTATGCGCGCGCCAATAAACTCAACCGCATCATCTGGGACAGTCCGCAGCCGAAGATCGGCATCATCACCGCTGGCAAGAGCTATCTGGACACGCGCCAGGCGCTGGCCGACCTCGGCATCGACGAACAGGCCGCGCGCGACATCGGCCTGCGCCTGTACAAGGTCGGCATGACCTGGCCGCTGGAAGCCGAAGGCGTGCACGAATTCGCGCGCGGCCTCGATGAAATCCTGGTGGTCGAGGAAAAGCGCCAGGTGATGGAATATGCGCTCAAGGAAGAGCTGTACAACCTGCCCGACGGCGAGCGTCCGCGCGTGGTCGGCAAGTTCGACGATACCGGCGAATGGAGCAACCGCAACCGCATGGGCCATGGCGACTGGCTGCTGCCGGCGACTTATGAACTCAATCCGGCGCAGATCGCGCGCGCCATCGCCTCGCGCATCTCGCACTACTGCGCCGGCCATCCGGTGGCCGAGCGGGTCAAGGAACGCATCGCCTTCCTCGAGGCGAAGGAGCTGGTGCTCAAGAATATCCCGGCCAAGGCCGACCCGCAGACCGACCGCATCCCGTACTTCTGCTCGGGCTGCCCGCACAACAGCTCGACCAAGGTGCCGGAAGGCTCGCGCGCCATGGCCGGCATCGGCTGCCACTACATGGTGTTGTGGATGGACCGCGAGACCTCGACCTTCACCCATATGGGCGCCGAGGGCACGACCTGGATCGGCCAGTCGCCGTTCACCGACGAGAAGCACGTGTTCGTCAACCTGGGCGACGGCACCTACTTCCATTCGGGGATCCTGGCGATCCGCGCGGCGGTGGCGGCCAAGGTCAACATCACCTATAAAATCCTGTACAACGACGCGGTCGCCATGACCGGTGGCCAGAACGTCGACGGCCCGCTCGACCCGGGCATGATCAGCCGCCAGATCGCGGCCGAGGGCGTCAAGCCGATCATCGTCGTCACCGACGAACCGGACAAATACCCGAGCGACTATGCCTGGGCGCCGGGCACCACGGTGCGCCACCGTTCCGAGCTGATGGACGTGCAGCGCGAGTTGCGCGAGATGCCGGGCGTGTCGGCCGTGATCTACGACCAGACCTGCGCCTCCGAGAAGCGCCGCCGCCGCAAGAAAGGCGAGTTCCCCGACCCGGCCAAGCGCGTCGTGATCAACGAGGCCGTGTGCGAAGGCTGCGGCGACTGCTCGGTGCAATCGAACTGCCTGTCGGTCGAGCCGCTGGAAACCGAACTCGGTCGCAAGCGCCAGATCAACCAGTCCTCGTGCAACAAGGATTATTCGTGCGTGTCGGGCTTTTGCCCGAGCTTCGTCACGGTCGAAGGCGGTGGGCTCAGGAAGCCCAAGAAAGCCGCCGCCTCGGACGCCGCACCGCCGGCATTGCCGATGCCCGTCATCCCGTCGGTCGAGACGCCCTATGGCATCCTGGTGGCCGGTGTCGGCGGCACCGGTGTGGTCACGGTCGGCCAGATCCTGGCCGTGGCGGCCCACGTCGAAGGCAAGGGCGCCATCGTGCTCGACCAGAGCGGCCTGGCCCAGAAGGGCGGTCCGGTGATGTCGCACGTGCGCCTGGCCGCGCACCAGGCCGACCTGCATTCGACCCGGGTCGGCACCGGCAGCGCCGATCTCGTGATCGGCTGCGACCAGATCGTCAGCGCCAGCCGCGACGCCTTGTCGCGCATGGGCGAAGGCCGTACCCGGGCCTTCGTCAACGCCAGCGCCTCGACCACCGCGGCCTTCGTCAAGAACCCGGACTGGCAATTCCCGGCCGAGGGTTCGCGCGCCGCCATCGTGCAGGCCTGCGGCAAGGACAACGTCGAGTTCTTCGACGCCGGCCAGATCGCCAGTGCGCTGCTGGGCGACGCGATCGCGACCAATATGTTCATGCTCGGCTACGCCTTCCAGAAGGGCCGCGTGCCGCTGCAGGAAAGCGCGCTGCTCAAGGCGATCGAATTGAATGGCGTCTCGGTCGCCTTCAACAAGGCCGCCTTCATGTGGGGCCGCAGCGCGGCGCACGACCTGGCCGCGGTGAGCCGCGCCGCCATGCCGGCCAAGGTGATCGAATTCAAGCGCAGCCAGACCCTGGACGACATCGTCCAGCGCCGCATCGAACTGCTCACCGCCTACCAGGACGCGGCCTATGCCGGCAAGTACCAGGCCTTTGTGGACCAGGTGCGGGCCGAGGAAGCGAAGCTCGGCAAGGGCACCCGCCTGACCGAAGCCGTGGCGCGCTACTTCTACAAGCTGATGGCCTACAAGGACGAGTACGAGGTCGCGCGCCTGCATACCGATCCGGCCTTCCGCGAAAAGATCGGCGCCATGTTCGAGGGCGGCACCACACTCAAGTTCCACCTGGCGCCGCCCTTGATGGCCAAGCGCGACAAGGAAGGCCGCGCCATCAAGCGCGAGTATGGCCCGTGGATGATGAGCGCCTTCGGCGTGCTGGCCAAATTCAAGGGCTTGCGCGGCACCGCCTTCGACGTGTTCGGCCATACCGCCGAGCGCAAGATGGAGCGCGCCCTGATCGGCCAGTACCGCGACACGGTGGCGGCCTTGCTGCCCAAGCTCACGCCTGACAACCTGGCGCAGGCGGTGGCGATCGCCAGCATCCCGGAAGACATCCGCGGCTATGGTCACGTCAAGGAGCGCCACTTGAAGGCGGCGAAAGCGAAGGAAGCGACGCTGGTGGCGGCGTTTCATGCGCCGGGCGTGACGCCGCGCGCGGCTTGATTGACAGGCGCGTGGCTTGAATGACAAGCCGCGCGCCGATGATTATCGCCTTGATATTACTCGTTGTCGGATAGCGTCAAACGTTACAGTTCGAGGTATTCGGCCCCGATTTCGGCGTCTATAATCGGCCAATGAGCTCGCCATTTACCCCCCGCCGCACGGCCCCTTCATTGCGTTTGATTTCCAGCTCGCTCGCCGCGCTGTTCGTCCTCGCCGGTTGCGGTGGTGGCGGCGGCTCGCCGGGTGTGACCAATGCGCCCATCGCGCAGAATCCGCCGCCGACCACGCCGACGCCGCCGACCACTCCGCCGCCAGTGGCCAGCCAGCCGACCCCGGAAGACCTGAACCCGAACCTGCTGGGCGACGCCTACAGCACCTACTGGAACAAGTGCGCCGTCCCGCGCACCGGCCGCGACGCGAGCGGCAAGGCCTACCCTGACGTCCAGGGCACGCTGCTCGACGAACTGAAATTCCTGCGCGCCTGGACCAACCAGTACTACCTCTGGTACAACGAAGTCCCCAACACCTACAAGATGGCCGACTTCACGAGCGCCCTCGATTACTTCGAGGTGCTCAAGACGCCGGCCCTGACGGCCAACGGCCAGCCGAAGGACCGTTACCACTTCACCTACACGACCGCCGAATGGGATGCGATGCAGACCCAGGGCATCGACCTGGGCTATGGCATCACCTGGTCGCGCAGCACCAACCAGGGCGCGCCGCGCACCTGGCTGATCACGGCGGTCGAACCGGGTTCGCCGGCCGCGGCGGCGGGCCTGCTGCGCGGCGACATGCTGCTCAAGGTCGATGGCGTCGACTTCGTCAACGCCTCCGACGAAGCCTCGGTCGACCGCATCAATGCCGGCCTGTTCCCGGCCACGGCCGGCGCCAGCCACCAGTTCACCCTGCAGCGTGGCGGCGTGGCCTATGACGTGACGCTGGCCGGGGCCGAGGTGGTCGAGGCGCCGGTCAAGAACGTCAAGGTGATCGAGACCGCCAGCGGCAAGGTCGGCTACCTGACCTTCGACAGCTTCAATGCGCTGTCCGAAAAGCAGCTGTACGACGCCTTCACCACCTTCAAGCAGGCCGGCGTCAACGACCTGGTGCTCGACGTGCGCTACAACGGCGGCGGCCTGCTGTACCTGGCCAGCCAGCTGGCCTACATGATCGCCGGCCCCGAGTCCACCAGCGGCAAGGTGTTCGAGCAATCGCGCTACAACGACAAGACGCCGGCCTACCAGCCGATCATGTTCCGCTCGACCGCCTGGGGCTTCGCCTCGAACAATCCGCTGCGCACCGGCACGCCGCTGCCGACCCTGGGCCTCAAGCGCGTGACCGTGCTCAGTACCGCGGGCACCTGCTCGGCCAGCGAATCGGTGATCAACGGCCTGCGCGGCGCCGATATCGAAGTGATCCAGATCGGCGGCACCACCTGCGGCAAGCCGTATGGCTTCACGCCGGTACCCAACTGCGGCACGACCTACTTCTCGATCGAGTTCCAGGGCGTAAACCACAAGGGCTTCGGCGACTTCACCGACGGCCTGGCGCCGACCTGCCAGGTGAGCGACGACCTGTCGCGGCCAGTGGGCGACCAGAACGAGGGCTTGCTGGCCGCGGCCCTGGCCTACCGCGCCAGCGGGGCCTGCCCGGTCTCGACCACGGCGCGCGCACGCCAGGTGCCGATGCGGATCGTGCGACCCGAGGTCAAGGAGATCTCGATCCACACCACGCCGGGCGCGCCGCCGCGCTGAACCGCGCGCTGGCCGGATCGGCTGTATTGACGGGCGGCCGGGGACATCCCCGGTCGCCCGTTGTCGTTCCAGAGCGGGGCAGGGCAGGTACAACGGCTGCGGATAACACGTCTATAATCACCGCCTTCCTTTCCTCGTCCTTGCCGGAGCTTTTCGATGATCCGTTCTGCGTTACTGCTGGCCCTGTTGTCCGCCATTCCCCTGTCCCATGCCGCACCGAACCTGACCACGGTGTCGGAACGCTCGGGCTTCACCGCCACCGGCCGCTACGACGAGACGATCGCGCTGTGCGCGGCATTCCAGCAGGCGTATCCAAAGCAGGTCCAGTGCATCGACTTCGGCATCACGCCGGAAGGCCGGCCGATGAAGGCGCTGGTGGTCAACGGCGGCGGCGTGTTCACGCCAGAGGCGGCCAGGAAGCAGGGCCTGCCCGTGACCCTGATCCAGGGCGGCATCCATGCCGGCGAGATCGACGGCAAGGACGCCGGTTTCCTGGCGCTGCGCGAGGCGCTCGAAGGGCGCGCGGCCAAGGGTGCGCTGGACAAGCAGGTGCTGCTGTTCGTCCCGGTGTTCAACGTCGACGGCCACGAGCGCTTTGGCAAGTGGAACCGCCCGAACCAGCGCGGCCCGGTCGAGATGGGCTGGCGCACCACCGCCCAGAACTACAACCTGAACCGCGACTACCTGAAGGCCGACGCACCCGAGATGCAGGCCATGCTGGCGCTGGTGAACGCCTGGGATCCGCTGGTCTATGTCGACCTGCACGCGACCAACGGCGCCAAGTTCCAGCACGATATCTCGATCCAGGTCGAGCCGGTGTATTCGGGCGATCCCGAATTCCGCAAGGCCGGCCTGGCACTGCGCAGCAACGTGATCAAGGACATCGCGAAAGAGGGCTCGACGCCGCAGTCCTACTACATGTCATTCGTCAAGCACGACGACCCGATGTCGGGCTTCATGGACAGCGTCTCGGACCCGCGCTTCTCGACCGGCTACTTCCAGCTGCGCAACCGCATGGCGATGCTGGTGGAAACCCACTCGTGGAAGGAATACCCGGTGCGCGTGCGCATTACCCGCAACACCGTGGTCTCGGTGCTGGACCAGGTCGCCAGGCACGGCAAGGGCTGGCAGCAGGCGGCGTATGCCGCCGATGCGCGCGCGGCCAAGCTGGGCAACCAGCCGGTGACGCTGTCGTACAAGGCCAGCGACAAGAAGGAGATGGTCGACTTCAACGGCTACGCCTACACGCGCACGCCATCGGAAGTGTCGGGCGCGCTGATGACGCGCTACGACGAAACCAAGCCGCAGGTGTGGCGCGTGCCGCTGTGGCAGGACATCGTGGCCGACGTCCAGATCACCGCGCCGCGCGCCGGCTACGTGATCCCGGCCGCCTACGCCGCGATCGTGGGCGAGAAGCTGCGCCAGCACGGCGTCGTATACCGCAAGCTGGATAAGGCGGTCGAGCGCTTCGACGCCGAGACCTTCCGCGCCGACAAGGCGCTGCTCGCCCCCGCGTCGGTCGAAGGCCACCAGCGCCTGACGGTGGAAGGCAAGTGGAAGCCCGAGACGCGCGCGGTCGCGCCAGGCGCGCTGTTCGTGCCGATCGCGCAGCCGAAGGCGCGCCTGGTGGTGGCGATGCTCGAGCCGCAGGCAGCCGATTCGCTGCTGGCCTGGGGCACCTTCAACACCGCCTTCGAGCGCAAGGAATACATGGAAGACTACGTGGCCGAGGACGTGGCGCGCGAACAGATGGCGGCCGATCCGGCGGTGGCCAAGGCGTTCCAGGAGCGTCTCGACAGCGATCCGGCGTTCGCCAGGAACCCGCAGGCGCGCCTGGAATTCTTCGCCAAGCGGCATACCTCGTATGACGAGCGGCTGAACCTGTATCCGGTGCTGCGCGCGAACACGGAGCTATAGGCATCATTCGGCGGACGGGCGGACGTGCAGGCTATTCGCACAGCCGACCAATCGAACGTGTCCGGCATGATGATGGCGTCACCGCTCGATTGCATCGGCACGGCTGCTTTCAGGAAGCGGCCGGCCTTTGAGGTTAAAGCGCCTGGAAAAACTGAGTGGCCGTGAAACGCCCCGGGGATCTGTAAAAGGAAGGCGAAAACGCGCGGTTTCCAGCAACTCCATCGTCCAGGTGATGCCGCCGATGAAATTGAAGCGCAGGATATCAGGCGGTTGAAGTTCAAGTCCCGAAAATGCGCCCGTGGAATACATCGCGCCCAACGAGGCCGAGTCGATGATCTGCCATTGGGCGTCCAGTAGATAAATCCGCAGATAGTCTTCGAGCGGAATATTGTCCGTGACAAAAAGGATGCGGAGGCCTCGCCACTCGACGGCAGTTTCGAGCACTTCGCCAGTAATGACCTTCCCGGTGCTTTCGCCGTTGATGAGTATCTCGCTTTGTGCAAGCTTGGTCTCTGTCCAAGGGCTTGTCAGCCGCAGCGCAACGTCGGTGGATGTCAGTATTTGCATGTCGTGTTTTGCTTACCAGATGAAGCTGGTGCCGAATGCACTCAACGTACCGCCCACGAAGGCCCCCACCGTGACGCATACGGGTGCGCCTGGCCCGCAAGCAAGCCCCGCTATTGCACCACCAGCAATACCGCCTCAATTCCTGCACCAGAAGCAGCTAGTTCCTTCTTGTACTGATCTTGTTGTTGGACGTTGCGATGTTATACGCAGAAAGACTCAAGGATGCCAACAGGAGACCTCGTCCGGCATACGAAAGGCGTGACATTGCCTGGTTGACGGCTGGATTGGACTTTCCAGCAGGGGCGACTAATTCTGCGAAGATTCTGTTCTTCTGGGTAGTCGAAAGAGTTCTCTTACCTCGGATAATTTCCATGATCAAGTTGCGCGTCGTGTATGCCTGCTGAGCGGCAGATGCCCAAGTAATTTTTCCTGATACAGCTTCCCGTCTCAGCTGCTCAGCCATTTTCTTGATCTCACGACTGTATGAGAGTCGGGCATTCGAATCGATGGTCAGATGAGCGCCTGCATTTGCTAACTGCGTTTCCAGTGCCTGACCGACGGCCACGATGTGTTCGCCCACATGGTGGTCCAGCCCGACGGCAAGATCGTCACCCTCGGTACCACCGGCGCGACCTCGACCAGTCTTGGCCTGGGTGGCGAATTGATGCTGGTGCGCTACCACGCGAACGGCCGGCTCGACACCAGCTTTGGCGAAGACGGCATCGCGCTGATCCCGGGCCATGGCATCGCCGTCGGCCGCGATCCGGGCAGCCTGGCCCTGGTCGATGGCAATTCCTCGTGTTCGGCACCACCACCACCGACCTGGCCCTCGACAACGTGCAGTCACTGCTGGCGCGGGTAAATGCCGACGGCACGCTCGACGCCAGTTTCAATCCCGATCCGACGTCCTCGATTGGCGACATCGTGCGCTTCGGCGGCGCCGAGGCGGTGGCGCTCGATGCGAATGCCGCCATCCATGACGCCGAGCTGCATGCGCGCGGCGACTACGGCGGCGCTTCGTTGACGCTGGTGCGCCAGGACGGCGCGGCGCCCGAGGATGTGTTCTCGGCGCTGGGCGAGGTCGTTTCGCGGACGTCTTGCTGCGTGTCGATGGCCTCACGATCGGCAGCGCCAGCCAGGACGACGGCGTGCTGACGCTGGACTTCAATGCGCAGGCCACCCAGGGGCGCCGCAGGAGTGATCGGGGCAGGACCGGCGGCGGGCGTCAGCACAGCTTGCCGTCGAAGGGATCGCCGATGGTGCAACTGGCGTAGTCGATCCCGCTCAGTTCCGCATACTGCGCCAGCGTGCGCGCGCTGCCCAGGCCATAGGCGCCGGGCAGGCCGTCGCCCATCAGCAGGCGGTTCAGGCGCTGTTTCGCGCGCTCGGTCAGGTAGGCCGAGCCGAAGGCGCGCCGGGCCTCGGTCTCGCCATGCCAGTGATGGGTGGCATACGGCATGCCCTCGGTCTTGTACAGGTGGTAGACCGGCGTGGTGAGGGGGTGAAAAATGTCCCATCCGCGGGTGAAGGCGCGCACCGCCAGGCTCTGCTCCTCGCCATGGAAGTACAGCCAGGGGTCGTAGGGCACTTCCTCGATGAAGGCGCCGGCCGCGAACAGGAAGCCGGCCGAGACGTGGCAGCCCATCACCGGCTCGCTCGTAAACAGGTGGCGCGCCATGAAGCGCAGCACGGCGTCGTCCGGCGCCAACCCCTTCTCGGGATGGGGACGCAGCACCAGCGCGGTATGGCCGGCGCTTGGCGTGTACTGCGGCTGGCCGTCGACCATGTCGAAGCGGTAGGGGTAGGTGCTGATCACGGGCTTGAGCGAGCGCGCCCGCAGTTGCCGGTGCAGCGCGCGCAGCTGGTCGTCCCAGCCCGGCTCGAACAGCGTGTGCGAATCGACCTGCAGCACGAAGTCTTCGCCGTCGTACAGCGAAAAGCCGATGCTGCGCGCCCAGCACACGCCGAGCGTGTCCTGCGGGTGCAGATGGACATAGCGTACCTGGCGCGCCTGCGCCAGGGCGGCGATCGTGGCGCGCTGGTCCTCGACATGCTGGTCGATGACGCCGATGTGCACCAGTTCGGGACGGGCGGCCTTGGCGAAGGCGTCGTTCAGGGTGAACAACAGCATCGGGTCGAGATAGGAGGCGATGCTGACGAAGATCGCGCCGCTCATCTCGCATACCCGGCCGCCGACCCTTCGAGCCGCTTGCCGCCGTCGTCCGCCGTGAGCGCGCGCTGCAAGGCGGACGCCGGCAGGTTCATCAACAGGCGCACCAGCTCGGGCTGGCGGTTGGTCGCGGTCTTCTGGTAGATCGACAGCAGCTGCTTGCGCACCGTGTCGTACTGCACGCCGAGCAGGTCGGCGATGGTCTTGAGCGGTACGCCATCGGCCAGCATCGAGGCGATCCGGCACTCCGCGTGCGACAGGCCGAAGGCGGCGGTGAGCAGGGCCGAATCGATTTCCTGGGCCGAGGTCGGATGGTAGAAGAACAGCATCACCAGTGGGCGCAGGCCGAAGCTGCCGAGCGTATTTTCCGGCGTCAGCATGGAAAAGAAGGCATACAGGGTATCGGGCGCCGCGCCGGCTTCGCTGCGCATGTGCAGCGCGCGGGACTCCTTGTTGTCGGGGATGCCCTGGGCGGCGGCAAGGCGCACATGGGTTTCCAGTTCGCCGCACTGCATCAGGAACGAGGTGCGGTAGCGCTGCGGCAGCACCAGCCTGCCATCGGCCACCTGCACCAGGCTGGTGGCGGCGAGCAGGCCGCGCGCCGCCTCGTTGGCCAGCACCACGTCGCCATGCGCGGTCAGGAGCATCACCGGCTGGCGCAGTTTGTCGACCAGGGCGTGGCCCACCAGCGCCTGGGTCGAGTACACGAATTGCGCCAGGCCGAGGCGCACCGCGCGCTCCATGTGCGGCCGCAGGCGGTCGAGGAAGGCCAGGGCATCAAGCGGCAGCGGGCCCTCGTCGCTGCTGCGCAGGCACGACAGGATCACGGTCGCCTCGGGGGTCTCGACCAGCTTGCAGGCCGAGACATAGCGCGCCCCGTGCGGGATCAGGAATTCCTGGTAAAAGGGGTGGTCGGCGGCGAAACCGTCGTCGAAATGCTCGTGGCAATGCAGCCAGCCGTTGGTGGATTGCTGGCGCAGCAGGCCGACGCGCGGGTCGATGAACTGGTATTTCTGGATATATTCGAGGTCGATCTGCGGGGCCATGGCGGCGCCGTCGCTGTACGACAGCGCGCCGCGCTCGCCATCGAAGCCGAGCATGTGGACGGCGCGGCCACCGATCGCTTCATGCACGCTGTCGAGCATCAGGCGCCATGCGGCCCGGTCGTCCAGGGTGTCGTAGATGAGGTTGACGATGCGGTCGAAGCGCGCCTGCGACAAGTCCACGATTTCTCTCCCGATATTAATTGTGCATTTATGCAAATGCTATCGGGCCTTCGATTCTTGGTCGATACAATTTTGCGACATCTATTGATTGTGGAAATTGTAAGACACAAGCTGTTGTCACAACGCCGCACTGGCGCTTCAGGGCGCGTTGCCAGTCGGCGGCAACGAGGTCAGCACCACGGTTCTTGTCGCGCCGCCTGGCGCAGCGCTGAGCTGGTAGAGGCGGTCGTATTCGTTGTCGGCGATATCGGCGCCCGGTTCGCCGCCGAACAGGCGCACCAGTTCCGGCAAGGTGTTCGAATGGCCGACCACCAGCACCGCGCCATCGCGTGCCTTGACCTTCTCGACCAGCGCCTTCGGGGCAGCCGGGTCGTAGTGTTCTACCGTCAGCCCGAGTTGCTGCGCCAGCGGCTGCGCGGTCTGCAAGGTGCGCGCGGTCGGCGTGCTGAAGATGGCCTGGATGCCGCTGCGGTGCAGGATCGTCGCGATGTTCTGGGCGCGCAGTTGCCCTTGCGCGGTCAGGGCAGGGTCCTGGCCGGTGCTGGCTTTTTCGCCGTGGCGGACGAGGTAGATTGCGGTCGGTTCAGCGCAGGCCATGCCGGGGATCAGGATGGCAACAGACAGTAGAGATGTTCGCAGCAAGCGTGCGAGGTGGATCGATGGCAGGCGCATCGGCGTGTTCTCCAAGAAGGACAGGTGGGCGGGCTTCCCGCCCATGCGTTCAACCATAGCATGCGTTGTCACATCATCGAGGTGACGCCATCAAAGCTGCGTCAACGAAATCGTATTCGCCACCGGCGTCGAACACGGCTCCTCATCGAACGCAATATCCCCCAGCGGATTCGGCACCCCATCCGTCTTCAGGCCGACGAAGTCGAACAGGTTCCGGTCCTGCAAATGCGACGGCACCACGGTCGACAGCGACGAGAAGATATTCTCGACCCGCCCCGGATGTTTCTTTTCCCACTCGCGCAGCATGTTCTTGATCTGCTTGCGCTGCAGGTTCTCTTGCGAGCCGCACAGGTCGCACGGAATGATCGGGAACCCCTTCACTTCGGCATAGCGCTCGGTATCGGCTTCCTTCACATAGGCCATCGGACGAATCACCATGTGCTTGCCATCGTCCGACACCAGCTTGGCCGGCATGCCCTTCAGTTTGCCGCCGAAGAACATATTCAGGAAGAAGGTCTCGAGGATGTCGTCGCGGTGGTGGCCGAGGGCGATCTTGTTGCAGCCGAGTTCATCGGCCACGCGGTACAGGATGCCGCGCCGCAGGCGCGAGCACAGCGAGCAGGTGGTCTTGCCTTCCGGGACCAGGCGCTTGACGATGCTGTAGGTGTCCTGGTTCTCGATGTGGTACGCCACACCGAGCTTGTCCAGGTAAGCCGGCAGGATATGGGCCGGGAAGTTCGGCTGCTTCTGGTCGAGGTTGACCGCGACGATATCGAAGTGGATCGGCGCGCGCTCGCGCAGGGTCAGCAGGATGTCGAGCAGGGCGTAGCTGTCCTTGCCGCCCGACAGGCAGACCATCACCTTGTCGCCGTCCTCGATCATATTGAAGTCGCCGATCGCCTGGCCTACCAGGCGGCACAGGCGCTTGTGCAGCTTGTGGTCTTCGCGCGCGATCTTTTCCTGCTTTTTGGCGTCGATCGCCAGGTCGGCGGTCGGGAAGTCGTCTTCGACCACGCGCTCGATGACTGTTTCGTTCATGCTGCATCCTTGATCTGGAACACTTCGACACCGACGCCTTCGCAGTCCGCATAGACATCCGGCTTCATCGTCGACACGCTGGCCGCGCGCACGCGCGGATGCGCGAGCATGGCCTTGACCACGTCGTCGCACAGGGTTTCCTGCAGGTGGATGTGGCCCCTGGCGATGCGCTGGGCAATGGTCTCGCGCATGAAATCGTAGTCGACCACTTCCGACAACTGGTCGGCCTTCGGCGTCGACAGCTCCAGCGGAATATACAGCTCGACATTAATCAGGACACGCTGCTCGCCCTTCTTCTCGAAATCGTGCACGCCGATATTGATCATCACTTCGTAATTGCGCAGGAACAGCCGGCGGCAATCGCGCAAGCTCGGGTGGGACAGGGCGGACAACATGGTTAAGCCTTAATTTGATGGTTTATTCGATTCGGTCAGGAACATCACGTCGCGGCCGAGCGGCACCAGGTGCTGGCCGCCATCGACCAGCAGGGTGGTGCCGGTCAGCGCGCGCGCGCCGGCCGCGTAGACCACCGCGTCGGCGATGTCCTGTGGGGTCGAGGAGCGTCCCAGGGGCGTCTTGCGGTGCGCTTCGGCGAAGCCGTCCTCGGTCTGCTCGCCCGAGACCAGCGTGATGCCGGGGGCGACGCCGACCACGCGCAGCTTCGGCGCCAGCGCCTGCGCCAGCATCGTGGTCGCCGCATGCAGCGCCGCCTTCGACAGCGTGTACGACAGAAAATCCGGGTTGAGATTGTACAGTTTCTGGTCCAGCAGGTTGACCACGACCGCTTGACTGCCTGGCGGCGTGGCCGCGTGCAGCGCCTGCGCCAGCAGCAGCGGGGCGGCCACGTTGGCCTGCATATGGGTGCCCAGCAGGGCCGGCGAGAAGTCGGTGGCGCTGTCGTATTCAAACAACGAAGCATTGTTGACGATGCAAGACACCGGCCCCAGCGCGTCGATCGCGCGGCCAAGCAGCCGGCGCACCGCCGCTTCATCGGCCAGGTCGCATTGCAGCAGCGCCGCGCGCCGGCCCAGCGCCAGGATGGCGTCGCGGGTGGCGATCGCATCGCGTTCGGAATGGCGGTAATGCAGCGCCAGGTCCCAGCCGGCTGCGGCCAGGCCGAGCGCGATCGCGCGGCCCAGGCGCCGGCCGGCGCCGGTCACGAGCGCAACCGGGGGCAGGCAAGTCGAGGAACTGTCCGTCATCGTGGTTCCATGAAGGCGTAAATTGTTGATAAAAGCTATTCTGGCTACAATGCCGGCATGTCCCTGCCCGCACCCGACCACGACGCCCTGGCCGCGTCCCATTCCCTGCAAGATCTCCTGGCCGCCGATATCGCGCAGCATGGCGGGGCGATCGCCTTTTCTCGGTTCATGGAGCTGGCGCTGTACGCGCCCCGGCTCGGCTACTACAGCGGCGGCGCGTCCAAGCTCGGCGCCGATGGCGATTTCATCACCGCGCCCGAGCTGACGCCGCTGTTCGGGGCGGCCGTGGCGCGCGTGGCAGCCGCTATTATCGCCCAAAGCGCGCCCGACATCATCGAGTTCGGCGCCGGCACCGGGCGCCTGGCGCGCGACGTGATCGCCGCCCTGGCCCGGCAGGGTGTTCCATTACGCTCGTACACCATCATCGAATTGTCGGGCGAATTGCGCGCGCGCCAGCAGCACAACCTGGCCGACCTGCCGCAAGTGCGCTGGCTGGACGCCATGCCGGACGGTTTCAGCGGCGTGGTGCTGGCCAACGAAGTGCTCGACGCCATGCCGGTCGAGCTGGTGATCCGCGGCGCCGACGGCTGGCGCCGGCAAATGGTGACGGTCGAGGACGGCGCATTCGCCTTCGTCCAGGCGCCGCTCGGAGAGGCCCTCGAGCAGCAACTGGCGCGCCAGGTGCCCGACCATGAAAACATGATTGAAGGCTATGTCACCGAGCTGCACCCGGTCGGCGCCGGCTTCATGCGCTCGCTGGCGAAGATGTTCGCGGGCGGCCGCGGCGCCGCGATCCTGGTCGACTACGGCTTCCCGGCCCACGAGTACTACCTGGACCAGCGCATCGGCGGCACGTTGATGTGCCACTACCGCCATCACGCGCATCCGGATCCCTTCTATCTGCCCGGCCTGCAGGACATCACGGCCCACGTCGACTTCACGGCGATGGCGCTGGCGGCGCAGGACGCCGGCCTGCCGGTGCTGGCCTATATGAGCCAGGCCGCCTTCCTGCTCGGCGCCGGCATCGGCGAACTGTTGCTGGAAAACGACCCCGAGGACGCCAAACGCTTCCTGCCCCATTCGCGGGCGGTGCAAAAACTGGTTTCTCCTGCTGAAATGGGGGAATTGTTCAAGGTGCTGGTGGTCGGACAAGACGTGGAACTGCCGGCCGCCATCGCGGGCGCGGACCGCAGCCACCGATTGTGAACTTGGGGTATCTTGCACAGCGATCTTGCACAGGAGACACAAATCCGGCTAAGCTGTGAGATATTCCCGCACCCCGTCGCCACGACGGGCATCGGCCGAGGACAGACAGAACGCGCAGGGTAGAAGCGGGTAGACTTGACAGATCATGGCCAAGATTCACACACATTATGACAACCTGAAGGTGTCGCGTCATGCGCCCCAGGAAGTCATTCGTGCATCCTACAAGGCCCTGAGCCAAAAATATCACCCTGACAAGAATCCGGGCGACGAAAAGTCCGCCCGCATCATGGCGGTCGTCAATACCGCCTACAACGTCCTGTCCGATCCCGTGCGCCGCAAGGAACATGACGAATGGATCGCCTCCGAGGAATGGGAGGTCGAGTGGCTGGAAAGTTCCAACGCCAAGGAAGGCCAGCCGCGCAAGCATGGTGAGCAGGCAGAAACGCCGCCGGGCGGCAAGCCGCGCCGCAGGCGCCTGTGGCGCGATCCGCGCTGGTGGCTGGGCTTGACGAGCTGCTTCGTGGCCGGCGCCATCGCCGCGGTGCTGACCATCGAACACCAGCCGGACATCGTGCCCAGCGCCCTGGCCTGGAGCGGCGTCGCCCAGCCCGAAGGCATCAAGACCGGCCATGCCGATGCGCCCGGCGTCGATGCCAGTAGCGATGGCTGGGCCCGCCGTATCGGGCCGGATGGCGCCAAGGGCCCGCCGCCCGCGGTGCGCGCGCTCGCCGTCACCCAGTTGGCAGTGCCGGCGCGCGTTCCCGACTGCAGCACCGATCTGCAGACCCTCGCCGCGCCCAGCGGCGATCCGTGGCCGCTCGAGTCGTCCTACCTGCCGGGCTACCCGGTCGGCAACGACGGCGAAGAGATGCAGGTCTCGATCGATAACAGCGCGAACCCGGGGCCGGTGTTCGTCAAGCTGTACGACCTCGACCGTCGTTCGAACGTGCGCCACGCCTTCGTCCAGCAGCGCTCGACGTTCACTTTCGACAAGCTGGCGGCCGGCAAGTACGAGGTCCGCTACCAGAACATCGTCGACGGCGCCAGCAAGTCCGAGTGCGACGGCAGCCACGCCGCCCTGCGCCAGGCGGCTGCGGATATCCAATAATCCTGTCGTTTTTTCGGCGCGGTGACATATTCTGGTGTCACGTACTTACCCGATTTCATTATTTTCGTTCTGCGCCGTAATATACTGGCCTGATGCCGCGCGCCCATGCAGCCGCGGCGCTACGCCCAACGCAGGCTCACACGGACCATCATGAATGAACTGGAAGGCCTGACGGCCCTGATCATCGAACCCCATGCGGGAATGCGGGCCAGCATCCACAGCATGCTCACGCTGTGCGGGCTGACCCGGATCGAGCACGCCAGTACCTCCAACCAGGCCGTCAAGCACCTCGGCCTGCGCCAGTTCGACATGATCCTGTGCGAATACGACCTCGAAGGCGGCCAGGATGGCCAGCAACTGCTCGAAGACTTGCGCCACCACAAACTGATGCGGCTGGCCACCATGTTCTTCATGGTCACCGCCGAGGGTAATCACAGCAAGGTGGTCAGCGCCGCCGAGCTGGCGCCGACCGACTACATCCTCAAGCCCTTCACCGCCGACCGCCTGCTCGACCGCATCGCGCGCGCCCTCGACCGGCGCAATGCCTTCCTGCCGGTATACACCCTGATGGAGGCGGGCGACCAGGAACAGGCCATCGCCGCCTGCATCGAGGGCCAGCGCCTGCACACGCGCTACGCGGTCGATTTCCTGCGCCTGCGCGCCGAGCTGCACATGTTCCTGGGCCAGGCCGAGCAGGCCGAGCCGATCTATCGCCACCTGGTCGAGATCAAGGCCATCGCCTGGGCCAGGCTGGGACTGGCCAAGACCCTGTTCGTGCGCAAGCGCTACGACGAGGCGCGCGAGATCCTGGAACACCTGGTCGACACCAACCGCAACTTCGTCGATGCCTACGACTGGCTGGCGCGCACCCACGCCGCGGTCGGCCAGTTGCAGAAGTCGCAAGCGGTGCTGGGCGAGGCGGTGGCGGTGTCGCCGCATGCCGTGCGGCGCCTGCGCACGCTGGCCGACACCGCCTTCGACGCGGGCGACGTCGACACCGCCGAAAAAGCCCTGCGCCAGGTGGTGGGCAAGGCCAAGTATTCCGAGTTCCGCGACCCCGAAGACCACGTCAAGCTGGTGCGCGCGCTGGTGCACAAGGGCGACCCGGTGGGCGCCGCCGCCGTGATCCGCGACCTCGACCGTTCGATGGGCGGGCGCAACAATACCGCGCTGTGCAGCGCGATCGCCTCGTCCCTGGTGCACGAGTACACCGGCAACGAGGCGCGCCTGGGCGAGGCCCTGGGGACGGCCCTGGCCGCCAGCAAGGACGCGCCCGGCCTGTCGGCCGAACTCAAGCTGGAGCTGGCGCGCACCTGCATCGACAATGGCCGCGAAGAAGGCGCTTCCGAACTGGTGCGCGAGGTGATGAGCAATGCCTCGAGCGATGCCGTGGTCACGCGCGCCATGGGCGTGCTGGAGCAGGCCGGCAAGGGCGAGCTGGCGCAAGCGCTGGCCCAGCAGAGCCGCCAGCAGGTGGTCGACCTGGTCGCGGGCGGCGCCGCGCGCGCCAGGAATGGCGACTACCAGGGCGCGGTAACCCTGATGCTGGAAGCGGCGACCAAGTTGCCGAACAACCCGGCGGTGGCCTTCAATGCCGCGCTGGCGGTGCTGCGCTGCCTCGAGCACGAAGCCTGGGACAGCCGGCTCGGGGCGCAAATGCCGGCCCTGATCGGCAATGTGCGCAAGCTCGATCCGCTCAATCCCAAGCTGCCGGCGCTGGCGGCGCTGCACCAGCAGGTGCTCAAGCAACACAACCAGGGACTGCGGCAGGGCGCGTACGCGGCCGCGCCGCTGCGCCAGGCGGGATAGGGCGATGGCGGACACTCCCCAGGACGGCGCCGTGCGCCGCGTGCGTCCCGCCCTGATGCGTAAGCTCAGCGGCACCGAACGCATGTTCACCCTGGGCGGCGCCATCATGCACGTGATCGGCATGGGTTATAGCGACGACCTGGGCACGGCCGATCTCGCGTATTACGTGGTGTCCGACGTGGCCCTGACCCAGCGCATCCTGCGGCTGTCGAATACGGTCCAGTACCGCACCCTGTCCGGCACGCCGGTGACGACGATCTCGCGCGCCATCTCCCTGCTCGGCTTCGACAATGTGCGCGCCGCCGCGTTGGCGATGCTGCTGGTCGATGCGCTCGATACCGCCGAGCACGGCGTGCGGGTGGAGCTCGAAGCGGCCCTGTGCGCCAGCCTGGTGGGACGCGAGCTGGCGCGCCACAGCCCGATTCCCGGCGCCGAGGAAGCGGCGATCTGTGCGCTGTTCAAGAACCTGGGCGCACTGCTGCTGGCCAGCCATGAACCGGAGCGCTACCGTGAAATCGCCGCACTGGTGGCGGCCGGCAAGCACAGCCCCAGCCTGGCCGCGCAACTGATCCTGGGCTGCAGCTTCGAGACCCTGTCCGAGGCGGTATTGCGCGAATGGCAGATGCCGGCCCTGATCGTGCAGGCCCAGGTGGCGGTGGGGCCGGGGGTGCTCGCGGTCGCGGCCGACCGCAATGAATGGATGCGCCAGGTGGCCGCCTTCAGCCGCGAGATGGCGCGCCTGATGGGCCGCCACCACGATCCGGCCGCCGCGCCCGAGACCCAGGACCTGATTCGACGCTACGGCGCGGCGCTGGGTGTCGACCATCCGGCCATGGTGGCGCTGTTCGACGAGGTCCAGGACGGCATGAACGGCATGCTGCAGAGCATGAACATGGAGCGCGCGCCCAAGACCGACCCCAAGGCCGGCAATGGCCTGCCCAATGTGCTGGCGCTGGCCACGCTCGATGCGGGCGAGGACGACGAGGCCGAGTTCCACCCCAGCGGCAAGCCACGGAATGCGCGCGACCTGTTGCTGGCGGGCGTGCAGGACGTGACCCTGCTGGGCGGCTCGGGCGCCGGGGTCAATGACGTGATCATGGCGGTGCTCGAGACCCTGTATGGCGCGCTCGGTTTCCGCTTCGCCACCGTGTGCCTGCGCGATGCGCGCACCAGGCAATTCCGGGCGCGGGTATCGCTCGGCGAGGGCAGCGTGGAGCTACAGGATGGCTTTGTCTTTCCCTGTGCCTTTGCGCGCGACGTGTTTCACCTCGCGCTGGAGAACAATGCCGACATGATGATCGCGGATACCTTCAGCCCCCGGATCCGCGACCTGCTGCCGGCCTGGTACAAGACCCTGCTGGCCGATGCCGAGAGCTTCATCGTGCTGCCGCTGGTGGTGGGCAAGGCGCAGCTGGGGCTGATCTATGCGGATCGACTCTTCACCGCGCCGGAAGGCGTGGCGCCGGACGAGACGGCGCTGATCAAGGCGCTCAAGGCGCAGGTGCTGGCGGCGCTGGCGCCGGCAGGCCAGCACCATCCCCAACCCTGACCAACGTCGCTCCCGCGCAGGCGGGAACGACGTTGGTTGAAGGTATCGGCCTGCTGACAAAACAATTCCAGATAAGTTCATAAAGATTTTTTCGCACTTGGCAAAATCACCCTTGCAGCTTTACAGTCGGCCCGTTACAATCACGCCCCGAAGCAACGCTGTCAGGCAAGGTAGATAAGACTACTACCGAAACCTGATTGACAGTACGTTGAGCTTGCTTCATACTCTGCGGTTCTTCGCGGTGGGGTGGCCGAGTGGTTAAAGGCAGCAGACTGTAAATCTGCCCTCTCTGAGTACGCTGGTTCGAATCCAGCCCCCACCACCAAAAAGAAGATCGTGAAGTCGGATAGAAGTTGTACCTCGCGGGTGTAGCTCAATGGTAGAGCAGAAGCCTTCCAAGCTTACGACGAGGGTTCGATTCCCTTCACCCGCTCCAGTTAGTGCGGTGGTTTCTACATCGCAAATATCAGCCCTTGTAGCTCAGTGGTAGAGCACTCCCTTGGTAAGGGAGAGGCCACGTGTTCAATCCACGTCAAGGGCACCAGAATTTCGTACGGCAGTCGCGTTGCACTCGTCCGTCAGGTGTGCCTGGTAATTCCCAAATATATCGTTAGATCTTAGGAGTCTGAAATGGCAAAAGGTAAATTCGAACGGACCAAGCCGCACGTCAACGTCGGCACCATCGGTCACGTTGACCACGGTAAAACCACCCTGACGGCGGCAATCGCTACCGTCCTGTCGAAGAAATTCGGCGGCGAAGCCAAGGCCTACGACCAGATCGACGCGGCACCAGAAGAAAAAGCACGCGGCATCACCATCAACACCGCGCACGTCGAGTACGAGACCGAAAACCGTCACTACGCGCACGTCGACTGCCCAGGCCACGCCGACTACATCAAGAACATGATTACCGGTGCTGCCCAGATGGACGGCGCGATCCTGGTGTGCTCGGCCGCCGACGGCCCAATGCCACAGACCCGCGAGCACATCCTGCTGGCGCGTCAGGTTGGCGTTCCATACATCATCGTGTTCCTGAACAAGTGCGACCTGGTCGACGACGCGGAACTGCTGGAACTGGTCGAAATGGAAGTGCGCGAGCTCCTGTCGAAATACGAGTTCCCAGGCGACGACCTGCCAATCATCAAGGGTTCGGCACGTATGGCCCTGGAAGGCCAGCCTGGCGAGATGGGCGAAGAGTGCATCACCCGCCTGGCAGAAGCCCTGGACACCTACATCCCAACGCCAGAGCGCGCTGTTGACGGCGCCTTCCTGATGCCAGTCGAAGACGTGTTCTCGATCTCGGGTCGCGGCACCGTGGTGACCGGTCGTGTCGAACGCGGCATCATCAAGGTCGGCGAAGAAATCGAAATCGTCGGAATCGTCGACACCGTCAAGACCACCTGCACTGGCGTGGAAATGTTCCGCAAGCTGCTGGACCAGGGTCAAGCTGGCGACAACGTCGGCCTGCTGCTGCGCGGTACCAAGCGTGAAGACGTGCAACGTGGTCAAGTCCTGGCAAAGCCAGGTTCGATCAAGCCGCACAGCAACTTCACCGGTGAGATCTACGTCCTGTCGAAAGACGAAGGCGGCCGTCACACCCCGTTCTTCAACAACTATCGTCCTCAGTTCTACTTCCGTACGACTGACGTGACCGGTTCGATCGAACTGCCAGCAGACAAAGAAATGGTCATGCCAGGCGATAACGTCTCGATCACCGTCAAGCTGATCGCTCCGATCGCGATGGAAGAAGGTCTGCGTTTCGCAATCCGCGAAGGCGGCCGTACCGTCGGCGCCGGCGTGGTTGCCAAGATCCTGGCCTAATCAGCCAAGGTAGAGGGAAGCAGGCGGGGTTGCAAAGCCCATCTGTTTCCCTCAAACAGCATTGCCAGTGAGCGCGCGCTTGCTGTATAATGCTGGATTCAGTAGGAAGTCTTCGTAGGGGTGTAGCTCAATTGGCAGAGCGTCGGTCTCCAAAACCGAAGGTCGCGGGTTCGATTCCCTCCGCCCCTGCCACCGAATTCTGGTGCGCAGCACCGAAAGTAAAGAAGAATGTCTAATCAATCCGTGCAAACTGTCAGCACCTCGAATGACAAGTTCAAGGTCGCACTGGCGGTGGTTGCAGCGATTGCAGGCGTCGTCGGGTTCTTTTACCTGACTGGCCAAAACAAACCAGCCTTGGTCGCCGCAGGCGCCCTCGTGGCTGGTTTAGTTTTTGCTGTCCTGCTTTTGTGGACTTCCACCACCGGCCGTGATTTCCTGAGCTTCGCCAAAGAGTCTGTGCGCGAGACCAAGAAGGTCGTCTGGCCGACCCGCCGTGAAGCCATGCAGATCACCGGCATCGTGTTTGCCTTCGTGGTCGTGATGGCGATTTTCCTGTGGGGCACGGACAAATTGCTCGAGCTCCTGTTGTACGACTTTGTCCTGGGTTGGAAATAAACATGAGCGATAACGTCCAAGACAGTGCGACGCCGGAAGATACTCCGGCAGTTGGCGCTCCTGAGCAAGAAGCAGCAGCTGCACCGGTGAGCGTACCGGTCAGCAACAAGCGCTGGTACGTCGTCCATGTCTATTCGGGCATGGAAAAAAGCGTGATGCGTGCGCTGACCGAGCGTATCGAGCGCGGTGGCATGCAAGAACAGTTCGGCCAGATCCTGGTGCCGACCGAGGAAGTCGTCGAGATGCGCAACGGCACCAAAGCCGTTTCCGAGCGCCGCTTCTTCCCGGGCTACGTGCTGGTTGAGATGGAAATGACCGACGAAACCTGGCACCTGGTGAAAAACACCAGCAAGGTCACCGGCTTCATCGGCGGCAAATCGAACAAGCCGACCCCGATCCCAGCGCGCGAGATCGACAAGATCATGCAGCAGGTGCAAGAGGGTGTCGAAAAGCCTCGTCCGAAAGTGCTGTACGAAGTGGGCGAGCAGGTCCGGATCAAGGAAGGCCCGTTCACCGACTTCAACGGCAACGTCGAGGAAGTGAACTACGAAAAATCGAAGGTGCGTGTCTCAGTCACCATCTTCGGCCGCGCAACTCCGGTGGAACTGGAGTTCGGGCAAGTCGAAAAAGTCTAAACGCTACAATCGGAGCGTCGCAGCAGCTAGGCGGAATCCGGTAAGAGGAGCCCCGCCGAGACGAGTAGTCGTGGTGGGGCGCTACTACTCAAGTCAAAGATAGGAGCCTTTCATGGCAAAGAAAATCATTGGCTTTATCAAGCTGCAAGTTCCAGCTGGTAAAGCAAACCCATCCCCACCGATCGGTCCAGCACTGGGTCAGCGCGGTCTGAACATCATGGAATTCTGCAAGGCGTTCAACGCCCAGACCCAGGGTGTCGAGCCAGGCATGCCAATCCCGGTCGTGATCACCGCGTTCGCCGACAAGTCCTTCACCTTCGTGATGAAGACCCCACCGGCAACCTACCTGATCAAGAAAGCCGCCGGCATCACCAAGGGTTCGGCCAAGCCGCACACCGACAAGGTTGCGTCGCTGACCCGCGCCCAAGCTGAAGAAATCGCAAAAACCAAGCAGCCGGACCTGACCGCCGCCGACATGGACGCAGCAGTGCGTATCATCGCTGGCTCGGCACGTTCGATGGGCATCACGGTGGAGGGTCTGTAATGGCTAAGCTGTCCAAGCGCGTTAAAGCAATCAAAGCAAAAGTTGACCGTAACAAGGTCTACGAGTTCGACAACGCTGTGTCGATCATCAAGGAATTCGCCACCGCCAAGTTCAACGAGTCGATCGACGTCGCCGTTCAACTGGGCGTGGACCCGAAGAAGTCGGACCAGGTGGTTCGCGGTTCGGTCGTGCTGCCAGCTGGCACCGGCAAGACCGTGCGCGTCGCTGTGTTCGCGTCGGGCGACAAGGCTGAAGCTGCCAAGGCAGCCGGCGCCGATGTGGTCGGCATGGAAGACCTGGCAGAGCGCGTGAAGGCCGGCGACATGCCGTTCGACATCGTGATCGCTTCGCCGGACACCATGCGTATCGTCGGTACCCTGGGCCAGATCCTGGGCCCACGCGGCCTGATGCCGAACCCGAAAGTCGGCACCGTGACCCCAGACGTCGCTACCGCCGTCAAGAACGCCAAAGCCGGTCAGGTCCAGTACCGTACCGACAAGTCGGGCATCATCCACGCGACCATCGGCCGCAAGTCGTTCAGCGACGCAGATCTGAAGAGCAACCTGGTTGCCCTGATCGACGCCCTGAACAAGGCCAAGCCAGCGACCTCGAAAGGCGTGTACCTGCGCAAGGTCGCCCTGTCGTCGACGATGGGTGCCGGCGTTCGCGTCGACCACGCGTCGATCTCGGCTGCTTAAGCTGCAAGAATCAAGTCCTCGCCGTTAAGGCGGGGCGCATCTTTGGGCTGTCGGAGCAAACCACCGCTCCGGCAGGCAATCAAAGACCGTTGGGCCGAAGGCAGAGGTTGAGCCGACGGTTAATAGACCACCCAACGCAGATGGTGTACCCGAACAAGTTTTGTAGTCCAGCTGTGTGAATGTATCCGCCCAGTTTTAAGACTTCTTAACTTCGGACGCCGTGTGTTCGAACCGATGCAGACGTTTTGTCGGCATCATTTAAGGAGATTGACCGTGGGTCTTAATCTGAATGACAAAAAGGTCGTCGTCGAAGAAGTTTCCGCAAAAGTAGCAACTGCGCAAACCATCGTCGTGGCTGAGTACCGTGGCATCCAGGTTAGTCACTTGACCAAGCTCCGTGCAACCGCACGTGCCCAGGGCGTGTACCTGCGTGTTCTGAAGAACACGCTGGCTCGTCGCTCTGTCGAAGGCACGCAGTTTGCCTCGCTGGCTGATTCCATGACCGGTCCGCTGATCTACTCGATCTCGGACGACGCCGTTGCTGCAGCAAAAGTCATCAATGACTTCGCTAAAACCAACGACAAGCTGGTCATCAAAGCCGGTAACTACGCAGGTAAGCAGCTCGACGTAGCTGGTGTTACCGCGTTGGCAAGCATCCCATCCCGTGAAGTCCTCATCTCGCAGCTGTTGGGCGTCATGCTGGCTCCGGTGTCGGGCTTTGCACGTGGTCTGGCTGCACTGGCAGCGAAAAAAGGCGAAGGTTCTTCCGAGGCAGCTCCGGCAGCCGAAGAAACCGCTGCTGCTTAATTAAGCACAGCCTTTTTTCTCAAGTACTAACTGAACTACACACACATTAACTGGAGTTTCAAATGGCAATTAGCAAAGACGATATCCTGAACGCAGTGAGCGAAATGTCCGTCATGGACCTGAACGAACTGGTCAAGGCATTCGAAGAGAAGTTCGGCGTGTCGGCCGCTGCAATGGCAGCACCGGCAGCTGGCGGCGCCGCCGCTGGTGCAGCTGTTGAAGAGCAGACCGAATTCAACGTCGTCCTGACCGAAGTCGGCGCGAACAAAGTCGGCGTCATCAAAGCCGTCCGCGAAATCACCGGTCTGGGCCTGAAAGAAGCCAAAGACGTGGTCGATGGCGCACCGAAGACCGTCAAGGAAGCCCTGCCAAAAGCTGACGCTGAAGCCGCTAAGAAAAAGCTGGAAGATGCTGGCGCCAAGGCCGAACTGAAGTAATACATATGCACCGGGCACTTGATTCAAGTGCCCAGCGCGGGAGTCAAAGCTTGCAAAACCTGTCGGAAGACGGGAATTGCTGCTTTGGCTCTTTTGTCGTCCCTGCCGCAAATGTCGGTGGCGGCCGGCAACTAGCACCAAGACTTACCGAAATTCAGCAGCATCGTATCACAGCAGTTTGCTTGTCCTTTTCATCTGGCGCGAAAGAGTAAGAGACTTCAGGGCTTGTGTGTGGTGGTGGCGCGTGCCACTGGCAATTCCTGAATTCTCCATCCTTTCTGTCACTCACGGAGTGTCCATGCACTACTCATTTACTGAGAAGAAGCGCATTCGCAAGTCGTTCGCGAAGCGCGCCAACGTTCACAACGTTCCCTATCTGCTGGCTACCCAGCTGGAATCCTACGAGAACTTCCTGCAGGCTGATGCCGCCCCATCGGGCCGCAAGGCCGAGGGTCTGCAATCGGCCTTCTCTTCGATTTTCCCTATCGTGTCGCACAATGGTTTTGCGCGCCTCGAATTCCTGTCGTATGTGCTGGGTGACCCTGCGTTTGACGTGAAAGAGTGCCAGCAGCGCGGCCTGACCTTCGCGTCGCCGCTGCGCGCCAAGGTGCGTCTGGTGATCCTGGACAAGGAATCGCCGACCAAGCCGGTCGTCAAGGAAATGAAAGAGCAAGAAGTCTACATGGGCGAGTTGCCGCTGATGACCACGAACGGTTCGTTCGTGATCAACGGCACCGAGCGCGTCATCGTCTCGCAGCTGCACCGTTCGCCTGGCGTGTTCTTCGAGCACGACCGCGGCAAGACCCACTCGTCGGGCAAGCTGCTGTTCTCGGCACGCATCATCCCTTACCGCGGCTCGTGGCTCGACTTCGAGTTCGACCCGAAAGACATCCTGTTCTTCCGCGTCGACCGTCGCCGCAAGATGCCAGTGACGATCCTGCTGAAAGCCATCGGCATGACGCCGGAGCAGATCCTGGCGAACTTCTTTGTCTTCGACAACTTCACCCTGCGTAACGACGGCGGCGAACTCGAGTTCGTCTCCGAGCGTCTGCGCGGCGAAGTCGCGCGTTTCGACATCGTCGACAAGTCGGGCAAGACCATTGTCACCAAGGACAAGCGGATTAACGCCAAGCACGTGCGTGACATCGAAGCGGCCGGCATCAAGTCGATCTCGGTGCCAGAAGACTACCTGCTCGGCCGCGTGCTGGCCAAGAACATCGTCGACCAGGACACCGGCGAAATCATCGCCGTGGCCAACGACGAGCTGACCGAAGAACTGCTGGGCAAGCTGCGCGACGCCAGCGTGACCGACATCCAGACCCTGTACACCAACGATCTGGACCAGGGCGGCTATATCTCGCAAACCCTGCGCACCGACGACACCGCCGACCAGACCGCCGCACGCGTGGCGATCTATCGCATGATGCGTCCTGGCGAACCGCCAACCGAAGAATCGGTCGAAGCGCTGTTCAACGGCCTGTTCTACATGCCGGAACGCTACGACCTGTCGGCAGTGGGCCGCATGAAGTTCAACCGCCGCATTGGCCGCGATGAACTGACCGGCGACATGACGATGTCGAACGAAGACATCCTGGCCGTGATCAAGATCCTGGTCGAGCTGCGCAATGGCCGCGGCGAAGTCGACGATATCGATCACCTGGGTAACCGTCGCGTGCGTTGCGTCGGCGAACTGGCTGAGAACCAGTTCCGCGCCGGCCTGGTGCGCGTGGAACGCGCCGTCAAGGAACGCCTCGGCCAGGCCGAAGCGGACAACCTGATGCCGCACGACCTGATCAACAGCAAGCCGATCTCGGCCGCGATCCGCGAATTTTTCGGTTCGTCGCAGCTGTCGCAGTTCATGGACCAGACCAACCCGCTGTCGGAAGTGACCCACAAGCGTCGCGTCTCGGCCCTGGGACCTGGCGGTCTGACCCGCGAACGCGCCGGCTTCGAGGTGCGCGACGTGCACCCGACCCACTACGGCCGCGTGTGCCCGATCGAAACGCCCGAAGGCCCGAACATCGGCCTGATCAACTCGCTGGCACTGTACGCCCGCCTGAACGAATACGGCTTCCTGGAAACGCCATACCGCAAGGTCGACGATTCGAAAGTCACCGACAAGATCGAATACCTGTCGGCGATCGAAGAAGGCCGCTACATCATCGCCCAGGCGAATGCGGCGATCAACGACGCCGGTCAACTGGTCGACGAACTGGTCTCGGCGCGTGAAGCCGGTGAAACGATCCTGGTCTCGCCAGAGCGCATCCAGTACATGGACGTCGCTCCAGGCCAGATCGTGTCGGTCGCAGCTTCCTTGATTCCGTTCCTGGAACACGATGACGCGAACCGTGCACTGATGGGCGCCAACATGCAGCGTCAGGCCGTGCCTTGCCTGCGTCCTGAAAAGGCCGTGGTCGGTACCGGCATCGAGCGCACCGTGGCGGTCGACTCGGGCACCACCGTGCAGGCACTGCGTGGCGGTATGGTCGACTACATCGATGCGGGCCGCGTCGTGATTCGCGTGAACGATGACGAAGCAACGGCTGGTGAAGTCGGCGTCGACATCTACAACCTGATCAAGTACACCCGTTCGAACCAGAACACCAACATCAACCAGCGTCCGATCGTGCAGGTTGGCGACCGCGTTGCCCGTGGCGACGTGATTGCCGACGGCGCATCGACCGACCTGGGCGAACTGGCCCTGGGCCAGAACATGCTGGTGGCGTTCATGCCGTGGAACGGCCTGAACTTCGAGGATTCGATCCTGATCTCGGAAAACGTGGTCAAGGACGACCGCTATACCTCGATCCACATCGAAGAGCTGTCGGTGGTCGCTCGCGACACCAAGCTGGGCGCGGAAGAAATCACCCGCGACATCTCGAACCTGGCAGAGAACCAACTGGCACGCCTGGATGAATCGGGCATCGTCTATATCGGCGCCGAAGTGCAAGCCGGTGACGTGCTGGTCGGTAAGGTCACCCCGAAAGGCGAGACCCAGCTGACCCCAGAAGAGAAACTGCTGCGCGCGATCTTCGGCGAAAAAGCGTCGGACGTGAAAGACACCTCGCTGCGCGTGCCTTCGGGCATGGTCGGCACCGTGATCGACGTGCAAGTGTTCACCCGCGAAGGCATCCAGCGCGACAAGCGCGCCCAGCAGATCATCGACGATGAACTCAAGCGCTATCGCCTGGACCTGAACGACCAGATGCGTATCGTCGAGGGCGATGCCTTCGAGCGTCTGGAGCGTATGCTGGTCGGCAAGATCGTCAATGGCGGTCCGAAGAAGCTGGCAAAAGGCGCGGCGATCACGTCGGAATACCTGGCCGACCTGGACAAGTTCCACTGGTTCGACATCCGCCCTGCGGAAGACGACACCGCCAACGCGCTCGAAGCGATCAAGGAATCGATCAACGAGAAGCGTCACCAGTTCGACCTGGCCTTCGAAGAAAAGCGCAAGAAGCTGACCCAGGGCGACGAGCTGCAGCCTGGCGTGCAGAAGATGGTCAAGGTCTACCTGGCCGTCAAGCGCCGCCTGCAGTCGGGCGACAAGATGGCGGGCCGTCACGGTAACAAGGGTGTGGTCTCGCGTATCGTGCCGGTGGAAGACATGCCGTTCATGGCGGACGGTCGTCCAGCCGACGTGGTGCTGAACCCGCTGGGCGTTCCGTCGCGTATGAACGTCGGTCAGATCCTGGAAACCCACCTCGGTTGGGCGGCCAAGGGCCTGGGCTGGCGCATCGGCGAAATGCTGCAGGCGCAAGCGAAGGCTGCGGATCTGCGTACCTTCCTGGCCAAGATCTACAACGAAACCGGCCGCAAGGAAGACCTCGATAGCTTCAGCGATGAAGAGATCCTGACCCTGTCGAACAACCTCAAGAACGGCGTGCCGTTCGCGACCCCGGTGTTCGACGGTGCGCACGAGGAAGATATCCGCCGCATGCTGGACCTGGCGTTCCCTGACGACATCGCTGCCCACCTGGGCATGACGCCGTCGAAGAACCAGGTCACCATGTTCGACGGCCGCACCGGCGAATCGTTCGAGCGCAAGGTCACCGTTGGCTTCATGCACATGCTCAAGCTGCACCACCTGGTCGACGACAAGATGCACGCGCGTTCGACCGGTCCGTACTCGCTGGTGACGCAGCAGCCGCTGGGCGGTAAAGCCCAGTTCGGTGGCCAGCGCTTCGGTGAGATGGAGGTGTGGGCACTGGAAGCGTACGGCGCATCGTACGTGCTGCAAGAGATGCTGACCGTCAAGTCGGATGACGTGAACGGCCGTACCAAGGTGTACGAGAACCTGGTCAAGGGCGACCACGTGATCGACGCCGGCATGCCGGAATCGTTCAACGTGCTGGTCAAGGAAATCCGTTCGCTGGGTATCGATATCGATCTCGAGCGCAACTAAGCAGGGCCAGCATGGCCGCCAGCCTTCGGGCCCGGCCTGCTGCTCCTGAATCGTCGTTCCCGCGCAGGCGGGAACCTAAGCCCGGCGAATTGGCCGGCAAACTTGGATTCCCGCCTGCGCGGGAATGACGCTTTCAGGGGTAGGGGGTTGTGCAAGCACCGGCGAAAATCGGTGAGAAGCGGCGGCAGTAGTACTTAGTACAGAATCAATCACCTTTGGAGTGATACATGAAAGCACTGCTCGATCTATTCAAGCAAGTTCAGCAAAACGAAAGTTTCGACGCCATCAAGATTGGCCTGGCGTCGCCTGAGAAAATCCGTTCGTGGTCGTTTGGCGAAGTCAAGAAGCCAGAGACCATCAACTACCGTACGTTCAAGCCTGAGCGTGACGGCCTGTTCTGCGCCAAGATCTTTGGCCCGATCAAGGACTACGAATGCCTGTGCGGCAAGTACAAGCGCCTGAAGCACCGCGGTGTGATCTGCGAGAAGTGCGGCGTCGAAGTCACCCTGGCCAAGGTGCGCCGTGAGCGCATGGGCCACATCGAACTGGCGTCGCCAGTGGCGCACATCTGGTTCCTGAAGTCGCTGCCGTCGCGTCTGGGCATGGTCCTGGACATGACCCTGCGCGATATCGAACGCGTGCTGTACTTCGAAGCATACGTCGTCACCGATCCTGGCATGACTCCGCTCAAGAAGAGCCAGATCATGTCGGAAGACGACTACGCCGCCAAGTACGAAGAGTATGGCGACGACTTCACCGCCTTCATGGGCGCCGAAGGTATCCGTGAACTGCTGCGCTCGATCGACATCCACCGCGATGCCGAAGCCCTGCGCGTGGAGCTCAAGGAATCGAAATCCGAAGCCAAGATCAAGAAATACGCCAAGCGCCTGAAAGTGCTCGAGGCGTTCCAGCGTTCGGGCATCAAGCCTGAATGGATGATCATGGAAGTTCTGCCGGTCCTGCCGCCAGAGCTGCGTCCGCTCGTCCCGCTGGATGGTGGCCGTTTCGCCACGTCCGACCTGAACGACCTGTATCGCCGCGTCATCAACCGTAATAACCGCCTGAAGCGCCTGATGGAACTGCGCGCACCAGAGATCATTACGCGTAACGAAAAGCGCATGCTGCAAGAAGCAGTGGATTCGCTGCTGGACAACGGCCGTCGCGGCAAAGCGATGACCGGCGCCAACAAGCGTCCGCTGAAGTCGCTGGCCGAGATGATCAAGGGCAAGGGCGGTCGTTTCCGTCAGAACTTGCTGGGCAAGCGCGTCGACTACTCGGGCCGTTCGGTCATCGTGGTCGGTCCACAGCTCAAACTCCATCAGTGCGGTCTGCCGAAGCTGATGGCCCTCGAGCTGTTCAAGCCGTTCATCTTCAACAAGCTGGAACTGATGGGTCTCGCGACCACCATCAAGGCGGCCAAGAAGCTGGTCGAAGTGCAAGAGCCAGTGGTCTGGGACATCCTTGAAGAAGTCATCAAGGAACACCCGATCATGCTGAACCGTGCGCCTACGCTGCACCGTCTCGGTATCCAGGCGTTCGAGCCAGTCCTGATCGAAGGCAAGGCAATCCAGCTGCACCCACTCGTCTGCGCGGCGTTCAACGCCGACTTCGACGGTGACCAGATGGCAGTCCACGTCCCGCTGTCGATCGAAGCGCAGATGGAAGCGCGTACGCTGATGCTGGCGTCGAACAACATCCTGTTCCCATCGAACGGCGAACCGTCGATCGTGCCGTCCCAGGATATCGTGCTGGGTCTGTACTACGCGTCGCGCGAGGCGATCAACGCCAAGGGCGAGGGCATGATGTTCCCGGACGTGTCGGAAGTCATCCGCGCGTACGACAATAAAGAAGTCGAACTGGCCACCCGCATCACCGTGCGTATCGTGGAATTCCCACGCAACGCCGAAGGCGGCTTCGACCAAACGCTCACCCGCTACGAGACCACGGTTGGCCGTGCGATCCTGTCCGAGATCCTGCCGAAAGGCCTGCCATTCTCGGTGCTGAATCGTTCGCTCAAGAAGAAAGAGATCTCGAAGCTGATCAACACGTCGTTCCGCAAGTGCGGCCTGCGTGCAACGGTCGTCTTCGCCGACAAGCTGATGCAGTCGGGCTTCCGCCTGGCAACGCGCGCCGGTATCTCGATCGCTGTCGACGACATGCTGATCCCGGACGTCAAGAAGGGCATGATCGCGACCGCCGAAGCCGAAGTGAAACAGATCGAGCAGCAGTACAGCTCGGGTCTGGTCACGGCCGGCGAGCGTTACAACAAGGTCGTCGACATCTGGGGCAAGACCTCGGATGAAGTCGGCAAGGCGATGATGGACCAGCTGAAAATCGAGCCGGTCACCAAGCGCGACGGCACCGAAGGCACCCAGGAATCGTTCAACGCGATTTACATGATGGCCGACTCGGGCGCCCGCGGTTCGGCAGCCCAGATTCGCCAGCTGGCGGGTATGCGTGGTCTGATGGCGAAACCGGACGGTTCGATTATCGAAACGCCGATTACCGCGAACTTCCGCGAAGGCCTGAACGTTCTGCAGTACTTCATCTCGACCCACGGCGCGCGTAAAGGTCTGGCCGATACGGCACTGAAGACCGCGAACTCGGGTTACCTGACCCGTCGCCTGGTGGACGTGACGCAGGATCTGGTGGTGATCGAAGACGATTGCGGCACCAGCAACGGCACCCACATGAAGGCGCTGGTCGAAGGTGGTGAAGTCATCGAAGCCCTGCGCGACCGTATCCTCGGCCGCGTGGCAGGCAACGACGTCGTCAATCCAGAAACGCAAGAGACCCTGTACGAAGCCGGCACGCTGCTGGACGAAGACATGGTCGAAGAGATCGAACGCGTCGGCATCGACGAAGTCAAGGTCCGTACTCCGCTGAACTGCGACACGCGCTTTGGCCTGTGCGCCAAGTGCTACGGTCGCGATCTGGGCCGCGGCATGCTGGTCAACAGCGGCGAAGCGGTCGGTGTTGTCGCTGCACAGTCGATCGGTGAGCCGGGTACCCAGCTGACCATGCGTACCTTCCACATCGGTGGTGCGGCATCGCGTGCGGCAGTGGCATCGTCGGTCGAAGCCAAGTCGAACGGTACGGTCCGCTTCACCGCGACCATGCGTTACGTCACCAACGGCAAGGGCGCGCAAATCGTCATTACCCGTTCGGGCGAAGTGCTGATCACCGACGACCACGGCCGTGAGCGCGAGCGTCACAAGGTGCCGTACGGCGCGACCCTGCTGGTCAAGGACGGCCAGACCGTCAAGGCCGGTATCGCCCTGGCGACCTGGGATCCGCTGACCCGTCCGATCATCACCGAGTACGCCGGTACCATCCGCTTCGAAAACGTGGAAGAGGGCGTCACCGTCGCTCGCCAGGTCGATGAAGTGACCGGTCTGTCGACCCTGGTCGCGATCGATCCGAAGCGTCGTGGTTCGGGCAAGGTCGTGCGTCCGCAGGTCAAGCTGCTGAACGAAGAAGGCCAGGAAGTCAAGATCGCCGGCACCGAACACGCCGTGACGATCGGTTTCCAGGTCGGCGCGCTGATCATGGTCAAGGACGGTCAGCAAGCCACCGTGGGTGAAGTGCTGGCACGTATCCCGACCGAATCGCAGAAGACCCGCGACATTACCGGTGGTCTGCCGCGCGTTGCCGAGCTGTTCGAAGCACGTTCGCCGAAAGACGCGGGCATGCTGGCTGAAGTGACCGGTACCGTGGCATTCGGTAAAGAGACCAAGGGCAAGCAACGCCTTGAGATCACCGACATGGACGGCAACAAGCACGAGTTCCTGATCACCAAGGACAAGCAAGTGCTGGTCCACGACGGTCAAGTCGTGAACAAGGGCGAGATGATCGTGGACGGCCCGGCCGATCCGCAAGACATCCTGCGCCTCTTGGGTATCGAAGCGCTGGCCCGCTACATCGTCGACGAAGTGCAGGACGTGTACCGTCTGCAGGGCGTGAAGATCAACGACAAGCACATCGAGGTGATCGTTCGCCAGATGCTGCGTCGTGTTCAGATCGTCGAAGCAGGCGACACCGACTACATCGTCGGCGAGCAGGTGGAACGTTCGGAACTGCTGGATGCAAACGACCGCGTCCTGGCCCAGAACAAGCTGCCGGCAACCTACGAAAACGTGCTGCTGGGTATTACCAAAGCGTCGCTGTCGACTGACTCGTTCATCTCGGCCGCATCGTTCCAGGAAACCACCCGCGTGCTGACGGAAGCCGCGATCATGGGCAAGCGCGACGGTCTGCGCGGCCTGAAAGAGAACGTCATCGTCGGCCGCCTGATTCCTGGCGGTACCGGTCTGGCATTCCACCGCGCTCGCAAAGAGAAGGAAGTGTGGGAAGCGGAAGAGCGTCAGGCACTGCTGCAGCAAGAGAAGGCCAATATGGCTGCCGAGCTGCAAGCGATGGAAGACCAGCAGACTGCGTCGGCTTCGGCTGAGCAGCACAACGACGGCGAGTAATTGCTTTAGTTGTTAGCGAAAACGGCACCCTAAGGGGTGCCGTTTTTATTTGCATGACGGATTTGTGACGCCAGTTCGTCAGGACGGTGTGCGCCTGTGCCAGAGATAACCTGCGATGAGTCCTGATGCGACGAGGGCGAATGCGGCGTACGCTTGGAGGTAGTAGCCGTCACCTTGTTCCAGTCGCAGATATGGACCAACGTCGGGAGAGTGAATTTCCAGGAACAGGCTGGTGAACCAGATCGCCGCAGGGGTAAAGCACATGGCGCCAAGCCATGGCCTGAAGCGGGTAGTGAAGAGGCATAGAAGTGCTGCAGCCAATCCCACCTGCCAAAAAAGGACAGCACTCGGCTCTTTGTCGCTTACTTCGGCTAGTAAGACTGTCGGGTAGAAAAGACAGGCAGGCGCTAATATTGCACGATGAGCGGAAGCTCGCGAGCTTTCCATTTGGACCACTCCAATGACGCAACACCTCACGATTGTCCAGACCAACGCTGTTGCTGCCGTGCGCCGCCGCAAGAAGACCACAGTTTCTGTACCAGGTCAGCAGGACACCCCGTACGCATGAGAATGATCTACACTAGGTTAGCTTTTTACTATCCCTGTAGATCTTCGAAGGAGCAAACAATGAAAATGCGATGGATGAGTGCAGTCCTGCTGAGCGCCGTGTGCGCTACCGCCAGTGCCGCCGACAATACCGTGACCCTCAAGCTGGCCACCGAAAAAGGCGAAGGCGCCGAGATTGGCACCGTGACGCTCAGCGAAACCAAATTCGGCGTCGTGTTTACGCCTAACCTGAAGGACCTGCCACCGGGCCTGCACGGCTTCCACGTCCACGCCAATGGCAGCTGCGCGCCGAACCAGGCCGACGGCAAGACCGTGCCTGCCGGCGCCGCAGGAGGCCACCTCGATCCGCAAAAGACCAACAAGCATGGCACCCCATGGGGCGACGGCCACCTCGGTGACATCCCGGCCCTGTCGGTCGACGCCAAGGGCATGGCCACTTATCCAGTCCTGGCGCCGCGCCTGAAAATGTCGGATATCAAGGGCAAGGCCCTGATGGTCCACGCCGGCGGCGAAAATCACGCCGATCACCCGGCGCCGCTGGGTGGCGGAGGCGCGCGCATGGCTTGCGGCGTGATCCAGTAAGCGACCAGCTGAAAGCGGATGGCGGCCCGCGGCGCGTCATCCGCCACGCGCGGTCAATCCGCGCGCAACTGGCCGCGCAGCCACACCAGGCTGGACGCGGCGTAGTTCATCACCGAGAGATGTCCATCGTCCGGACGTTGCCACAGCTCGGCCCAGCGGCAGTGTTGCGCCAGCCATTCGCTGTGCGCTGCCGGCACCACGCGATCCTGCATGCCGTGCACGAACAGCACCGGGCAGGCGATGCGCGTGCAATCAAAGTCCCATGGCGTCACATAGGCCACATCGTCGTCGATCGCACCGGCAGGACCCTTGGCCACTGCGGGCCTGACCACGCTGTCGAACCATGACCACGGCCCCGCCAGCGCCTCCCAATCTTCAGACGTGAACATCGCTCGGTCGAACTCGAGGCCCAGCGTGTCGTGATATTCCCTGGCCGCGCGACCCTGCGCCGCCGCCCGCAGCGCCGCCGCGCCGTACTCGCCCATCCCCTTGAACCAGTCGAGTCCCTCGGCATCGGGCGGCGCCAGGCCCGCAATGCTGACCGCAGCCACCACCCGCTCGGGCAGCAGGGCGGCGCAGGCCAGCGCATGTGGCGCGCCGCCCGAATGGCCCATCACCGCGAAGCGCCCGATGCCCAGCCGGTCGGCGATGCGCTCGACGTCGAAGGCGGCCGATGCCACATCCCGGCCAGTGCGTTCGGACGAGCCGCCGTAGGAAGGGCGGTCGTAACCGATCCAGCGGATGCCCAGTTCCGCCGCCAGCGCGAATAGCGGCTCCGGCGGGCGCCCGATATTGGGCGTGCCGTGATGCCAGAAGACGGCCAGCTGCTGCTCGCCAGGCGGCGGCATGTCGTAGAAGTGCAGCGTGCGTCCATCGCCGAGCACCAGGTCTTCTTCACGCATCGTTCACCTCATCAAAAAAGGTCGGCCAAAAAAAACGCGCCGGTGGACCCCAGTGTGGTCCGCCGACGCGTTCATGTCGAGCCTATCCGGCTATTTACTTCGCCGCGCGCGCCTTGCCGAACGGATCGCCCGCCTTCCAGGCCGGCATCTTCGGCGCATCGGCCACCGCGCGGCCCAGGTTCAGCGTGTACTGCGCCTGCTGCACCATGCCCGACAGGTCCCAGCTCGGATCGTACTCATCGCCGACCTGGTGATACTTGTCGCGGTAAGTCGCGGCCTTGGCATTGTTGGCCTCGACATCTTTCACCCAGCTGCGGCCCGCACCCACCGAGAACGCCGGCACGCCGGCCTTGGCGAAGCTGAAGTGGTCGCTGCGGAAGTAGCCGCCGGCCAGGTCGGGCTTGGCCGGCGCCACCGTCAGGCCCATCGCCTTGGCGGCGGCGGCTGCCATCGCGCCCAGTTCGGTGCGCTCGCTGCCCGGCACGCTCACGTCCTTGACCAGGCCCACCCAGTTCAGGCTGTCCAGGTTCAGGTTGGCGGCGGTTTTTTCGATCGGCCACAGTGGCGCCGACACATAGGCCGCGCTGCCCAGCAGGCCTTGCTCTTCGGCGCCGACCCACAGGAACATCTGGCTGCGCTTGGCCGGATGCTTGACCGCTTCGGCGGCCATCGCCAGCAGCGCGCCGGTGCCCGAGGCGTTGTCGACCGCGCCGTTGAAGATGGTGTCGCCTTCGGTGCCCTGCTTGCCCATGTGGTCCCAGTGGGCCGAATAAATCACCACTTCGTCCTTGAGCTTCGGATCGGTGCCCGGCACGATGCCGGCCACGTTGAACTCTTCCAGCGACCGCACGGCGGCGCGCGCATCGCCCTTGATGCGGGCGTTGAGCGTCACCGGCTTGAAGTTCTTGTCTTCGGCGGCGGCGCGCAGCTTGTCCAGGTCCTGGCCGGCGGCGGCGAACACCTTGCGCGCGGTGGCGTCGGTCATCCAGCCCTGCAGGCCGGTGCCCACTTTGCCTTCGGTGAGCTGGAAGCGCTCGGCGTTGGCCCAGCTGTTCTGCACCACGCTCCAGCCGTACGAGGCCGACTTGTCGGTGTGGATCAGGATCGCGCCGGCCGCGCCCTGGCGCGCCGCTTCCTCGAACTTATAGGTCCAGCGGCCGTAGTAGGTCAGGCCCTCGCCATTGAAGCGCTTCGGATCCGCTGCCGTCGGCATAGGATCGTTCACCATCATCACCAGCACCTTGCCCTTCAGGTCCATGCCCTTGAAGTCGTTCCAGCCGCCTTCTTCAGGCGCCACGGTGCCGTAGCCGACGAACACCAGGTCGGCATCGAGCGTGTGGTCGGCCTTGCCGTCGCCCGGGCCCCAGACCCAGTCCGCGCCGAACTGCAGCGGCAGCGCGCTGCCGCCGGCCGAGATGGCGATATTGCTCTTCTCTGGCAGCGAACGCACGCCAGCGATCTTGACCGCCTGGCGGAAGCTGTCGCCGTTGCCGGGCTTGAGACCCACGGCCAGCGCCTGGGTCTCGAGGTAGGTGACGGTCAGCTCGCCGCCGCGCTGGCCGGTGCCGCGGCCTTCGAGGGCGTCGGACGACAGGAAGGCCATGTGCGCGCGCAGCGGCGCTTCCTGGACGGTCGCGGCTTGCGTTTTCGACTTGGTCTGGGCCTGGGCCGGGTAGGCCAGTGCCAGGCTGCCGGCGAGGGCGGTGAGGACGAGGGTGGAGACAATCTTGTGCATGGAGATCCTACGACGTTTTTATCGAATCGTTAATCGGGGGAAGGGCACGCTCGTGGCGTACGCGGGACATTCTATGACAAGTCATCAATAAAATCGCAGGATATCGGTCGACAGCGTCATGCCCGATTGCGCCCGTACATACGGGGCGCCTGCATCCTGCGGCGGCAACAGATGGCGCGGCAGGCCAGGCAAGCGCTCCTGTACTGTCACCGCGAAGATCTCCTTCGGGTCGGTCTCGATCTCGAAACGCAGCACCCGGTCTTGCATCCCGTACAGCGACAGCGACCAGCCGCTCTCCTTCGACGTGAGCGGCACGCCATCGAGCCGCGAGCGCAGCGCCTTGGCGCCCGACATGCGCAGCTCGATGTGCGGCGCGCGATTCTTCGAGCGCACCGTGAATTCGCCCAGCCGCACCTTGCCGACGCTGTGGCGCAGCAGGAAGCATTCGGGAAAGTCGATCGCATCCTCGCGCGGCGCCTCGGCATACCACTGGCGCGGGCTGTTCCAGCCGAAGACTTCGACGAAGATGGTCGGCTGGCGGCCGGGGAACAGTTGCTGGCGCCAGTCGCCCAGCGGCTGATCCGGCAGCAGCCAGTAGGCGCGCCAGGTGTTCATGTCCTTGTAGTAGACCAGGCGTTCGGCGCCGTCGGCGTCGACCAGCCACGTTTCACGCGGCGCCGCCTGTCCCGGCAGGGCGAAGGTGGCGGCGGCCAGCAGCGCCAGCACGGCGCCCACCGCCGGCGCGATGCGCAGCACCAGCAGCAGGCTGGCAAAGCACAGCATCGGCAGCGCCATCAGCATCGGCGGCAGGTATATGCGGTGGGGGCCGAGCAGCAGCCAGGTGTCGCGCAGCGCCGGTGGCAGCAGGGCAGCGGCCGGCGCCAGGCCGACGACCAGCACCAACAGGCGCGGCGCGAACGCCTGCCGCTGTCCCCAGCGCGAATGCAGGACCAGGAAGGCGGCCAGCGCCGCCGCCAGCGGCCAGGCCAGCACGTAGGCGGCATCGGGCAGGAAGAAAGCGATCGGCAGTAGCGGCAGTGCCACCCAGGCCAGGGCGCCGAGCACCGCCGCGGCGGCGCCGATACTGCGCCGCAGCAGGTACAGGCCGGCCACGAAGCCGCAGGCCGCGACCGCCAGCACCAGCAGCGGCAGGCGATGCTCGCCCGCCAGGCCGGCAGCCTCCACCTCCTCGCGCCAGTTCCAGCTGCCGATGCGCACCGCGAGCAGCAGGAAGCAGACACCGAAGGCGCCTTGCGCCGCCTCGGTCACGCCGTCTGCGCCGAACAGGCGGCGCCAGGCAAAGACCAGCATCAGGCAAGACAGCACCGTTGGCGCCCAACCCAGCCACGCAGGGTGGTGGACCGGGCCGACCAGGGGCAATGAAAAATAAGCGGACGCGGTCTGCGTCCCGCGCGCCAGCGGCATGTCGCCATAGGTCCGCGCCAGGCGCAGCATCGCATCGCCCAGCTGCGGCGGCGCCGCTTCGCCGCCGGCGAACAGCAGCGCCGGCGCATCGAGCCCGGCCAGCGGCCCGATGTGCGGGGCGTCGTTCAGCATGCGCGATAGCGTGGTCTCGAGCGAGGAGCCACGCAGCTCGGGCGCGGCCCGCATCCAGCCGTCCAGGGCCGCGCCGCCAGCGCCGCTGGTCTGCGCCAGGCGCAGGTCGCCGTCGCCCGCAGGGTCGAACTTGAGCGCCAGGCCGATGCCGCGCGCCAGCGGATGCTGTTCGACGAAGCCCTTGGCCCCCAGCGCGCCCACATGATGGCCATCGGCGAACAGCAGCACCACATCGCTGGCGGGCGGCGCCGCGCGCAAGGCGCGCGCCGTCTCGAGCAGGGCGGCTGCCGTGGCGGCACCGCGCGCGGCGTCGCGTAGCGCGCTGCCGCTGTCGTAGTGGGTCGCCAGCAGCAGCGCGGGCCGGCGCGCGGCGTCCGGCGCGCTGCCTGGAATGCGCGCCACGATGTTGTGGACTACGCCGATCGTGTTGTGAATGCTGCCGAAGGCATGGACGACCGACTTGCGCACGGTGGCGCGCTGCACCGCGGGCGCCAGGTCCATCGCTCGCAGCTGCGCCACCAGGTAGGCGCGTGCCTGCGCATTGCCGTCGGTCGCGATCGACCGTGGGCTGGCGGCCAGCACCCGCACGTGTTCCTGCACGCGGACGCCCCAGCCGGCGGCTGGCTCGGGCGGCGCCGGCCGCGTCAACGCCATCCAGGCCAGGGCCGCCAGCACCGCCAGTCCCAGGCAGCCGGCCAGGGCCTGCATCAAACCTGTGAAGCGTAGCGCCGGTATCGCTGCGTTTGCTGCATCCATATTCTCTCTCCATATTTGTTGTGGTTGATCGACATCGGTCCGTGCAGGCGTCTATGCGCCTGTCATACGGGCGAAAAAAAGCCCGCCTGATACAGAGGGGCGGGCTCAAGAGCGGAGACGGTAATTACTCGAGTGTCCAGACATAGGCAAGCTGCGCCCACCCGGATTCGGCGGTGCCGCCGTTCATCGCCGGCTGGAATCTGCACATGCTCAGGGCATTGACCGCGGCCCGATCGAGCTCGCGATAGCCACTGGAAGACTGGATGCGGGAGTCCTGCACCCGGCCATCGGCGCCGACCAGCAGCGCCAGGGTCACGGTGCCGGTCTCCCCATTGCGCGCGGCGCGCACCGGATAGTCAGGTTTGGCGCAGCCATTGGCGTCGGCCAGTACCGCGCTGCGCATCTGGCCGCTGTTTGACGATGGCTCCGCGGCCGGTTGCGGCGGGGCGTCGGACTGGGTGGGCAGGGCCGGTTCGGGCGACGCTTCGGTACTCGCTTCGATGACCTGTTCCGGTGGCGGCTCGGCCACGTCGACCTCGACCTTCGGCACCACGACTTCGGGCGGCGCTGTCTTCACTTGCGGCTTGGGTGGTTCGGGCGGCGGTGCAGGCGGCGTGACTTCGGGCGTCACCCAAACCAGCTTGTCTTCCAGCATGGCCGGCAGCGAAATCGACTTGGCGTTCATGGTGCTGATAACACCCATCGCCACCAGCACGTGCAGTCCCGCCACCAGGGCGAACTTGCCGGCCTTGCCGCCAGCGCCTTGATTGATGTCAGAAAAATGCATGGCAACCTCCTTTATTTGTCCCGCCGCCTAGGGGGCTGACAGGTTTCACTACCTTGGAAGAATGCATATCTACAGCTCGTTGGAATCAATATATGCTATGTCCTAGCAATTTGCAAATCCATAATGAAGTAAATTTGTTTCTATTAGTGTGTGCGCAACCGTACCAACGAACCCCATACGTAGGGTGGATGGCTCCGCCGTCCACGCGTCCAACGAAAGGAAGCCCTTCCCGAACGCATGCCTTGAGTCAAAAATTCCCCCTCCCTTTCCATTCGCTTCCAACCCCGTTGTATGAAATAATTCCCCACTGTGCCGTGGCCTTTGCCCCGGTCTTCGCAACGCCAGAAACTGGCACAGCACCAGAGCCCCAACGCCAGGAGAACCAAATTGGCAGAACAGAACAAACCCATCCGCGTCATGCTCGCGGATGACCACCCGATCGTCATGACCGGCTTTGCCATGTCGCTCGAAGCGGCCGGCATGCAGGTGGTCGGCCAGGCCAAGACCCCGAGCGAGGCGACCGCCCTGTATGCCGCCGAGCACCCCGACGTGGCCGTGCTCGATATGCGCTTCGGCACCGAGCTGACCGGCATGGATGCGGCCCAGGCCATCCTCAAGTCCGACCCATCGGCCAAGATCGTCTTCCTGAGCCAATTCGACCAAGACAGCCTGATCAAGGAAACCTACCGCCTCGGCGCCCACGCCTTCGTTACCAAGGATTGCGACCCGGCCGACCTGGCCACCGCTGTGCGCCATGCCCACGAGGGCAAGCTGTACTTCCTGCCGCATATCGCCTCGCGCCTGGCCAGCATGGCGGTGCGCGGCGAAGTCACGCCGCAGTCGCAGCTCGACGAGCGCGGGCTCGAGATCTTCAAGTTCATGGCCGAGGGCATGACCAATGCCGAGATCGCGGAACGCCTCGACCTGTCGACCAAGACCATCAGCAATATCAGCCAGTCGATCAAGGAAAAGCTGGGCGTGCACCGCCAGGCCAGCATCACCCTGCTGGCGGTCAAGCACGGCCTGGTCGAGCCCTGACGCGATGGCCATCCTCCTGCACCGCAGGCCCCGCGGCAGGCGCTCTGCCGCATTGACGCCGCTGCTGGCGTTGACCCTGATGCTGGTGCTGGCCGCCGGCAGCGCCGGCGCCGCCCAGCAGATCGATCGCGAACGCGAAGAGCCGCAGGGCTACCGCTTCCAGATCCTGACCGGCGACGACAGCGCCGTCACCCACCGCATCACCGAAGACCTGTACAAGCGCCTGGTGCCCACCTTCGCGGCCTTCCGCACCGAGCTGGCGCAGAAGCGCCGCATGCTGTACGTGGCGATCGGCCCGACCGCGCTGCGCGACGCGCTCTCGCGCCGCTGCGATTGCGTGGTGATCTCGGCCTATACCTCGAGCCAGGTGTGGCGCACCCTGACCGCGCGCCTGCCCAAGCAGCGCCGCATGGCCATGACCGCGATCTACGCCGAGCCGGCGCCGAACGACCAGATGCGCCTGGCCGAACTGCTGTACGGGCGCCCGGTGCGGGTCGGGGTGCTGCTCGGCCCCGACACGGCTTTCCTGCGTCCGGTGCTGCACGAGGCGACCGAGATCCAGATGTATGCGCCCGGTGAAGACCTGAATCACACGCTCAATAGCATGACGCGCGCCGAGACCCTGCTGGCGCTGCCCGACAGCGACATCTACAACGCCGAGAACGTGCGCAATATCCTGCTCTCGACCTATCGCCGCAAGCAGGGCGTGATCGGCTTCTCGGCCGACATGGTCAAGGTCGGCGCGCTGGCCACCACCTATTCGGAGATCGAAGAGATCAACGCCCAGGTGGCCGAGCTGGCGGCCGACTTCGTACGCACCGGCGAGCTCGATCCGCCCCAGTTCCCGCGCTACTTCCGCACCATCATCAACGAAGGCGTGGCCAGCTCGCTCGACGTGCGCGTGACCGACAGCGCGCGCAACTTCGCGCGGCGCGCGCCGGCCCAGCAATGAACCTGCGTTTCTGGCGCGGCTGGGGTGTCGGACGGCGCATGGCCGTCATCACCATGCTGCCCGTGATCCTGCTGTTCACCTCCTTCGTCTGGTATTCCTGGTACGCGCACCGCGCCCAGGTGGCCGAAGAGCTGGCCGAGCGCGGACGCATCCTGGCGCGCGCGCTGGCCGAGACCTCCGAGTACAACGTCATCTCGGGCAACCTGTCCGACCTGCGCCTGACCATCAACGGCCTGGTGCAGTCGGACCGCAGCATCTACAAGGTCGACGTGATCGACGGCAGCGGACGCGCTGCGGTGCGCGTGGTGTCCGAATCGGCCAGCGACGCCCAGTCCCACTATTACGAAGCGCCGATCCGCAAGCAGGTGGTGTGGATCAACCTGTTCTCGGACAACGGCACGCCGCACGTATCGGCATCGAGCGATTCGCGTCCGCCCACGCTCACCACCGAAGTTGTCGGCTGGGTGCGGGTGACGATGTCGCCGGCGAACATGATGGCCAAGCAGACCGACCGCTTCCAGATCGAGCTGTCGATGGCGGCGCTGGCGCTGGCCGCCAGCGGCATCCTGGCCTGGGTGCTGGCGCGTTCGCTGATCGTGCCGCTGCGCGAGGCGATCGGCACCCTGCGCCAGATCCGGGGCGGCAACTACCGCGTCCATCCGCCGGTGACCACCGGCGGCGAGATCGGCGAGCTGCAGGCCTCGATCGGCGAGATGTCGCTGGCGCTGGACGAATCCAAGCGCGACCTCGAGAACAAGGTGGCCGAGCGCACGCGCGACCTGCTGGCCTCGCGCAACGAGGCGCTGCGCGCCGACGCCGACAAGCGCAAACTGATCCAGAAGGTCAACGAGATCATCGAAGACGAGCGCAAGAGCATCGCGGTCGAAATCCACGATGAACTCAATGCCTCGCTGATCGCGGCGCGCCTCGAGGCGCAGTCGATCGGCCTGCTGGCGGCCAAGGCGCCGCCCGGCCACGAGGTCGACGAGATCCGGCGCAAGTCCGAGGCCATCACCAAGCTGGCGCTCGACCTGTACGCCAACGGCCGCCGCCTGGTGCGCCGCCTGCGCCCCGAAGTGCTCGACATGCTGGGCCTGCACGGCGCGGTCGAAGAGATGGTGCGCCACTACGACACCACCTCCGGCTGCCGCTTCGACCTGCACAGCGAGGGCGATTTCGCGCGCCTGTCGAACGAGCTGGCGATCTCCGCCTACCGCATCGTGCAGGAAACCCTGTCCAACGTCATGAAGCACGCCGCCGCGCGTTCGGCCCACGTCAGCCTGTTGCTCGACGAAGGCAAGGGCCTGCTGCGCATCCGCGTGGTCGACGACGGCGCCGGCTTCGACACCGCCAGCGCCTCGGAAGGCATTGGCCTGATCGGCATGCGCGAGCGCGCCTATGCGCTGCACGGCACGATCGAGGTGCGTTCCAGCCCGGGCGAGGGCACCGACGTCGCGATCGCGCTGCCGCTCAACCTGCCGGTCCAGACGCCGGCCGTGCCGGCGACGATTTCCGAAGCTTCAACCTCACAACGATAAGATTTATGTCCATTGAACTGCTGACGCCCTACGAAAAGGGCAACCTGAACCAGACCACCACCTGGGCCGAGTGCATCGCCTGGTACGAAGCGCTCGCCGCCAGCTACCCGCATGTGCTGCGCTTCGAGAAGATCGGCGTATCGGATGCCGGCGTGCCGATCCACGCGGGCGTGGTCAGCAGCGACGGCGTGTTCGAGGTCGAGGCGATCAAGCGCGCCGGCCGTCCGGTCTTCTTCAACAACAACGGCATCCACCCGGGCGAACCGGAAGGCGTCGATGGCTGCATGGCGATCGTGCGCGATTTCTGCCTGCAGCCCGAGAAACTGGCTGCGCTGGGCCAGACCGTGTTCCTGTTCGTCCCGCTGTACAACGTCGACGGCAGCTTCAACCGTGCCGACACCTCGCGCGTGAACCAGGACGGGCCGGAGCAGTTCGGTTTTCGCGGCAACAGCCGTCACCTCGACCTGAACCGCGACTTCGTCAAGTGCGACACCCTGACCGCGCGCGTGTTCAACGGGCTGTTTACGCAATGGGATCCGGACGTGATGGTCGACACCCACACCTCCAACGGCGCCGACTACAGCTATACGATGACGCTGATCCACACCCAGGCCGACAAGCTGGGCGGCGCCCTGGGCGAATTCCTGCGCGCCGAGATGCTGCCCGCGCTGTACGCCGGCATGGACGCGCGCGGCTGGCTGACCTGCCCGTATGTCAATCCGGTGCAGGACAGTCCGGACCACGGCATCGCCGAATTCCTCGAGACGGCGCGCTTCTCGACCGGCTACGCGGCCCTGCACCACACCATCGGCTTCATGCCCGAGACGCATATGCTCAAGCCGTTCAAGGACCGTTATGCGTCGATGGTGGCGCTGGTCGAGGTGGCGCTCGAGTTCACCGTCAAGAACGGTGACCGGATCCAGGCGCTGCGCCGCGCGGCGCGCGCGGCGGGCCGCACGCAGGCTGAGTGGCCGGTGCGCTGGAAGATGGACGAGGCCAATCCTTCCAGCTTCCGCTTCAAGGGCTATGAGGCCAAGTACAAGAAAAGCGTCATCGGTGACTACACCCGCCTGTACTACGACCGCAGCAGCCCGTGGGAGCGCGATATCGCCTATTACAACAGCTTCCCGGTCGAGGTCGCGGTGCCGGCGCCACAAGCCTACGTGGTTCCGCAGCAGTGGCGCGAAGCGGTCGAGCGGCTGGAATTGAACGGCGTGCGCATGGAGCGGGTCGAGGCGGATCGGGTTCAGGAAGTAGTGTATTACCACGTCGATTCGGTGACCTCGCGCCCGAGCGCCTATGAAGGCCATATGTTCCATGACGATGTGGTCCTGGATCGCCGCATCGGACAGGTCCTGCTGCGCGCCGGCGACTACATCGTGCCGCTGGACCAGGACCGGGCGCGCTACGCGGTCGAGATGCTCGAGCCGCTGGGCCACGACAGCTTCTTCCGCTGGGGCTTCTTCAACAGCGTGCTGGAGAAGAAGGAGCATTATTCGGATTATGTGTTCGAGGACGAGGCCGAGAAACTGCTGGCTGACGAACCCGAACTGGCCGCGAAGTTTGCGGAGTGGAAGGGTGCGAATCCTGAGCTACTGAGTAATCAGGAAGCGGTGCTGGACTTCATTTACGCCCACTGCGCGCGCTATCGCGAGCCGGAGTGGAACCGTTATCCGGTGTTCATGATCGCACGTTGAACCAGGTGCATCCGTAGGGCGGACGGGTCCCCCCGTCCACGCGTTCAACTAAACCCGATCAACCGTCAAATTCAAGCAACGTCGAACGCGTGGACGGCAAGCCGTCCACCCTACAGTCCTACTTCGACGCCGCGATCCAGCGATCGACCTTCGCCTCCAGCACCGCCAGCGGCAAGGTGCCTTCATCGAGCACCACCTCGTGGAATTTCGGCAGGCTGAACTTGTCGCCCAGCGCCGCCTGCGCACGCTGGCGCAGTTCCATGATCTTGAGCGAGCCGATCTTGTAGGCCAGCGCCTGGCCCGGCATCACCATATAGCGCTCGATCTGGGCGCGCGCTTCCTGTTCCGAATAACCCAGCGTATCGCGGAAGTAGGTGATGCCCTGCTCGCGGCTCCAGCCCTTGCTGTGCATCCCGGTGTCGACCACCAGGCGCGCGGCGCGCAGCATTTCGTCGTTCAGGTGGCCGAAGTAATCCTCGGGCTGCTCGAACAGTCCCATCTCCTTGCCCAGGGTCTCGGCATACAGCGCCCAGCCCTCGGTGAAGGCGGTATTGCCGCCGAACTTGCGGAAGTTCGGCAAGCCCAGTTCCTGCAGCAGCGCGATGTGGAAGTGGTGGCCCGGCTGGCCTTCATGCAGGTACAGCGTGACCATGCCGGTGCGGCCGTACTTGGTCGGATCGTTCACCACCGACCAGAACACGCCCGGACGCGAACCGTCCGCCGCCGGCGCCGAATAGTGGTCCGATGCGGTCGCGCGCGTCAGTTCCGGCTCCAGGCGCACTTCCAGCGGCGCCTTCGGCATCAGGGTGAACAGGGCCGGCAGCTTGGTGCGCACCTGCGCGTCGAGCTTCTGGAACACCTCGATCACCTGCTGGTCCGAGGTAAACGGCTTGTACTTCGGCTGCTCCGACACCCATGTCGGCAGGCCGGCGGCCGGGCCGGTATACCCCATCTTGGGGCCGATCTTGCCGTATTCGCCCTGGATGCGCGCCACTTCCTTCAGGCCGATCGCGTGGATCTGCTCGGGCGTCATGTCGGTGGTCGTCATCGCCGCCACGCGCGCCTTGTACCACTCGGCGCCGTTCGGCAGGGCGTTCCAGCCAGCCGTGCTGCGGGTCTTGGGCAGGTAGTCCTTCTCGACATAATCGGCCAGGCGGGTCAAGGCCGGATTGAGCTTGCCGCCGATCGTCTTGCCATACGCGTCGGTCAGGCTGCGCTTGTCGGCGCTCGAAAAGCCGGCCGGCAGCTTCCTGATCGGCGAGTAGAAGATGCTGTCGTCCGCCTTGGCCGCCACCAGCTGCTTCAGTTGCGGCAGCAGCGACTGCATCGGCTCGCGCGGATGGACGATGCCGCGTTTCACACCCTCGCGCATGTTCGCGATCGCCTGGTCGATGTACGCCACCATCTGGTCCAGGCGGCTCAGGTAGTTGCGGTAGTCCTGGGGCGTCGCGAACGGCTGCGCGCCTTCGCCGCCGGCGTAGTTGGCGATGAAGGTCGGCATGCTGAACATCTGGTCCAGCGGCAGCAGGTGCTCGGGGAAGGCGCCCAGGCGCAGCGCGGTCTCGAGCTCGAACTTGACGATGTCGTAGCTGGCCTGCTCGTGCGCATTGAGGCGCTCGCGCGGGATCGTGGCCAGGCGTTTCAGGTAGCCGCGGTACAGCGCAAACTGCGCTTCACGCTTCTTCGGCGCGATCGACAGCCCGAGCTGGTCGAAGAAGCGGCCGTCGCCGCTCTCGGTCGCCCACACCGGCTCGAAGCGCGCGTAGGCATCGTAGTACTCGTCGACCAGCTTGTTGATCGCCTTGCCCGCTTCGGTCGTGGCGACCTTCTGGGTGGCGGCGGCGGGTGCCGGTGCGGCGGCGGCAGGCGCGCATGCGAGCAGGGCGGCTGTGGCCAGCGCGCCGAGCTTGAAGATCTCTCTCATCGTTTTTATCCTTGTGAAGGTCAGTAGCTGGCCAGCGGCGTCAACGCGCCGTTCTTGAAGGTGTACACCGTTACCGCCGTCTTCTTGAGGTTGCCCTTGGCGTCGTAGCCATAGGTGCCCACCACGCCCTGGTAGTCGAGCGCGTGCATCGCGGCGCCGACCAGTTTGGCGTCGACCGACTTGGCCTGCTGAATCGCCCGGGCGATGAACCTGGTCTGGTCGTAGAACGACGGCGCGTAGACGTCCGGATCGCGGCCGAAGCGTTTCTTGTAGCTGGCCAGGAAGGCCGGGCCGCCCGGCTGCTTGGCGACGATGGCGCCGGCCTGGGCGCAGCGCACGTTCTCGCCGACCGCTGCGCCGCCCAGCTTGGCCATCTCGGGGCTGCACAGGGTGTCGCCGCCCAGCAGCGGCACGTTCAGGCCCAGCTGCTTCATCTGGCGCGCCATCGGGGCGCCTTGCGGGGCGTAGCCGCCGAAGAAAATGGCGTCGACCTTCTTGGCGCGCAGCGAGGTCAGGATGGCGGCGAAATCGCTCGCCTTGTCGTTGGTGAATTCATGGCCCGCGACCTTGATGCCGGCCTGCTGCGCCTGGCGCTTGAACTCCATCGCGATGCCCTGGCCAAACGCGGTGCGGTCGTCGATCACGCCGACGTTCCTGACCTTCAGTTCCTTGGCCGCATAGCCGGCGACCGACGCGCCTACCTGGGTGTCGCTGGCCACGATGCGAAACACCGTCGGGTAGCCGGCGGCGGTGATCTTGGGATTGGTGCCGACGGTCGACATCAGGATGCCGTTGTCGTTGTAGACGCGCGAGGCCGGAATCGCCACGCCCGAGTTGTACGGGCCGAGCACGAACTTGACGCCGGCGTCGGCGAACTTCTGGGCCACGCTCACGCCCTGTTTCGGGTCGCCGCCGTCATCCTCGGATTGCAGCACGAAGCGCAGCACATTGGCGCCGACCTGGATCTTCTGCGCGTTCAGTTCCTCGATGGCCAGGCGCACACCGTTTTCATTGTCCTTGCCGGCAAAAGCGTTGGAACCCGACAGCGGGCCGCTCACGCCGATCTTCACGATTTGTTCCGCGGCCTGTGCCTGCACGCCGATCGACGCCATCAGCGCCACCAGCGCCAGCGGCGCCATCTTTATTTTCGATCGCATTCCCTTGGTCTCCGTTGATGTCAACGGCCGCCATCATCGCACGATCGCACGCCGGGCGAAAGCGCCAGGCGTCCGCGTAAACACGCTCAGGCCGGCACGCCGTGCGAGATCAGTTCGAGCGGCAGGGCGGTGGTCGACTTGATCTGTTCCATCGAGAAGGCCGACGACACGCCGGTCAGGCGCGCGGTCTTGATCAGTTTTTTATAGAAGCGGTCGTAGCCGGCGATGTCGGTCGTGACGACCTTGAGCAGGTAGTCGATATCGCCGCTCATGCGGTGAAATTCCAGTACTTCGGGCAGGGCGATCACGGCCGAGGCGAAGCGCGACAGCCATTTTTCGTCGTGCTCGGTGGTCTTGACACTGACGAACACGGTGACCGGCAGGCCGACCTTCTGGCGGTTGACGATGCTGACCCGGCTTTCGATATAACCGTCTTCTTCGAGGCGTTTCACGCGTTTCCAGCAGGGCGTGCTGGACAGGCCGACCTTTTCGCTCAAGCCCGAGATGGAAAGGGTGGCATCCGCCTGCAGGGCGGCAAGGATCGCACAATCAAACTTGTCGAGTGAGTTCATATTCCGCAAAGCTGGTTTATAAGAATAATTATTCTATTAACAGCCCACAAATCGAGAAATTTGGGACGTTCCAATCGATATAACTCCGTACCATATTACTGGACAATAAGGTGTTGTGCGACACCTTTTTTTATGTTTTTAACAGCTAATCGATGACCACTGAAATCTACCTCGACGCCAACGCGACTTCACCGGTGCTGCCTGCCGCCGCGGCCGCCGCCATGGCGGCCATGCAGGATTGCTTCGGCAATCCGAGCAGCAGCCATGCGAGCGGACTGCGCGCCCGCGCGCTGCGCGAGGGCGTGCGTGCCTGCGCCCGGCGGGTGCTGGGCGCGCCGGCGGGAAGGCTGATGTTCAACAGCGGCGCCACCGAAGGCATCCAGACCGCGGTGCTGTCGGCGCTGTGCGCGGTACGCGAGCGGCGTGCGCGCGGCGAGGCATGCGGCGACGTGGCGCTGGTCGGCGCCACCGAGCACAAGGCGGTGTCCGAAAGCCTGGCGCACTGGAACCGCTTGCTGGGCCTGGGGCTCGAACTGCGCGTGCTACCGGTCGATCGCGACGGCCGCCACCGGCTCGAGGTGCTGGGCGCGCTGGCGCCGCGCCTGGCGTTTGTCGCCACCATGGCCGCCAACAACGAGACCGGCGTCGTGTCCGACCTCGAAGGCATCGCCGCCGTGCTGGCGCAGACGGCCAGCCCGGCGCTGTGGATGGTCGATTGCGTGCAGGCGCTCGGCAAGCTGCCCCTCGCGCTGGGCGCGAGCCGTATCGACTACGCGCCTTTCTCGGGCCACAAGCTGCATGCGCCGAAGGGCATCGGCATGCTGTATGTGCGCGCCGGCGCGCCGTTCACGCCGCTCATGTGCGGCGGCGGACAAGAAGACGGGCAGCGCTCCGGCACCGAGAACATGGCCGGCATCGCGGCGCTGGGCGCGGTGCTCGCGGCCCTGGAGCGCGGCGACACCTTCCTTGGCACGGACGCGCTGCACGCCTGCCGCGCGCGCCTGGTGGACGCCTTGAGCCGCGCTTTCCCGGGCATCGTGTTCAATGCGCCGCTGGCGCACACGCTGCCCACCACGCTCAACTTCGCGGTTCCCGAGGTGTCCAGCGCCGAACTGCTCGACCTGTTCGACGCGGCCGGCATGCGCGTCAGCGCCGGCTCGGCCTGCGCCGCATCCAGGGCCGCGCCCAGCTATGTGCTCGACGCGATGGGCGTTCCGGCCTGGCAAAGCGCGTCCGCGGTACGCCTCTCTATCGGGCCGTTGCTGGACGATGCCGCGCTCGACCTGGCGTACGAGCGGATCGCGCGCTGCGGCGCCGCGCTGGCGCTGCCGGCGTCGCCCGGCGCAACTGGATCGGCGCCGGGCGACGCCGCGCACAATGCCGACCTCGAACTCGACGCGGCCTCGGCGCGCGGCTGGCTGGCCGCCCACCCCGACGCCATCGTGGTCGACGTGCGCGACGCGCGTGAGCACAGCGTCGCCGGCAGGGTGGAGGTGCACGGCCGCGCCGCGCTCAACGTGCCGCTGGCGCGCGTGGCCGAACATGCCGCCGCCTGGCTGGGCGCCGATGCGCGCCCGCTGCTGTTCGTGTGCCGCAGCGGCGCGCGCAGCGCCCGCGCCGCGCTTGCCCTGCGCGCGCTGGGCCATCCACGCGCCTGCTCGCTGGCCGGCGGCTTCGCGCTCGCCTGATTGACGCTCGACCGCCTGCCGGCCCGGCGGGCGGTGTGTGTACGCCAGCGCACGGTAATTTTCCGGTTCTTTCCCTAGCATGGGATCAGTCGTGCGCGCCCAGCATTTGCCTGGGTCCTTGCCCTGATCCGCCCTGGGCACCCCGTCCTCCGGCGGTCCGCCGCGCACGCCTGTGTCCCGAGGTCCCCGCTTGAAAGTTGAGAACGACAAGATGCCCGCCGGGCATGCCCTGGCGCCGCTGCTGGCTAGCGACGCGCAGCGCATCGCCAGCGCCTGCGAGGCGCTCGACCGCGCCGCGCGCGCAGGCATCGAACTGCCGCCCGCCGGCGCGCGCCTGCTCGAGGGCCATCACCTGCACGGCGCCCAGCTGCGGCTGGCGCGTGCCCAAGCGCGCGACATCGGCGCCGGGCGCGCCTGGGACCTGGTACGCGAGGCGGTCAAGCGCGGCGACGGCCAGGTCGACACCGATGCACTGGCGCGCCTGGTCGGCGCCAGCCAGGAAGGCGCGCCGTGGCGCGTCGCGGAACTCGATGCGCTGCCGGCGCTGCTGCGCCTTGCGCTGCTCGACTGGCTGGCCGACCTGGCCGTGCGCGCGGCGCGGGTCTGCGCCGGCCGCGAACGGGCCGCCGCCTGGGCCGCGCGCTTCCTCGACACCGCCGAGGCCCGTCCCGGCGACCTGGTGCTGCTGTTCGCCGACATGGCGCGCGCCGAGGATCCTGACGACGGCGCTTTCGTGACCGAACTGGTGCGCCGCCTGCAAGGCCGTGGCGCGCCGCTGGCCCAGGTGGCGGACTGGATCGACGCGCGCCTGGCGGACCGCGAAGGCAGCAGCGCCCAGCTGGCGCAGGACGAACGCGGCGCCCAGGCCCAGGATGCCGTTGCGGCCGGCAATGCCCTGGCCAGCCTGCGCGCCCTGGGCGGCGTCGACTGGCGCGCCTTCGCCGAACGCCTGGGCGTGGTCGATGCGCTGCTGCGGGACGACCCGGACGGCGGTTATGCGCGCATGGACGGCGCCACGCGCGACCGCTACCGGCACACGGTCGCACGCCTGGCGCGCACGGTTGGCGCGAGCGAGACCGCGGTGGCGCAAGAGGCGATCGCGCTGGCCGGCATTCATCGCGCGCCGGGCGAGGGCGGTCTTGATACGCGCATGCGCCACGTCGGCCACTACCTGGCCGGCCCCGGCCTGGCGGCGCTCGAAGCCAGGCTGCGCGGCGGACGCACCGCATGGAAGCCGGCGCAGGCCGGCCTGGGCGTGAACGCCACGGCGGCCGCCACGGCGGTCCTGGTCCTGTTGTTCACCGGCGCCGGCCTGGTCCACGCGTGGCAGGGTGGCGCCGGGCCCTTGCTGCTGGTCCTGATGGGCATCCTGGCGCTGCCGGTCGGCGCCGGGCTGGCGCGCGCGCTGGTGCGGATGGCCAGGAGCTGGCTTGCCCGAGCGCAGGCCACGCCGCGCATGGATGTCGCGGCCGGCATCCCGGCCGATGCGCAGACCGTGGTGGCCGTGTCCGCGCTGGCCGACGACGCCGCGCGGGTCGCGGCCCTGTGCGAAGACCTCGAAGTGCGCTACCTTGGCAACCGCGATCCAGGCTTGCGCTTTTGCCTGTTGCTCGACCTGCCCGATGCGCCAGAACAGACAATGCCGCCCGACGCAGCGCTACTGGAACAGGCGCAAGGCGCGATCGAAGCGCTCAACCGCAAGCATGGCGACCGATTCATGCTGCTGGTGCGTGCCCGCAGCTGGAGCGAGGACCAGCAGGCCTGGATCGGCCGCGAGCGGCGGCGCGGCCAGCTGACCGACCTGAATGCCTGGCTGTGCGGGGCGCGCGAGCGCTTCCTGCTGGCGGCCGGCAACCTCGGGGCGGGCGCTGAAATGCGCTACGTGATCGCGCTCGACGCCGACACCGGCTTGCCGCGCGACGCCGCGCGCAGCCTGGTGGCGGCCATGGCGCACCCGCTCCACCTGCCGCTGCAGGACGACGCCGGCCAGGTCAGGGAAGGGCATGCCATGCTGCTGCCGGAAATCGCCACCGCCATGCCGGAGCGCGGCGCCATGCGCTACCAGCGCCTGTGGCGCGACGGCTGCCATGGTTGGGCGGCGATCTACGATGTCGACGCCTGGCGCCGCGCGCTGGGCCTGGAGCTGCACGACGAAGGGCGGGCCGAGCCCGGCGTGGTCGAGGAAGACCGCCTGCGCGCCGCCGGCATCGCCGACCTGCGCCTGGATGCCGCGCACCCGGGCAGCCATGGCGAACAGGTGCTGCGCCGCCACCGCGCGCTGCGCGCCGCCTGGCAAGAGGCGCGCCGGCTGCAGCCCGGCGCGGCCGGCTTGCGCGCACCCCGGCTGCGCTGGCGCCTGTTCGACACCCTGGCCGGGAGCCTGGCCGCACCGGGCGCGCTGGCGCTGCTGGTGCTGTGCTGGAGCCTGCTGGCCGCGCCGGTGTTCTGGACCGTGGCCATCCTGGCCCCGCTCTGGCTGCCGCCGCTGCTGCAGATGCTGGTGGCGCTGGCCAGCCGTCCGTTCGACGCGCCGCTGCGCCAGCACCTCGATGGCTGGGCCAGGCAGGCGCGTGGCTGCCTGGTGCGCGCCGTGCTGGCGCTGGCCTTTTTCCCGCACACGGCCTGGGCCGACGCCGATGCGATGGTGCGCGGCCTGTGGCGGCGCGATGTCAGCCGCCGCAAGTTGCTCGAACAGCGCCCGCCCGCGCTGGCGCGCACCGGCAGCGCGATGGAGAACAACTGGCGCGCCATGTGGTTCGCGCCGCTGCTGGCGGTCGGGGTGGCGGTGCTGCTGACCTTCGCCAACCCGTACGCCCTGTTCGCGACCGCGCCCCTGCTGCTGGTGTGGTTCCTGTCGCCGGTGCTGGCGTGGTGGACCAGCCAGCCGTCGCGCCGCGGCATGCGCCTGGCCAAGGGACAGACCCGCTTCCTGCGCACCCTGGCGCGCCGCAGCTGGGCTTTCTTCGAGCAGCATGGCGCCGGCGCGCACGGCCTGGCGCCGCACGCCGTGTTCGGGCATGCCGAACCGGCCATTGACGATCGGGTGTCGCCAGCCGGCATCGGCCTGGGCCTGCTGGCGACGCTCGGCGCGCGCGACTTCGGCTACCTGCCGCTGGGCGGCCTGCTCGAGCGCGGTGAAGCAGCCCTGGGGGCGACGGCGCTGCTGGAGCGCTGGCAGGGCCATGTGCTGGCCTGGTACGACGGCGCTACGCTTGCCCCTATCGAGCCGGCCCATGTCGACACCGCGGCCAGCGGCGCCCTGGTGCTGGCCCTGCGCACCTTTGCCGCCGGCCTGGATGAATTGCCAGACCGGCCGATCCTCGACGCCGCCGCGCTGGACGGCCTGCGCGCCACGCTGTGGGTGGTGCGCGACCATGCGCCGCCCGACCTGCTGCCGGCGCTGACGGCGATGGAAGAGTCGCTGGCGCCGGGCCGCAGCCGCGCCACCGATACCCTGCCGGGCCTGGCCGACTGCCTGCGCGGCATGGCGGCGCGGGCCGTCGAGCTGGACGCCGCGCTGGCGCCGGATGCGGATCCCGCGCTGCGCGCCTGGAGCGCGCGCCTGGCGCGGCAGTGCGAGGCGCAACTGCACGATTTGCAGGCACTGGCGCCGTGGACCCGCGCGCTGCAGGAATACGTGCTCGACGCCGGCCTGACCCGCATCCCCAGCTTGCGCGAGCTGGCCGAGATCGCGCCGCCACCTGGCAACGGCGGCCTGGCCGCGCTGGTCGAGCAAGGCCGCGCCTGTGCGCGCGAGCGCCTGGCCCGGATCGCGGCCCTGGCCACCCAGGCGCGCGAATTGGCGCGCGCCGATTTCGGTGCACTGGCCGATCCCGCCAGCGGCCAGCTGGCCGCCGGCTGCCATGTGCGCGACGGGCGCCTGGATGACGACGTCTGCGACCTGCTGGCGTCCGAGGCGTGCATGGCCAGCTTCGCGGCCGTGGCCCAGGACCAGCTGCCGCAACGGCACTGGTGGTCGCTCGGCCGGCCCTTGCGCATGACGGGCGCCGGGGCGCTGCTGCTGTCGCGCGCCGGGGCGCTGGCCGATGTGCTGGCGCCGCGCCTCCTGATGCCGGCATGGCGCGACACCTTGCTCGACGATGCCGGACGCGCGCTGGTGCGGCTGCAGGCGGCCCACGCCAGGGGCCGCAACATGCTGTGGGGCTATACCGAATCGGGCTGCAACGCGGTCGACGCGGCGGCGCGCTACCGCGTCGAGCGCTTCGGCCTGCCGGCCGCCGCCCTGAGCCCCCGTCCTGAAGACGATCTGGTCGCCGCGCCCCATGGCGCCGCGCTGGCGCTGGCCGTGGCGCCGGCGCTGGCGGCGGCCAACCTGCGCCGCATGGCGGACCAGGGCCTGCTGGGCGACACCGGTTTCCATGAAGCGCTCGACTATGCGCCGGCCCGCCTGCCGCAGGGCGAACGCCAGGCGGTGGTGCGGGCCCAGGTGGCGCCGCACCAGGCCGCGACCCTGCTGGCGCTGGCGCGCCACCTGCTGGGCGAGCCGATGCAGCGCCGTTTCGCGCGCGACCCTGAACTACGCGCCGCGTTCGGCCTGCTGCAGGAAGCCGCGCCGGCATCCGGCGCCGAGCCGCCACTGCGCTACCGCGCCGGCGCGGCGCCGGACAGCGGCGCAGCGACCCATCCGTATTCGCGCGTGCTGGCGCCGGACGCCTCGCCGCTGCCCGAAGTCCAGCTGCTGTCGAATGGCCGCTACCACCTGGTGCTGGACAATGCCGGCGCCGCCGTCAGCCGCTGGGAAGACGCGCTGCTGACGCGCACCGGTCCGGGCGAAGTCGGCCTGGCCTGTCATGTGCGCGACACCGCCAGCGGCGCCGCCTGGGCCAATGTGCTGCTGCCTGGCGCCGCGCGGCCGGCGGAATGCGAGGCGGTGCTGGCCGAAGGGCGAGCCAGCCTGCGCCGGGTCGACCACGGCATCGAGCTGCGCACCGATGCGGTGGTGGCGCCGGGCGACGACGTCGAGCTGCGCCGCATCCGCATCGTCAACCGCACGCCTGAAGCGCGCACCCTGGAGCTGACCAGCTGCGTGGCGCTGGCCGGACCGGCGCTGCAGGAAGGGGGCCGCAGCGGCATCCGGATCGAGTTCGACGCTCCGGCCGACAGCCTGCTGTGCGTGACCGCGCCCAGCGCGCCGGTGGTGGTGCACCGCATGACGGTGCGCGCCGTGGCCGGGCAGCCGAGCGCCGAGACCAGCCGTGCGCGCTTCATCGGGCGCGGCCACGAGCCGCAACTGCCGCGCGCGGTGAGCGTGGGCGGCGCGCTGCCGGGGCCGGACCCGGAACCGGATGAAGCGCTGCTGGCCCTGCGCCGCACCGTGACCGTCGGGCCGCAGCAGGAAATCACGGTCGATCTGCTGCTGGGCGCGGCGTCCGGCCGCGCGCTGGCGCGCGAACTGGCGGCGCGCTACGGCGCCGCCCATGTGGTCGACCACGCGATCGAGGCCGCCTGGACCCGGGCCCAGGCCGACCTGCGGCGCAGCGACGTCAGGCAGGCCGATGCCCAGCTGGTCAACCGCCTGGCCGGCTGCCTGTTGCAGCCGGTGCCGGCATTGCGCGCCGATCCGGCCGTGATCGCGCGCAATGCGCGCGCGCGCGCCGACCTGCAGGCCTATGGCGTCACGGGCGATTTGCCGTTGCTGCTGCTCCAGCTGGGCGAAGGCCCGGGCACCGGCCTGGCGCGCCAGCTGCTGCAGGCGCACGGCTATTGGCGCAGCCACGGCCTGGCGGTCGACCTGCTGGTCTTGTGCGACAGCCGCGCGCTGCGCGAGGCCCTGATGCACCTGGCCGTGCCGCTGGTCGATCCGGCCAGCTTCGACGGGCCGGGCGGCCTGCACCTGCACCTGAAAGAAGACGTGCCGCGCGAAGACCGCATCCTGCTGCGTTCCGCCGCCAGCGTGCTGCTGTCGGGCGAGCGCGGCGACCTGGCCGACCAGCTGCGCCGCGCCGGGCGCACGATGGGCGCCATGGCGCCGTCGTTCGCCGCCAGCGGACCGGCGCCGGCCTGGACCGCCGAGCCGCTGGCCACGGCGGCGACCGAGCGGCATGAGGTCGTGGTCCGCAGCAGCCCGGACCTGGCGGCGCCCGCCACGCCGTGGATCAACCTGCTGGCCAACGACGGCTTCGGCAGCATCGTCTCGGAGCGCGGCCATGCCGTCAGCTGGAGCGGCGATCGCGCGACGCGCCTGACCAGCGGCGGCGAGGACGACGTCGCGCCGCAGGAGGGCGAAGCGTTCTACCTGCGCGACGAAGACAGCGGCGTCGTGTGGTCGCCGACGCCGTGGCCGGCGCCATCGCCGGCGCCGTACGAGACGCGCCATGGCATCGGCTACAGCGTGTTCGAACACCGCGCCCACGGCATCCATTCCGAATTGCGCTGCTTCGTGGCCCAGGATGCGCCGCTCAAGTACAGTGTGCTGCGCCTACGCAATGACAGCCCCGCGCCGCGCCGCCTCAGCGCCACCGGCTACGTGGCCTGGCTGCTCGATGAGCGCCACGCCGCGCCTGGCCTGCAGGTGGTGACCGAACGCGACCTGGCCAGTGGCGCCCTGTTCGCGCGCAACGCCTTCGGCGCCGGCCTGCAGGACCGGATCGCGTTCTTCCACGTCGACGCCGAGCAGGTCGCCGTGACCTGCGACCGCCAGGAATTCATCGGCCGCCACGGCGCCATCGCGCGCCCGGCGGCATTGGGAAGCAGCAGGCTGTCGGGGGCCTTCGGTGCGGGCTACGAGCCGTGCGCGGTATTGCAGGTGGACCTGACCCTGGAACCGGGCGCCGGGTGCGAACTGGTGTTCGTGCTGGGCGTGGCCGGTCCCGGCAGCCTGGACGCCAGCGCCGCGGTCCAGCGCCATGGCGGATCGCGCGCCGCCGCCGCCGCGTGGCAGCACCTGCGCGGCTGGTGGGACCATACGTTGGGCGCCGTCGGCGTGCACACGCCCGAGCCCGCGCTCGACGCGCGGATCAATGGCTGGCTGCCGTACCAGGCGATCGGCGCCATGATGGGCGAACCCGACCCGGCCACGCGCCTGCAGTCGGCCCTGGTGTGCGCGCACGCGCGGCCCGAGCTGCTGCGCGCCGCCTTGCTGCGCGCCGCGCCCGCGTTCACGGCCGGGTCCGCGGTCGAGGATTTCCTGTGGCTGCCGTATGCGCTGGCGCGCTACCTGGCCGCGACGAGCGACCATGGCGTGCTCGATACGCCGCTGTCGGAGCGCGACGACCTGTACGAATACTGCGTGCATGGCCTGCGCGGCTGCCTGCGCTTCGGGCCGCGCGGCCTGCCGCCGGCGGCGGCGCGCCTGCATGAAGAGGGCGTGCCGGGCCGGGTCGAGAGCATCAGCCTGGGCTTCTTCATGGCCACCGTGCTGCAGCGCTTCGCCGAGGTGTCCGATCATCGGGCCGACTTCGGTTTCGCCACCACCTGCCGCGGCGCCGCGCTGGCGCTGCGCGCGCAGTGCGAGGAACACGGCTGGGATGGCGCCTGGTATCGCTGGACCTGGCTCGACAGCAGCAATGCGCTCGGCGCGATCGCCAACCCGGCCTGCCGCGTCGAGCTCTCGACCCAGTGCTGGGCCTTGAAGGCCGGGGCGGAGCAGGGCCCGCAGGCGCTGCGCGCGGCCGTCGCGCGCCTGGCGGGCAACGGCGACCTGGCGCGCTGCGATCCGCCGGTGGACGGCGTGTGGAGCGAGCGCGTCACGTCGAGCCCCGGCCAGGACCACCGTGCCACGGCCTGGGCCGCGGCCGGCTTCGCGCGGCTGGGCGATGCGGGTCGCGCATGGCAACTGGCGCGCATGCTCGATCCGTCGCACGCACCCGAAGCCCCGCCTTACCTGATGAGCGATGGCATGCGCACGATCGCGCCGCATGCCGGCCGCGCCATCGGCGGCTGCCACGGCGCAGCGGCGGCGTGGACCTGGCTGCTGTTCGTCGAAGCGCTGCTGGGCCTGCAGCGCCACGGCGCCGCGCTGCGCCTGCAACCGCGCCTGGCGCCGGGCTGGGAGGGCTTTAGCCTGCGCTATCGCTACCACAGCGCGGTCTACGAGATCACAGTGCGCGCCACCAGCGGGCCAGAGCGCATGCTGCTTGACGGCCAGCCGTGCCCGGACTGGACGCTGGCACTGTGCGACGACCGGCGTGACCACAAGGTAGAATTGCAGGTTGCCGGCACGCCGGCAACGCTCCCGGCGCCCGAAGCTTAGGATCACATCATGAACATCGTCACCCGCGCCTTCGGCTGCGGCATCTGCCTGCTGACGGCCAGCCCGGCCCTGGCGCTCGACTGGAGCGATACCGCCATCAGCTGGCGCCATGGCAGCCGCTTCGCCGAGCCCTTCAACGCCGAGCACATCGACAAGCACGTGCTGGCGCTGACCCACGCCAGCGGCTACAAGTACGGCAGCAATTATTTCAACCTCGACTGGCTCAAGTCGGACCGCAACGATCCGCGCTCGCTCGGCGGCAGTTCCGGCGCCGACGAAGCCTATCTGCTGTACCGCCACACGCTCGACATCGGCGCGCTGAGCGGGCGTGAGCTACGGTTCGGCAAGGTCAAGGGTGTCGGCCTGACCGCCGGCTTCGACGTCAATACCAAGCGCGACGTCGGCTACAACTCGCGCAAGCGCATGCTGGTGCTCGGCCCGACCCTGATGTGGGACGTGCCGGGTTTTCTCAGCACCAGCATCCTCCTGATCCGCGAAAGCAATGCGCCGGGCGGCGCCTTCGCCCCGATCTCCGAGGTGCGCGGGCGCTACAAGTACGACAACCACCCGATGCTCAACCTGAGCTGGGGCATCCCGCTGGGCGAGCGCTGGGCTTTCGAAGGCTATGCCAACTTCATCGCCGCCAAGGGGCTCGACGAAACCGGCAATCCGACCAGCGCGGAAACGAATATCGACATGCAGCTGATGTACGATATCGGCGCATATTACGGCCAGAAGAAGAACCGATTCCGCGTCGGCGTCGAATACCAGTTCTGGAACAACAAGTTCGGCAATTCGCGCGTCACCACCGGCGGGCGCGGGCAGCGCGCCAGCACCCCGATGATCCGCGCCGAATACCACTTCTGAGACGGTGATGCCGCATCAGGCCAAAAAGCCGATCGCCGCCTGCCGGCCGCGCTTGAGCGCGCATTCCTGCTCGAGCGCCGTCACCAGCGGCGCGCAGGCGGTAAAGAGCGCGAAGCGGTGGCGCCGCGCCAGCGCCGCGAAGTCGCCCGGGGTCAGCTGCGCCAGGCTGCGCACGCGCGCCTGCGCGTGCACGTCGGGCGGGGCCAGGCCGAGGGTCGCGCACTGGCGTTCCAGCATCAGCATTGCCTGCTCGGGACGCAGGTAGCCGAAGCGCAGCTTGAGGTCGAAGCGGCGCAGCGCGGCCGGGTCGATGTCGTCGATCAGGTTGGTCGAGGCGATGAACACGCCGCCGAAGGCTTCCATCCGGGTCAGCATCTCGTTGACGCGCGTGACTTCCCACGAGGCGCGGGCGCCGTCGCGGTCGCGCAGGAAGCTGTCGACTTCGTCGATCATCAACAGCGCGCCTTCGCGTTCGGCCTGGCGGAAGGCCAGGGCGATCGCCTTTTCGCTCTCGCCGACATACTTCGACATCAGCTCCGAGGCGCTGCGCAGCATCAGCGGCATCTCGAGCCGCTCGGCCAGCCAGCGGCCGAAGGCGCTCTTGCCGGTGCCCGGCGGGCCGTACAGGCACAGCCGGCCCGAGCGCGCATGCTGCAGGCCGGGCAGCAGCGCCGCCAGGTCGGTGTCGGCGTTCAGGATGGCCGGATCGTAGTCGGGCGGCAGGCGCGCGGCGCCGCCCGCATCGAGCCCGGCGTGGCCCTGGGCTTCGAGCGTGCGCCCGGCCAGCCAGGCGACGGCGCGCGCGGCGCCGCGTCCGTCGAATTGATCGCGGATGGTGCGCACCACCGAGGCCACGCGGTCGACCACGGCCGGGGCCAGGGTCTCGACCTGCGCCATGCGCGCCAGGGTCGGCGCGTCGACCAGGTCGCCGCAGGCGGCCTGCAGGATGCGCTCGCGCTGGCTGCGCGGCGGCACCTGGACTTCGACCAGCATGTCGAAGCGGCGCAGGAAGGCCGGGTCGATGCCCTCGATCGAGTTCGACAGCCACAGGGTCGGCACCCGGTTCTGTTCCAGCGTGCGGTTGATCCAGGCCTTGCGGCGCTGGGCGGTGCTGCGCTGGCCGAACATGCCGTCGTCGGCGAACACGTCCTCGACCTCGTCGAACAGCAGCAGCGCGCGGCGGCGGTCGAAGAAGCTCTGGGCGGCGCGGTAGGCGCGCAGCCGGCGTTCGCCGCCGACCGGGTCGCCATCCTCGTCTTCGCTGGCCACCTCGAACAGCTCACAGCCCAGTTGCGCCGCCAGCGCCCGCGCCAGCTCGCTTTTTCCGGTGCCCGGCGCGCCGTACACGAACACGTTCACGCCCTGGCGCGGCGTATCGCTGCCGCTCACGCTGCGCTCCAGGTAGGGGCGCAGGATCGCCAGTTCCTGTGCCAGGTGCGGGAAGTCGCCGAGCGTCAGGCGCGCCGCGGCGCTGGGGGCGACCGTGTCGCGCAGCAGCGAGATCGGATCGGCGTCGAGGCCGACCACCGAATCGGCGAAGCGGTTCGACAGCAGGTCGAGCTTGCTGCGCAGCGAGCCGCTGATCGAGCGGTCGATATTGAGCAGGCCCGAACGCGCCAGCACGCCGCCGGCGCCCAGGGCCTCGCGCACCGTGTCCGGCTCCAGGTCGAGCAGGACGGCCAGCACATCGACGATTTTGGGCGAGGACAGGTTGCCCAGCGTTTCGGCGGCATCGTCGAGGATGCGCTCGTGGTGCAGCATGGTGGCCAATTCGAGGATGCGGCATTCGACGTCGGACATCCCGACCAGGGCCGCCAGGCGGGCCACGTTGGCGTGCAGGACCGCGGGCACATCGCACTCGGCGGCGTGTTCTGCCTCGCGGTGCAGTTCGCGCAGCCGCTTCTTGACCAGCTTGGTGTCGAACTCGCGCTCGTCGTCGTCGATCCAGTCGCCCAGCCCCAGCGCGCGCGCCAGGTGATCGTTGGAGAAGCACATCGGACCGATCAGGTCGCGGTGGCCGCCGAGCGGCACCATGATGCGCAAGACCCAGAGGCGGCAGGCCTGGGCGAGTTCTTGGGGGGCGGGGCGGGAACGGCGGCGGCGTACGGTCAAATTGACTCTCCTGAACATGGAATGACGTCATTGTGCAATGGTGCTGCGACGGAATGTGTCGCAATAGTGGAGGGGCGGCGTGCTTACTTGACGCGCACGAGCCGCGGCGCGGCGCCCAGCGCCAGGATGGCGTCGCCGGCATCGGCCAGGCCGCGCCGCAGCGCCATCTCGGCATAGCGGCGGCGGAATTCGGCCTGCCACTGTGCGACCCCGGCGCCGTCGCCCACCATGGCGTCGCGCAGGCCGGCCAGGCGGCCGACCACGAAGGCGCCCAGCCAGTCGCGGCGGCTGGCCACCTGCATCGCGGGTCCGTTGCCGGCCACCGCGTCGTGCACCGATCCGGGCCACGGCGCGCGGCTGGCGCTGACCTGGTCGTCGAGCGCGCCGAGCGCCAGACGCAGGTCGAAGTCGCGGCTGTCGACGCAGGCCAGCAGCGCCGCCAGCTTCAGGTGCGGCGACAGCGTCGAGCGGCCGATGAAGGCCAGCAGCGCATCGTGGTGGCGCGCCGGGTCCTGGTGCGGCAGGCTGGCGGCCTCCTCGAGCAGGGGGCGCCAGCGGCGGCGGATGGCGTCCAGGCCGCGGCACTGTTCGAGCGGCAGATACCAGCGCAGGTCGGTCATTGCATCCTTGTTGGGCAGTGGAAGACGGCATACAGCATAGGAGGCGGGGACGACAGGATGTGTCGCAGCGCGCCCGGCCATGCATGCGACATGGACTGTCGCGTGCGCGTGTCACCCTGCTTCGCCGGCCGGATATTAATTTCCTGCCGGTAAGTTATTTGCTACCATCACATCTTGAACACGCCACCTCGGCGCGCCGAAAGCCACCATGCCCGCACTGATCGACCATATCGACGCCATCGCGCGCCAGAAGGGGCGCCCCGCGCTCTACCTGGAATTCCATCCGCAAGCCGCCGCCGAGCGGCGCAGCTACGACTACCAGCAAGACCCGATGCGCGAGCAGGTGCTGGCCTGGCTGGACGCCAACGGCGTGCCGTGGCGGCCGTGCGGCCCGCTGGCCAATCCGTCGGTGATGGCATCCTGGCTGGGCCAGGTCTACCTGGACCTGCCGTGGGACGAGACGCTGCCGGCCTACCAGGTACTGCGCGACTATCTCGAGCTGCCCGACGGCAGCATGCGCCATGCCGGCGTGCGCTTCTACGCCATGCCGCTCGCGCTGGCGATGGAGAACGCCGAGCACGACGAGCCGGGCTACTGGCAGCGCTGGGCAGAGGCGTTCTGATGGCGAGCAACCAGCAAGCCCTCCTGCGCCAGTGGCATATGCTGCAGGAAGTACCGCGCGAGCCGCTCGCGATCGAGGCCGGCGAATTGCGCGAACGCCTCGTCAAGCTCGAGTTCCCGGTCACCAAGCGCACCGTCGAGCGCGACCTGGCGGCCCTGGCCGGCGTGTTCCCGCTGGTGTGCGACGACAGCGAGAAGCCGTTCAAGTGGAGCTGGATGCGCGGCGCCCAGCGTTTCGACCTGCCTTGCCTGACCGTGCCCGAGGCGCTCACCATGACCCTGGTCGAGCAGCACCTGCGCCACCACCTGCCGCCCAGCACCACCGAGGCGCTGCAGCCGTACTTCGCATCGGCGTCGCGCACCCTGTCGCCCGACGACGATCCGGTGCCCTCGAAGGCCTGGTTGCGCAAGGTGCGCAGCATGCCGCCGCACCAGCCCCTGATCCCGCCGCGCCTGGACCACGACTGCCAGCGCACCGTCTACCTGGCCCTGATGGAAGACCGCCAGCTCACGCTGCACTACCGCAAGCGCGACGCCCAGGAGCCGACGCTGTACGAGGCGGTGCATCCGCAGGCGATCGTCCAGCGCGGCGGCATCATCTACCTGGTCTGCATGTTCGGCGATTACGAGGATGTGCGCACCATTGCGCTGCACCGCATCGTGGCGGCCGAGGCGCGCTACGAGGACGCGCGCAAGAAGGAAGGTTTCGACCTGGACGCGTATATCGCCTCGGGCCAGTTCGGCGTGATCGCCGGGGAGCCGCTGCGCCTGTGCGCCGTGTTCACCCGCACCGCCGGCGAGCACCTGTACGAAACGCCGCTCAGCCAGGACCAGGAACTCACGCTGCAAGACGACCAGCGCCTGCGCCTGGTGGCCACCGTCCCCAACACGCGCGCGCTGGTGTGGTGGTTGCTGGGCTTCGGCGACGGCGTGGTGGTCGATGAGCCGGCCAGCCTGCGCCAGGAGATGGCGCAGACCGTAGCGAAAATGGCGCAGGCCTACGCCTAGCCGGCGGCGTCCTGCAGCGCCGCGTGCAGGCACTGCTCGGCCTCGGGCGACAACACCAGCTCGACCGCCATCTGCGCCCGCGTGAGGGCGACGAACAGCATGCGCCGGGTCTTGTCGTCGAGGGTGTCGAAATCGAATTCGGTCACCACCACCGCGGGCGCGCTCTGGCCCTTGTAGCGGTACACCGATTCGATCAGCAGCTCGCCGTCGCTCCACAGGTGTTCGCCGTCGCGGTCGTATTCGCCGGTGAAGCGGCGCGTGCGGTGGCCGCCGATGGTGGCCCGGTTCAGCAGCTGCGAGCTACCGCGCCCGCGGCCGCAGACGATCGCGATGTCGCCCGGCGCGAAACCGCGCGCCAGCAGCGCTTGCACCGCCGCCTCGGTCGCCGCCAGCAACTGCGCGCCCGAGGCATAGGTGCGGATGCCCGGTACCTCGCCGTCGTAGGGATTCATGCTGCGCACTGGCGGACGCACCAGGTCCAGCGCATTGATCAATTTGCACAGGATGCGCGGGGTGCGGAAATTGTCGCTGCAGCGGATCAGCACCGCCTCGCCCAGCTCGAAGCCGTCCTTCTGGTACAGCCGCTGGGCCTCGTCCTCCAGCACGTACAGGCGCCCGCCGTCGCGCAGCAGCCGGCACAGGCTGTCCACCCATTCGGCGCTGAAGTCCTGGCCTTCGTCGATGATCAACAGGTCCAGGCGCGCCTCGAAGCCGTCGCAATCGTCGAGGTAGGCCTGGGTCATGCGCTCGAAGCCGTCCGGCGAGAATTCGGGTTCGCCGTGCCGGCGGCGGTAGTGCTCGACGCACAGCTCGTGGTAATTGACCACCTCGCAGGACGGTGGCGCCAGGCGCCGCACGTGGTCGGCCAGCGAGCGGTTGTAGCAGACATAGCCCGCATCCAGGCGCGGCGCGCGCATCCTCGAGCAGCTGCAGGGCCAGCTGGGTCTTGCCCGAGCCGGCCGTGGCCTGCACCCGCACGATGCCAGATGAGATCTCGACCCGCGGCACCCAGGTCGCCAGGCCATCGGACAACTGGCGCACGGTGCCTTGCAGCTGGTCGCGCAGCACGTCGAGCGCCGGCATCACCCGGAACTGGTTGAGCAGCAGGCGGCGCAGCGCCTCGCGCTCGACCGGGCGCTGGGTCGGCGCCAGCCAGTCGCGCACCGTGCTCACCATGCGCTCGTAGCCGACCGCGTCGATGATGCGCTCGCGCGGGATCGCCGTCACCTGGCCGTCGCCCAGCGTATAGTCGGGCAGGACCAGGCAGCTGACCAGTTCCGGATGGATGCCGGCCTGCTGCAGGCGGTTCTGCATCGCGGCGCGCTGCACCAGCGCCTGGCGCGCGACGTCGCGTTCGCCGCTGCCATAGAGCTTGTAGATGCCGCCTTCGCGCAGCACGACGGCGCCGGCCTTCACTTCCATCAGCAGCAGGTTGCCGTTCGGGGCCAGCACCACGATGTCGATCTCGCCGTAGCGATCGTGCCCGTTGTGGATGGTGTGCAGCGCGATGCTGTGGAACACCTCGAAGCCTTCCGGCAGGTGGTCGCGCAGCCGCTCGAGGACATCGAGTTCGCGATAGCGACCGGCGTCGGTGCGCAGGGGCGGCAGCAGGTGGGGAGACAGGGTGGCCATGGCGGGAGCGATCTTCAGGAGTTGCTCATTATCAAGCAACAGCCCGGATGACACCATGCCCTGTCGTTTTTCCGCACGTCGTTGCCGCGCGCTCCCTTGCTCAGTACCTGGTATGGGTATAGGGGCGGGCGCTGTGCTCCTTGCCCCAGTCCTTGTTCGGCGTGGCCTGCATGGTAAACACCAGTTCGCCGCCGGCCATGATGTCCTCGTGGCGGATGAAGGTGCGGTTCAGCGGCTTGCCGTTGAGGGTCACCCGGCCGACGTAGCCGTTGGCGCCCGAGAGGCCGTCGGCGCGCACGGTGAAGCGCTTCCCGTTCGGCAGGTTCAGGGTCGCCTTGTCCAGGAAGGGGCGGCCGATCACATACTCGTTGCTGCCCGGCGCCACCGGGTAGAAGCCGAGCGCGGTGAAGGCGAACCAGGCCGACATCTGGCCCAGGTCGTCGTTGCCCGACAGGCCGTCCGGCTTATCGCTGTACTGGGTCGCCATGATGTGGGCCAGGCGCTCCTGGGTGCGCCACGGCGCACCGGCATAGTTGTACAGGTAGGCCACGTGGTGCGAAGGCTCGTTGCCGTGGGCGTAGTGCCCGATCAGGCCCGAGATGTCTTCCATGTGGGCGTACACGGTCTCGTCGACCTTGGCGTCGAACACCTGGTCGATCTTGCTCACCAGGCCCGCATCGCCGCCCAGGAAGGAGATCAGGCCGGCGTTATCGTGCGGCATATACCAGGAATACTGCCAGGCGCTGCCCTCGGTGTAGTCGCTGCCGAAGTTCGACAGTTCGGGGTTGAACGGGGTGCGGAATTCGCCGGTGGATTTGCGGGCGCGGATGAAACCGGTCTGTTTGTCGAACACATTGCGGTAGTTCTGGGCCCGTTTGTAGTAGCGTGCGGCGATGTCCTTCTTGCCCATCTTCTCGGCCATGCGGGCGATGGTCCAGTCGTCGAATGCGTATTCGACGGTCTTGGACGCGGCCTCTTTCTCGAGGTCGATCGGCACGTAGCCCAGCTTCATATAGTGTTCCAGGCCGCCATACGGGCCGTATTCGGCGCTGGCGGTCATCGCGGCCAGGGCCTTGTCGGCGTCGAAGCCGCGGATGCCCTTCATGTAGGCGTCGGCGATCACCGGCACCGCGTGGTAGCCGATCATGGTCCAGGTTTCCAGGCCATGGAACTGCCACACCGGCAGGATGCCGTAGGGGCTGTGCTGCTGCGAAGCGATCAGCGAGTTCACGAAGTCGGCGTTGCGCTGCTCGGGCGCGACGATGGTGAGCAGCGGGTGCAGGGCGCGGTAGGTGTCCCACAGCGAGAAGGTCGAATGGAAGCGGAAGTTCTTCGCCTTGTGCACCTGGTTGTCCGGGCCGCGGTAGCTGCCGTCGAGGTCCATGAACAGCGATGGCGCCAGCATGCTGTGGTACAGGGCGGTGTAGAACTTGGTGCGCATCGGGCCCTCGGCCTCGACCTTCACCGCGCCCAGCGCATCGTTCCAGGCCTTGCCGGCGCGCTCGCGCTCCTGGTCGAAATCCCAGCCCGGCATCTCGGCCAGGTTGGCGATCGCATTGTCTTCGCTCACCGCCGACAGCGCGACCTTGACCAGCAGGGTGCCGTCGCTCGGGACGCCGAAGTTGAAGTCGGCCATCAGCTGCTTGCCCTCGACCATGGCCCGGTCGCCCGCCGTCTTGCCGGGCTGGGTGAAACCGCGGTAGGGGATCGCTTCTTCGCGGTTCAAGAGCTGGCGGGTATCGATCGGGCGCGAGAACTGGATCGCGAAGTGCAGCTGGCGTCCCGGCGCCCAGCCGCGCGTCTCGCGCATGCCGGTGATGGTGGTGCTGTTGCGCACCCGCAGGCGCGCCCACAGGTTCTTGTCGTCGTAGTTGTAGATGCTGGTGCGCAGGTCGAGCAGCACCTTGGCCGCCTCGCCGGCCTTGAATTTGTAGCGGTGCAAGCCCACGCGCTCGCTGGCGGTCAGTTCGACGTCGACGTCGTGGTCCTTCAGGCGCACCGCGTAATAGCCCGGTTCGGCTTTTTCCTGGTCGTGCGAGAAGCGCGAACGGTAGCCCGAGAACGGGCGTTCCGGATAGCCCGGTTCGAGCTTGGTTTCGCCGCCGTAGGGCATCAAGAGCACATCGCCCAGGTCGGAGTGGCCGCTGCCCGAGAAGTGGGTGTGCGAGAAGCCGAGGATCGAGCCGTCGGCATGGTTGTAGCCGGCGGCCCAGGGATAGCTCTGGCGGAAATGGCGGTGCTGGGTGTCGGGACTGAGCTGCACCATGCCGAACGGGCGGCTGGCGCCGGGGAAGGTGTGGCCGTCGCCGCCGGTGCCGATGAAGACGTTGACCGCCTCCGCCGGGCTGCCGGCAGGAACCGCCTGCGCGGGAACTGCACTAAACAACAGCGCCGCGCTGGCGGCGATCGAGAGGTGTCCGAAATGAAGCCTGGCTGTCATATTGTCTCCACAGGTGGCGGCAGCGAGGCGCGCCGCCCTTGTTGCACGATATCCACGCAACTTTATATGTGGAGTCCGGTTTCCGATCAATGGTTACCGTGTTTCAGCACATCTGTTTAGCCGGTTTACTAAACATTCTTGACTGCCCTAGAGGCGCTGGCCGGCAGCGCAGGCCTCGATCAGGCGCGCCAGGCGCGCGCTGCGGGTCTCCTGCCTCTTCGCACTGGTGATCCAGTGCAGCACGGTCGCGCGGTAGCCGGGAGGGCAGGCGCAAAAATAGGTCCAGGCCGCGGGCTGCGCCTGGAACAACGCCGTGTCTTCGGCGGCCAGTTCGGCCGGCGTCTCGCGCTCGTGCGCATAGATGCGCGAACGTTCTTCCGAGCGGCGCGCGAACGCCGCTTCGCCGGCCGGCAGCAAGCGGCCCTCTGCGCGCAGGACCGCGATCTTGGCGATGTTCACCGCGCTCCAGATCGACCCCGGTTTGCGTGGCGTGAAGCGAATGCTGTAGCTGGCGTCGTCGATGCGTCGGCGCACGCCGTCGATCCAGCCGTGGCACAGGGCCTGGTCGACCGACTCCGACCAGCTCATGCAGGGCCGGCCGCTGCCCACTTTGTGAAAACCCACCAGCAGTTCGGTCGCGCTGCCGGCATGCGCGGCGAGCCAGGCACGGAAGTGCTCTGCGGTCTCGAAGAAGACGGGTGCGGCGGCGTGGTTGGGCATCGCTGGATTTCCCGGTGGTGAAGGCGCCCGCCCACCTTAACCGGCACCCGTGCCCGCCGCAACTTGTCTTTTTTAAAACTCATCAAACCATGTGATCAAAATGACAATCTCGTAGCGAGGTCGCGCAATATGAATGCGGCATGAAGTTGCAAAAATTGCATCATGAAAACCGCATTCCATTCCCTCTTCCTGACCCTGTCCTTGTGCTGCAGCGTGGCGCAAGCCGCCCCTGCGGAACACCAGGAATTCGAAGCCACCCTGCTCGCGCCTTTCCAGTCGGGCGCGGCGCCGGGGCGCACATTTACCCTGGGCTTTGCCTACCCCGGCCTGCCGCACCCGGACACCGTCGACTGGCGGGTGGAGCTGGTCAAGCCCGGCGGGCGTGTCGCCCTGCGCTGGCGCGGCGCGGCGCCGTTCACGGGCGAGGCGATGACGGTCGCCGTGCCCTGGTCAGGCCGCCTGGGACGCGCCGCGGCGCCGGCCGGCATCTACAAGGTCCGGCTGCATGCGGCGGTGCGCGGCAACGATCACGACATGCATGAACAGGAATGGGAGATCGCGGTCGGCGCGCCGCAAGCGCCTGCGATGCCGGCGTTCGCGCCGCTGCCGCGACCCTTCGCGCCGGCCGCCGCCCCGGCGCCGGGCGCGCTGCCCTATACGGTCTATCTCGGCAACCTGCACAGCCAGACCAATCACAGCGACGGCGGCGCCGACGTCACCGAGTGCAAGGGTTCCCAGCCGCCCCTGAAAGCGCCACATGGCCCGGATGCCGCCTTTGCCTATGCCAGGCAGCGCGGCCTGGATATCCTGGTCGCCTCGGAACACAACCATATGTACGACGGCTCGGAAGGCAGCGCACCGGATGCCGACCCGGCCGCGGCCAGGGCCTTGTACCGGTCCGGCCTGGACGCGGCCGCCGCCTTCTCGCGCAAGCACCCCGGTTTCCTCGCGGTGTATGGCCTGGAATGGGGCGTCATCCACAACGGTGGCCATATCAATATTTTCAACAGCGACGAGTTGCTGGGCTGGGAGACCAACGCCAGGGGCGAGCTGATGGCCGACACGCGCACGCCGCGCGGCGACTACGCCGCCCTGTACACGTTGATGCGCGCGCGCGGCTGGGTGGGCCAGTTCAACCATCCGGCGCACTCGGGCCAGTTCCAGGTCGATGGCGTGCCGCTGGCCTGGACCGAGGATGGCGGCGAGGCGATGGCGCTGTGCGAGGTCATGAACAGCACCGCGTTCTCGACCAACGTCAGCGAAAGCGAGACCCGGCGCAGCAATTTCGAGGGCGCCTGCAACCGCCTGCTCGAGGCGGGTTATCGGCTGGCCTTCAGCACCAACCAGGATAACCACTGCGCCAACTGGGGCGCTTCGTTCACCAACCGCACCGGCGTGCTGCTGCCCAACGGCACGGCCTTGAGTCGCGCCAGCTTCGTCGAGGCGCTCAAGGCGCGCCGCGTGTTCGCGACGATGGACAAGGATTCGCAGCTGGTATTGACCGCCAACGGCCGCCTGATGGGCGAGCGTTTTAGCAATCGCGGGCCGCTGGCGCTGGTGGCCAACTTCGCCAGCGCGAGCGGCAGGAAGGCGGCCGCGGTGGCGATCATGGAGGGCGTCCCGGGCCGCAAGGGCACGGTCACGCAGATGTCGGACCAGGCCGAGACCACCTTCATCCCATCGCCCGGCGCCCACTTCTATTATGCGAAGGTGACCCAGGACGACGGCAATGTGTTGTGGTCGGCGCCGGTGTGGGTGATGCAGGAGGCGGATTAGAAGCCGAGGCCTTCGCCCATGCCGAGCAGGGTGGCGATGCCGAGCACCGCGAAAATCAGCGCCGCGATGCCATGCACCAGCTTCAAGGGCACGCGGTTGGCGATGCGTTCGCCGAAGTACACGGCCGGCACGTTGGCCAGCATCATGCCGAAGGTGGTGCCGGCGACGATCGCCGCCATCGATTCGTAGCGCGCGGCCAGCGCCACGGTGGCCACCTGCGTCTTGTCGCCCATCTCGGCGACAAAGAAGGCGATCAGGGTGGTCAGGAACACGCCGGACTTGGCCAGTTGCGCTTCCTCGGCGTCGATCTCGTCGGGGATCATGATCCAGGCGGCCATCGCCAGGAAGGACAGGCCCAGCACCCAGCGCATCACGCCCGCGCCCAGCAGTTCGCTGACCAGCGCGCCGACGGCGGCGGCGAAGGCGTGGTTGGCCACTGTTGCGACCAGGATGCCGAGCACGATCGGCAGCGGACGGCGAAAGCGGGCGGCGAGCAGGAAGGCCAGCAACTGGGTCTTGTCGCCGATCTCGGCGAGGCCCACGATGCCGGTCGAGACGAGGAAGGCATCCATAGGGGAGGCGAAAGCGACTGAGGCGGGAAGGGCGCGATCATAGCAGAGACGGCCCTGTTTTCGGCCGGGCGCGCGTGGTTTCATCGCGTATGGACGTGGCGCCGGCGCGCTTTCGCTGGCCGGGCGTGCATGCTATTCTGCTTGCGCCCCCGGCCTGCCGGGCACACCTTCCCCTGCGAGAGACCATGAACCAAAGCACCCTGCTGCGCGCGAGTACCGCAGCTTTCCTGAGCGCCTGGAGCGCCTACGCCTTCGCCCTCGATCCCCTCAGCTACGCCAAGTATGACCAGGTCAAGACCACCGCCCTGCACCTGGACCTGAAGGCCGACTTCAACAAGAAAAGCCTGGATGGCTACGCCGAGCTGACCCTCGACTGGCTGGACCAGAAGGCGACCACGCTCGACCTGGACACGCGCGAGCTGACGATCTCGAAGATCGAAGCCCAGGACGCGAAGGGCGCCTGGCGCAAGGCCGACTACTCGCTCGGCAAGTTCGATGAAGAGAAGGGCCAGCCGCTGCACGTCAAGCTGCCCGGCCAGCAGAAGAAGGTGCGCATCCACTACCGCACCGCGCCGACCGCCACCGCGCTGCAATGGCTGCAGCCGGTGCAGACCATGTCGGGCAAGTACCCGTTCATGTTCAGCCAGTCGCAGGCGATCAATGCCCGCTCGTGGGTGCCGATCCAGGACACGCCGGCGGTGCGCTTCACCTACAGCGCGCGCATCGAGGCGCCGCAAGGCCTGCGCGTGGTGATGAGCGCCGATAACGACATGAAGGCCACCGGTGAGAAAGGCTGGAAGTTCACGATGCCGCAGCCGATTCCATCCTACCTGCTGGCGATCGGCATCGGCGAGCTCGAAGCGGCCACGCTCGGCGGGCGCACCGGCGTCTACGCCGAGCCGCAGCGGATCAAGGCCGCCGAATACGAGCTGGCCGACACCGAGAAGATGGTCGAGGCGGCCGAGAAGCTGTACGGCCCGTATCGCTGGGGGCGTTACGACATGCTGATCCTGCCGCCGTCGTTCCCGATCGGCGGCATGGAAAACCCGCGCCTGACCTTCCTGACCCCGACCATGATCGCGGGCGACCGCAGCCTGGTCGACCTGATCGCCCACGAGCTGGCGCACAGCTGGTCGGGCAACCTGGTGACCAATTCGTCGTGGAAGCACTGGTGGCTCAACGAAGGTTTCACCACCTACGTCACGACCCGCATCCTGGAAGAGATCTACGGCAAGGAAACCGCCCTCATGAACCTGCAGCTGGAGCAGGAAGAGGCGCTGGAAATGCTCAAGGACCTGCCGCCGGCCAAGCAGGCGCTGGTCTCGCGCCAGCCCGACACCTCGGCCGAGTATTACCCTGACACCTCGCTGGCCTATCCGAAGGGCGCCTGGTTCCTGCACACGCTCGAACAGCGCGCCGGCCGCGCCGCTTTCGACACCTTCCTGCGCGGCTGGTTCGACGGTCACGCCTTCCAGAGCGTGACCAACGACCAGTTCCTGGACTACCTGCGCAACAACCTGCTGGCCAAGAATCCAAAGATCATGAGCGACGCCGAGCTCGATGAATGGATCTACGGTCCGGGCATCCCGGCCAGTGGCCAGCGCGCCGTGTCGCAGCGCCTGGCGCAGCTGAACGCGTCGATCGACGGCTGGATCAAGGGCAGCGTCTCGACCGAGCAGTTGAAGGCCAAGCAGTGGAATGCGGCCGAGTGGATGAAGTTCCTGAACGATATCGACAACAAGGCCGATGCGAACAAGCTGGCCGAACTCGACCGCGTCTATGACCTCGCCAACACGAAGAACAACGAGGTGGCGTTCCGCTTCTACCGCGCCTCGGTGCATGCCGGCTACCGCGCCGTGCGTCCGCAGCTCGAAGCCTTCCTGATGAGCGTGGGGCGCCAGAAGTTCGTGGTGCCCCTGTATGCCGCGCTGCGCGAGAAGCCGGACGACCGCGCCTGGGCCGAAGGCATCTACAAAAAGGCGCGCGAGCGTTACCACCCCGAGACGCAGTCGAGCGTCGATAAAGCGATGGGCAAGCAATGATGATCCGGGACTTGACAATGCGTCGTATCGCCGGCGCCCTGCTGCTGGCGTTTTGCGCGGCCGGTGCAGCGCTCGCGCAAACCGCCGCCGCGCCAGCGCCGGCGGCAGCGGCGCCAGCCTACAACCTGGAAGCCGACGTCGATCGCGTGCTGAAAACCTTCGACGTCCCCGGCATCGCGATCGCCGTGGTCAAGGACGGCAAGGTCGTCGTCACCCAGGGCTTTGGCGTACGCAAGCTGGGCGACGCGACCCCGGTCGACGGCAAGACCATCTTCGAGATCGCGTCCAACTCGAAAGCCTTCACGGCGGCCGGCCTGGCGATGCTGGTCGACCAGGGCAAGCTGGCGTGGGACGACCCGGTCATCAAGCACCTGCCGGATTTCCGCATGTACGACGCGTACGTGACGGCCGAGATGACGGTGCGCGACCTGCTGACCCACCGCAGCGGCCTGGGGCTGGGCGCCGGTGACCTGATGTGGTGGCCGACCACCACCTTCAGCACCGACGAGATCATCCACAACCTACGCTACATCAAGCCGGCGACGAGCTTTCGTAACAGCTACGCCTACGACAACCTGCTGTACATCGTGGCCGGCAAGATCATCGCCCAGAAGTCGGGCAAGGATTGGGGCGCGACGATGCGCGAGTGGATCCTCGATCCGGTCGGCATGCGCGCCACCACCACCAGCCTGGACCAGCACAAGCCGGGCATGAACGTGTCGGCGCCGCACAGCAAGATCGATGGCAAGGCCGCGGTGGTCAAGCCGATGCCGGTGGCCAATGCGATCGGCGCGGTGGGCATCAACACCAATGCCGAGGACATCGCGCGCTGGATGAATGTGTTGCTCGATAACGGCCGCGTGGGAACGGATGCCGGCGGCAAGGAAGTGCGCCTGTGGTCCGAGAAACAGGCGCGCGAGATGTGGACCGCGCAGACGCCGATGAAGATCAACGAGCCGCGTCCGCCGCTGGCGGCGACGAAACCGAACTTCTTCGCCTATGGCCTGGGCTTCCAGCTGCGCGACTACCAGGGCAAGCTGGTGGCGATGCACGGTGGCGCGCTGCAGGGCTTCTATTCGCGCGTGCTGCTGGTGCCGGAAGCGAAGCTGGGCATCGCGATCTTCACCAACGCCGAGAGCGGCCCGTCGCTCAATGCGCTGCAATACCGCCTGCTGGACCAGTACCTGGGCGTGGCGCCAACCGACTGGATCGGCCGCATCGCCGCCGTCGCCCAGGAGGCCCAGGACAAGGAAGCGGCGCGCCTGAAGACTGAAACCACCAGCCGCGCCAAGGCTTCCAAGCCATCGCTGGCGCTGCGCGACTACGAGGGCGAGTACGAGGACGCCTGGTATGGCAAGGCGATCATCAAGCGCCAGGGCAGCAAGCTGGTGATGTCGTTCTCGCGCACGCCCGACCTGACGGGGGAGATGGAGCACTTCCAGCACGATACCTTCGTCGTGCGCTGGAAGGAGCGCAACTTCAACGCCGACGCCTATGCGACGTTCTCGCTGGACCACGACAGCTCGATCGAGCGGCTGCGCATGAAGCCGGTTTCGACGGAGACGGACTTCAGCTACGACTTCCAGGATCTGTTGTTCACGCCGGTGAAAAAGGCGAAATAAGAAAACGCCCGCGATGTCCGCGGGCGTTTTTCATTGGGGACAATGGGATTATTTGCGCTCCCACACCTTCATCATGTCTTCCGATCCCTGCATCCTGACGCCGTTATCCGACAGGATCGACTCGGTCGCATCCAGCATCGCCTTGCGCGGCAAAATCATGGTTTCGCCATAGCGCTGGTCGAAGCGCAGCACCAGTTGGTCGTCCTTCAGGTCGCGCAGCAGTTCGACCATGTGGCGCAGGCTGCGCACGTGCTGGCCGTTGACCGACTCGATCACCGAACCGAAGCGGTTGCTATAGCCGCTCACCAGCTTGTGCGGGAAGAACGGCGCGCTGATCACCACCAGCTCTTCGCGCTCGGGCGTCGGCGAATCGCCGCGCTGGGTCACCAGCGGGCTGGCGTTGAAGGCGTAGGCATTCATCCCCGGCGCGCTGCCGGCGACAAAACCCATGAATTCGCTGGTGGCGCGCGAAAAGGTCATCGGGCCGTAGATGAAGTAGGACGGGTAGCCGCCATCGAGGTCCGAGATTAACAGCGGGCGCGGACCGGTGGCCGGCACCTCGACTTTCATGGTCTTGCCGGCGCGGACGATCGTCATCGGCACCTTGCCGTTCTTCGCCACCTGCTGGACCCGGTACTGGAAGCGTACGCGCAGGTTCGAGCCCAGCTTGACCATGGCCTGGTTGTCGATCGCGTGTTCGCCGATATGGGTGATCACATCCCATTCCTTGAGCGGCCAGCTGGCGTCGGTTTGATATGGCCGGTGCACCACCGCGCCTTCGACCGAGCGGTCGAGCTTGAGGAACTGGCGCAGCGCCGGATTCTCGAGCGTCTGCACGCTGTCGTGCAGCAGCGGCTTGCCGTCGTAGCGGCCATCGGCCACGTCGCGCAGGAACAGTTCGATCTCTTCGTTCGGGATCACGTAGCCGATGCTCTGCGCATTGAGCGCGCCCGCGAAGGCCAGGCCGACCATGCGGTCGCCCGACACCACCGGTCCGCCGCTGTTGCCGGGATTGATCGCGGCGTCGATCTGGATTCGCAGGCCGGAGCTGAAGGCGCCGTAGTTGACGAATTCCACGCGCGAGACGATGCCGGTGGTGGTCGACAGCGAGTTGCCGCCAACCGGATAGCCATACGCGAACACCTGCTGGCGCACGTCGGGCAGCACGGGCGCACGCGGCACCGGTGGCCGCTTGTCGAAGAAGGACGGGTCTTCCAGCTCGAGCACGGCCAGGTCGATGCCGCGGGCGAGCGCGATCACCTTGGCCGCGACCTTGTCGCCCGACTGGTTGGCCTGCACCTCGACCTGGCTGGCATAGCCGACCACGTGGGCATTGGTCAGGATGCGCTTGCCTTCGATGATGACGCCGGAACCGGTAACCGGGCTGGGAGCCGCCTTGGTCCAGGGTTTGTAGGGTTCGGGACGGCGGACGGTGGCGAAGATCTTGACCACCGAGTTCTCGACCGCGGGCAGCACCGGGGCCGGCACGGCGCTCTTGGCCGCGGCGACGACCACGGGTGGCGGCGCGGGTGTGGGCGTGGGGACGGTCGCCGGCACTGCCTGGACCTCGGGCGGCACGGCGTCCTGGGCGTGGACGGGTCCCGAGAGGGCGAATGCAAGTGCGGCCAGGCGCAATAGCGGCAGATTGTTCATGGTTTCCTTCGGCGGCATGGTTCGGAGTTTGACCGAGAGAATATACACGCCCGCCGCAAAAGGAAATACGTGGATCGTCACGCAGGCTGGCATTGCCTTCCTGCGTGACCAGGAGCGATGCTTACTGCTTGACGAACTTCAGGGTCATGCGGTCGCTCTCGCCGATCGCCAGGTACTTTTCGCGGTCCTTGTCCTTGTTGGCCAGCACCGGCGGCAACGTCCACACGCCTTTTTCATGATCGGCGGTGTCCTTCGGATTGGCGTTGATTTCCGACTTGGCGGCCAGCTTGAAGCCGGCGCGTTCGGCCATGCGGATCACGTATGCCTCATGCATGTAGCCGCTCGAGGCCTTGGCGTCCTGCTGCATTTTGGCCGGCAGGCGGTGCTCGACCACGCCCAGCACGCCGCCCGGCTTCAAGACCTTGTGCGCTTCCTTGAGCACGGCCAGCACGGCGTCGTCGCCGTTGCCGAGCCAGTTGTGCAGGTTGCGGAAAGTGACCACCATGTCGACGCTGTTCGGGGCGCCCAGCTCGAAGCTGGTCGGCGGCGCGAACAGGACCGGGGTCACCTTGTCGTACACGGCGCCGTTGGCCGCCAGGCGCTCGCGGAAGGCCTTGCCGCCGCGGCTCTCGGCGTCGGGCACGGCGCCATACAGCTTGCCCTGCTCGCGCAGGTAGGGCGCCAGGATCTCGGTGTACCAGCCGCCGCCCGGCGACAGCTCGATCACCTTCATGCCCGGCTTGATGCCGAAGAAGGTCAGGGTTTCGTAAGGGTGGCGGTAGGTGTCGCGCGCCTTGTTGGCGGCGGCGCGGTGTTCGCCGGCGATGGCCGATTTGAGGGCGTCGTCGGCGTGGGCGGCGCCGGCGATGCCGGTGGCCAGCATCGCGGCCAGGATCAGTCGTTTCATCGTGCTCAGTCTCCAGGGTAGGTGGGACGGCAGGCCAGGGCGCCGCCGCCATCGCGCAGATGATCGAACAGGCAAGGCGGACAGTCAAGCGTTCCTCGCATATGCATATGCGCGCCGCGTTTCTCCTGTATTGACTGTCCGCCGGGCGTCCGCGGCGGACACCCGGACATCTTGCGGACACCCGTCGGACAGTGCCAAACACAGGCACCGATTAGTGCATTGAGGTGGCACAAAGATTGCCTATTCAAAACGTTCTGTTACTGCTATGGTTGAGAGGTTTGCCGCGTGTCACACAGGCGAAATCACAACAAAAGCGATGTACATACAAGAGCGGCGCCGAGCTGTTTGCGGAACCGCTGCCCGGAGTAGGTCCTTCAGGAGAACACATGGAACGCCGTACCTTTCTCAATCTCAGCAGCCTGGCCGCCGCATCGATGCTGCTGCCTTTCGGACGCGCGATCGCTGCCGAGGAACTGGCCAGCACGATGCCCGTCGCCGCCAAGAAGGCCCTGGCCGACGTCGCGCTCAACGCCGCCACCAAGGCCGGCGCCAGCTACGCCGACGTGCGCCTCGGTCGCTACCTCAACCAGTTCATCACCACGCGCGACCTGAACGTCGAGAACGTGGCCAATACCGAGTCGGCCGGCGTCGGCGTGCGCGTGATCGTGAACGGCGCCTACGGCTTTGCCGCCACCTCGGACATGTCGAACGACGGCATCGCCAACGCGGCGCGCCAGGCGGTGGCGATCGCGAAAGCCAACGCCAAGCTGCAGACCGAACCGGTGCAGCTCGCACCAGTCAAGGGCGTCGGTGACGTATCGTGGAGCACGCCGTACACCAAGGACTGGCGCACGGTGCCGATCGCCGAGAAGACCGACATGCTGATCGCCGCCAACAAGGCCGGCATGGAAGGCGGCGCCAACTTCATGCGCTCGATGCTGTTCCAGGTGAACCAGCAAAAATACTTCGCCTCGACCGATGGCTCGTACATCGACCAGGACGTGCATCGCCTGTGGGCGCCGCTGTCGGCCACCGCGGTCGACAAGGCCACCGGCAAGTTCCGCTCGCGCGACGGCTTGAGTTCCCCGGTCGGCAAGGGTTATGAATACTTCGACGCCCGCCCCGAGCACAAGATCAAGGCCGCCGGCGGCGTCGCCACCCTGTACACCGACAGCTACGACATCGTGGAAGACGCGCGCGCCGCAGGCCGCGACGCCAAGCGCAAGCTGACCGCCAAGTCGGTCCAGCCGGGCAAGTACGACCTGATGCTCTCGCCCGAACACCTGTGGCTGACCATCCACGAGAACGTCGGCCACCCGACCGAACTGGATCGCGTGCTGGGCTACGAGGCCAACTACGCCGGCACCAGCTTCGCCACGCTCGACAAGCTGCAATCGAAGACGTTCAAGTACGGCGCCCCGATCGTCAACATCTACGCCGACAAGACCACCCCGGGTTCGCTCGGCGCGATCGGCTACGACGACGAAGGCGTCAAGTCCAAGCGCTGGGACATCATCAAGGACGGCATCCTGGTCAACTTCCAGGCCACGCGCGACCAGGCCCACATCATCGGCGAGAAAGAGTCGCACGGCTGCTCGTACGCCGACGGCTGGAACACCGTGCAATTCCAGCGCATGCCGAACGTGTCGCTCGCGCCGGGCAAGGCGCGCCTGACGCCGGACGAGATGGTCAAGGGCATCAAGAAGGGCATCTATATCGTCGGCGACGGTTCGTTTTCGATCGACCAGCAGCGCTACAACTCGCAGTTCGGCGGCCAGCTGTTCTTCGAGATCAAGGACGGCAAGATCGGCCAGATGCTCGAAGACGTGGCCTACCAGTCGAACACCCAGGAATTCTGGGGCGGCTGCAGCGCCATATGCGACGAGCGCGACTGGCGCATGGGCGGCTCCTTCTTCGACGGCAAGGGACAGCCGCCGCAGATCAGCATCGTCTCGCACGGCTCGTCGACCGCGCGCTTCAACGGCATCAACGTGATCAACACCGCCCGCAAGATCGGCTAAGGGACGACCATGAGCATCCTGACCCAGGACCAAACCAAGAAGATCAGCGACCGCGTGATGTCGCTGACCAAGGCCGACGAGTGCGTCGTCAATATCGAAGGCAGCACCATCGGCAATATCCGTTTCGCGCGCAACGCCGTCTCGACCGCCGGCCTGGCCGACGACACCCGCGTGCAGGTGCAGGTCGCCTTCGGCAAGAAGCAGGGCACGGCCACCATCAACGAGTTCGACGACAAGTCGATCGAGCGCGCCGTGCGCCGCGCCGAAGACCTGGCCAAGCTGGCGCCGGACAATCCGGAATTCATCCCGGCGATCGCCAAGACCGCGTACAAGGCGTCCGACACCTTCGTGCAAAAGACCGCCGACATCGATCCGGAATACCGCGCCCAGGCCGCGGCCTACGCGATCGAAGGCTGCCGCAAGCGCGGCCTGGTCTCGGCCGGCTTCTTCACCGACCGCACCAGCTTCGAGACCGTCGCCAACTCGAATGGCCTGTTCGGCCACCAGGCATCGACCTCGCTCGACTTCACCCTGACCGTGCGCACCGAAGACGGCCGCGGTTCGGGCTGGGTCAAGCGTTCGGCGCGCGATGTGTCAAAGTTCGACCCGCGCGAAGCGGCCGAGATCGCGATCGAAAAAGCACTGCGCTCGGTCGACGCCAAGGCCCTCGAGCCGGGCCGCTACACCGTCATCATGGAGCCGGCGGCGACATCGGACCTGCTGTCGTTCATGCTCGGCGGTTTTGACGCGCGCCGCGCCGACGAAGGCCGCAGCTTCCTGTCGAAGGCCGGCGGCAAGAACCGCCTGGGCGACAAGCTGTTCGACAGCCAGGTCAATATCTGGTCCGATCCGTGGGACAAGGATGTCGCCGTGCTGCCGTGGGACGACAATATGCTGCCGCGCGAACGCGTCGAACTGGTCAAGGACGGCAAGATCAATGCCCTGGACTACTCGCGCTTCTGGGCGCAGCAGAAGAACCAGCGCGCGGTGGGCGCGGCCGGCAATATCATCATGGCTGGCACCAACAAGACCACCGAAGAGCTGATCGCCAATACCAAGAAGGGCGTGCTGGTGACCCGCACCTGGTATATCCGCATGGTGGATCCGCAATCGGTGCTGCTGACCGGCCTGACCCGCGACGGCACCTTCTACGTTGAAAACGGCAAGATCAAGCATCCGATCAAGAACTTCCGTTTCAACGAAAGCCCGGTCTCGATGCTGAACAATATCGAGGAAATCGGCAAGCCGGTCGTGATCGGCGCCGACGAAGCGCGCTACTCGATGCTGATCCCGTCGATGAAGATCCGCGATTTCAACTTCACGTCGCTGTCAGACGCGGTCTAAGCCCGCGCCTTCCTGCATCACGCCGTCTCCGATCCACGGGGCGGCGTGCAAACGCAAACGGATAACACACATGGAACGTCGAAAATTCCTGCAAATTGGCGCCGGCACTGCTGGCGCCATGCTCATTCCGGTATTCGGCAACGCGATCGCGGCCGAAGACCTGCTCAAGCCGCTGGCGGCGAGCGCCAAGAAAGTCCTGGCCGATACCGCGATGGGCGCGGCCACGCAAGCGGGCGCCTCGTACTGCGACGTGCGCATCGGCCGCTACCTGAACCAGTTCATCATCACGCGCGACCTGAACGTCGAGAGCATCAACAATACCGAGTCCAGTGGCGTGGGCATCCGCGTAATCGCCAACGGCGCCTATGGTTTTGCCTCGACCAACAGCATGACGCCGGACGGCATCGCCCAGGCCGCGCGCCAGGCGGTGGCCATCGCCAAGGCCAATGCCAAACTCCAGACCGAGCCGGTGCGCCTGGCGCCGGTCAAGGGCGTCGGCGAAGTGGCGTGGGCCACGCCGATCGTCAAGGATTGGCGCACCCTGCCGGTCAAGGAAAAGGCCGACATGCTGATCGCCGCCAACAAGGCCGGCCTGGATGCGGGCGCGAACTTCATGACCGCCTCGCTGTTCCAGATCAACCAGCAAAAATACTTCGCCTCGACCGACGGTTCGTATATCGACCAGGACATCCACCGCCTGTGGGCCCCGATCAACGCCACCGCGGTCGACCAGAAGACCGGCAAGTTCCGCTCGCGCGGCGGCCTGGGCGCCCCGGCCTCGATGGGCTATGAGTACTTCGACGCCAAGGCGGCGGACAAGGTGCGCGCCGCCGGCGGCGTGACCACCCTGTACACCCGTTCCTACGACATCGTGGAAGACGCGCGCCTGGCCGGCAAGCAGGCGCGCGAAAAGCTCACGGCCAAGTCGGTCGAGCCGGGCAAGTACGACCTGGTGCTCTCGCCCGAACACCTGTTCCTGACCATCCACGAAAACGTCGGCCACCCGACGGAACTGGACCGCGTGCTCGGCTACGAAGCCAACTACGCCGGCACCAGCTTCGCGGGCCTGGACAAGTGGCAGACCAAGAAATTCAAGTACGGCGCCGAGCGCGTCAACTTCGTGGCGGACCGTACCACGCCAGGCTCGCTGGGCCTGATCGGCTACGACGACGAAGGCGTGGCCGCCAAGAAGTGGGACATCATCCGCGACGGCATCCTGGTCAACTACCAGGCCACGCGCGACCAGGCCCACATCATCGGCGAGAAGGAATCGCACGGCTGCTCGTATGCCGACAGCTGGAGCACGGTGCAATTCCAGCGCATGCCGAACGTCTCGCTGGAGCCGGGCAAGGCGCGCCTGACGCCGGATGAGATGGTCCAGGACGTCAAGAAGGGCATCTATATCCTGGGGCGCGGCTCCTACTCGATCGACCAGCAGCGCTACAACTTCCAGTTCGGCGGCACGCTGTACTACGAGATCAAGAACGGCAAGATCGCCGGCCCGCTCGAGGATGTCGCCTACCAGGCCAATACCCAGGAATTCTGGAATGCCTGCTCGGCCATCTGCGACGAGCGCGACTGGCGCATGGGCGGCTCCTTCTTCGACGGCAAGGGCCAGCCGAGCCAGGTGAGCGCGGTGTCGCATGGATCGAGCACCACGCGCTTTAACGGCATCAACGTCATCAACACCGCACGCAAGATCGGATAAGGAGACCAGGATGAAAACCCTGAACCAGGAACAAGCAAAAAAAATCACCGATCGCGTTCTGTCGCTGTCGAAAGCCGACGAGTGCACGGTGCAGATCGGCGGCAGCCGGGTTGGCAATGTGCGCTTCGCGCGCAATAGCGTGTCGACCGCCGGCCTGACCGAAGACATGCAGCTGGTCGTGCGCGTGGCCTTCGGCAAGCGCAGCGGCACTGCCGTGGTCAACGAATTCGACGACAAGTCGCTCGAACGGGCGGTGCGCCGCGCCGAAGAGCTGGCCAAGCTGGCGCCGGAGAATCCGGAATTCATGCCGGCGGTGACGAAGCAGGAATACCGCGGCACCAGTACCTTCGTGCCCAAGACCGCGGCCATCGACCCGGACTTCCGGGCCGATGTCGCGGCCACCGCGATCGAACTGGCGCGCAAGAACAAGCTCGTCACCGCTGGCTTTTTCACCGACAGCACGAGCTTTACGACCATCGCCAACTCGAACGGCGTGTTCGGCCACCAGGACTTTACCAATCTGTCGTACAGCCTCACCGCGCGTACCGAAGACGGCCGCGGTTCGGGCTGGGTGACCCGCTCGGCGGTCGATGCGGCGCGTTTTGATGCGCGCGAAGCGTCGGAAATCGCGATCGAGAAGGCGCTGCGCTCGGTCGAGGCGCGCGCGCTGGAACCGGGCCGCTACACCGTGATCCTGGAACCGGCGGCGACCTCGGAAATCCTGGGCAATATGTTCAGCGCGTTCGATGCGCGCTCGGCCGACGAAGGCCGCAGCTTCCTGTCGAAAGCCGGCGGCAAGAACCGCCTGGGCGACAAGCTGTTCGACAGCCAGGTGAATGTCTGGGCCGATCCGTGGGACAAGGACGTACCGGTTGCGCCATGGGATGAAGAATCGCTGCTGGCGCGCGAGCGCACCCAGTTGATCAAGGACGGCCGCATCGCCTCGCTCGACTACTCGCGCTACTGGGCCCAGAAGATGGGCAAGCGCGCCACTGCGGGCCACGGCAATATGATCATGGCCGGCGGCACCAAGTCACTCGAAGAGCTGATCGAAGGCACCAAGAAAGGCATCGTGGTCACCCGCACCTGGTATATCCGGATGGTCGATCCGCAGTCGCTGCTGCTCACCGGCCTGACCCGCGACGGCACCTTCTATGTCGAAAACGGCAAGATCAAGTACCCGCTCAAGAATTTCCGCTTCAACGAGAGCCCGGTCACGATCCTGAACAATATCGACGAACTGGGCAAGCCGCAGATCATCGGTGGCGACGAAGTGCCGTTCCAGATGGTGCTGCCGCCGATGAAGGTGCGCGACTTCAACTTCACCTCGCTGTCCGACGCGGTGTAACGGCAGCGTATCGAGATGGCGAGTTTCGACTTCTACTTCACGCGCCTGATGTACGAATCGGGCAATTGGGACGTAGATATCCGCATGCCCAGCAATGTGCTGAACTCCCTGGTGGAGTACACCACCTTGCGGGTCGATACGACCGAGCGCATGGTCGCCCTGTCGGATCCGAAGATGCTGCAGGCGCCGTTCTGCTACCTGGCCGGCCACAAGCTGGTGCAGTTCACGCCGGCGGAACGGAGCAATTTCGAGAAGTACGTGCGTGGCGGCGGCTTCGTGTTCGTGGATGACTGCAACCACGACATCGACGGCCTGTTCGCCAAGTCGTTCGAGGCCGAGATGGCGAAGATCTTCGGGCCGCAGGCCCTGAAGAAGATCCCGAACAACCACCCGCTGTACTCGTGCTTCTTCAAGTTCGAGGACGGGCCGCCGACGACGTCGATGGAACTCAATGGCTGGGGCGACGACCTGGTGCACGAGTACCTGAAGGCGATCGAGATCGGCGGGCGGGTGCGCGTGCTGTACTCGAACAAGGACTATGGCTGCGAATGGGATTACGACTTTCGCAACAAGCGTTTTCTCGCGGTCGACAATACCCGCTTCGCGGTGAACATCATTCAATATGCGTTGGGAGCATGACCAGTGTCGCAACAAGATGCAGTAGCGTGGAATGAACAGGAAATCGCCGCCCTGACGGCGAAGGTGGGCGAACTCAAGGCCAGCATGGCGCGCGTGATCATCGGCCAGGAAGACGTGGTCAACCTGCTCGTCACCTGCCTGCTGGCGGGCGGCCACGCGCTGGTCGAAGGCGTGCCGGGGCTGGGCAAGACCCTGCTCGTCAAATCGCTGGCGCAAGCGACCGACATGCAGTTCCGCCGGGTGCAGTTCACGCCCGACCTGATGCCGTCGGATATCGTCGGCACCGAGATCCTGGAAGAAGACGCGGCTACCCGCCAGCGCGTGTTCCGCTTCCAGCCAGGCCCGGTGTTCACGCAAGTGCTGCTGGCCGACGAGATCAACCGCGCCCCGCCCAAGACCCAGTCAGCGCTGCTCGAGGCGATGCAGGAGCGTTCTGTCACCTTCGCCGGCCAGACCCACAAGCTGCCGCGGCCCTTCTTCGTGCTGGCCACGCAGAACCCGATCGAGCAGGCCGGCACCTATCCGCTGCCCGAGGCCCAGCTCGACCGCTTCCTGCTGCGCATCGACGTGGTGTATCCGACCGAGGACGAAGAAGTGCTGATGGTCTCGCGCACCACCCATGCAGGCCTGTCGGACGCCGAACCGGTGATGGATGTCGAGACCCTGCTGCGCCTGCAGCAGCTGGTGCGCGATATCGAGATCGGCGAGCACCTGGTGCGCTACGCCACGCGCCTGGTGCGCGCCACCCGCCCGAGCGAGACCACGGTCGAAGCGGTCAAGAAGCATATCGGCTGGGGCGCTGGCCCGCGCGCCGGCCAGGCGCTGGTGCTGGCGTCCAAGGCGCGCGCCCTGATGCAGGGCCGGCTGGCCGTCACCCGCGAGGATATCGGGGCGATGCTGCTGCCGGTGCTGGCGCACCGGGTGCTGCGCAACTTCGAGGCCGAGGCCGACGGCATCGCCATCGCCGACGTGCTGCAGTCGCTGCGCAACGAGATCAAGGTGCCGTAACGGGCGTTTGCACCATGTCGTTAGCCAATACCGCGCTGATTGCGCACACCCGGAAACTCGACCTGGTCATCCGCCACGTGCTGGCCGGCCTCGGGCACGGCATCCATGCGGGCCGCGAGCGCGGGGCCGGGGTCGAGTTCTCGGAATACCGGGCCTATGTGGCGGGCGACGAGTGGCGCCGGGTCGACTGGAAACTGGCGGCGCGCGCCGACCGCTATTTCGTGCGCGAGGCCGAGCGCGACAGCCATGTGGCGGTCTGGCTGGTGCTCGACGCCAGCGCCTCGATGGCCGAACCGAGCCGCAGCATCGAGGGACTCGACAAACTGGCCTATGCGCGCATGCTACTCGGCTGCGTGGCCGCGATCGCGCAGCGCCAGGGCGATGCCTTCGGCCTGGTGGTGCTGGGCGGCGGCAAGGTGGCGTTCACGCCGGCCCTGCGCGGACCGCGCCACCTGCAGCGGGTGCTGTCCCAGCTGCAGCGCACCGCGCCCGAGGGCAGCCTGCCGGAGTCCGATACCCTGAAGGCAAGCCTGCACTTCGCCCAGTCGCCCAGCGCGATCTATGCCGCCAGCGACCTGCTCGACTGGCCGTCGCCGCTGTCGATCGCCCTGACGCGCCTGCGCCAGATGCGCCACGACGTGCGCGTGCTGGGCCTGCAGACCCGGGCCGAGGTCGACGCCAGCTTTTCGGGCGACCTGGCCTACCGCGACCCGGAACGGGACGAGGGCGTGTTCCGTTTCGGCGCCGATCTGAAAGAAGGCTACCGCCGCAACCGCGAGCAGCACTTCGGCGCGGTCACGGCGCAATGCCGCAAGAATGACATCCCGTTGACGCTGGCCGCGATCGAGCAGGCGCCGGGCGAGGTGCTGCGGCGCTGGCTGCGGCGGCCGGGAAGGTAATGCCATGAATGCTCTCTGGTGGCTGGCGCTGCCCATCCTGTTGCTGCCGGTCTGGTGGCATCGCCGCAAGCGGGTCGAGAACGAGGCGGCGCCGATGGCGACCGCGCGCTTTTTGCCGCGCACCGAACCGCGCCAGACGCGGATCTGGCGCTGGAGTAACCCCTTGCTGCTGCTGGTGCGCTGCCTGTTGCTGGCGCTGCTCATCGCCTGGCTGGCCGATCCGGTCTATCCCTACCGCGGCGACACGGTGGTGGTGACGCAAGGGGCCGATGCCGCCTGGGTCGAGCGCGAAGCGACGCAGGCCGGCCTGGCGAATGCCGAGCGGGTCGCCTTGCCGGCCGCGCAGGCGCTGGGCTGGGTGCACACCCACGAGCGCGAGTGGCAGCGTGACGCGCGCCTGCTGGTACTGGGCGACGTGCCGATGCCGGCCGCGAAGCCGGCGTTTGGCCGCCCGGTCGAGGTACGCACGCAGGCCGTCGTACCGGCCAAGGTCGAGCGCCACGTCTACATCGCCAGCGAGCGCGCGGCCCAATGGCGCCGCATGTTCGCCGCCCAGGCCGGCCCCGAAAACATCGTCGTCGACGACACGCCCGGCGCCGCCACGACGCTGATCGTGTGGGATCGCGCAGAGGCGCCGCCGGCCGCGCTGCGCGCATCGCTGTGGTGGGTCACTCAGCCGTCCGCCTTCCCCGAACTGGGCAAGGCGCGCGCGGTGGACGGCCTGCGCTACGCCGACAGCGCGCGCGGCCGCCTGTGGCATCATGCGGATTGGCCGCCGCGCGACCCCGATGCCGCGCGTGCGCTGCTCGACGATTGGCAGCAACTCCACATCGGTCCGCGTCCCTATACGATGTCCTCGCAAGCGTTCGCGGCCGACCCGGACGCCAGCGCGCCTGCGCCGGGCGGCGCGCTGCGCGGCATCCTGCTGGCCATCCTGGCCGGCCTCTTTGTACTGGAAAGGAGTCTCACCCATGCACGGAGGCGTTGAGATCACCAAACGGGTATGGCGCGCGGCGCAGTTGCGCCGCCTGCCGCTGTGGATCATCGGCGCCTTGCCGTGGCTGGCGATTCCGTCCGGACCGGGCCTGTTGGCCTGGGCCGGCTGGTGCGCGCTGGACTGGGTCAAGCTGCGCCGCCGCGTCACCTTCGAGTGGACCGCCTGGCTGGACGGCGCCGTGCCCGAGATGGAAGACAGCGCTGCCCTGCTCGAGCAGGCCGATTCGCCGATCGCGCGCCTGCAGCAGCAGCGCCTGTTCGATCGCCTGGACGCCGTCATCTCGCCGGCCCAGCTGCGCCAGATCGTCGCGCGCCACGTGTCGGCCGGTTATCCGATCATCCTGGTCAGCGCCGTGCTGGCGGGGATGGTGTGGTATGCCACCACGCGGCCGCCGGAAGCGGGCGGGGTGGCCGCGCCAAGCCCGGTCGGCAGTGCGACCGCCGCCACCCTGGCCGGGCTCACCGTCAAGCTCGCGCCACCGGCCTATACCGGCGTTGCGCCGAGTGAATCGGCCCCGCGCGACCTGCAGGCGCCGGAACAGACCGTCGTCAGCTGGTGCCTGAAGGATGGCACCGCGGGCGACAACAGGATCGAACTGGGCAACGGCCAGGTGCTCGAGCCGGGCAAGGAATGCGCGCGCTGGACCGCCACCGAATCGGTGGTCTGGCGCTGGCGCGGTGAACGTCACACGCTGCGCGTGATCCCCGACCAGCCACCCGAAATCACGATCACGGCGCCCACGCAAATGATCCAGGACCTGCGCGAGACCGCCACCAGCGCCGCGATGGGGGTGCAAGTGCGCGACGACTACGCGATCCGGCGCGCCACCCTGCACATGACCCTGGCGCGCGGCAGCGGCGAGAACGTGAAATTCACCGACCGCGAAATGCCGCTGCCGGCATCAAACGACCCCAAGCGGCGCGACTGGTCGAAGCAGTGGTCGCTGGCCGAACTGGAACTGGAACCGGGCGACGAGCTGTATTTCTTCGTGCGCGCGACCGACAATGCCGGCCGCGCCCAGACCGTGCAGTCGCCCACCTATACCGTGCGCCGCCCGGCGCCCGAGCAGGAAGGGGAAGAGGAGAGCGCGGCGATGCCCTCGCTGGTCAAGCCGGCCTCGCTGCGCAGCCAGCGCCAGATCATCATCGACACCGAGCAGCTCATCGCCGATATGCGCGGCACCAGGATCGCGGCCGAGGATGTGCGCGACCGCAGCGAACGCATCGCCAACGACCAGGCCCAGCTGCGCCGCCGCTACGGCCAGTTCCTGGGCGAGGAATCGACGCTGTTTGCCGATAACGCCGGCTCCGGCACTGGCGGCGCGCAACAGGACGACGATCACGAAGGCCACGACCATGGCCCTGGAGAGCATGCGCACGAGGAAGGTCATGGCCACGACCACGGCAACCCGAACACCCGCAAGAGCGCCATCGTCAACGAGACCCAGCACATCCTCGAAACCTATGGACACGCCCACGACGAGGCCGAGAACGCGACCATGTACGACGAGGGCACGAAGAAAGTGCTGCGGCGCGCGCTGGTGGCGATGTGGGATGCCGAAAAGTCGCTGCGCGCCATCGCGCCAAAAACCGCGTTGGCGCCCGAGCACAAGGCATTGGAAGCGATCAAGGAGCTGCAGCAGGCCGAGCGCATCTTCCTGCACAAGACCGCGTTCACGCCACCGCCGATCAAGGAAGACAAGCGCATGACCGGCGAGATGGCGGGCGCCGCCAGCTATCGCCGCCAGCAGGCCGGCCAGGATGCGCCGCTGCCGGAAGAGCTGCGCACGCTGGTGCAGGCGCTGTCCGGCGAGGCCGTGCTGCCGGCACTGTGGAGCCGCACCGCCAACGACTGGGTCCGCACCCGCCTCAAGGACGACGAACAGCGCCTGGCCGCCCAGCGCGCGATCCAGGACGTGGCCGATGGCTGCGTCGCCTGCCGGCCGGTGCTGGGCGCCTGGCTGCGCACTGGCGCCGGCGACGGCCAGGTGCTGCTGCAGGCGACGACCAGGGTCGAGACGCCGTTCGAGCGCAACTGGCGTGCGGCAGGCGCGCCATGAACCACAATCTGCTCATCGGCGCCATCGCCGTGGCGGGCCTGGCCAGCGCCGCGCTCTACCTGCGCCGGCGCCAGTGGCTCGACGCACTGCTGGTGGTCGTCGCGGCAGCCACGCTGGGCCTGTTCGCGTCCGACCTGCGCGTGCCTGGCGAGGCGGGCCGTACGCTCGCCATCGACCCGGCGGCGCCGCCCGTGTCGCTCGAGGGCGTCGATGCCCTGCGCCTGGAAGGCGACGGCCTGCGCGCCGCCGCATGGAACGATCTGCCGGCCCTGCCGCTGGCCTGGCAAGCGCCGAAGGGCGGGGCGCTGCGCCTCGATTTCCCGAGCCAGCTGGCGCTGGGCCGCCCCTTCACCCTGCGCGTCGAGCGTGAAGACAAGGTTGATGCGCGCCTGGAACTGCTGGCCGAGAACGGCCAGCGCATCGCCCAGGCCAGCGGCCCGGGCACGCTCAGCGTCGAATGGATGCCGCCGGTGGCCGAGCGCGTCGTGCTCAAGGCGCGCCTGCTCGACGCCGGGGACAAGGTCATCGCCGAGGGGCCGATTCCGTTCACGGTGCACGAGCCGGCGCCATTGCAGGTCGTCGGCCGCTTCGGCGCGCCATCGTTCGACCTGCGCGTGCTCAATGAGCTGATGGCCGGCAGCGGTGCGCTGCTCGACTGGCAGGTCACGCTGGGCCGCGACATCACCCGCACCGAAGCGCCACGCGAGGAAATGACGGCGCCCAACCTGATGGTGTTGGATGCCGCCCGTTTCGAACGCATGGGCGCCGGCGAGCGGGCGGCGCTACTCAAGCGCGTGGCCGACGGCATGCCGCTCCTGGTACTGGGCGGTAACGCGAACGACCCAGGCATCTGGTCGCGCACCCTGCAACTGCCGCTGCGCGCGCAGCCGCTGGGCGGCAAGCTGGAGGCGCCGCTGGAAATGCCGCTGGCGCCGCTGCTGCCAGCGTCGGTCGAGGCGGGCCCGTGGCGGGGTTCGGAGAACATGGTCTGGACCCGCGACTGGCAAAAGGGCCGCATCGCCTGGCTGGGCGTGAGCGAATGGCACCGCCATGCGATCGCCGAACCGCGCGCGCTGGCGCTGTGGTGGCAGGGTGTGCTCGACCGGGTCGGCGTGACGCTGGACCGGGAAACCGAATGGCTGGCGCCGACGGAGATGCCGCTACCGGGCCAGCGCCTCGAAGTGTGCGCCCGTGGCGTCGGTGGCGAAGTCGCTTTCCCGCAACTGAAACAGGCCTTGCGCTGGCAGCAGCGCGCGGACCGCCTTGACGCATCGTGCGTCGCGCTGTGGCCGCAAAAATCCGGCTGGCTGCGGATGCAGGACGCCAGGGCCGGGGCGCATGCGCTGTATGTGTACGACCGGGCCGACTGGCCGCAATGGCAGGCGATGCAACAGCGCGATGCCACGCAGCGCTACGCTGCGCGCACCCCGCTCGCGGCGCAGGAAGGACCGACCCGACCCATGCCGGCCTGGCCGTTCGCGCTGGCGTTTGCCAGCGCGATGCTGCTGCTGTGGTGGCGCGAACGGCGCTGAACTTACTTGCAGGCGTAGGCCTTGCCCACCCATTCGTTGGTCATGCTGGTACCGCGCTGCGACCACACCACGTCGGTCGCCTGGAGCCGCACGGCGTCGTTCATGGCGCGCGCCTTGGCATTCCTGGAGCCGACGCTGGCGCTCAGGCCGACGAACACGGCGTCGGAACCATGGACCTCGCCAAGCGGCCGGCATTGCTTGACATTGCTGTCGCTGACTTCACGGATGGTATTCGACTGCATCGTGGTGCAGGCGGTGAGCATGGCCAGGCTGGACAGGCAGGCGAGGGTCGGGAGGATTTTTTTCATGTCGATGGGTTTGTCATTCGAGTGATGGAAGCGGGGCGGCATGCCGCCCCGCGAAGTATTACTGCACGGTCTGGGTTGCGAGCACGTTGCCCTTGCGGTCGACCAGGTCGATCCTGAGGATCTGCGCGTTGACCGTCTTGTTGCTCACGTCGGCGTCCTGCACGAAGCCATAGACCACCGTGCGTGGCGATTCGTACTTGCTGCGCAAGCCCTCGATCACGCGCGCCTTGTCTTCTTCAGGAACGCTGAGGTAGCGGAAGTCGGCGCCGTTGCTAAAGCCAAGCTTGTAGTCGCTGTTGTCGTTGAAATAGCGGTACGAGCCTTTTTCCCACACCGAGGAATCGAGTGGGAAGCCCTTCTGTTCGAAGTCATATTTCTGGATCGAGTCGGGAATCTCCAGTTTCACGTAGCGCTGCTGGGCCGCCTGCGCCACGCCGGCGTCGATCTTGACCTTGAGCGCCTTGAGCAGGTCGTTCTTCATGAACTCGTCCGAGGCCGACCGGTAGTCGCGCGAATAGGTGTTGGCCACCTCGTTGTAATCGATCGGCATGCCGGCGATGCCCAGGTAGGCGAACATGATCTGGTTGCCGCTATTGAGCTCGATGTAGCTGCTGGCCGGCGTGTTCGGATCGCCCTTGGGCCGGCTGGCCAGCGCCTGCTGCTTGGCTTCCTGCTTGGCTTGTTCGGCCATGACGGCAGGTTGGGCGGCGTCGGCCAGGTTCGGTGGGGCGGCGCCATCGGCCGGGGCCTTGTCCTTGCAGGCGGCCAGGCCGGCCAGCAGGGTGATGGCCAGCAGCGTGGCGAATGGACGGCGCACCGGCGGGATTTGGTGGTGGGACATGATGTTCCTTGATGAAGGTGGTCGGGTTGGTTCAGGCCTTGGCGGCCAGGAATTTCATGAGGCCACGGCCGGCCAGGTACAGGCTGGCCAACAGTGACAGCCAGGCGCCGGCGCCGAAGGAGATCGCGCGCATGGCTTCGCGCAGCATCATGCTGCTGACGCTTTCGGCCATTTGTGCGGCCTGTGCGCCGCCGAAGATGCTGGCCGCGCCTTGCGCCTGCTTGACGCCGTCGTTGATGCCGAGATAGAACATCAGCACGATCAGCAGCATGAAGGCCAGCGGCAAGAGGCCGCCCAGGTGGGCGCGCTTGTCGTTCCAGACCTGGGGCAACAGCGGGCCGAGCAGGGCGACGATGCACAGGAAGCCATAGATGCCGCTGCCGCCGCCTCCGCCGCCAAGCCCGCTCATCAGGCCGGACGGCGAATTGAGCACGCCGAGCAGCTTCCAGAGCGACATCCCGACGCTGTACTGGGACGAGACCTGCACCGCGATGGTGTTGAGGAAGAACCAGCCCACCACCAGCACGCCGAGCGCCACCAGGGTCGGCATGCCGAAGCGCGCCGTCAGGCCCGCCGCCAGAGCGCCCCCCTTGGCCTTGGCCGCCTGCAGGGCCAGGTCGGCCTGCTCCTTGGCCAGCTGGGCGTCGGCCACCGGCATCACCGCGGCCAGGCCGCCCGCAGCGTCGAGCGACACGTCGACCACCATGCCGACCCGGGGCGGCTGGTCGGATTTCCAGTGCGACTCCAGGGTAAATGGATGCTGGTTGCCGCCGCTGCTGAGCAGGCCGGGTCCGGCGTTGGTGTCCCGCAAAATCTTGCCGCGATGAGTCATGATGGTGATCCTTCTTTCAGTTTGCCGTACTGCGAGCGCAGTCTGTCGCTATGTGATTCACCAACCAGAACGCACCGGTCCGGACTATTTTCAGCATTTTTCAGAAAATTATTCACCGTGCATTCTTTGTATCGTCGTGGTCGACAAAACACGCGCGGCTGACCCATAATCTTCGGATGATCCCCATCCTCGCCCCCGCAATCCCGATCGACGCTGGCGCCCGTTCCTGATGCGCCGTTGCCTGCTTATCCTGTTGTGGGTGGCCGGCGCGGCCGGCGCGTCCGAGCGCCACGCACTGCTGGTCGGGGTATCGAGCCCGCCGGCCCTGCCGCGCAGCGCCTGGCTGGACGGGCCGCGCCATGACGTGCCGGCCATGCGCAATGCCTTGCTGGCGCAGGGCTTCGCCGCCGAGCGCGTCGTCAGCCTGGCCGACGGCGTCGATGGCGCGGCCGCGCCCACCCGCGGCGCCGTCCTGGCCCAGCTGGCGCGCTACGCCAAGACGCTGCAGCCGGACGACGTGCTGGTGATCTACTGGTCCGGCCATGGCATCCTGACGCCGGGCCGGCCCAGCCTGTGGCAAACGCCGTTCGGCCAGCAGGTGCGCCTGCTGGCGCAGGATGCCCGCCTCGATAGCCGCAGCCAGCAGCTCTCCGGCACCGTCAGCAGCACCGATATCGGCCACGCGATCGACGCCCTCGCGGCACGCCGGGTGCGGGTCGTGGCCATGTTCGACACCTGCCATGCGGCCGGCAGCACCCGCGGCGACGCCGGCCTGGCCTGGCGCGGCCTGGCCAGCCCCGTGCTGCGCAGCGCGCCACGGGCGGCGAGCCTGGCGGGGCGCTCCGCGCCCGTCACCGGCACCGGCAAGCAGGCGCCGCAACCCGCGACGGGTTCGCGCGAACGCCCGCTGTTCATCGGTTTTTTCGCCGCCGAATCGCAGCAACGCAGCGCCGAGGCTGTCGCCAGCGACTATCCCGGCCAGGCGCGCGGCATCTTCACGCGCGCCCTGATCGCCGGCCTGCGCGACCGGCCGGCCAGCTACCTGGCATGGGCCGACCTCACCAGCGCCTACTACCGCCAGGCGTTCGACGAGCGCCAGTTGCCGGCCAGCGCGCGTCCTTCGCCGGTGTATGCCGGCGCGCTCGAGCAGGCGCTGTGGACGGCGGCCGCATCGCCGGCATCGTGGCCGGTACGCCAGGATGAACGCGGCTGGTACGTGCCGTATGGCCGTCTCGACGGCCTGCAGGCGGGCGACGTCCTGCAGCACGCCACCAGCACCTGGCGTGTGACCGAGGCAGGCTGGAACGAAGCACGGCTGGCGACGCCTGGCCATGCCGCGGCGAGCGCGGGCTGGGCGCGGCGCCTGCCGGCTGCCGTGGCTGCGCCGGCACTGACCGTCGTGGACCGGCGGCGGGGCGTGAGCACCGTCGGCCTCTCCCTCCCTGGCCGTGACGCGCTGCGCCTGCGGGTCGCGGACGATGCTTTGCCGGCGTTGCGTGCCCGCGCCGCCGATCTCGCCGCCGTGCTGGCGCTGCCGTCGACGGCAGCGGCGCCTCCGCTGCTGCAGGCGCGCATCGAGATCAAGCCGCCCGGCCAGGCCGGCGCCAGCCTGCCTTTCGTCGACCGCGACCTGGGCCCGCTGGCGCCCGGCACGCGCCTGCGCGTGATCGTCGAGAATGGTGGCGATGGTGCGGTCGACGCCGGCATCGTGCACCTGCCGCTGACCGGACCGGCGACCCGGGTGTTTCCCCGGTTCGGCGGCGACAGCAAGCGCCTGCCGCCGCGATCGGGCCGTGTCGAACGCGCGTTCGAGGTCACGGCCCAAGACGCGCAAAGCGGACCGGAATGGCTGGTACTGGTGGCTGCGCCTGCGGTGGACGGCGCCATGCCGCGCCGCTTCGCCGTGTTCGACGCGCTGCGCGATGACGTGAGCGATGACGGCGAACGCGGCGCTTCGCTGGCAAGCCGTCGTCGTCCCGACGCGGCGCAGGTGGCCCGCATCAGCTGGCAGGTCGCCCCTGGAGCCGTCCAATGAGGCGGCAACCGTCGTTCGGCGGCAGCTTGCGCAGGCTCGGACTGGCCGCCTGGCTGTGCCTGGCGACAGGCGCCGCCGCCGCCAGTTGCCAACCCGCCGCCGACGCCTTGATCGAGGTGGGCGAGCAGGACGTCGCCAAGGGCCGCTACCCGGAGGCGATCGTATCGTTCGAGCAGGCGCTGCGCCTGTGCCGCGACGCCGCCGACCAGCACGGCGTCTCGGCCAGCCTGCTCAGGGTCGGCAAGACCCTGCATCATGTGCACCGCTATGCCGACAGCGAGGCGGCCCTGCTGGAAGGCTGGGCGCTGCGCCAGCGGCTCAGCAGCGGCGCGCAGCCCGACGATCCGTACCGCGAGCGCATGTATTACCCGGCCGAGCTGATGTACCTGTACCGTCAGTGGAGCCGCTACGACCTGGCCTGGAAGTGGGGCGAGGAGGCCCTACGTATCAAGGCGCAACTGGCCGGCGCCAACAGCAGTTCCTACGGCACCACCCTGTCGAATGTGTCCGGCATCGCCATGATCACGCGCGAGTATGCGCGCGGCCTGCCCTACGCGCGTGAGGCGATGGACATCTGGGAAGCCACGTCCGGCACCGACAGCACCGACCACGCCTGGGGCATGCGCGATGTCGGCGTCCTGCTGCTCGGCCAGGGCAAGATGCAGGAGTCGTATCACTACCTGGAGCGCGCCTACCGGATCCGCCTGGCGGCATTCGGCCCGGACCGCACCGAAACCCAGACCAGCGTCCAGGACATGGCGGCCTGGCATACCCAGGCCGGCAACGACGCCGCCGCACTGGGCTTTGCCGAACTGGGCCTGGCCAGTGCGATCCGGCGCTACGGTCCCGATGCGGTGGACATCAGCTACGCGCTGGCGCGCGTGGCCCGCATCCACCTGCGCCTGGGTGAGTCCGCGCAGGCGGCGGCCGAGGCCGAACGGGTATTGCACCTGCGCCGCACGGCGCTGGGCGAAGACAATGCCCAGACCATGAACGCCTGGCAGGACGTGGCGAAAACCCAGCTCGCCAACAACCGTCTCGGCCGCTCGGCGGCGGCGGCGCAGGCGGCGCTGCGGGCCTGCCTGGCGATCCCGGGCGCGGTTGCCGCCTCGTGCGTGGCGCACCAGCTCGACCATGCGCGGGCACTGCTGGCGCTGGGCCAGGCCGCCGAGGCGCTGGCGCAAGCCGAGCGCGCCGCGGCCCTGGCGCGCAGCCACGGCGAATTGGATGGCGACGAACGCGCCGCCATCATGCTCGGTGCGCAGGCGCTGCGCACGCTGGGACGGCCAGAACAGGCCGAGGATGCGCTGGCCGGGCTGGCCAGCCGGGTCGCGGCGCTGCCCGATCCGCCCGCCAACGGCCAGTTCGAGGTCGCGCTGGCGCTCGATGCGGTGCGCGCCGAGCGGGGCGGCGCCGACCTGGCCGCGCTGGCCGCACGCAGCAGCGCGCTGGCGCAGCAGGTGGGCCAGGCGCGCGGATTGTCCAACCCGGCGTACGCCAGCGCGCTGCTCGACGCCGCCGCGCTCCATGCGCGCGGCTCCAACCGGGCGCTGGCACGTGAGCACAGCGCGCGCGCCATGGCGATCGGCCTGGCCAACCACGCCACGCTGCTGCAGGCGCGCGCCGCTGCCCAGTTGAGCGAACTCGACGCGGGCGCGCATGCCGTCTTTCTCGGCAAGGTGGCGGTCAATGCCTTGCAGGCGGCGCGCGAGAACACGACCGGCCTGCCGGTCGAGCAGCAGCACAGCTTCGTCCAGTTGAAGAAGGCGGCCTACCAGCGCCTCGTCGACCAGTTGCTCGACCGGGGCCGCATCGGCGAAGCCGAGCGGGTGCTGGCGATGGTCGAAGATAACGAATTCCACGACCTGGTGCGCAGCGCCGATAGCGCGGGCGAACACGATGCGCGCGTCGTGCGCCTGCGGTTCGACGGCATCGATGCGGCCCCCGAGCGCCAGTTCGCGCTGCGCGCACGCTCGCTCGAGCAGGCCGCACAGGCGCTGGCCCAGGCCAGGGCGCGCCAGGCCCAGGGCAGCGCCGACGGCGCGGCCGAACTGGCGGCGGCGCAGACGGTGATGAAGGACTTGCTGGACCAGGCCACCGAGGAGTGGGGCGGGCCGGCGCCGTCGACCGCGACGGCGGCCAGCGCGGCTGGTGCGGCTGGTGCGGCTGGTGCGACAGCGTGGACCAGCCCGGGACGCGCCACGCTGGCGCCGGGCCGCCTGCACCTGACCTACCTGGTGGGCGAACAGCGTATCCGCCTGGTGGTCCAGCATGGCAGCGTCGCGCGCGTCGTGACGCTCGATGCCGATCAGGCCGGCCTGGTGCGTGACATCGCCCACTTGCGCAGCCTGGCGCAACACCCCGGCAAGGACCCGCGCACGCAAGCGCAACGCCTGTTCCGCCAGCTGCTCGAACCGGTGCTGCCGGAGCTGGCACGCGCACGCATGCTGACGCTGTCGTTGAACGGCGTGCTGCGCTACCTGCCGTTCGCCATGCTGCACGATGGCCGCCAGTGGCTGGTCGAGCGCCTGCCGCTGCAGGTGACGGGCAGCGCCGACATCGACGGCGGCGCGGCACGCATCGCCGTCGCGCCGCGGCCAAGGTCGGTGGCCCTGTTCGGCCAGAGCCAGGCCAGCGGCGAGCTGCCGGCCCTGCCGTTCGTCGCGCGCGAACTGCAGGCGGTGCGCACCATCGGCAAGGCCGGGAAGATCCCGAACGCGACCTACCTCGATGCCGGCTTCACCGCCGCCGCCCTGGCGCGCGCCCTGCAACGCGACAGCATGGTGCACATCGCCAGCCATTTCGTGTTGCGGCCGGGGCGCGACGACGGTTCCTACCTGGTGCTGGGAGAGGGGCGGCATTTGAGCCTGGCGGAACTGGCGCAGGCGCGTTTCAGCTTCGCCGGCCTGGATCTGTTGACGCTGTCGGCCTGCGAGACGGCGGTGCCGGCCGGCGTCGACGCCAGCGGCCGCGAACTGGCGGGCCTGGCATGGCTGGCCCGCGAGCGCGGCGCGCGCCACGTGCTGGCCAGCCTGTGGCGGGTATCGGACCGCTCCACCGCCACCCTGATGACCGACTTCTATGGGGCGCTGGGACGCGGCGCCGGCAAGCCGGAAGCACTGCGCGCGGCCCAGGTGCGCCAGATCCGGCGCGCGGCGCCCGGTGGCGCCGCACGCGGCCTGAAGGCCATCGACGAACCCGTTGCCAGGCCGTCCTACGGCCATCCCTACTACTGGGCCGGGTTCACGCTGCTCGGTTCCTGACGGTCAGAATGTGTAGTCCGCCTTCACATACGCCGAGCGGCCATTCATGCCGAACGGGCAGGTCTCCCAGCAGTGCGTGAAACCCATCTGCGGGAACGGCGCCGCGCGCACCGGGTCCCAGCGGGTCGGATAGGTATCGAACAGGTTGTTCACGCCGGCCGACAGCGACAGCTGCTTGTTGAAGGCGTAGCGGCCGGTCAGGTCGACGATCCACTTCGCTTCCCAGGTCTGCACGAACGGCGCCGTGAAGCCCTGACCCTGCACTTCGCCGAAGTAATTGGCGCGCGCCGTCACGTTCCACGGTCCGGTCGTGTAGTCGGCCGACACCACATGGTGCTTGCGCGGCTGGCCGCGCTCGATCAGCGTCACCTGGGCGTCGTCGAACAGCTGCGCGCCGGTCAGCACCGGAGACTGCGAATTGCGGGCGTCGACCTCGGTCTTGTTGAAGCCCAGCTGGCCGGACAGCACCAGGGTCGAGCCCTGGCCCTTGATGGTCTGCTGCGCCACCAGGTCGAAGCCGGTGGTGGTGGTGTCGATCGCGTTGGTGAAGAACTGGGCCTGGCCCACGCGCAGCGGATCGAGGATGGAACGGATCGGGCATGCCGCCGGCGTCGGGCAAGGGCCGGACTCGGGCGCGATATTGCTCGAGAAGACGATGCGGTCGTCGATCCGCGTGCGGTACACGTCGGCCGTCACCGAGAAGCCCTGGGTCGGACGCAGGATCATGCCGATGCTGGCGCTTTTCGAGGTTTCTTCCTTGAGCGGCGCGATGCCGAAGGCGCGCGTGACGGCGCTGTCCTCGCGCGCGGTGAGGGTTTCGGTCAGCACGCCGGCCGCGTTCAGGTTGGTCGAGACCGAGCTGTAGAACTTCTGCTGCACGCCGGGCGCGCGAAAGCCGGTCGAGGCGCTGGCGCGCAGGCCAATGGTGCGGCTCGGGTCCCAGCGCAGGCTCAGTTTGCCGATGGTGGTATTGCCGAAGTCCGAATAGCGCTCGTGGCGCGCCGCCGCGCCGAGCGTGACGCTGTCGCCGAACCGGCGCTCCAGGTCGAGGTAGTAGGCCGTGTTGTGGCGCCCATCGTCGACCGCGGTGGCCGGCGTGTAGCCGGGGAAGCCCTGGATGCCGGACGCGGCGATGCCGCCGTTCTGGTCGCGGATGATGATCGCCGGATTGTTGGTGCGGCCATACTGGTAGGACACCGGGTCGCCGGCCTCGATCTCGTAGTTATCGCGCCGCCATTCGAAGCCGGCGGCCACGAACAGCTCGCCGCCGAGCACGTTCACCGGGCCCTTGAAGTCGAGGTTGAAGGTGGTCTGCTCGAACTTGAGCGTGCCGGTATCGGCCGACGTCGGCGACTCGCCGTTCTCGTACCAGTAGCTGACGTTGATCGAGTTCCGTTCATGGAATTGCAGCTGGCTGCGGCCGTGATTGACGCTGGCGTCCGCGCTCCAGCCCTGGGGCAGGTCGTGGCGGTAGCCGACCGCCAGCGAGGCATCCTGCACGGTGGTCACGATATTGGGCAGGAAGCCGGTCGGATACACGGCCGGCACGTTGCGCGAGTCTTCCGCCGGGCGGTAGAAGCCGCCCGAATCGCCCTTGCGTTTCGAGGCGCCGCCGAAGGCGTACAACTCGCCGCCGGCGGTCGGGATGGCCGAGTTCATCCACAAGTAGTAGTCCTTGGCATTGCTGTCGCCCAGGCGCTGGGTCACGCGCGGCGGGTTCACGCGCAAGGTGTCGGGACCGGCGCGATTGGTTTCGTCGCGCTTGCGCGCCTCGACCGACAGGTTCAGGTAGCCGCCATCCTGGCCCAGCGCGAAGCCGCGGTTGGCGCTGGCCGAGTAGTTGTCGCCGTCGCCTTCGTCGGTGGTGCCGGCGCTGGCGCTCAGGCTGCCGTTGGTCGCGCCTTTCTTGAGAATGATATTGATCACGCCCGCGATCGCGTCGGACCCGTACTGGGCCGCGGCGCCGTCGCGCAGCACTTCGATCGACTGGATCGCCGACAGCGGGATCGCATTGATGTCGGTGCCGGCCGAGCCGCGGCCGATGGTTTGCTGCACATTGACCAGGGCTTGCTGGTGGCGGCGCTTGCCGTTGATGAGCACCAGCAGCTGGTCCGGGCCCAGGCCGCGCAGGGTGGCGGGGCGGATGATGTCGGTGCCGTCGCTGACAAACGTCGAGGTGAAGTTGAACGACGGGTCGAGGTTTTGCAGCACCTTGCCCAGTTCGAGCGTGCCGGCGGTTTGCAGGTCCTTGCTGTTGATCAGGCCGACCGGCACCGCGGTATCGAGCGCGGTCTTGGCCTGGGTGCGCGAGCCGAGCACGACGACTTGCGACATGCTGTCGTCGGCTTGCTGGGCGCTGGCAGGCGCAAGTGCCGCCATCAGGGCCGTCGCCAGCAGGGCGCGGCGCGGCAGTGTGTTCCTGGTCATCCTCATTCTCATCCCAATATCCCCTGCGTTGATGTTTGTCATGTCACCCTGTCATTAGAGTGTCATTTGATCTTAGCAATGGGTTTTGGAAACTAAATACGAAGCAATTGAAATAAGTAAATACGAAGGTGAAACTTTGGGGATTAGTCTCTTAAAAGAGACAGCGCTTCACACCTCACGACAATTTCATGAGTGTCGGGTAATGCGCTGAGAATAAAGAAGTTTTTAGTGAGAAACGTTGCATTGAAATGTTTGTTGAGTTGTTACGTTCTCTAACAAGATTTCCAATGGTGCGCTCGTGCGTGGCCTTAGCATGGGGTTTGAAGGCGGCGCTTTCGCCGCACATCGTAGGCAGCCACATCATGATTCAACGACGAATCGACGAGCGTTCCGCGCTCGCTACCGAATATGCGTTGTTCCTGGCCGAGACGCGGGGCGTCTCGGCCGGGCTGGTGTACCTCGAGAGCTGCAATGTCTCACAAGAGATCCTGCTGCGGGCCATGCAGGATCCCGCCGCCCGCCGCAATCGCGAGCGGCGCCAACGGCAACGGAACGACTAATGAATATTACCCAGCTCTGCAAGCGCTACGGCCTGGAGCAGCATGGCAGTCTCGAAAGCGCCTGGGACGCCCACGGGCCGACCGGCATCGTGCTCATGCAGCTGTGGCACGCCCCCAACCAGAAACTCCACGATCATCCACTACCCGGCGCGCAACTGCGGGTGCGCTGTTCGCATGCCGATAACGGCGCGAGCGAAGATGCGTACGATGCCCGCATGCGCAGCATCACGGAGGTGGAAAGAGGCGCGCGCGGCTATGCCGCGATGTCGATCCCGCCGAGGACATCGCGCGGCGCCGGCGCTTGGGCCAAGTACGCGAACCTGGAGCGGGTGTTTCCAGTGCTGGCGCTGGAGCGCGAACCGTGCGGCGCGGTGTTCGCGCTGCTCGGCGCGCCGGTGCCGGCCTCCGAGCTGGGCGTGACCGGCCAGCATCCGGGACGCCAGCCGCCCAAGCCGCGCCACATGCTTGGTGTCACGCGTGGTCGCGCATCCACTCTTTCAGGCCGTTGACCCAGTCTCTGGCGGGCAGGTTCAGGCGCCGCTTGATCTGGCCGGCGCGCTCGTACAGCACCGAAAAATCGATGTCCGGCGCATCCCTGAAGGCCAGTACCACGATGTTCGCATCGTGCACCTCGGGCAGCCAGACGACGGCGTCGAACGCCTGCTCCATGTGCAGGAAGTTCTTGTCGTAGTTGCCGAAGTCGCCGAACACATTGGCGGTCATGATGCCGCCCGGCGCCAGGCAGTCGCGGCAACCCTGGTAGAACTCGACCGAATCGAGCACCGGGCCGCGCGCGTCCTGGTCGTACAGGTCGACCTGCAACACGTCGAGCGTGCCGTGGTTGGCCGGGTCGAGCACGAAGTCGAGCGCGTTCATCTCGCGCACCGCCAGGCGCTCGTCGTCTTCGGGCAAGCCGAACAGGGCGCGGCAGATCGCGATCACGTTCGGATTGAGCTCGACCGCCGTGACCCGGGCGTCGGGAAAGCGCCCGTAGCAGAAGCGGGTCAGCGCCGCGCTGCCCAGCCCGAGCTGGGCGATATGACGCGGCGCGCGCTGGAACAGCGTCCACATCATCATCATCTGCACGTATTCGAGTTCGATCGTGTCCGGCCTGGCGATGCGCATCGCGCCCTGCACCCACGAGGTGCCCAGGTGCAGGAAGCGCACGCCCTCGAATTCGTCGATGGTGGCGGGCGGATGGCCGGGCTGGGCGAAACGGGGATCGATGGTGGACGGCGGCATGGCGGAATCTGGCGAAAGGCGAGCCCGATCTTACCAGAGCCGGCGCCGCATTCAGCCCGCAGGGGCCGGCAGCGCCGGCAGGAACAGCGTCACCGCCAGGCCGCCGCCTTCGCGGTTGGCCAGCAGGATGCGTCCGCCATGGGCTTCGGCGATCTCGCGCGCCAGCGCCAGGCCCAGGCCGGTGCCGCTGCGCTTGGTCGAGTAGAACGGCACCAGGGCCTGGGTCAGCACCGTCTCGCTCATGCCGCTGCCGCGATCGAGCACGTCGATGCGCAACTGGTCTTGCACGCGGCGCGCCTGCAGCACCACGTCGTCCGGCCTGGAGCCCGATTCATGGGCGTTCTTGAGCAGGTTCAGCAGCGCCTGCTCGAGCTGGGCGGCGTCGGCCCAGACCGGGTCGGGCGGCAGCTCGCCCTCGACCGAGAACGCGACCTGGCCCGACAGGCGCGCGACCAGGCCCGGCCACGGGCAGGCTTCCAGGCGCGGCGACGGCAGCTTGGCGAAGCGCGCATAGCCGAGGATGAAGGTTTCCAGGTGACGGGTGCGTTCGCCGATGGTTTGCAGGATCTGCGGCAGGCGCTCGACCTGGCCGCGCCGCACCAGCTCGGCGCCCGAATGCGCGAGCGAGGCGAGCGGCGCCAGCGAGTTGTTCAGTTCATGGCTGATCACGCGGATCACCTTCTTCCAGGTCTGCACCTCCTGGCGCCGCAATTCCACCGTCAGCTGGCGCAGCAGCAGCAGCTCATGACGGCGGCCATTGAGCGTAAACGTGCTGCGCGCCAGGTGATAGACCTCTTCGTTCTCGCCGTCGCCGGTATTGAACAGGCCGTCGCCGCCGCGCGCCAGCGCCTCGCGCAGCGCCGGCGCCGCCTCGTCGACCAGCGCGCGCAGCGCATGGCCTTCGAGCTTGCGGCCGTGCGCCAGCAACTGGCGCGCGGCGACGTTGGCGTAAACGATGACGCCGGCATTGGCGCTCGAGTCGGCCACCAGCAGCATCGCCACCGGCGTGTTCTGCACCATCGAATCGAGCAGCAGTTCGCGCTGCGCCAGGCCCAGGCGCTGCTCGCGCAGCACGGCGCCGAGCCGGTTGTGGGCCGCGATCAGGTCGCTCAATTCATCGTTGTGGGGGTAGTAGAGGCTGAACGAGAAGTCGCCGTCGCGGTAGCTGTCTACCGTTCCCTCCAATGCGCGAAACAGCGACAGGATGGGCTGGACCTGCGTGCGCAGGGTAATGATCGCCACCGGCAGCAGCCCGAGCAGGCACAGGGCCGCCACCAGCACCGGCCGGCCGGGGAACAGCGAATCGAGGCCGAGCGCAGCCAGCATGCCCAGCGCGAGCAGGGTGCCGACCAGCGCCGACAGGCGCGTGACCAGTGAAAACCTGGTCCTGGCCGGCGCCTGGCTCATGGGCGGGCGATTCCCAGTCGTTCCATACGGCGGTACAGCGCCTGGCGCGACAGGCCAAGCTCGTTCGCCGCCTGCGCCACCACGCCGCCGGCGCGCGCCAGCGCCCCGGCGATGGCGTCGCGGTCGGGCTCGGACTCCTGGACCGACAGGCTGGCGGCCGGTAGGCCGAGGTCGGCTACCCGGATCGTGTCGCCGCTCGAGAGCAGCCTGGCGCGCGCCATCACGTTCTTGAGCTCGCGCACATTGCCGGGCCAGGGATGGGCCAGCAGGGCCGCCTCGGCCGACGCATGCAGGGTCTTGCCGCGCCCCAGGAAGGCATGCGCCAGCGGCAGGATGTCGCCTGGACGGGCCGCCAGCGGCGGCAGGCGCAGCTCGATCACGTTCAGGCGGTAGAACAGGTCTTCGCGGAAGGTCCCGGCGCGGATCATGGCCGACAGGTCGGCATTGGTGGCGCTGATCACGCGCACCTTGACCTGCCGCTCGCGGTTCGAGCCGAGCCGCTCGAAGCGGCCGGTTTCCAGCACCCGCAGCAGTTTCATCTGGCCGGCCAGCGGCAGGTTGCCGATCTCGTCGAGGAACAGGGTGCCGCCGTCGGCCGCCTCGAACTTGCCTTCGCGCGCCTTCGAGGCGCCGGTGTAGGCGCCGGCGTCGGCGCCGAACAGTTCGGCCTCGATCAGTTCGGACGGCAGGGCGCCGCAATTGAGCACCACGAAGGGGCCGTCGGCCACCGTCGAATTGGCCTTGATGATCTCGGCGATGCGTTCCTTGCCGGTGCCGTTGGGGCCGGTGATCAGCACCGGCACGTCGGCACGCGCCACCTGGCAGGCCAGGTGCAGCACGCGTTCGGTGGCCGGGTCTTGCCAGACCAGGCCGCGCAGGTCGAAGTGCAGTTCGAGTTCGCGCCTGGCCTTGCGTTCGCGCTGCAGGCGGCTGGACAACAGCCGGTTGGCCTGGCCCAGCTCGATCAGGTTGCCGACCGTGGCCAGCAGGCGCTCGTCGTTCCAGGGCTTGGACAGGTAGTCGGCGGCGCCCGCCTTGACCAGGTCGACCGCCGCGTCGAGGTGGGTCCAGGCGGTCAGCAGGATCACCGGCAGGTCGGGGTGGCGCAGGCGGATCTCGCGGAACAGGGCCACGCCTTCCTCGCCCGAGGTGGTGTCGGCCGTGAAGTTCATGTCCTGGATCACCAGGTCGACCGGCTCGCTGGCGAGGATGGCCAGGCCTTCCTCGGGCGAAGCGGCGCGCAGGGCGGCGATGTCGTGCAGCGAGAACAGCACGTCGAGCGCCATGGCGACGGCGGCGTTGTCGTCGATGATGAGAACGGTGGGCATGGCCGCCAGCATAGCATTCTCCCGCATGCCCTAGGTGCTGCGGGTTGCCAGCGCCGGCGAGGTGCTCGCCGCGCGCCACGCCGGACCATACGCGGCCAGGATGCCGATTGCCCAGAACAGGACGGCGCCGCCGACCAGGTACATCAGCGGCAGGCGCGTCATTTCCAGCTTGCTCACCAATAGCCCGTTCAGGGCGACGCCCAGCAGCACCCCGCCGAACACGCCGCCGCTGGTGATCATGACATTCTCGAGGATGAAGTAGCGCAGGATGTCGGTCTTGCGCGCGCCGAGCGCGCGCCGCACGCCGATCTGCTTGCGGCGCTGGGTCACCCACAGGCTGGCCATGCCGACGATGCCGCTGCAGGTCACCAGCAGCAGCAGCACGCTGACCGTCACCAGCATCCACGACAGCGCCATGTCGGCGCGGTAGCGTTCCTGGCGGTCGCCTTCGACCGTCTTGATACGCAGGATCATCGGGGTGGCCGACGACTTGCGCAGCGCCTGTTCGGCCTCCTGCATCACGCGGTCGCGCTGGCCCGCCTCGGCGCGCATGGCGTAGGTCGTGCCAGGCAGGCCATACGCCAATTCGGGCATCAGGATCGAATATTCGCTATCCATGCCGATCTCGGCATGGACGGTCTGCAGGCGCTCGACCACGCCCACCACCCGGGTCCCGCGCGCATCGTTGCCGGTGCCGAAGTACATCGTCTTGCCGACCGCCGGCACGCCCGGCCACAGCTTCTCGGCCAGCGCCTTCGTCATCAGGATATTTTCGGGCGGGAGGTTGCTGGCGGCCTGGTTGACCTCCGGGACCTCGTGCGGCAGGAAGTCGCGGCCCTCGACCAGCTTCAGGCCAAAGGTCTTGACCATCGAACCATCCGACGCATAGACCGAGGTGTAGGCGCTCTCGCGCTCCTGGCGTGGGTCGGCCGACACGCTGCTGGTGGTGCCGCTTTGCGACATCGGCATCTGCGACACCTGGCCGGCCGATACCATGCCGGGCACCGCGCGCAATACCTCGAGCTCGCGCTTGATGGTGGCCAGCATCTGCTCCGGCGTGTCCTGGTTCAGGTTACGCACCGAGAAGTAGAAGGTCGAGGCTTCGTCGAGCAGGCCCGAAGGCCGCGCCGCGACTTCGCGCCGCTCGTTGACGATGTGCAGGGCATTGGCCAGGATCGCCAGGCTCAGGGCGACCTGCAGCGCCACCAGGATCGGGCCGGTCTTGTTGCGCAGCAGCGCGGACAGGATGGGGCGGATTTCCATGGTCATTCTCCGGTGGTCATTGCGATTTGAGTTGGATGGCCGGCGTCACCTGGCAGGCGCGCCAGGTCGGCAGCAGGCCGGCGATCAGCGAGGCGCAGATCGACAGCACGATGGTCAGCGCCAGCATCTGCCAGTCCATGCGCGCCACGGCGGCCATGCTCTTGCTTTCCATGCCGATCAGCGCCAGCGCGCCGAAGGCCAGCACCAGTCCCAGCACGCCGCCGGCCAGGCCGACCACGCCGGTCTCGATCAGGAACTGGCGGAAGATGTCGCTCTTGGATGCGCCGAGGGCGCGCCGGATACCCACCTCGGAGGCGCGCACCGAGAACTTGGCCAGCAGCAGGCCGACGGTGTTCACCAGGCACAGGAGCAGGAAGCCGAAGGCGAGCCAGGCCGACAGCCGGGTATCGTTGCCCACCACCTTCTGCTTTTCCATCCATTCCATCACGTTGTACAGTTCGACCGGGGCCTGGCGCTTCAGGCGTCCCAGCTTGCGTTGTTCGCTCGCATAGTTCTCGAGGAAGGCGTGCAGGTCGACGCGGTCCATGCCCGAGCGGGTCTCGAGCCACAGCTGGATCCAGGTGCATTCCGAGGCCAGCAGGCTGGCGTAGCCAGGGTCGCGCTGTTCGCTGCAGTTCATGCTGCCGTAGGGCGGCATCTCGCGCCGCACCGCGGTCGTAAACGGGATCATGAAGTCCTGGCCGGTGGCCGGGCCGCTGCCGATCAGCTTGTAGTAGCGCGGCATCGGATTCCACTCGTCGAGCACGCCCACCACGGTGAACGGCTCGCCGCCCATGCGCAGGCGCTGGCCGACCGGGTTGGCGTCGCCGAACATCTTTTCGGCGACCGTGCGGCCCAGCACGACGACGTTGGCGCCGCTGGCTTCTTCCTCGGCGCTCCAGGCCTGGCCGTGCAGGAAGGGGACCTCGAACATGGCGAAGAAATCGCGCGTCGGCGCCAGCCCATAGCCGCTGAAGGCGGGAATGTCGGCGCGCGGCGGCTCGATCGGCATGCCGGTGCCGAACATGGCCGTGCCGCGATCGCTCGGATTGGCGCGCAGCAGGTTGGTCGCGTCCTTGTAGCTCATCTGCATGTCGGCGTGGTCGGCGCCGGGGATGAAACCCTCGGCCTGGGCGTTGTCGATGAAGGGCACGAACAGGCGCTCGCTCTTGGAGGGAATAGGGTCGCCCGACATCGCGTGCAGGATGGCGAGCGTGGCCACGCTGGCGGCCACGCCGACCGCCAGGGTCAGCACCATCAGCGTGGTCAGGTAGCGGTTGCGGCGCAGGCTGCGCACGCCGAGCTTGAAGTAATAGCCGAACATGGCCGCTCCTTATGCCGTCGCCGGGACGTGATCATCGACCAGGGACGGCGCGCGCCGCACCAGGTCGGACACCTGGCCGTCGATGATGTGCACGTTGCGGTGGGTGCGCACCGCCAGCTCGGGGTCGTGGGTCACCATCAGGATGGTGGTGCCGGCGGCGTTGATCTCCTCCAGCAGCTCCATCACGCCGCGCGCCATCTGCGTATCGAGGTTACCGGTCGGTTCGTCGGCCAGCAGCAGTTTCGGCGAGCCGGCCAGTGCGCGCGCGATCGCCACGCGCTGCTGCTGGCCGCCCGAGAGCTCGGCCGGGTAGTGCTTCATGCGCGAGGCCAGGCCGACCTTCGACAACGCATCCTCGATCCGCTCCTTGCGCTCGCGCGCATTGAAGCCGCGGTAGCGCAGCGGCACGTCGACGTTGTCGAACAGGTTCAGGTCGGGGATCAGGTTGAAGCCCTGGAAGATGAAGCCCAGCTTTTCATTGCGCAGGCGCGAGCGCGCCGCGTCGTCCAGGCCCTGCACATTGACGCCGTCGAGCACGTATTCGCCCGAGCTGAATTCCTCGAGCAGGCCGGCGATGTTCAAGAAGCTGGTCTTGCCCGAACCGGACGGGCCGGTGACGGTGACGAACTCGCCCTGGCTGACGTGGATCTCGAAGCCGCGCAGCGCGTGGGTCTCGATCATGTGGGTGCGGTACACCTTGCTCAGGTTGGTCATGCGCAGCATGCTTGGCTCCTTGTTGGACATTAAGTATCAGTTGATCGAAACGCGTGCGGCATTGTCGAAGGCATCGGTGCCGGCCACCACCACCTTGTCGCCCGGCTTCAGGCCGGAGACGATCTCGACCGCCGAGATGCTGGTGGCGCCGACCTGGATCGGGGTGCGTACCGCGATCCCGTCGCGCACCACATAGGCATGGCGTCCGCCTTCGTTTTCCAGGAACGGGCCGCGCTGCACCATCAGGACGTTCGGCTTTTCCTCGATCAGGAGGCGCGCGCTCACGCGCTGGCTCTGGCGCAGGCCCTTGGGCTGCTCGCCGTCGAAGCGCACCCGCGCCAGCACCTGGTTCTTGACCACTTCGGGCGACAGCGCCGACAGCTTGCCGGTGGCGCGGCCGGTGGGCAGGGTGATCTCGGCGCTCATGCCCAGCCCAAGGTCGCCGGCATACGTCTCGGGCACCTCGACCTCGACCTCGAGCTTGGACAGGTCGACCAGCGTCATCAGGGGCGCATTGGCGATGACGACCATGCGGTTCTGCACATTCAGGGTACCGATGAAGCCATCGACCGGCGCGCGCACGGTCAGCTCGTCGACCCGGCGCTGGGCGTTGGCCATCGACAGGCGCGCACGCTCCATCTCGTTGGTCTTGGTGCGGATCGCCAGCTGGACGTCGTCGCCTTCCAGGTTGGCCGCCTGCGCCGCGTGCCTGGCGCGGATGCCGGCCGAATTCAGGGCGTCCTGGGCCTTCTGGTAGTCGATCTTGGCGATGATGCCGACCACGCCCACGCTGTCGTAGCGCTCCACGGTGCGCTGGGCCGATAGGCGCTCGATCTCGGCGGTGTCGGCTTCGCGCTTGGCCAGCAGTTGCTGCTTGCGCGCCAGGATCTGCTGGCGCGCCACCTCGGCCTTGAGCTGTTCGTAGGTCGAGACTTCGCGCTTGAGGGCATCGGTCAGGTCGGGCGACTCGAGCACCGCCAGCACGTCGCCCTTCTTGACGGTGTCGCCTGCGGCGACCTTCAGGTTGACGGTGGCGGGCGCGGTGGAATACAGGGTCGGACTGACGGCGGCCACCACGCGGCCGTTGACGGCGGCGTCGCGCACCAGGGTGCCGCGCCCGACTTCGGCGATGCGCACCCGGCTGGCGGAAACGGAATGCTCGCTGCCGCTCCAGGCGGCGTACAGGCTGGCGCTGACGGCGACCAGGGCGGCGGCCCCAGCGACCAGCAGCGCGCGGCGCTTGATCTTGTGGCCGGCGGGCGGGGCGACGACGGCGTCTTGTTGGGATGTATCGCGAATCATGGGGTGTCCAGTAACGACGGGTTTCCTGTCGTTACAGCATGATCCGTGCCAGCGATTAAGTCATTGATTTATAAGAGATGGCCGGACGCCGCCGCTGTCCGCGGTGTCCGTCCGGCATGCTGGCGGTCGTTCGCGGACAAAACTGTCCGCGTCGTCCCTTACTTCTGCGGCTGCTGCTTCTGCCCGTACTTGCCGACGATCTCGCCCTTGGCCAGCACATGGCCCTTCATCGCTTGCAGCACCTGGTCGCGATCGGCGCCGAAGGGCACGTCGAGCATCTTGTCCAGTGCATAGACCTGGAAGTGGTAGCGGTGGGCGGGTTCGCCGACCGGCGGCTTGGGTCCGTAGTAGCCGGGCGCGCCGCGGGTGGTGCGGCCCTGCAGCACGCCGTCCGGGTCGGACAGGCGCGGCTGCTCCTGCACGCCTTCGGGCACGCTGGTGATATTGGCCGGGATGTTCCACATCACCCAGTGGACAAACGGCGTGACCGGCTTGGCGTCCGGGTCTTCCATGATGACCGCATACGACTTCGCGCCGGCCACGGCTTTCCACGCCAGTGCCGGCGAGACGCCGTCGGCATACTCGGTGTAGCGCTCGTGCAGCATGCCGTTGGCGCCGAAGCTGGACGACGACACGCTCAGCTGCCCCTTGGCGTCGGTTTCGGCGCGCTTGTTGGCCAGCGGGACCTTGTTGCCTTTGTTGGCCTGTTCCTCCATCGGACCGGCCGGCGCCTTCGGCGGCGTCGCGGCGGCGGTCTTGGCGCCGGTGTGGGCGATGCGGTAGATCACGCCATTGGCGTCGTCCGCCATCAGCAGTGACCCATCCTTGGCCAGCGCCAGGCCGACCGGGCGCGCGATATGGGTCTTGCCGGCGTCAAGCAGAAAGCCGGTGACGAACGGCTCGACCGACTTCGGCTGGCCATTCTCGTAGCGCACGCGCACGATCTCGTAGCCCGACGCCGGCACCCGGTTCCACGAGCCGCGCATGGTCACGAAGGCGTCGCCCTGGTACTCGGCCGGGAAGGCGCTCCCGGCGCCCCACACCCACTGCATCGGCGCCGCGTGAGCGGTATAGCCCAGCACCATCGGCGTGCTGCGTGCCTTCCACTGTTCCTTGGTGATCTCGCCCTGGGGCGTACTTTGCGGGTAGATCTCGCCGGCCCCGTATACATGCGGCCAGCCGTATTGTTTGCCGAGTTCGATCTTGTTGATCTCTTCGGGCTGGACGTCGTCGCCCAGGAAGTCGATGCCGTGGTCGAAGCCCCACAGCTCGCCCGTGGTCGGATGCCAGCCGAAGCCGATCAGGTTGCGCAGGCCGCTGGCGAAGATGGTGCGGCTCTTGCCGTCCGGTGCGACGCGCAGCAGGGTCGCGTTTTCCACATTGCTCTCGTTGCAGGTATTGCAGGTGCTGCCCACGCTCAGGTACAGCATGCCGTCCGGACCGAAGGCCATGGTGCGGTTCGGGTGCTGGCCCGAATCGGGCAGGTCGCCGACCAACATCTTGAGTTCGCCCAGGCGGCCGTCGCTCTTGATATCGGCCACGAACAGTTCCTTGACCGTGACCAGGTACAGCTTGTTGTCGCGGATCGCCAGGCCGTGGGCGCCGGCGCGGTTGGCCACCGTGACCGGAGCGCCGTCGGCGCGGCCGTCGCCGTTGGTGTCACGCAGCAGCAGCACGTCGCCCTGGTCGCGCCGGCTCAGGTAGACGTCGCCGTTGGGCGCCACCGCGAGGATGCGCGCGTTCTTGAGGCCGGTCGCGAAGGCGCTGACCGTGAAGCCCGGCGGCGCCTTCAGGGCAGCGATGCGCTCCGGCGTGGCCTCTACCTTGTTGGGTTTCCAGACGTTGATCTTGGTGGAGAACATGGTGCCGTCGCCTTGCTGGGCGGTGGCGGAGCCGAACGCCAGGCATAGCGCGGCTGCGAGCGAAGCGCGTTTCATCGGGGCCTGCCTTTCTTGGTTGTCGTTAGTGGGAGCCTTGCGCAAGAGATCGTGCCAGTGATTTGGAACGCGGTATGTGTGGAAACGAACGTTGTCCGATTCAAGAATGCATATGCGCTCAGGGTAATTTCGCAAGACCAATGTTTTCGATCTTGCAAGTTAGCAATCCATTCACATATTGGACTGGCACCCGGCGTCGCCGGTTCTCCAGAAAGACCATCCGTGTCGTTGTTCGACCGCCTGCAAGACCTGTGGCGCAGCCTCGCGCTCACCCCCGCCTCTCCGCCACCCCGTCATTTCTTCATCCCGGACGAGGTCGAGCGCCTGTACCGCCTCGATGACGCCGCCGGCATCGACGACCAGACCTGGAACGACCTGCTGCTTGAATCGTTCGAAGAAAAACTGGCGCCCCAGGCCAGCATCTTCGGGCGCCAGGTGCTGCACCGGCGCCTGCGCGCCGGCATCGACGATGCGGCCTGCCATGCGCAGCGCGCGCGCCTGCAGGCGCTGATGGACGATCCGGCCCGGCTCGCTGCGATCGAGGCCAGCCTGTCGACCTTGCGCCATGCCGATGCCGAAGTGGCCGGCCTGCTGTTCCAGGACACGGCGCCGGCGGTCCCTGCCTGGTCGCGCTGGCTCTGGGTACTGCCGCTCGCGCTGCTGCTGTCGCTGGCCGCCCTGGTCACCCAGCCGCTGGGCTGGATGCTGACCCTGGCCGCGCTAACGCCCCTGATGGCGCTGCAGATGCGGCTTCACCGGCCGCTCGAGGCATGGCGCGCCACCATCCGCACCCTGCACGCGCTGCTGCGCAGCACCAGCCTGCTGGGCGGGCAGGGCGGGCCGCTGCTGGAACCGTTCGTGGCGGCGCGCGCCAGGGCGGAACGCCTGCATGTGCGCCTAACGCGCTCGCTGAGCCTGCGCATGATCCCGGGCGCGATCCAGTACGCGGACTGGTTCGCGGCGGGTAATGTGGCCTTCTATTTCAAGACGCTGCGCATCGTGCACGCCGAGCGGGCCTTGCTGCGCGAGTGCTACCTGGCCTGCGCCAACCTGGAAGCCGACGTGGCCCTGGTGCGCCATCTGGCGTCGATGCAGCGCTGGTGCTGGGCCGAACGCGTCGACGCGCGCACGCTGGTGCTCGACGGCGGCGTCCACCCGCTGATGGACCGGCCGGTGGCGCTGTCGATGGCACTGGAAGGGCGGGGCGCCTTCGTCTCGGGCCAGAACGCCTCGGGCAAGAGCACCTTCCTGCGCATGGTCGGCCTGAACGCGATCGCGGCGCGCGCCTTCGGTTTCTGCTACGCCACGCGGGCCTGCCTGCCGGCGCTGCCGGTGCGGGCCAGCATGCAGAACGAGGATTCGCTGCTCGGCGGCGAGAGCCTGTATATGGCCGAATTGCGGCGCGCGCGCGAATTGCTGGACGCCGCCGGCCAGCCGCCGGGCATCTGCCTGATCGACGAGGTGTTCCGCGGCACCAATCACCTGGAGTCGGTGTCGGCCGCCTGCGCGGTGCTGGAACAGTTATCCGAGCGCGACCTGGTGCTGGTGTCGTCGCACAACCTGGTGCTGGCGCCGCTGTTGCGCGAACGGCTGGACCCGTTCTTCATCGACACCGCCAGCGGTAGCCCGGTCTTGGCGCCGGGCGTATTGCGCAATCCGAACGGGATCGCGCTGCTGGCGACCCAGGGCTTTGGCGCGCGCATCGAAGGGCGGGCGGCCGAGGTGGCGCGCTGGTTGAGCCGCCACCTCGGCGAGCCTGAACCGGCCTAGTCTTCCAGCTTCAGGGCCTTGGCGACATCATCCCACGCCACCGCCTTGTAGTTCTGGGCGCCTTCCGGCATGCGCTTGAAGCCGTCGTGCACCACCAGCATGCCGCGTGCGTAGGGACCGCCGAAGTTGGCCGAGCTCACATCCAGGCCGTCGGTCTCGGAGGCGCCGTCGATGCCGGCCACCGGATCCATGCCGACCCGGAACGCGCCGCGCACCTTGAACGGCGGCGCCGCATCGAACACGACGTAGCTGCTATTGCCCTGGCTCGACACCACCAGGTAGCTGTGCCTGGCGCCGTGGTAGATGCCCATGCCCTCGATATCGTCGTGCAGCCATTCACCGACCGGCATCACCATCCTGAGCGTGGCCGGCTGGTCGGCCCTGGCCGAGGTCACCCACAGCGCCTTGTCTTCCTCGCCCACGAACAGCAGGCCGCTGCGGTCGTCGGCCACGCAGCCTTCGGGTTGCGTGGCGACCTTGAACTGGCGCGCCAGCCGGGCGCCGAACTTGCCGCCGGCACGGGTGATCTGCCAGTGTTCGTAGCGGCCGTCCTTGTCGTTGACGAAGGCATCCAGGCCGCCTTCGGGCGTGCGGTAGAGGCAGGTGCCGTAGATGTCGCCCAGGCCGGTCGCCAGGCGCGCGGCCTCGGCCAGCTCGCCCCGGGCGTCGATCGTGTACAGCACCATCGCGTGCTCGTCGCGCTGGGTGGCCAGGGCCAGGTCGAAGCGCTCGCCGCCGAAGCGCAAGTCCTGGCGCACGTCGACGTTGTTCAGGCGGCCCGATGGCAGGAACTGGGTCTGGCGGCCTTCCAGGTCGTACACCAGCAGGCCCTGCTTCTTGTTGGAGCCGAGGATGCGCGATCGGCTGGCGTCCTGCGGATTGACCCAGATCGCCGGATCGTCGGCGGCGTCGCCCATCTGCGCCACCGGCGCGGTCTGCATGCGCGGCATCACGATCGGCAGCGAACGTGGCGGCGCGCCGCCGGCTTTCCAGGCCAGGGCCGGGGCTTGCCAGCCCTTCTTGGTCTGCACCATCAGCGAACCGCCGCCCAGTGTCACCAGTTGCTCGGCGCCCAGCGCGCGCGCCGGCTGCTCTTGCCATGTGCCGCCAGCGCGGCGCCAGGTCAGCAGCTCGCCTTGCTCGCCGAGGGCGGCCACGCCGCCCGGCAGCACGGCCAGCGCCTGGACTTCGCCTTTCAGTTTTCCGTAGGGTGCGCGCAGCGCCACCGGCGTGCGCACCGCCGGGCCTTCGGCATTGGCGCCATAGGCCCACACGCCCATGCCTTCCTCGGCCACGAACAGCGTGGCGTGGGCGTCGTCGACACGGCAGTGTTCGACGCCGGTCGGCAGCGCCAGGCGGCGCACCATGCGGGCCTGCTCGCCCAGCAGCCATTGCTGCGCCTGGCCATCCGCGCCGACCAGGAACACGTGGTCGAGCTGTTGGGCGTCGCGGTACATGCAGGCCGCCTCGATGCCGAAACCGGCGCTCGGGATCGCCGGCAGGCGGGTCAGGGTGCCAGCCGCGAGGTCGACCCGCACCGGCTGGGCCTGTTCGAGATTGGAGTCGACCAGCACCGCCAGCGCGCCGCCTGGGACCGGGCGCAGGTCGAGCCGCTCGCCGCGCAGGGCCAGGGTGGCGCGGTCGATGCCGTCGGCGCCGACCAGGCGCAGGCCGCGCTTGTCCAGTGCCAGCCAGGCGCCGCCCGGCAGGGCCGCCAGTTCATCGGCATCGCGTGGGGCCTTGGCCGGGTTATGGGTTGCGGCCGATGCGGCGCCGTGCAGCGCCGCCAGAACGATCAGGGAAACGATTTTTTTCATTGGAAGATGCTCGCTTTCAGGCCGATCTTGAAGGTGCGGCCGTATTGTTCGTGTTGCGCATTGCGGGACTTGTCGCCCATGTAGACGTAGTATTTTTCGTTGTTCAGGTTACTGGCATCGAAAGTAAGCTGCCAGCGCTTGTCGATCTTGTACGACATCGAGAAGTCCAGCTGCTTCTGGGCGTCGACGTAGCGGTCCTGGCTGGCGTCGAGCACGTCCTCGCCCAGTTCCAGCAGGTAGGGCGACTTGTAGTTCATCGCCAGGCGCGCGCTGAAGCCACCGGCCTCGTAGCCGACCATCAGGTTGCCGATGCGGTTCGACTGGCCCGGCATGCGGATCTCGCGGGCGCCACGTCCACCGTCGCCGTCGGCGCTGTCGATCCCGGCGCGCGAATGGGTGATGGCGCCGTTGATGCCGATCAGCAGGCCATTGAACGGCGCCGGCAACATGCGCAGCGGCTGCTGCCAGGCCAGTTCGATGCCGCGCACGCGCGCCTGCTCGCCATTCTTGTACGAGATCGCGCTCGCGAAGTCGGCCCATTCGCCGGTCCCCGCCAGGTCGGTCGCGTAAGTAAAGTCCTTGATGTCCTTGGTGAACACGTAGGCCGACAGCACGCCGTCGCCGCCGATGGTGCGCTCGATACCGAGGTCCAGGTTGTGCGAGCGCAGCGGATTCAGGTCCGGGTTGCCGATGGTGGCTTCGTCGTCGCCGTCCAGGCTCACGCCCGGCGCGAGCTGGGCGAAGTTGGCGCGCACCACCGAATTGCTCCAGGCGGCGCGCAGGCTGGTGTGCCGGTCCAGGTCGTAGCGCAGGTGCATGCCGGGCAGCCAGTTGGTGTACGAGCGAGAAGCGCCGCGCGGCGTGATCTCTTCTTCGTCGGTCACCTGCGAGCCATTGGCCCGGAAGCGCGTGCGCTCGGCGCGCACGCCGGCCAGCAGCGACCAGGCGCCGCGGCGCAGGCTGGCCTGCAGGTAGGCGGCGTCGATGTCTTCCTGCAGCTTGAAGTCGTCCAGCGCCGAATCGACGATCGCACGTGCGCCATCGCGGTTCAGGCCCGCCAGGCGGGCGCGCACCAGGCCCGGATCGATCGCGTAGCCGAGGTTGCCGAACGGGAAGTCGAGCCGGGTGCCATTGACGAAGGCGCTCATCGAGGTCGGGCCGGCGCCCCAGTAGTCGCCGTCTTCCGGATCGTCGCTGCCGAATTCCCAGGCGTCGGTATCGGTGCGCTTGTCGCGGCGGGTGGCCTTGGCGCCGAACTTGACCGCGCCGCTCCAGTCGCCGGCGTCGACGTCGCGTTGCAGGTCCAGGCGCAGCTGGTGGCTCGAATCCTTGGCATAGGCGCGCTCGATCGCGAACGAGTCGAGTTCGTAGTTGGCGGCATCGGCCACGCCGGCTGGCGCGATCAGGTGCGGCGCGCGGGTGTTGGTGAATCCGACATCGGAAAAGCTCTCGATATTGGTGAAGCGCGCGTCGCTGATCGCGTTCGGGGTCTTGTCGGTGGCGCGGCTGGTGGCCGCTTCCAGGTGCATCTTCCAACTGTCGCCAAAGCGGCGGTCCATCGAACCGGTGAGCGAGCGGATCTCTTGCGTGTACTTGCGCTGGCGCAGGCGGCGCTCGACGGTGGCGGGGGCCAGTTCGCCTTCGACCACGCTCTCGTCGTCGTTCTCGAAGTCGCCCACCGTCATGCGGTCGCGCGATTCTTCGTCCGAAAAGCGGCTCATGAAGCCGCGCAGGGCATAGCTGGTGGCGGCGTCCGGGCGGTAGTCGAGGTTGAAGGCGCCGGCGCGGCGTTCGCGCGTGGGCAGGTAGTCGCGCATTTCAAAACCTTCGAGGCGCTTGCCGTCCCAGGCGCCGCCGGTTTCCACGTTGTCCGAGCCGAACTTGCGCTTTTCGCCCGACAAGCCGGCGGCGATGCCGAGTTTGCCGTCCATGAAGCGCTGGGCCCACAGCAGGTTGGCGCTCGGGCTGTTCTGGTCGGTGTTGGTGTCGTGGCTGGCCCCCACGCCGACGCTGAGCAGCTTGCCCGGCAGGTCGAACGCCGACAGGGTTTTCACTTCGACCGTGCCGCCCAGCGAGTTGGCGTCCTGGTCGGGCGTGGCCGACTTGGTCACTTCCAGCGAGCGCACCAGGCCGGCCGGCAGCACGTCGAGCGCCACCGCGCGGCGCGTCGCTTCGGGCGAAGGCACCAGGGCGCCGTTGATGGTCACGCTGTTGTAGTCGGCGTCCAGGCCGCGCACCACCACGTAGCGGCCTTCGCCCTGGTCGCGCTGGACCGACAGGCCGGGCACGCGCGCCAGCGCTTCGGCGGCGTTCTTGTCGGGCAGGTGGCCGATGTCGTCGCTGCTGATGACGCTGACGATATTGTCGGCCTGTTCCTGGGCCGCGATGGCGCGCGCCAGGCTGGCGCGCTGGCCGGTGACGATCACGCTCGATTCGACGGCCGGAACTGGCGCCGGAGCAGCGTGGACACCGGCGGCGGCCAGCAGGCTGGCGGTGATGGCGGGGAGGGCGAGATAGCGCATGGGGGCGAGAAGATAGTTGGAGTGGGGCGGATTCTGGTGCCCGAATGTGACCAGTTGGTGACGCCGGAAGGCGTCCCCGTGAGCCGTTCGGACCCCCTGCCGGGATGCGACGGCTTTGTCGGCCTGTCATCTTGCCGTCATCTGGCTGCGCTATGTTCCGGCGATCCATCTCCGCATCTTGCTCCCATGTCCAATGTGATCCGCCATGCCCTGTCGATCGGCGCGCTGCTCGGCGCCTTTGCCTTCCTGTTCGTCGGCGCCGGGACGGCCATCCCGATGGCCGAATGGGACTGGGTCGACATCGCCAGCGAGGGCGGCACCGCGCTGCTGGCGGCGCTGTGGTGCCTGACCGTGCTGTCGAGCCGCCCGGACGGCCTGGTCACCCGCCTGCTGGCCGGCGGCCTGGCCTGCATCATGCTCGGCTCCTGGGCCGACTGCCTGGACGAGGTGATCGACGTCGACAAGGCCGCGCTGTGGGACAACGCGCTCGAGTCGCTCTTGCCGCTGGGGATGCTGATCCTCACCGTCGGCATGTATTACTGGCGCCTGGAGCAGGCCACCCTGTCCGACCATATGCGCAAGCGCGAGCGGCTGTTTCGCAACCATCGCCCATTCGACCGCATCACCCAGCTGGCCGATGCCGCCTACCTGCGCGCGCAGCTGCGCCTGGAAAGCCGGCGCGCCGGTGGCCAGGGCTGCGCGCTGGTGCTGTTCGATATCGACGAATTCCATCGCATCAACCGCGAACACGGCCAGCCCGAGGGCGACCGCGTGCTGCAGGCGGTGGCGCACATGCTGCTCCTGAATCTGCGCAACGAGGACCTGCTGTGCCGCTATGCGGGCGACCGTTTCGCGGTGCTGATGCCGGGCCTGGACGAGCCGGAAGCGCGCGACGCCGCCCGGCACCTGTGCCGGATGGTGTCGTCGATGCGCCACCATGCCCCGAAGGGTAGAGTGCGGATCTCGCTGCGCCACGGCTGCGCGCCGGCCCACGGGGCGCCGGATGCGCTGCTGGTCGATTTGTGCCGCCAGATGGATGCCGTGTGATCGCCTGGCAGAGCGCCGCAGAACCGTCGATCCCGGCGCGCCAGCAGCCGGCGCTGGCGCTGGAATACGGCCGCTCGCGCGACGCCGTCGATGCCGACCTGCTGCGTGACACGGGGTTGGTGGCTGGCCTCGATCCCGACGGTCTGGTCGCGCCGGCGCAATACCTGCAGCAACTGGCGAACACCTTGCGCACCCTGGACAGCCCGGACACCAGCTTCATGCTGGGCCAGTTGCTGTTGCCGGGCCACGACGGCGCCGCCAGCCACGCGCTGGTGCAGGCGCCCACGCTGCGCGCGCTGCTGCAGACCCTGTGCCGCTTCCACGCGCGCCTGACGCCGCTGTTGCGGCCGCGCTTCGAGAGCTGGGGCGAGGTAGCGCTGCTGTACTGGATCGACGCCCATGGCGCCCCCGCGATCCGCCCGGCCCTGGTCGAGATGCACATGACGGCGGTGGTGGCGCTGTGCCGCTGGCTGGGTGGCGAGCGCCTGCCGTGGCGCTTCTGCTTCAACCGCGGCGCACCGCGCCATGTCGAGCAACATCACGTCCACCTGGGCGCCGAGCTGCGCTTCGGCTGCCAGCTCGACGCCATGCTGTTGCCGTCAGCCTGGCTCGACCGGCCCTGGCCGCGCGCCAGCGAGGTGGCGGCGCGCCTGGCCTGGCAGGCCGCCGAACAAGAGCCAGCGCGTGCGCCGGGCATCCTGGCCGCGCTGTACGACTACCTGCTGGCCAATGTGCGCATGGCGCCGACCCTGGAGCGCACGGCGGCCGACTTCGGCGTCAGCCCGGCCACCTTCAAGCGCCAGCTGCTGCGCCACCACACCCATTTCCAGGGAGAGCTGGACCAGGTCCGCACCCACGTGGCGCTCTGGCTGTTCCAGGTCGAGCGGGCCGACAACGAGCAGGTCGCGCGCTACCTGGGCTTTCATGACGCGGCCAATTTCCGGCGCTCGTTCAAGCGCTGGACTGGCCTGACGCCGGGGCCGATCCGGGCCGCGCTGGACGGTGAACTGGGCTGGTTCAGCGCCGCGCTCGGGCCCGGGGTGTAGCGCACGAGAGAATTCGCGCACATTTTCCCCTTCGAGAAGTGGTATCTTTCACAACCAAGAGCGTTTTCGAAGAGAAGGAATGAGCGCCAGCCTGGTCCTGCACATCGTCTGCCCAACCCAGAAGCGCGGCTTTGCCGCATGCATGTCCTTTTGCTTCGTCTGTCTGCTGGCCTATGGCCTGGCGAGCGGCGCGCGCAACAACCTGTCTCCCGGCGTCATCGTCTTCACCGCCTGCGCGCTGGCCATCGTCAGCGTGGCCGCCTGGGCGCTGTACCGCAACTTCGTGTTCCGCGACGAGCTGTACATCGCCCGCGAAGGCGAGCTGCCGCCGATCGAGCTGGCCTTCCTGCTCGACGAGATTCGCGCGGTGCGGCTGCTGCCGGCGCCGGAAGCCTGGACCCCGGAAGCGAAGTGGGAGGCGCTGGGCTTCGGCCATGGCCGGATCGAGATCGAGACCGCCACCCATCGCTACCATTTCGGGGCCGGGCTCGACGAGCGGGCGGCGAACGACGCGCTGCAACGCATCAACGGCTTTTGCCTGGCGCAGCGCAGCGTGGCCGTGGCGGCCTGAGAATAATGAAAGAGGGATCGTATGTCCGAACTTGAAAAGAAATGGTGGTTCTCCGCCATCGTGGGCGCGCTGGCCGCGTTCACCACGGTGTTCCTGATGTCGGCGGCGGGAATGCCGTCGTTCGAGTACAGCGCCGCGCAGTGGGCGGTCTGGTTCCTGTGCTTCGTCGGCTTGCGGCGCTGTTTTTCCTTCCTCGGCTGGCTGACGGTGCTGGTCGTCTCACCCACGACGATCACGATGGAGCGCACATGAAATTGCTTGCCTTGTTGTTGTGCTTTGCCGGCGGCATCGCCTCGGCGCAAACGGGGGACGAGCCGATCGCCCTCGATACACCGACCGGCCAGGTCGCCGGCACCCTGCAATTGCCGACCGCCGCGCAGGGCAAGCCGCGCGTCGCCCTGATCATCGCCGGGTCCGGCCCCACTGACCGCGACGGCAATAGCCGCCTGATCCCCGGCCGCAACGACAGCCTCAAGATGCTGGCCGTGGCGCTGGCCGAGGAGGGCATCGCCACGGTCCGCTATGACAAGCGCGGCGTGGGCGCCAGCCTGGCGGCCGGCCCGGCCGAATCCGAGCTGCGTTTCGAGACCTTTGTCGACGATGCCTCCGCCTGGGTCGGCAAGCTGAAGGCCGATCCGCGTTTTGGCGCGGTGGCGGTGATCGGCCACAGCGAGGGCTCGCTGATCGGCATGCTGGCGGCGCAGCAGGCCGGCGCCGCGGCCTTCGTCTCGATCGCCGGCGTGGCCGACGGCGCGTCGACCATCCTGCGCAAGCAGCTGGCCGGCAAGCTGCCGCCGGAGCTGGCGCCGGAGAACGAACGCATCCTCACGGCCCTCGAGGGTGGCGCCACCGTCGATCCGATACCGCCCGCGCTGATGACCCTCTATCGGCCAAGCGTCCAGCCCTACCTGATCTCGTGGTTCAAGTATGTGCCGGCGCAACGCATCGCCGCCTTGAACATGCCGGTGTTGATCGTGCAGGGCAATACCGATATCCAGGTCGAGGTGGCCCAGGCCAACGGCCTGCACCGCGCCAAGCCGGATGCGACCCTGTCCATCATTCCCGGCATGAACCACGTGTTCAAGCACGTGCGGGCCGACCCGGCGCTGCAAGCCGCGGCCTACGGCGATCCGGCCTTGCCGGTCTCGCCCCTGCTGGTCAAAGCGGTGGCCGGCTTCCTGCACAAGCCGGCGCCGGCCAACTAGGCGGCGGCGCGCAGCGTATGCGCCGCCGCCACCATATTGCGCAGCGCCGGCAGCACCTCGTCCCAGCTGCGGGTCTTGAGGCCGCAATCCGGATTGATCCACAGGCGCGCGGGCGGGATGCGGGTGGCGGCCTTTTGCATCAGGTCCACGATGTGGTCCTGGCTCGGGATGTTGGGCGAGTGGATGTCGTACACGCCCGGCCCGATCTCGTTCGGGTACTGGAAATCATCGAAAGCGTCCAGCAGCTCCATGTCCGAGCGTGACGTCTCGATGGTGATCACGTCGGCGTCCATGGCGGCGATCGCGGCGATGATGTCGTTGAACTCCGAATAGCACATATGGGTGTGGATCTGGGTCTCGTCGCGCACGCCGTTGGCGGTGATACGGAACGATTCCACCGCCCAGTCCAGGTACTCTTTCCACTCGGCGCGCCGCAGCGGCAAGCCTTCGCGCAGGGCTGCTTCGTCGATCTGGATCACGCGCACGCCGGCCCGTTCCAGGTCCAGCACTTCCTCGCGGATCGCCAGCGCCAGTTGGCGGCAGCTGGCGGCGCGCGGCTGGTCGTCGCGCACGAAGGACCAGTTCAGGATCGTCACCGGGCCGGTCAGCATGCCCTTCATCGGCTTGTCGGTCAGCGACTGCGCATAGGTGGTCCACTTGACCGTCATCGCCCGCGGGCGGCGCACGTCGCCGAACAGGATCGGCGGCTTCACGCAGCGCGAACCGTAGGATTGCACCCAGCCGCCCTGAGTAAAGGCATAGCCGTCGAGCTGCTCGCCGAAGTATTCGACCATGTCGTTGCGCTCGGCCTCGCCGTGCACGAACACGTCCAGCCCCAGCGCTTCCTGCTCGCGCACGCAGCGCGCGATCTCGGCGCGCATCGCGTCCTCGTAGGCCGCCGCATCCAGTTCGCCCTTTTTATGGGCGTTTCGGGCCTGGCGGATCGCCGCCGTCTGCGGGAACGAGCCGATGGTGGTGGTCGGGTAGCTGGGCAGCCGGAGCAGGGCGGCCTGTCTGGCGCTGCGCTCTGCGTGGCCGCTGGCGCGCTGGCCCAGCGCCGGGGTGAGCGCGGCCAGGGCCTGCGCGACGTCAGGGTTCGAGACCCGTTTCGAGGCGCGGCGGCGGTCGACCGCGGCGGCGTTCTCGACCAGTTCCAGCTGCACCTGCGAGCGGCCATGGTCGAGCGCATGGGCCAGGATGCGCAACTCTTCCAGCTTTTGCACGGCAAACGCCAGCCAGGAGCGGATCTCGGGATCGAGCGCTGTCTCGTGCTGCAGGTCGACCGGCACATGCAGCAGCGAGCACGATGGCGCGATCCACAGGCGCTGGCCCAGCTGGCGCTGGACCGGTTCCAGCCATTCGAGGGTCGCGTGCAGGTCGGTCTTCCAGATATTGCGGCCGTCGATCACGCCCAGCGACAGGATCTGGTCCCGGCCCAGCGCCGCGATGACAGGGGCGATCTCTTCCCGGGCGCGGGTCGCATCCAGGTGCAGGCCGTCGACCGGCAGCGCGCAGGCCAGCGCCAGGTTGTCTTCCAGGCGGCCGAAATAGGTCGCCAGCAGCAGCCTGGCGCCGCTGTGCTGGAGCGACTCGTAGGCGCTGGTGAACGCCGCCTGCCAGCGCGCATCGAGTTCGGTGACCAGGGCCGGCTCGTCGACCTGCACCCATTCGATGCCCTGGGTGACGAACCAGGCCAGCAGCTCGGCATATACCGGCAACAGGCGCGGCAGCAGGTCGAGACGGTCGCTGCCATCCTTGGCCTTGCCCAGCCACAGGTAGGTGAGCGGGCCGACGATCACTGGCTTGGCCTTCACGCCCAGCGTGCGCGCCTGGGCCAGCTGTTCATCTAGGCGCGTGGTGTCGAGCCTGAATTGGGTGTCAAGGCTGAACTCGGGGACGATGTAGTGGTAGTTGGTATCGAACCACTTGGTCATTTCGCCGGCGTGGACGCTGCCGCAGGCGTGGGTCTGGTCACCGGCGCTTCGGCCGCGCGCCACCCGGAAGTAGGCGTCGAGGGCAGCGCCGCCATGGCCGTGGGCACGTTCCGGGACGTTCCCCAGCGTGAAGCTCATGTCCAGCACCTGGTCGTACAGCGAGAAGTCGCCGACCGGTGCGAAGTCGAGCCGTGCCTGCTGCTGCCAGTGGCGCTGGCGCAGCGCCGACGCCTGTGCGCCGAGTTCGTGGGCCGGCGCTTCGCCTTTCCAGAAACGTTCGAGGGCAAATTTGAGTTCACGGCGCGCGCCGATGCGCGGAAAGCCGAGGTTGTGGGTGGTGGTCATGGTGGAGTGCGCCTGTTCGGGAATGGATGAGTCCATGATAGGCGGCTTGTCCCATGAATAAAATTGGTATTAATTCATTAATCCATCAATTTCATTCATGCATTGTAGGGGTAGGGGCGGGGTGAGGCCTGTAGCAGTGATGCCACATCCGCCATGGTTTGCTCGCCAATAGGCCTTGCCGGCCTTGACGGGACAGCAAACCGGTTGACCCACCATCACATTCAGCGTATATTCGCGAGTTCTCGTTTTTATTCTGCACATCGTATACGCATTCGCAGCCGCTCCTTCGCTGAGTGGCTATCGTCGCCTCCGCTGTCAGTTCTTACGGGACTAGGTTTTAGTCCCCGGGCCTGCATGTTCGCCGTCTCGGGTCGTCAATTCAGTAGCAATTTTGTTGGATTAGGAACGATGCCAACCATCAATCAACTGATTCGCAAGCCGCGTGAAGCCGCGGTTGTGAAGAGCAAGTCGCCGGCACTGGAAAACTGCCCGCAAAAACGTGGCGTGTGCACCCGTGTGTACACCACCACCCCGAAGAAGCCTAACTCGGCGCTGCGTAAAGTCGCTAAAGTGCGTCTGACCAACGGTTTCGAAGTCATTTCGTACATCGGCGGTGAAGGCCACAACCTGCAAGAACACAGTGTCGTGCTGCTGCGCGGCGGCCGTGTGAAAGACTTGCCAGGTGTGCGTTACCACATGGTTCGCGGTGCACTGGATACCCAGGGCGTCAAAGACCGTAAGCAAGCGCGCTCGAAGTACGGCGCCAAGCGTGCCAAGGCTGCGAAGAAGTAATCTTCGAGGTGCGTGTCATTGACACGTCACATTAATTAGATAAGTTGAGCCGGCCGCAAGGCCGAGTAAGTGAAGGGTCATGAGGGCCTTTCGCGAGTGCGGTCACCGCACTCAACTGAAGACAGGAAGGAATTGAAATGCCACGTCGTCGTGAAGTACCCAAGCGCGAGATCCTGCCGGATCCAAAATTCGGCAACACCGATGTCGCCAAATTCGTCAACGTTCTGATGCTGTCCGGCAAGAAGTCGGTTGCAGAAAACATCATCTACGGTGCATTCGAACACATTCAATCCAAGTCGGGCAAAGACCCGCTGGAAGTGTTCACGACCGCGATCAACAACGCCAAGCCGCTGGTGGAAGTCAAGTCCCGCCGTGTCGGTGGCGCCAACTACCAGGTGCCAGTGGAAGTTCGTCCGGTTCGTCGTATGGCGCTGTCCATGCGTTGGTTGCGCGAAGCCGCAAACAAGCGCAGCGAAAAATCCATGCCGCAACGTCTGGGTGGTGAACTGCTGGAAGCGGCTGAAGGTCGTGGCGGCGCAATGAAGCGTCGTGACGAAGTTCACCGCATGGCAGAAGCGAACAAGGCGTTCTCGCACTTCCGCTTCTAAGCATCAGGACTTGGCTTGGGGCTTTTTGCCCCAAACTAGGGTCCCTGCAGTATCTGTTGTTCAGGCCGAGCTCATTTTGATCGTCAAGATGTTGCTCGGTTTTGTCCATTCAAAGATTTAGGAAAAATTATGGCACGCAAGACCCCCATCGAGCGCTACCGCAACATCGGTATTTCGGCTCACATCGATGCTGGTAAAACTACCACCACCGAACGCGTCCTGTTCTACACGGGCGTCAACCACAAGCTCGGCGAAGTGCACGACGGTGCTGCGACGATGGACTGGATGGAACAAGAGCAAGAGCGCGGCATTACCATTACCTCGGCAGCGACGACCTGCTTCTGGAGCGGTATGGCCAAGAACTTCCAGCCTCACCACATCAACATCATCGACACCCCGGGCCACGTTGACTTCACCATTGAAGTCGAGCGTTCGATGCGCGTGCTCGACGGCGCTTGCATGGTTTACTGTGCAGTCGGTGGCGTGCAGCCACAGTCGGAAACCGTGTGGCGTCAAGCTAACAAGTACAAAGTCCCACGTCTGGCATTCGTCAACAAGATGGACCGTACCGGTGCAAACTTCTTCAAAGTGTACGAGCAGATGCGCGCACGCCTGAAGGCGAACCCAATCCCGGTCGTGATCCCAATCGGCGCGGAAGACAGCTTCCAAGGCGTGGTCGATCTGGTCAAGATGAAAGCAATCATCTGGGACGAGGCTTCGCAAGGCATGAAATTCGAATACGCTGACATCCCAGAGCACCTGGTTGAGCAAGCGAACGAATGGCGTGAAAAACTGGTCGAGACCGCTGCTGAAGCGAACGAAGACCTGATGAACAAGTACCTGGAAGAAGGCGATCTGTCGGAAGAAGAGATCAAGACCGCCCTGCGCCAGCGCACCATCGCATCGGAAATCGTGCCGATGTTGTGCGGTACCGCGTTCAAGAACAAGGGCGTGCAAGCCATGCTCGACGCCGTGATCGAATACCTGCCATCGCCAGTCGACATTCCGCCAGTGGCCGGTACCGATGAAGACGACCAGCCGGTCACCCGTAAGGCTGACGACAACGAGAAGTTCGCGGCACTGGCGTTCAAGATCATGACCGACCCGTTCGTCGGCCAGCTGATCTTCTTCCGCGTCTACTCGGGCATGATCAATTCGGGCGATACCGTCTACAACCCGATCAAGGGCAAGAAGGAACGCCTGGGTCGTATCCTGCAGATGCACGCCAACCAGCGCGAAGAAATCAAGGAAGTCCGCGCCGGCGACATCGCCGCAGCGGTCGGCCTGAAAGAAGCGACCACGGGCGAAACCCTGTGCGATCCTTCGGCTGTCATCACCCTGGAAAAGATGGTCTTCCCTGAGCCGGTCATCCAGCAGGCTGTCGAGCCAAAGACCAAGGCTGACCAGGAAAAAATGGGCCTGGCGCTGAACCGCCTGGCACAAGAAGATCCGTCGTTCCGCGTGCGTACCGACGAAGAATCGGGCCAGACCATCATCGGTGGTATGGGCGAGCTGCACCTGGAAATTATCGTTGACCGCATGAAGCGTGAATTCGGCGTGGAAGCAACCGTCGGCAAGCCACAGGTTGCCTACCGCGAAACCATCCGCAAGGCAGTCACCGACGTCGAAGGCAAGTTCGTCAAGCAGTCGGGCGGTCGTGGTCAGTATGGTCACGCAGTCCTGTCGATCGAGCCGCAAGAGCCAGGCAAGGGCTTCGAGTTCATCGACGCGATCAAGGGCGGTGTGGTTCCACGCGAATACATCCCTGCAGTCGAAAAAGGTGTGCGCGAAACCCTGACCACCGGCGTGCTGGCTGGTTACCCAGTCGTTGACGTCAAAGTCACCCTGACTTTCGGTTCGTACCACGACGTTGACTCGAACGAAAACGCGTTCCGCATGGCGGGCTCGATGGCGTTCAAGGATGGCTGCCGTAAAGCGAGTCCGGTCATCCTCGAGCCGATGATGTCGGTCGAAGTGGAAACTCCGGAAGACTACGCCGGTAACGTGATGGGCGATCTGTCGTCGCGTCGCGGCATGGTCCAGGGCATGGACGAAATCCCAGGCGGCGGCGGCAAGATCATCAAAGCCGAAGTGCCACTGTCGGAAATGTTCGGTTACTCGACCTCGCTGCGTTCGGCGACCCAGGGCCGCGCGACCTACACGATGGAATTCAAGCACTATTCGGAAGCTCCGAAGCACGTGATTGACGCTATCGTCACCGCGAAGTCCAAGTAATAGATAATGGAGGGATGGGACGTCCCGTCCCTCCAGTTCAACAAAATATATCGTTTCTCTTAAAGGAATTTGGAAATGGCAAAAGGTAAATTCGAACGGACCAAGCCGCACGTCAACGTCGGCACCATCGGTCACGTTGACCACGGCAAAACCACCCTGACGGCTGCAATCGCTACCGTCCTGTCGAAGAAATTCGGCGGCGAAGCCAAGGCCTACGACCAGATCGATGCGGCTCCAGAAGAAAAAGCACGCGGCATCACCATCAACACCGCGCACGTCGAGTACGAGACCGAAAACCGTCACTACGCTCACGTTGACTGCCCAGGCCACGCCGACTACATCAAGAACATGATTACCGGTGCTGCGCAGATGGACGGCGCGATCCTGGTGTGCTCGGCCGCTGACGGCCCAATGCCACAGACCCGCGAGCACATCCTGCTGGCGCGTCAGGTTGGCGTTCCATACATCATCGTGTTCCTGAACAAGTGCGACCTGGTCGACGACGCAGAACTGCTGGAACTGGTCGAAATGGAAGTCCGCGAACTCCTGTCGAAATACGAGTTCCCAGGCGACGACCTGCCAATCATCAAGGGTTCGGCACGTATGGCCCTGGAAGGCCAGCCAGGCGAAATGGGCGAAGAGTGCATCGCCCGTCTGGCAGAAGCCCTGGACACCTACATCCCAACGCCAGAGCGCGCTGTTGACGGCGCCTTCCTGATGCCAGTGGAAGACGTGTTCTCGATCTCGGGTCGCGGCACCGTGGTGACCGGTCGTGTCGAGCGCGGCATCATCAAGGTCGGCGAAGAGATCGAAATCGTCGGTATCGTCGATACCGTCAAGACCACCTGCACCGGCGTGGAAATGTTCCGCAAGCTGCTGGACCAGGGTCAAGCTGGCGACAACGTCGGCCTGCTGCTGCGCGGTACCAAGCGTGAAGACGTGCAACGTGGTCAAGTCCTGGCAAAACCAGGTTCGATCAAGCCGCACAGCAACTTCACCGGTGAGATCTACGTCCTGTCGAAAGACGAAGGCGGCCGTCACACCCCGTTCTTCAACAACTATCGTCCTCAGTTCTACTTCCGTACGACTGACGTGACCGGTTCGATCGAACTGCCAGCAGACAAAGAAATGGTCATGCCAGGCGATAACGTCTCGATCACCGTCAAGCTGATCGCTCCGATCGCGATGGAAGAAGGTCTGCGTTTCGCAATCCGCGAAGGCGGCCGTACCGTCGGCGCCGGCGTGGTTGCCAAGATCCTGGCCTAATCTAGCAGGGCAAGATCGCTGATGGGGCGCCCCTCGGGGCGTCCCATCAGCACAACGATGGGGACAGACTTTTTGGTCTGTCCCCATCTGTTTGAGCGGGAACGATGCTATACTCCCGCCTCTTGAGCAGTACCGAAGTGTCTTGACCACATTGCCGGCAAACAGCCGGAACGTTCTTTAAAGGAAATAGCATGTCCGCTAACCAGAAAATCCGTATTCGCCTCAAAGCATTCGACTACAAGCTGATCGACCAATCGGCTCTGGAAATCGTCGACACCGCCAAGCGTACCGGCGCCGTCGTCAAGGGCCCAGTCCCACTGCCAACCCGCATCCAGCGTTTCGACGTGCTGCGTTCGCCACACGTGAACAAGACCTCGCGCGACCAGTTCGAAATCCGTACGCACCAGCGTCTGATGGACATCGTGGACCCAACCGACAAGACCGTTGACGCGCTGATGAAGCTGGACCTGCCAGCTGGCGTTGACGTCGAAATCAAGCTGCAGTAATACCGTGCAAGTGCCGGCGGATCGTTCCGCCAGCGCTGCAAAGGCCGGGTCGACCCTTCGCGGGCGATCCGGCCTTTGTCATTCTGGGCCTGCGCATGCGGCATGCATGAACCAGGCGCCAACGCGCATCAATCGTTGTCGACCAGGGGCAGGCGTGATGTAATCGACATGTTTCGTTGTCCGATTGCCGCCGCATGCTCCGACTTTCCTTTCTCCACACCCTGCGCACCACATCCTGGCGCGATCTCGCCGGCTGGGGCCTCGCCTCCTTGTTCGCGGTGTCCATCATCAAGAACCTGGCCCCCGATGCCGCCAAGCCGTTCCTGCGCAGCGCCGGCCTGGCGCTGCCCTTGCTGCTGCTGATGGCGAAAGACCTGGCGCACGCGCCGGATGCCTGGCGGCGCCTGCGCGGCGCCCATGCGGCGCGGGCGCCATGGCATGCGCATGTGGCGGCGCTGCTGCCGCCCGAACTGGTGGGCATGCTCCGGCTCGACCGCCTGCTGTGGATCGGCTGCTGGCGCCGCCTGCGGCGCCAATCCGCGCCGCACCCGCTGCCCGATGGCGTCGGCCTGGGCTATCTCGAACGCGGCGCCTACGGCACCGCGACCGCCGTGGTGTTCGTGAGCCTGCTGCTGGAGTTGCCGGTCCATGTCCTGTTGCTGAATCTGTTCATCGAGGATGCTGACGAACTTCTCATGCTGCATGCCCTGGGCGCGGCGGCGGTGCTGTACACGCTGTTGTGGGTGCTGGGCGACCGCTGGCATATCGGGGCAGGGCGCCATATCATGACCGACGACGCGCTCCACCTGCGGGTGGGCGCGCGGGTCGATGGCGTGCTGCCGCTGGCGGCGATTGCGCGCCTTGAAACGGTCGATGCGCCGTTGCCGGCCTGGCGCCGGCGCCACGGCGTGGCGCGCCGCGACACCTTGCTGGTCACGCCATTCGACCAGCCGAACTGCGTGCTGGTGCTCGACGACGATGCACGCGTCGACATCCTGCACTGGCAGGTGCACAAGCGCCTGCCGCGTTACGTGTTGCTCTACCTCGACCGTCCCGAACTGCTGGCGGCGAGGCTGCGCCGGCAGGCGGCGCAGTGAGGCGCCTGCCCTTGCCGCGGCCCGGGCCCGGCGCCCTGATCGTGCTGGGCCATGTGCTGCTCGCGTTCGCGTTGCTCGAGCATCGCGGCGCCGCGCGGCGCGGCGCCGAGCCAGCGCCGGCCCGGTATATCGAGCTGGCCTTGATCGCGGCGCCCAGGATGGCGGCGCCCGATGCTGCCGTCGCAGCGCCGCCAGTCGTCGCGCCACGCTTGCCGGTACGGCGCACAGCGCCGACGTCGAGCGCCGAAGCGGCGCCGGTCGCCATGCCGGTGGCGGCCGCTGTGGAATCTCCGGCAGCCGAGGCGCCGGCAGCGGTGGCGCAGCCTGGACGGCTCGACATGGAGTCGTTGCGCGCGGTGGCGCGCCAGGTGGACAGCGAATCCGAGCCGGTCGGGATCGAGCCGCTGCGCGCCAGCGATGACAGTCAGCTGGCGCGTGCGGTGCGCAAGGCGAAGCGCCCCGATTGCCAGACCAAGTATTCCGGCGGCACGAGTTTCGATGTGCTGCTGTTGATTCCACTCGCCATCGAGACGATTACCGACAAGGGCTGCAAGTGGTAGCAGCCGTGTCGTAACGGGACGCGTTATTTGCTGCCGGTCTTCCAGCGCATGCCGAAGCCGTAATGGCGATCCATCAGCTCGTGCGCGCTGGTCGTGCCCTGCTGCTGGAAGTACTCGGCCAGCTTGGTGATCACCAGGTTGCCGCCGCGGTTTTCGATCAGCGCGATGGCGCACATGATCTGGCGGTCGCCGCCGTCGAGTTTCACTTCGACCGGAGCCTGGCCCGGCGCCGACACCGTCACCACGCCATTGGTCACGCCCCAGTTGGCCGCGCCTTCGTAGATGAAGGAGAAGATCACCGCGCGCTTGATCTGGTCGAAGCGTTCGCCGTTGATGAACAGGTTCTCGCCATTGGCGGCCGCGCCCGTGCGGTCGTCGGCGTCGAGCTGGATGAACGGCTCGCGCTCATAGTCGCCAAAGGTGTTGCCGAGCGCCTGCACCAGGCCGCGGCGGCCGTCGGCCAGCTCGTACATGCAGCCCAGGTCGAGGTCGATGCCGCTGCGGCCCTTGCGCGCCGCGCCGGCCTTGTTGGCCATCTCACCGGCCTTGTTGGCCAGGTCGCCCGCCATGCTGGTGATGCGGTCGAAGAATCCACCACCACGCGCGGCCGACGATGGCGGCGGCGGCGAGGCAGGCGGCGGCGCGATGGCGGCCTGGTTCCAGTTCAGGTTGACGTGGATGCGGCCATAACCGCCGCCGGCGCGCTTGTCGAGCGAGATCTTGTCGCCGCGCTTGTCGAGCGTGACCTTGGACAGCGACACCGTCGGCTTGGGCGCCGGAGCCGCCGTCGGCGCCGGCGTCGGCGCGGCAGCAGGCTTCGACGATCCGGCTTCGGTGCCGCCGAAATGCGTCAGCAGCGCCGACAGGCCGCCATTGAAGCCCTGGCCGACCGCGCCGAAGCGCCACTGGCCGTCGCGCCGATAGAGTTCGGCCACGATCAGCGCCTTCTCGTCGCCGAAGTCGGCGCCCGACCACGGGAAGCGCACCGCGCTGCCCAGGCTGAGCGAACTGGCGCCCAGGGTGCGCATGGTGGCCGCGCCATCGATCGCCGCCACGAACACCAGTTTGCCGATCGAGGCGGGCAGCAGGTCGAGATTGACCGCGAAGCGCGCGCGGCCGCTGCCCAGGTCCAGGCGCACCGCGCCTTCGGGGCTGGCCAGCTGGTTGTAGAACACCATGTAGCGGTCGTCCGACAGCTTGTCGCTGGCGTCCAGGCCGAAGCAGGAGACGTCGACCGAGGCGCCATTGTTGGCGATTTCGACGTCGACATGGAACACGTGGCCGCTGCCGAGATCGGCCAGCTTGCCCTTCTGTCCGCGCGAATAGGTAGTCATGAGGGTTCTCCTTCCAGGAATGGTTTGTGGCCCAGTTCGGCGCGTGAGCCGAACAGGCGCGATTGTTCGAGGGTGCGCTCGGCCCAGGCGCGGTGGGTGGCGACTTCCTGCATCGCATCGTTCATGCGAAATACGGCCGGACTCGAGGCGTCGAGGATGGCGCGCGCCACCGCCAGGTCTTGCGGCGTGACCTGGAAGTGCTGCTCGATCGGGGCGATCTGGGTCGGGTGGATGGCGGTCTTGCCGACCATGCCGTGGGCCAGGTCTTCGATCACTTCCTGGTCCAGCAGTTCGGGCAGGTCGAGGTATTCGAATACCGGCGCGGTCAGCATGAAGCCATATGGACGGAAGGTCGTCACCAGGCGCGCGATGACCGGGCCGAGCGGCGTGCGATACAGGGTCATGCCGCGCGGGCGGCGCAGGCCGAGCAGCGCCAGCAAATCATTGCCGCCAATGCGCAGCGCCAGGATACGGTGGCGCACGCCGGGCGCTTCCAGCGCGCTGCGCAGGCCCTGCATCTCGCCGTCGTCGAAGGCCTCGACCGTCTCCAGGGTCGGCATCAGCACGTGCTCGGTGTGGCGCACCAGCCTGAAATAGCTGTCGAAGTTGTGGCGTGTGATCTTGGGCAGCACGAAGCCGGTCAGCTTCTCGGCGCCGGGCATGGCCAGCACCCGCGCCAGCACGTCGGGATTGCGCACCCGCACGAAGCGGTCGGCCGCCACGTCCAGGCGCATGTTGGCCAGCACCACCGACAGGTTGAACAGCGACCAGGAGAGCTCGCGGTCCGAGATCGAATCCTCGGTACAGAAGATCAGCGAGCGCGCGTGCGGCAAGCGGTCGCCATTGGCGATCTCGGTCAGGTTCTTGTGATTGGCCGGCACGTACAGCGACGCGCCCAGTGATTTAGCCATCCGATGCACTCCTGATCAGGGATACTGCGTGATAGGGCAGGTCCGGGTCGATCTCGACCGGCACCTGTTTTTCTTCGGCTAGCACGGCCAGGTGCGCCACCTCTGGCGCTGCCGGGTCGCGCAGCACCACCAGGCGCGGCGCGCGGCGCAGCAGCACGCGGGTGGCTTCGCCGATGCCGGGCTTGACCAGGTTGACGTCGGCCACGCCGTAGCGCCGCATGGCGCCGGCGATATAGGTTTGCGAACGGGCGCGCGCCGCCGGCGCGTCGATCGGGGCCGCGCGCGGCTGTTCCGGTGACTGCGCCAGCGCCAGTCGCAGCAGCTCGTCGGCGAACGCCTGCGAGCGGTCCGCCTCCGCGAACTGGTCGTAGAACACGCAGCCATGGAAGTCGTCGGCGCGCATGTCCTGGTTCATGACCGTGCGGCTCACCAGGCCCGACACCGTGGCGTTGAGGATGCTCGACGGGATCAGGTAGTCGTCGCACGAAGCCGCGCAGGCGGCGGCCCCGGCCAGGTCGGACAGCACGTGCAGGCCGGCGTCGATATGGGTGCCATGGCGCACGTTGAATACTTCGACCGAGCCGGCCAGCTCGCGCGCGATCACGCCCTTGCCGGTCCAGCCGTCGACGAACACGATGGCGTCGGGCCGATGTCCCAGCGCCAGGATGTGGCGCAGGGCGGCGGCGTCGATGCCGCGGTCGCGCACGATCGACACCGAGAAGTGGGTGGCGTCGCGTCCGAACAGCTCGTGCAGCAGGCGCGTGACGACCACCCCGACCGGGGTGCCGGCGCGCGCCAGCGACACGATTGCCAGCCGGTGCTGGCTGCGCGCCGCGATCAGGTGCGCCAGGCGCAGGCAGTCGCGCGCCATGCGCGCATTGTTGGCACGGCAGGCTTCATCGAACAGCGCCATGTAGCGCTCGGATGGCCGCGACTCGGGCGACAGCATCTGGCTGTAGTGGCGCCGCCCGCTCTGGATCAGCGCCTCCTTCTCGGCGACGTCGACGAAGTCGGCCTGTGGCAGGCGACGCAGCAGGAAGTCGACCTCGCCCGCGCGATAGCTGCCCGAGAACGCCGCGCGCGCGCTCACAGCGCCCCCACCGTGATGCCGGCCAGCTGGGTGCCGCGCGGGATGATGGCGTAGTCGCAGGCGGCCATGAAGCGCGCATCGGAGCGGCTGTCGCCCATGCCGAAGGTGACGATCTCGCCATGCTCGGCCTTCAGGCGCGCGGTGATGTGGGCCACCGCATTGGCCTTGTTGAGCGCCTTGGGCAGGATCGCCAGGTTGTTGCCGTTGCGGTGGATGAAGTAATCGCGATCGCCATCCTCGATCCAGGGCCGCACCACGGTTTCCTCGAGCGGCGCCAGGCGTTCGGCCTGCTTGTCCGGATCCTTGACCACCAGGAAGAACGGCGTGCCGAAATCCTCGATCATGCGCGCGCGGCCGCCGTAGCCGGTGCGCGCGCCATGCGCGTCGATGTGGGCCGCCAGCTCTTGCAGGCCGGGCAGGGCGGCATGCATGGCCGTGCGCATGCCGTCCAGCCAGGGCTGGTCGACCGCGCCGCCGGGTTCGAGCACCACGCCGCCGTAGTTGATGACGGCGTAGCTGTCGAACGGCAGCGACACCCGGCGCAGGCCGTCGAGGTCGCGCGCGGTGGTCGGGATCACCGTCATCCCGTCCTGCAGCAGCGCCAGCAGGGAGCGCTGCGAGGGCGTGGTGTACGAACAGATGCTGCCGTCCTTGTAGTAGGCGGCTGGCGCCAACGCGCCGGGGGTATCCCGGTGCGCGCCGCATTTGCCGATGGTCTGGAACAGCGTATCGTCCAGGTCAGCGAACAGGAACTTCTTCAACGTGGTCCTCGGACTGGAAATGGAATAGCTGCGCCTCGAGCAGGGCGGCGAGCCCGAACAGCGCCGGGCCGGGCGCGGTCTCGTGGCACACCAGCACCTGGTCGTACTGGCCGGGCGCGACGTTGTACAGGTAATTGGCGATGCCTTCGCCGTAGTTGTCGGGGAAGGTCAAGGCATGGCTCACGGCGCCCCAGGTCAGGATCGGGGAGCGCGTGGTCGATTGCACCACGGCGTCCACGCCATGGCGCCGCAGGGCCGCCCCGAGCAGGGTCGAGACGTGCATGAATTCGCCGGTGCCCAGCACCAGCACCCGGCTGCCTGCGGCGAATTCACGCGCCAGCCGCGCGGCGAGCGCCTCGGGCGCCTTCACCGCGCGCGCGGCGCCGAGGCGTCCGAAGACGGTGCTGGCGCCGCGGTCGGCATCGAGTTCGAAGCGCTGGGCCGCGCCCTGGTCGGGCGGCAGCGCGCCTTGCGCGAAGCTGAACTCGCCCTCGACCAGGGCGCCGCAGGTAGCCGGCATGCCGAAGCGCGTGTCGAGCAGCCCGGTGGCGGCGCGGCCCATGAAATTGGTGATGGTGGCCAGGTGCACGCGTTCCAGGCCGGGGTTCAGGCGGCGGCAGGCGGCGGCCAGGTTGACGAAGGTGTTGCCGGTGCTGGCCTCGTCGTCGACCAGCACCAGGGTGCGCGCGGCCAGCAGCAGACTGCGCAGCTCGGCCGCCACCGGCTCGTGCAGGAACTGGCGCGGCGCGTGGCTGTGGGCTTCTTCGAATTCGATCAGCGGGCCGCTGCCGACCCGGTAGCGGGTGGTGTGCAGGAACAGCGCCTGTTGGCCCGGATGGGCGCGCAGCCAGGCTTCGAACACGCCCTGGCCCAGGCCGACCGCGGTTTCGGCCATGGCGATGAACAGCACCGGGCCGTGCACCGCGGCGCCCAGCGGCGGCACGGTCGCGGCCAGGCGCTCATGCACCATCAGCATGTCGGTCGGATTGGCCGGCCAGTGCTTGCCCAGCACCTTGCTCAGGAACAGGAAGCCGCGCTTGGCGTTGGCGCGCGCGGCAAAGCCGAGCAGGGCGTCGAGTTCGGCAGCGCCGCTGTCGATGCGCAGGTCGAGCGTTCCGGTCGGGAGTTCGATGCGCTGCAAAGGAATCGGGTGTGGGGCGTTCATGCCAGCTCCGTCGCGACACTGACTTCGGCCACCCGCATGCCGTGGCGCGGCGTCGGAATCTCGAGGCCTTCGTAGCCTTCGGCGAAACCGCGCAGCGCGATATACGGCAGGTTGGGGCCGGCCAGGCAGGCCATGCCGATCCCGCCCGACATGCGTGGATTGATCTCCAGCAGGCGCGGACGCCCGCCGCCCTCGCGGAACTGGGCGTTGAACACGCCATTGAGCTGGTAGTCGGCGCATAGCCGCGCGGTGGCGTCCAGGATGTCCTGGCGCATGTCGATCAGCTGGCCGCTGCCGGCTTGCGGCAGCTTGCGGCGCACCACGGCCGACACCAGGCGGCCATGGTCGCCCACGCAGTCGACGCTGTATTCGGGGCCATCGAGAAATTCCATCAACAGCATGGTGTCGAAGGATTCCAGCTCGCCCAGGCCGCGGCGCAGGTCCTGGTAGCCGATGTGGTATTCGACGCCTTTCATCAGCAGCGCCGCGCTGCTGCGCTCTTCGTCGACGATGGCAAAGCCCAGGCCATAGATGCCGTGCGCCGGCTTGACGCACAGCTTCGCATGCCGCGGGCGCAGTTCGGCGTAGGCGGCGTCGAACTGCGCCAGGGTCTCGAAGCGGCGAAAGGCCGCCACCGGCGCTTCGGGCAGCACGGTCTCGGCATAGAAATCGGCCTTGTCGTGGATGCGCTTCAGTTGTGCCGGCGGGGCGGCGCTCAGCACCCGGGTCTTGATGTCGGCGAAGCGCGCGTGTTCGGCAGCCAGGGTGGTCGCTTCGCGGCCCGGCACGAAGATATCGATCCTGTGCTCGCGGCAGAAGGCGAGGCACCAGTCGACGTAGGCATCGCCCTTGAGGCCAGTGGGCTCGACCTGGAATTCATGGGCCAGGCGCGCAGCCGGCGCATGACGGTTGGCATTGCTGTGGATGATGGTGAAACGGCCTTCGGAATCGGCCTCGCGGATCAGCTTGATCGCCGCATTCACGGACGAAAACGTCCTGTTGTACCAGACGCGCATGTGGGCTCTCTTGATAGTGATCGGCCACTGGCGTGGCGTTGCAGGTCCGCGCCGGGAGGCGCGGACCGTCAGGGAAGCTCCCTGGGAAACTTAGACGTTGACGCCGAACGAACGTGCCAGCGGACCGAGGCCGCCCTTGAAGCCCTGGCCGACGGCGCGGAACTTCCACTCGCTGCCGGCGCGGTACAGCTCACCGAAGATCATTGCGGTTTCGGTCGAGCTGTCTTCGGACAGGTCGTAACGCGCGATCTCGGCTTCGCCGGCGGCGTTCAGGCAGCGGATATACGCCTTGCCCACCTGGCCGAAGCTCTGGCGGCGCGCTTCGGCGTCGTGGATGGTGACGCAGAACGAGACCTTGTCGATGTCGGCCGGCACGCGCGCCAGGTCGACCGTCAGCTTCTCGTCGTCGCCATCGCCCTGGCCGTCGGTGTTGTCGCCGGCATGGGTCACCGAACCGTCGGTCGATTTCAGGTTGTTGTAGAAGATGAAGTCGGTATCGCCGCGCACCTTGGCGTCGGCTTTCAGCATGAAGGCGCTGCCATCGAGGTCGAAGGCCGAACCGTCGGTCGAGCGCGGATCCCAGCCCAGGCCGATGATGACCTTGGTCAGGCCCGGTGCTTCCTTGCTCAGATTGACGTTGCCGCCTTTTTGCAGACTGATTGCCATGCGAACTCCTTTTCCGTTAAGGGATGAAATGGACGGCGATGTTGATGCCGCCATCGGGGATGCATCCGCCAATATAGGCGGTAATTGATCAATTGTACATGGGGCAGGGGCGCGCGGATTTCAACATTACCCATAGGGGCGTGTACGTACTTACGCCCTGCGCCGGTCATGAATGGCGCGTCCGGCGGGCTCGAAGGATTGGGCAAGCGGCGCCAGCTTGCGGCAAGGCGGGCGGGGGCACGCTGGCGATACCGGAGCGCTTTCGAGGCAGCCCAAGGGACACACCATCCAGGCCGCCGGCGCTACGCTGCCCTGGCGTCGTCGGCGCCGGTCTTGGCCAGCGATGTCGCCGGTTCCGGCTGTGCCGGCATCGCCTCGCGTGCCAGCTTCACCGTCTGTACCGGCAGCGCCAGCGCCACGCCGCGCTCCTGCAGCCCGGCGAGGATGCCCAGGTAGATCTCCTGCTGCACGTTCATGTAGACGGCATAGTCGGTGTTGTCGACATAGTAGACCGTCTCGTAATTGAAGCTGGGAGCGGCGATGCCGTTCAGGTGGGCGCGGTCGAAGCGCACCTGCGGCTGGGCGCTGACGATCCCCTTGACCATCTCGGACAGTTCGCGCAGCACCGGCGCCGGGGTCAGGTGCGACACCGCGAACTGGAACACGACCCGCCGCGATTCCATGCGGCGCAGGTTCTGCACGCGGCTGGTGAGCAGGTCGTTGTTCGAGAACACGATCTGCTCGCCGGAGAGGCTGCGCACCCGGGTGGTCTTCAGGCCGATTTTTTCCACCGTGCCCAGCATGGTGCCGACGATGATGAAGTCGCCCACCACGAAGGGTTTGTCGAGCACGATCGAGAGCGAGGCGAACAGGTCGCCCAGGATGCTCTGCACCGCCAGCGCGATGGCGATACCGCCGATGCCCAGGCTGGCCACCAGGGTGGTGATGTTCACGCCCAGGTTGTCGAGTACCATCAGCACCACCACCGCCCACAGCAGCACCCGGATCAGGAAGGTGATCGCGGCCGAGGAGGTGATGCGGTCCGGGTCTTCGCTGCGCTCGGCGCGCTTGGCCTTGAGCCAGGTACGCAGCGCATGGTCGCCCCAGATCGCCACCTGCAACAGCACCGCCGTGATGGCGACGCGGCCAAGGAACAGCTGCGCCTTGTCGGACAGCACCAGGAAGCTGGCGCCGGCATAGACCCCGACGATGACCAGCACCAAAAGCTTGGTCGAGCGCAGCGCGGCCACCGCGATATCGTCCCATTTGGCCTCGGTGCGCGCCGCCAGCACGGCCAGGCGTCGCGCGAGGATCGATTTGACGGCGTCCAGGCCGGCCGCGACGGCGGCCACCACGACCAGCGCGACCAGCCAGTCGGCCACCGGATTTTTCAGGATGAGGTATTCCATCACTGTCGTCTTTCCCTTTCAATCAATGTTCAAGATTCAGGCGGCCGAGCGTTCGTCCGGCGCCTCGTCCTGGCCGGATGCCGGCAGCGCCGCCAGCGCGGCCAGGAAGTCGTCGCCCCAGCGCGCCACGTCGCGGTCGTTGACGATCGCCGCCATGCGCCCCGAGCGGTAGGCCACTTCATCGGCGCCCATGGTCAGCGCGTGGTACAGGGTCGCGCTCATGGCGTTGCGGTCGTAGGGGTTGACCAGTAGCGCGCCATGCAGCTCGACCGCGGCGCCGGCGAACTCGGACAGCACCAGGGTGCCCGGGCGGCCCGCCGCGTGGCGGGTGGCGACGTATTCCTTGGCCACCAGGTTCAGGCCATCGCGCAGCGGCGTGATCCAGGCGATGCCGCAGGCGGCGTAGTGCGCCACGACTTCCTCGAACGGCAGCGAGCGGTAGAAGTAGCGCACCGGCACCCAGCCCAGGGTCGAGAAGCGGCCGTTGATGCGGCCCACGACCCGGTCCAGTTCCTCGCGCAGGCTGTCATAGATCTCCATGCCCGACGCCGCCGGCGTGATGATGTTGATCAGGGTGACCTTGCCCAGCAACTCGGGATGCTGTTCCAGCATGCGCTCGTAGGCTTGCAGCTTTTCCAGCGACCCTTTCACGTAGTCGAGGCGCTCGATCGAGATGATGCCGGTGCGGCCATCGAGGTAGTCGTCCCACTCGGCGATCTGGCGCTGGACGTCAGCGGTCTGCACCAGCTCTTCGATCAGCTGCGCATTGGTGCCGACCGGATGCGCGCCGAGGGTCACGCGGCGGCCGCCCACGTCGAGCGTGGTGTGCATGCGGTCGACGCCGAGCGCGCAACCGAAGGTAAGGAAGCGCGGCGCGCACGGCACCGCACCGCCCACCTCGACCGGCGCGCAGGAACGGGCCGCATCGACGAAGTTCTCGACATAGCGCGGGATATGGAAGCCCACGTAGTCGCATTGCAGCAGGCTGCCGATGATGTCGTTGCGCCATGGCAGGATATTGAAGACGTCGGACGACGGAAACGCGGTGTGGTGGAAGAAGGCGATCGTCAGGTCGGGCCGCAGCGGGCGCAGGAAGGCCGGCACCATCCACAGGTTGTAGTCGTGGATCCAGGCGGTGGCGCCGGGCGCGGCTTCACGCGCGGTCTGCTCGGCGAACAGGCGGTTCACTTCCAGGTAGCGCTCCCAGTGATCCTGGCGAAATTCGGCTTTATCGGGGAAGGAGAAGATGATCGGCCAGAACGCCTCCTTCGAGAATTTCTTATAAAACTGGTCGATGTCGTCGGCCGTCAGGGCAATCCGCGCCGCCTTGAGCTGCGGATAGCGCTGCGCGTCGACGGCCGCGTGCGGGATGAAGCCGTTCGGCTGGCGGCTCGCTTGCTGCGACCAGGCGACCCACGAGCCCTTGCGCCCGCCCGCGAAAAAGCTCAGCAGGGTCGGCATGATGCCGTTCGGGCTTTTCGGACGGCGCTGGTAGGTGACGCCGCCTTCCACCACTTCGTCATAGGGCAGGCGGTGATACACCATCACCAGCTCGGCCTCGCCATACGAGGTCGCCTCGATGGCCGCAGTGTCGCCGTCGAAGCGCAGGCCGTGGCGGTCGAAGGCCTGCAGGATGCCGCCGCAGCCGGCGGCGTCGGCCACCACCACGCGCGGCATCTTGCGCACCGCCTGCACCAGCGCCGGTTCGGCCGCGCCCACCACCACGCCGCGAAAACCGGCCTCGAACATCGACAGGTCGTTCAGGGTGTCGCCGGCCACCACGATATGGGCCGGATCGAAGCCGGCCACCTCGGCCAGGCGGCGCACCGCCACGCCCTTGCCGACGCCGCGCGGCAGCACGTCCAGGTAGCGCCCGGCCGAGAACAGCAGGTCGCAGCCGAGGGCGTCGACCGCCTGTCGGAGCGCGGGCGTGATCGCTTCCTCGGTGGCGTAGAAGGAGACGCGCCGCTCCTGCGGCACCGACTGGCGCACCAGCTCGGGAAAATCGGCCAGCGCTCTCAATACCGCCTGGCTGCCCGGCCAGCGCGCGGCGATCTGGTGCGACAGCGGTTCGACCGACCGCAGGTCGGCATCGACGATGGTGGCGCCGACGTCGGCGATGATGTAGTGGGGCCGCGGGACGGTCGGGTCGGACAGCAGGGGAATCACGGTTTCCAGGCCGCGGCCGGTGACGAACACCAGCGTCGCCTGCGGCAGGGCTCCGGTAAACAGTTCGCGGATGCGGCGCCGCGCCTCGTGGGTGCCGGCCAGCAGGGTCCCATCGAGGTCGGTCGCCAGGACCAGGCGTGCGGGATCGAGCTGGCGTGGCCAGTGGCGGGATTCAATAACGGTCATGCTTCATCCTTTGCAGCGATGCGTCCGCCCATACAGCCGTGGGTTGGGAGGCGGACCGGGTCTGGGCCTGCGATGCTCGCCGGGGAGGCGCGCGGGCCGGAGAAAGGCGCACCCGGCGGATCGGCGCCGTGTTGTCCATGAATGCGCGATCGACACCGGGGAGCGCCAGGCGGAAGAGGGGAGGAGGCGCCGGCATGGATGCCGGAATCACGTGCGCCAGGTGCGCGCGACGCCATCCTTCCCTCGAAATGCATTTGTACAATAGCATTTCATGGCGGCATCGACAACCCGCGATTGCGCAGCGCGGTATACCGGCGGTCGCTGTCGGTACGGGCAGGAAACAGGGCGCACGCGAAAATAGCTATTGCAAAACTTTAAGCGGGGCACTTATAATTCGGCTCCCCGGGCGGTTAGTTCAGTTGGTTAGAATACTTGGTCGACATCCAAGGGGTCGCAGGTTCGAATCCTGCACCGCCCACCAGACTTCCAGATCGCAGGCTCCCAGTAATGGTTGTAGCCTGTAGAGAAAAGACACAGCGGTGTGTCTTTTCTGTGCCACTCAGCTAGAGTGGATTCTTCTTTCTCCAGATACTGCGAAAAGCGCAACAGGCCGGATTTGACTCCGATTTTTCCTGTTGCGCCGAAGCCTTTTGCGCGTTATACTAGCCGGCTTCGGTATGGGTGCCTCTTTTATTGCCCATATTATTTAGTAGTTCAACTACCCCCGCCCAATCGTAGGTGGGAATGGAGAAAAAATGAGCTTGGGCCTTCTCGGTCGCAAGGTTGGCATGATGCGTATCTTCACGGATGACGGCGATTCGATCCCTGTCACTGTGCTGGATGTGTCGAACAACCGTGTCGCACAAATCAAAACCCCTGAAACTGATGGCTACACCGCAGTTCAGGTCGTCTACGGCCAGCGTCGCGCTTCGCGCGTGACCAAAGCCGCTGCCGGTCACTACGCCAAAGCTGGCGTCGAAGCCGGTACGATGCTGAAAGAATTCCGCATCGATTCCACCAAAGCCGCCGAACTCAAAGCCGGTGACACCATCGATGCTTCGCTGTTCGAAGTGGGCCAGAAAATCGACGTGCAAGGCACCTCGATCGGTAAGGGCTACGCCGGCACCATCAAGCGTCACAACTTCGCCTCGGGTCGTCAGACCCACGGTAACTCGCGTTCGCACAACGTTCCTGGCTCGATCGGTATGGCCCAGGATCCAGGTCGCGTGTTCCCAGGCAAGCGCATGACCGGTCACATGGGCGACGTCACCGTCACCACCCAGAACCTGGAAGTGGCGCGCATCGACACCGAACGTCAGCTGCTGCTGATCAAGGGTGCCGTTCCTGGCGCGAAGAACGGCCAAGTGGTCGTCAAGCCAGCTGTCAAAACCAAAGCCAAGAAAGGAGCGTAAGCATGGAACTGAAGCTCCTGAATGAGCAAGGTCAAGCTGGCGCCAACGTTGCAGCAACCGACGAAGTGTTCGGTCGTGAATACAACGAAGCCCTGATTCACCAGATCGTCGTCGCCTACGCTGCCAACGCACGTAGCGGCAACCGCAAGCAGAAGGACCGTGAAGAAGTCCACCACACGACCAAGAAGCCATGGCGCCAAAAAGGTACCGGCCGCGCTCGTGCTGGTATGTCGTCGTCGCCTCTGTGGCGCGGCGGTGGTCGTATCTTCCCGAACACCCCGGACGAGAACTTCTCGCACAAAGTTAACAAGAAGATGTTCCGTGCAGGTATCTGCTCGATCTTCTCGCAACTGGCTCGCGAAGGCCGCCTGAACGTGGTCGAAAACCTGTCGATCGAAGCTCCGAAGACCAAGCTGCTGTCGCAAAAACTGCAGACCATGGGCCTGGAATCGGTTCTGGTGATCACCGACACCATCGATGAGAACCTCGAACTGGCCTCGCGCAACCTGCCGCACGTGCTGGTCGTCGAGCCTAAGCACGCTGATCCGATGTCGCTGGTGTTCTACAAAAAAGTCCTGGTCACGAAAGCTGCTCTGGCCAAGATCGAGGAGATGTACGCATGAGCGCCGCAATCAAATTCAGCGAAGAGCGCCTGATGAAGGTGCTGCTGGCTCCGATCATTTCCGAGAAGGCGACCTTCGTCGCGGAAAAGAACGAGCAGATCGTGTTCAAGGTCCTGCCTGACGCGACCAAGCCAGAAATCAAGGCTGCCGTCGAGATGCTGTTCAAGGTCGAAGTGGAATCGGTGCAAACCGTGAACCGCGAAGGCAAGCAAAAGCGTTCGGGCCGTTTCACCGGCCGTCGCAACCACACCAAGCGTGCTTTCGTGTGCCTGAAGCCAGGCCAGGAAATCAATTTTGTCGAGGAGGCTAAATAATGGCACTCGTTAAGATGAAGCCAACCTCCCCAGGCCGTCGCGGCATGGTGAAAGTTGTGACCGAAGGCCTGTTCAAAGGTCGTCCGTTCGCAGCCCTGGTTGAAAAGAAATCGAAAACTGCCGGCCGTAACAACAACGGTCACATCACCACCCGTCACAAGGGCGGTGGTCACAAGCAGCACTACCGTCTGGTCGACTTCAAGCGCCAGAAGGACGGCATTCCTGCCAAGGTCGAGCGTATCGAATACGACCCGAACCGTACCGCGCACATCGCACTGCTGTGCTACGCGGACGGCGAGCGTCAGTACATCATCGCCACCAAGGGCATGGCTGTCGGCGACAGCGTCATGAACGGCTCGGAAGCGCCGATCAAGGCCGGTAACTGCCTGCCAATCCGCAACATCCCGGTCGGTACCGTGATGAACTGCGTCGAAATGCTGCCAGGTAAGGGTGCCCAGATGGCCCGTACCGCCGGCGCCGGCGTGGTGCTGATGGCACGTGAAGGTACCTACGCCCAGGTTCGCCTGCGTTCGGGTGAAGTGCGTCGCGTGCACATCGAGTGCCGCGCTACCGTTGGCGAAGTCGGCAATGCCGAACACAGCCTGCGCAAGATCGGTAAGGCTGGCGCGATGCGCTGGCGCGGTGTTCGTCCTACCGTCCGCGGTGTGGTCATGAACCCGGTCGATCACCCGCACGGTGGTGGTGAAGGTAAAACTGCAGCCGGTCGTCACCCAGTGTCGCCATGGGGCCAGCAGACCAAGGGCAAGCGTACGCGTTCGAACAAGCGCACGTCGTCGATGATCGTTTCGCGCCGCGGCAAGAAATAAGGATAAAAAATGACTCGTTCATTGAAAAAAGGGCCGTTCATTGACGCCCACCTGGTGAAAAAAGTCGAAGCCGCGCAAGCGAACAAAGACAAGAAGCCAGTCAAAACCTGGTCGCGCCGCTCGACGATCTCGCCAGACTTCATCGGTCTGACGATCGCTGTCCACAACGGCAAAGTGCACGTGCCTGTGTACGTGTCGGAGAACATGGTCGGCCACAAGCTCGGCGAATTCGCGCTGACCCGTACGTTCAAGGGCCACGCCGCTGACAAGAAGGCGAAACGATAATGGAAACTAAAGCAATCCTCAAAGGCGTACGCCTGTCGGAACAAAAAGGCCGTCTGGTCGCCGACCTGATTCGTGGCAAGAAAGTTGACGCAGCACTCAACATTCTGCAATTCAGCCCGAAAAAAGGCGCGACCATCATCAAGAAGGTTCTCGAGTCGGCGATCGCCAACGCGGAACACAACGATGGCGCCGACATCGACGAACTGAAAGTGGTTCAGATCTATGTCGAAAAGGGCCCGATCCTCAAGCGCTTTACTGCACGTGCAAAAGGCCGCGGCGATCGCATTTCCAAACAATCCTGTCACGTTTACGTGACTGTCGGTAACTAAGGAGTCATACGATGGGTCAGAAAATCCACCCAACCGGCTTCCGCCTGGCGGTCACCCGTAACTGGGCGTCGCGCTGGTATGCTGGTAACGGCAACTTCGCATCGATGCTGCAGGAAGACCTGGAAGCCCGTGCTTTCCTGAAAAAGAAGCTGAAGAACGCTTCGGTCGGCCGCATCGTCATCGAGCGTCCTGCCAAGAACGCACGCTTCACCATTTACTCGTCGCGTCCTGGTGTCGTGATCGGTAAAAAAGGCGAAGACATCGAAGTGCTCAAGACCTCGCTGGCGAAGATCATGGGCGTGCCCGTGCACGTCAACATCGAAGAGATCCGCAAGCCAGAGATCGATTCGCAGCTGATCGCCGATTCGATCTCGCAGCAGCTCGAAAAGCGCATCATGTTCCGCCGCGCCATGAAGCGCGCAATGCAAAATGCAATGCGCCTGGGCGCCGTCGGCATCAAGATCATGTCGTCGGGCCGTCTGAACGGCATCGAAATCGCACGTACCGAATGGTACCGCGAAGGCCGTGTGCCACTGCACACCCTGCGCGCCGATATCGACTACGGCACCAGCGAAGCATCGACCACCTACGGCATCATCGGCGTCAAGGTCTGGGTCTACAAGGGCGACCGTTCGGTCACCGGCGAAGCACCAGTCATCGACACCCCGCCAGATGAGAAGAAGCCACGCGGCCCACGTCGTGACGACGGCAAGCCATCGCGCGGTCCACGTCCAGCCGGCGGTGCACGTCCAGCTGCCGCGCCAACCGTGCGCGCTCGTCCAGCTGTCAAGCTGGCGACCCCGGCTGCCGCTGCACCCGCTGAGAAAGCAGGAGAATAAGCATGCTGCAACCATCGCGCAGGAAGTATCGTAAAGAGCAGAAGGGCCGTAACACCGGCATTTCGCACACCCGCGGCACCGCGGTCTCGTTCGGTGAATTCGGTCTGAAGGCAGTTGCCCGCGGCCGTATCACCGCACGCCAGATCGAAGCGGCACGTCGTGCCATGACCCGTCACATCAAGCGTGGCGGTCGTATCTGGATCCGTATCTTCCCGGACAAGCCGATTTCGAACAAGCCGGCCGAAGTCCGTATGGGTAACGGTAAGGGTAACCCGGAGTACTACGTCGCTGAAATCCAGCCAGGCAAAGTCCTGTACGAGATGGATGGCGTCGCAGAAGAACTGGCGCGCGAAGCGTTCCGCCTGGCCGCTGCCAAACTGCCACTGGCTACCACTTTCGTGGTTCGCCAAGTCGGCCAATAACAGGAGTTGAATATGAAAGCATCGGAACTCCGCGGCAAAGACCAGGAAGCGCTGCAGAAGGAGCTGAACGAGCTGCTCAAGGCCCAATTCGGTCTGCGCATGCAAGTCGCCACCCAGCAGCTCGGTAACACTTCGCAGCTGAAAAAAGTACGTCGCGATATCGCGCGTGTGAAGACTGTGATGAACACGAAGGAAGCCAAATGACCGACACCACCATCAAAACGGCGCTGAAGCGTACGCTGGTCGGCAAAGTCGTGTCCGATAAAATGGACAAGACGGTCACCGTCCTGATCGAACGTCACGTCAAGCACCCGCTGTACGGCAAGATCATCGTGCGCTCGAACAAGTATCACGCGCACGACGAAGCGAACGAAGCGAAAATCGGTGACACCGTCGAGATCGCAGAAGGTCGTCCGATCTCGAAGACGAAGGCGTGGACTGTGACCAAAGTGTTGCAAGTCGCACAGGTACTGTAAGTACCCATAAAATTTGTCTTGCGTGGCCCGCTGGTATCTGAGATACTAGCGGGCTTCGTTCATGTGTTGCCGCAGTTATCCCCCGCGGTACAGCGGCCTGTAACGAAAGTGTATTTGGAAAGTCCATCACCCAAACATGGGGCTCCAGCAGGGGCGTCATGGCGGGACCAAGACTGACCGCAGGCCCACGGTTTTCCGTGGGGTTTTCTACGGCTTAAGTTGGGAAAGAAACTACTATGATTCAAACCGAAAGCCGGCTCGAAGTAGCCGACAACACCGGTGCCAAGGAAGTTCTGTGCATCAAGGTGTTGGGTGGCTCGAAGCGCCGTTACGCGAGCATTGGCGACATCATCAAGGTCACCGTCAAAGTCGCAGCCCCACGTGGCCGCGTCAAAAAGGGTGAAATTTACAATGCCGTGGTTGTGCGTACCGCCAAAGGTGTGCGCCGCCAGGATGGTTCCCTGGTCAAGTTCGACGGCAATGCCGCTGTCCTGCTGAACGCCAAGCTGGAGCCAATCGGTACCCGTATCTTCGGACCAGTCACGCGCGAACTGCGCACTGAAAAGTTCATGAAGATCGTGTCGCTGGCACCTGAAGTTCTGTAAGGATTCGACATGGATAAGATTCGTAAAAACGACGAAGTCATCGTTCTGGCCGGTAAGGACAAGGGCAAGCGTGGCGTCGTTCAGAAGCGTGTAGACGCTGAACACGTCATCGTCGAAGGCGTCAACGTCGCTAAAAAAGCGACCAAGCCTAACCCGATGACCGGTGTTACTGGTGGTATCGTCGACAAGACTATGCCGATTCACGTGTCGAACGTCGCGCTGTTCAACGCAGCGACCGGCAAGGCAGATCGCGTTGGCTTCAAAGACCAGGACGGCAAAAAAGTCCGCGTCTTCAAGTCGAGCGGCGAAGTAGTGAAAGGGTAAGAAGAAATGGCCCGTCTCCAAGAGATTTACAAAGACAAAGTCGTTGCCGAACTGACCGAAAAATTCGGTTACAAGTCGGTGATGGAAGTGCCGCGCCTGACCAAGATCACCCTGAACATGGGTCTGTCGGAAGCAGTCGCTGACAAGAAGATCATCGAGCACGCAACCGGCGACCTGACCAAGATCGCTGGCCAGAAGCCAGTCGTGACCAAGGCTCGCAAGGCAATCGCAGGTTTCAAGATCCGCGAAGGCTACCCGATCGGCACGATGGTGACCCTGCGCGGCGCCCGCATGTACGAATTCCTGGACCGTTTCATCACCGTGGCCCTGCCACGCGTGCGTGACTTCCGTGGCGTGAGCGGCAAATCGTTCGATGGTCGTGGCAACTACAACATCGGTGTCAAAGAGCAGATCATCTTCCCAGAGATCGACTACGACAAGATCGATGCACTGCGCGGCATGAACATCTCGATCACCACGACTGCTAAGACCGACGAAGAAGCCAAAGCGCTGCTCGCCGCCTTCAAATTCCCGTTCAGGAACTAAGAGCATGGCAAAACTTGCACTGATTAACCGCGAACAGAAGCGTGCAGACCTGGTGGAGAAATTCGCCCCGAAGCGTGCCGCTCTGAAAGCAATCATCGACGACCAGTCGAAGTCGGAAGAAGAACGTTACGAAGCGCGCCTGAAGCTGCAGGCGCTGCCGCGTAACTCGGCACCGACCCGTCAGCGTAACCGCTGCGCCATCACTGGCCGTCCACGTGGCACTTTCCGTAAATTCGGTCTGGCACGTACCAAACTCCGCGAATTCGCCATGAAGGGCGAAATTCCGGGTATGACCAAAGCAAGCTGGTAATAGGAGAATATGCAATGAGTATGAGCGATCCTATCGCCGATATGCTGACCCGCATTCGCAACGCACAAGTTGTTCAGAAAACCACGGTCGCAATGCCGTCGTCGAAAGTCAAGGTTGCCATTGCCAACGTCCTCAAGGACGAGGGTTACATTGAAGATTTCGCTGTGTCGTCGGCTGACGGCAAGTCGGAACTGAAAATCGGTTTGAAGTATTACACTGGCCGTCCGGTCATCGAGCGCCTCGAGCGCGTGTCCCGTCCAGGCCTGCGTATCTACAAGGGCAAAGACGAGATCCCAACCGTCATGAACGGCCTGGGCGTGGCAATCGTGTCGACTCCGCAAGGCGTCATGACTGATCGCAAAGCACGCGCTACCGGTGTCGGTGGCGAAGTGATTTGCTACGTGGCTTAAGGAGTAGACGATGTCTCGAGTAGCTAAGATGCCAATCGCCGTCCCAGCCGGTGCCGAAGTCGCGATCAACGCGTCGTCGATCACCGTCAAGGGCCCGCTCGGCACCCTGACCCAAGCCCTGAACGGCCTGGTCAAAGTGGAAAACAACAATGGCACGCTGACCTTCGACGTGATCGACGATTCGCGTGAATCGAACGCCATGTCGGGCACCCTGCGCGCCCTGGTCAACAATATGGTTACCGGCGTCACCAAGGGTTTCGAGCGCAAGCTGAACCTGGTGGGCGTGGGCTACAAGGCAGCAGTGCAGGGCAACGCCCTGAACCTGTCCCTGGGCTTCTCGCACCCGGTGCTGCACGCGATGCCTGAAGGCATTACGGCCGTGACCCCGACCCCGACCGAAATCCTGATCAAGGGTATCGATCGTCAAAAGGTCGGCCAGGTTGCCGCTGAAGTGCGCGCTTACCGCTCCCCTGAGCCTTACAAGGGCAAGGGCGTCCGTTATTCGGACGAAGTGGTCAAGCTTAAAGAAACCAAGAAGAAATAATCGGAGCAGACATGGACAAGAAACAATCCCGTCTGCGTCGTGGCCGTCAGACCCGCATCAAGATTGCCCAGCTGGGCGTGAACCGTCTGTCGGTTCACCGCACCAACCTGCACATCTACGCAAACCTGATCAGCCCGGACGCAAAAGTACTGGTGTCGGCTTCGACCCTGGAAGCGGAAGTGCGCGCCGAACTGGCTGGCCAGACCGGCGCCGGCGGCAACGCTGCTGCAGCTGCCCTGGTTGGCAAGCGCGTCGCAGAAAAAGCACTGAAAGCAGGAATCACCGAAGTTGCGTTCGATCGCTCGGGTTTCCGTTACCACGGCCGTGTGAAGGCGCTGGCGGAAGCCGCGCGTGAAGCCGGTCTGAAGTTCTAAGGAAGAATCGTCATGGCAAAAATGCAAGCGAAAATGGCAAGCGACAAGCCGGATGATGGCATGCGCGAAAAAATGATCGCGATCAACCGCGTGACCAAAGTGGTCAAGGGTGGTCGTATCATGGGTTTTGCAGCGCTGACCGTTGTCGGTGACGGCGATGGCCGCATCGGCATGGGCAAAGGCAAGTCGAAGGAAGTTCCAGTCGGCGTGCAAAAAGCGATGGAAGAAGCCCGCCGCAACCTGATCAAGGTGCCACTCAAGAACGGTACCCTGCATCACACCGTGTCCGGTCGTCACGGCGCCTCGCGCGTCATGATGATGCCAGCGAAACCTGGTACCGGCGTGATCGCTGGTGGCGCAATGCGCGCTATCTTCGAAGTGATGGGCGTGACCGACGTGGTCGCCAAGTCGACCGGTTCGTCGAATCCTTACAACCTGGTGCGCGCAACTCTCGACGGTCTGTCGAAGATGAGCACCGCGGCTGACATCGCTGCCAAGCGCGGCAAGTCGGTCGAAGACATCGTCGGTTAAGGGGAAATAACATGGCAAACACCGTTAAAGTTCAGCTCGTCAAGGGCCTGATCGGTACCCGTCAAGACCACCGTGCCACCGTGCGCGGCCTGGGCCTGCGTCGCGTCAACTCGGTCTCCGAGCTGCAAGACACCCCATCCGTGCGTGGCATGATCAACAAAGTCTCGTACCTCGTGAAAGTTGTTTCGTAAGCCCTCGGGCTTGTGAACGGAGAAATCAATGGAACTCAATACCATTCAACCAGCTGACGGCGCCAAGCACTACAAGCGTCGCGTTGGTCGCGGCATTGGCTCCGGCCTGGGCAAGACTGCCGGCCGTGGTCACAAGGGTCAGAAATCGCGTTCGGGCGGCTTCCACAAAGTCGGCTTCGAAGGCGGTCAGATGCCTCTGCAGCGCCGTCTGCCAAAGCGCGGTTTCAAATCGCTGAACGCGACCTTCAAGGCTGAAGTGCGTCTGTCCGACCTGAACAACCTGGCTGTCGGCGACGTCGACATCCTGGTGCTCAAGCAGGCAGGCATCCTGCCGGTCGTGGCACGCGACGTGCGCGTCATCCTGTCCGGCGAGATCACCAAAGCGGTGAACCTCAAGGGCCTGAAAGCGACCGCTGGCGCGAAAGCAGCGATCGAAGCAGCTGGCGGCTCGGTCGCGTAAAGCGACCGCTGCCTGATCGGAGCAAAAATTGGCGACTAATTCACAACTTGGTAAAAGCGCCGCTTCCGGATTCCCCTGGTCCCGGCTGTGGTTTTTGCTTGGCGCATTGGTCGTGTACCGCATCGGTGCTCACATCCCGGTTCCCGGGATTGACCCGGTGCAGCTCGCTGCGCTGTTCAAGCAGAACGAGGGCGGCATCCTGGGCATGTTCAACATGTTCTCGGGTGGCGCCTTGTCCCGCTTTACCGTGTTCGCGCTCGGCATCATGCCTTACATTTCGGCTTCGATCATCATGCAGCTCGCATCGATCGTCTCGCCGCAACTCGAGGCGTTGAAGAAAGAGGGCGAAGCCGGCCGCCGCAAGATCACCCAGTACACCCGTTACTTCACGGTGGCGCTGGCTCTGTTCCAGGCGTTCGGCATCGCAGTCGCGCTCGAAGCGCAACCTGGCCTGGTCATCGACCCTGGTCTCGGTTTCCGTTTCGTGACCGTCGTTACCCTCTTGACCGGCACCATGTTCCTGATGTGGCTGGGCGAGCAGATCACCGAGCGTGGTCTTGGCAACGGCATTTCGATCATCATCTTCGCCGGTATCGCAGCAGGTCTGCCGTCGGCCCTGGGCGGCTTGTTCACCCTGGTCTCGAACGGTTCGATCGGCAGCTTCTCGGCCATCCTGATCGTGGTGCTGGTCGCTGCGGTGACGTATGCGGTGGTGTTCGTGGAACGCGGACAGCGCAAGATCCTGGTCAATTACGCGAAACGTCAGGTCGGCAACAAGATCTATGGTGGCCAAACCAGCCACCTGCCCTTGAAGCTGAACATGGCAGGCGTGATCCCACCGATCTTCGCTTCGTCGATCATTCTGTTCCCGGCGACGATTGTCGACTGGTTCACGCGCGGCAAGGATACGTCCGGCCCCGTGATCGGGTTCCTGAAGGATCTGGCGGCGTCGATGGCGCCAGGCGAGCCGATCCACGCTTTGCTGTATGCGGTGGCGATCGTGTTCTTCTGCTTCTTCTATACCGCGCTGGTCTTTAACAGCAAGGAAACGGCGGATAACTTGAAGAAGAGCGGCGCGTTTGTTCCGGGCATCCGTCCGGGCGAGCAAACCGCACGCTATATCGACAAGATCCTGATGCGTCTGACCCTTGCCGGCGCGGTCTATATCACCCTGGTGTGCTTGGTGCCGGAGTTCATGACCGCTCAGTGGAAGGTTCCCTTCTACTTCGGTGGCACATCGCTCCTGATCATCGTTGTGGTGACGATGGACTTCATGGCACAAGTGCAGAACTACGTCATGTCGCAACAATATGATTCACTGTTGCGGAAGGCCAACTTCAAGGGTGGAGTTCCAACGCGATAAGTGTTGGAAGCATAGAGCGAATGGCAAAAGACGATGTCATCCAAATGCAAGGGGAGATTCTGGAGAATCTCCCAAACGCGACGTTCCGCGTAAAGCTGGAAAACGGCCATGTGGTCCTGGGGCATATCTCGGGTAAAATGCGGATGAACTATATTCGCATCCTCCCGGGTGACAAGGTAACGGTGGAGTTGACCCCGTATGACCTGTCCCGGGCCCGCATCGTGTTCCGCACCAAGTAAAAACATCATCAAGTAAACGAACCGAAGAGAGTGCAAAATGAAAGTTAACGCTTCAGTCAAGCGGATCTGCCGCAACTGCAAGATCATCAAGCGCAAGGGCGTGGTCCGTGTGATCTGCGTCGAGCCGCGTCACAAGCAGCGTCAAGGTTAATTTCGAGGAATAACGAATGGCACGTATTGCAGGGGTTAACATCCCAAATCATCAGCACACTGTTATCGGCCTGACGGCGATCTACGGTGTTGGCCGTCCGCGTTCGCAGAAAATCTGCGACGCAACCGGTATCGCGACCAACAAAAAAGTCAAGGACCTGGACGATAACGAACTCGAGAAGCTGCGTGACGAAGTCGCGAAGTTTGTCGTGGAAGGCGACCTGCGCCGCGAACTGTCCATGAACATCAAGCGTCTGATGGACCTGGGTTGCTACCGCGGCATGCGTCACCGTAAGGGCCTGCCGGTCCGCGGTCAGCGTACCCGCACCAATGCTCGTACCCGTAAAGGTCCGCGCAAGGCAGCTCAATCGCTCAAGAAATAATCTAGGAACCGACTATGGCCAAGCAACAAAGCAGCGCAGCAGCAGCACGCGTGCGCAAGAAAGTGAAGAAGAACGTTGCCGAGGGCATCGCCCACGTGCACGCTTCGTTCAACAACACGATCATCACCATCACCGACCGCCAGGGCAACGCTCTGTCGTGGGCAACCTCCGGTGGCGCCGGCTTCAAGGGTTCGCGCAAATCGACCCCGTTCGCGGCTCAGGTCGCTGCCGAAGCTGCAGGCAAGGTCGCTCAGGAATCGGGCGTGAAGAACCTGGAAGTGCGTATCAAGGGCCCAGGCCCAGGCCGTGAATCGGCTGTGCGCGCACTGAACAATCTCGGCATCAAGATCACCGAGATCCAGGACGTCACCCCAGTTCCACACAACGGCTGCCGTCCACCGAAGCGTCGCCGCATCTAAGGCATGGGGCAGGGCGGTTCGCCGCCTCGCCCGTGTCTGGATGTCGACGCACGGGGTGAACATTCCGTTGTGTTTCAAGACAAAGCCGGTGCAGTTGCCCAGAAATGGGTTATACTGCCCGGCTCTTGTCGCCTGCCGTCCCTGACCGCAGGCGATGTTGTAAGCCACGTCCGGCCTCTTGCAGAGCTGGACTAGCGCCTGGGTGCATATGGTTCGCATATGCGTCGCTGGGGCGTGATCAAATATTAAAGGAAATCTAACGTGGCACGTTATATCGGACCAAAAGCAAAACTGTCGCGCCGTGAAGGCACCGACCTGTTCCTCAAGAGCGCACGTCGTTCGCTCGATTCGAAGTGCAAACTGGACGTCAAGCCAGGCCAGCACGGTGTCAAGTCGGGTGCCCGCACCTCGGACTACGGCAACCAGCTGCGCGAGAAGCAAAAAGTCAAGCGCATGTACGGCATCCTGGAACGCCAGTTCCGTCGCTACTTCGCAGAAGCATCGCGTCGCAAGGGCAACACCGGCGAAACCCTGCTGAAGCTGCTGGAAGCGCGCCTGGACAACGTCACCTACCGCATGGGCTTCGGCTCGACCCGCGCTGAAGCGCGTCAGCTGGTGAGCCACAAGGCCTTCACCGTGAACGGCAACGTCGTGAACATCGCGTCGTACCAGGTCAAGACCGGCGACGTCGTCGCTGTGCGCGAAAAAGCCAAGAAGCAAGTGCGTATCGCTGAAGCCCTGTCGCTGGCCGAGCAAGTCGGTTTCCCGAGCTGGGTCTCGGTCGACGCGAAGAAGCTGGAAGGCACCTTCCGTTCGTTCCCAGAGCGTAACGAAATCGCTGCTGACGTCAACGAAGCGCTGATCGTCGAACTGTACTCGCGTTAATCGATGCGCGAGAGGGGCGGCTTGCCGCCCCTGTTGCCATCCCGGCGGGAAGGGCAGTGCGGCCGCAGCAACCTCGGGTTGGCGCCGCAGCGGGCTCAGGCTCCTGTCTTTCCCGCCGCAAGCATCTGTTTTACCGCCTGCCATCGCGCAGGCGTTCTCTTTAAAGCCATCAGCCTTATCGGTGTAACGAGCCGAGGGTATTGAAAAGGACTCATTCATGCAAAATAGTTTGTTGAAGCCACGTATCATCGACGTCGAAGCACTGGGCGCCGGCCACGCGAAAGTCGTCATGGAACCGTTCGAGCGTGGCTATGGCCACACCCTCGGCAACGCCCTGCGCCGCGTGCTGCTGTCGTCGATGGTGGGCTACGCGCCGACCGAAGTGACGATCGCTGGTGTCGTGCATGAATACTCGTCGCTCGATGGCGTCCAGGAAGACGTCGTCGACCTGCTGCTGAACCTGAAGGGCGTGGTCTTCAAGGTCCACAACCGCGACTCCGTCAACCTGACCCTGAAGAAGGAAGGCGAAGGCGCCGTCCTGGCATCGGACATCGACCTGCCGCACGACGTCGAACTGGTCAACCCGGATCACGTGATCGCTCACCTGACCGCCGGCGGCAAGCTGGACATGCAGATCAAGGTCGAAAAAGGCCGCGGCTATGTGCCGGGCAACGTCCGTCGCCTGTCGGAAGACACCAACAAGACCATCGGCCGCATCATCCTGGACGCGTCGTTCTCGCCAGTGCGCCGCGTGTCGTACGCCGTGGAGTCGGCCCGTGTCGAGCAGCGTACCGACCTGGACAAGCTGATCATCAACATCGAAACCAATGGCGTCATTACCCCGGAAGAAGCGATCCGCCAGTCGGCCCGCGTCCTGGTTGACCAGCTGAACGTGTTCGCCGCCCTGGAAGGCACCGAAGCCGCTGCCGAAGCACCATCGCGCGCACCGCTGGTCGATCCGATCCTGCTGCGTCCAGTCGACGACCTGGAACTGACCGTCCGTTCGGCCAACTGCCTGAAAGCAGAAAACATCTACTACATCGGCGACCTGATCCAGCGTTCGGAAAACGAACTGCTCAAGACGCCAAACCTGGGCCGCAAGTCGCTCAACGAAATCAAGGAAGTCCTGGCTTCGCGCGGCCTGACCCTGGGCATGAAGCTGGAAAACTGGCCACCAGCCGGTCTCGAGAAATAAGATAGTCACCCGAAAGTAGACACCTACTTTCGGCTGGAAACAGCCAAAAAGGACTGGCCAAGCCAGATCCTTTTTGGAGGAAAAAGCGTAGTAAAAAAACCTAAACAGAACCGGTCCGCGGACGTGCTCATCAAGAACACGAACGATCGAAGAACTGGATTTGAAAACACCCGAAAGGAAATACCATGCGTCACCGTCACGGCCTTCGTAAACTGAACCGTACCTCGTCCCACCGTCTGGCAATGCTGCGCAACATGACTGTTTCGCTGCTGCGTCACGAAGCCATCAAGACCACCGTCCCAAAAGCCAAGGAACTGCGTCGCGTCATCGAACCGATCCTGACCCTGGGCAAGACCGACACCCTGGCGAACAAGCGCCTGGCCTTCGCTCGCCTGCGCGACCGCGAAATGGTCCTGAAGCTGTTCGCTGAGCTGGGTCCTCGCTACGCAAACCGCAACGGCGGCTACCTGCGTATCCTGAAGATGGGCTTCCGCGTTGGCGACAATGCTCCTATGGCCTACGTCGAACTGCTGGACCGTCCAGAAGTCACTTCGGCTGAAGAAGCACCGACCGCCGAGTGATCGGTAGTCAGACGACTGAAAAACCAGGCTGCCAGCCTGGTTTTTTTTCGACTATTCAAAACGAGTTCCGGCGTGAAACAGTGGTCGGGTGTACCATGCCGGTGCGCTTCACAAACTCTCCGACACCATGCTTCGATTCTCCGTTCGCGGCCTGCTGCAGGCTTGCCTGACGCTGTTCGCCGTCTTCTTCCTGTTCTGTGCAACGCCAGCCCGCGCCCAGCAGGACTTCCTGGACCCCGCCGTCGCCTTCAAGTTCGAGGCGCGCATGGCCGATCCGCAGACCGCCGAGATCACTTACGTCATCGCCCCCGCTTACTACATGTACCGCGAGCGCTTCGCCTTCAAGGCCAGCGGCGCCGGCGTCACGCTGGGCGAACCGCAGATCCCGCCGGGCAAGGTCAAGTACGACCCGACCTTCGAGAAGGATCTCGAGACCCATACCGGCACCCTGACGATCCGGATCCCGGTCGAAGGCAGCGGCCCGTTCACCTTGGTCGCCACCAGCCAGGGCTGCGCCGACGCCGGTCTGTGCTATCCGCCGCAGGAGCACAGCTTCAATCTCGGCGCAGGCGGTGCGCAAGCGGCGTCTGGCCTGCCGATCGGCGCCGGGCAGGGGGGCATGTCGACGCCGCTGGAGTCGGCTCCTGCAGCCCCGGCAGGCGCGCCGCCATCCGATCTGTCGACGATCGCCGGCATCCTCGGCGGCGGCAGCCTGTTGGCCATCGTGCCGGCCTTCATCCTGCTCGGCCTGGGCCTGGCCTTCACGCCGTGCGTATTGCCGATGGTGCCGATCCTGTCCTCGATCATCGTTGGCGAAGGCAAGAACGTGCGCCGTTCGCGCGGCTTCGTACTGTCGCTGACCTACGCGCTGGGCATGGCCATCGTCTACACCCTGCTCGGTATCGCCGCCGGCCTGGCTGGCGAAGGCCTGGCCGCGGCGCTGCAGAACCCCTGGGTGCTGGGCACCTTCGGGCTGCTGATCGTGGCCATGTCGCTGTCGATGTTCGGTTTCTATCAGTTACAACTGCCTAACACCTTGCAGACCCGTTTGACGCAGGCGTCCAACAGCCAGCAGGGCGGCAAGCTGCTTGGCGTGTTCATCATGGGCGCGATTTCAGCCCTGATCGTGGGCCCTTGCGTGGCCGCGCCGCTGGCCGGCGCCCTGGTCTACATCAGCCAGACGCGTGACGTCTTCATCGGCGGCGCGGCGCTGTTTTCGATGGCGGTGGGGATGAGCATCCCGCTGCTGCTGGTGGGGTTGTCGGCCGGTTCGCTGCTGCCGCGCGTGGGGCCGTGGATGGAGTCGGTCAAGCGCCTGTTCGGCGTGCTGATGCTGGCCATGGCGATCTGGCTGGTGTCGCCAGTGCTGCCGCCGGTGGCCGAGATGCTGCTGTGGGCGGCGCTGCTGCTCGGTTACGGGTTTTATCTGCTGCGTCATACCCGCCACTGGGCGGCAATGGCGTTCGGGGCGGCGTTCGCGGTGCTGGGGGCGACGCAGCTGGTCGGCCTGGCCAGCGGCGGCCGAGACGCCTGGGCGCCGCTGGCCCACCTGGGCGGCGCGCCGCAGCACCAGGGGCTGGCGTTCACCCGCGTCAAGACCGTGGACCAGCTCGATGCGGCGCTGGCGGCCAATGCCGGCAAGACCGTGATGCTCGATTTTTATGCCGACTGGTGCGTGTCGTGCATCGAAATGGAAAAATTCACCTTCGTCGATCGGGCGGTGCAGCAAAAGCTGGCCGATACCGTGTTGCTGCAGGTCGATGTGACGGCCAACGATGCCGATGACAAGGCCATGCTCAAGCGCTTTGGCCTGTTCGGGCCGCCGGGGATCATCCTGTTCGATGGGCAGGGCAAGGAAATCGCGGATAGCCGGGTGATTGGCTTCCAGAATGCGGAGAAGTTCCTCGGCTCGTTACAGCGCCTGGAACGGTAGGGTCGGCGGCCTGGCCGCCGACCCGACGATCATGCGTTGGCCCGCTGGCCGTGATGGGCGCGGTGGCCATGATGACGCGGTCCCTTGCGCTGCTGGGACTGCGCATCGAAGGTCTTGCGCTGCTCGGGCGTGAGCTGGGCATAGAACGTGTTCAGCGCGGCCAGGCGCTGCTCCATGCGGGCGGTGCGCTGCTTCTGCAACTCGATCCCTTTCTGCATGCGCTCCGGCGCGCTCAGGCTGGCCCAGGCGGCGCGGTCCGGACGGGCGCCACGCTCACCTTTCTTCTGCGGCGCCTGGCTGGCGACAAACGCGTCCCAGGCCGGCTGCTGCTGTGCATCGAGCTTGAGTGCGTCGCGCAGCTTGGCCTGGCGTTCGGCGCGCTGCCGCTGCATGTTGGCGCGGCGCTCGCCGGCCTTGGCCTGCCACTCGGCCTTCTTGGCCAGGCGCTGCTCGGCGGTCAGGGCCGGACGCGTTTCAGGGGCCGCAGTCTGGGCCTGGGCGCCGAGGGTGGCGCCGAACAGGCCGGCGGCGGTGAGGGCGATCACGAGGTTCTTGCGGAGGGTGTTCATGGTTCTTCCTTTGGTGAGAGTCGGGGTGACGTGCATCCGAATCACTCGCTGCACGGTTCCCATCTTGCGCACAAACTGTAAGCATGAGGTTTCCCCTGTCGCGCACTTTGTATCAATATGTTTCGGGTCTATTCGCTTATACACAGCGATACAAAATGCTTTTCCGGCCTTGTCATAAACTCGGATAATTGCGGTTATGGACAATCCCTCTACGATTCTGATCGTCGACGACGACCGCGACATCCGGACCCTGCTGGCCGACTACCTCGAGTCGAACGGCTACCGGACGCTGGCCGCCGCCGACGGCAACGCGATGTGGAAAGCGCTCGACGAAACGCGTCCCGATCTCGTGGTGCTCGACCTGAACATGCCGGGCGACGACGGCCTTACCCTGTGCCGCAAGTTGCGCGCCACCTCGACCCTGCCGGTCATCATGCTCACCGCCCGCAACGAGCCGCTCGACCGCATCCTTGGCCTGGAGATGGGCGCCGACGACTACCTGCCGAAACCGTTCGAGCCGCGCGAACTGCTGGCGCGCATCCGCAGCGTGCTGCGCCGGTCGCACGCCATGCCATCGAACACCCCGTCCGAGAACGTCCAGCAGATGCGCTTCTCGGGCTGGACCCTGGACCTGACCGCGCGCCACCTGCTCAACCCGGACGGCATCGTGATCATGCTGTCGGGCGCCGAGTTCCGCCTGCTGCGCGTGTTCCTCGAGCATCCGAATCGCGTGCTCAACCGCGACCAGCTGCTCAACCTCACCCAAGGCCGCGACGCCGACCCGTTCGACCGTTCGATCGACATCCAGATCAGCCGCCTGCGCCAGAAGCTGGGCGAAGACGCGCGCATGCCCCAGATCATCAAGACAGTGCGCAACGGCGGCTACGTGCTGGCCGGCCAGGTGGCGGTGGAGCCGGCGGCGTGAAGGATTTCTTCGGGTCGATGACCGGCCGCGTGTTCCTGACCCTGCTGCTGGGGGTGTGGATCTCGGCCGCGCTGACCCAGCTGGGCGCCGACTACCAGCGCCTGCGCGACTGGGAACGCCAGCGCGAGCAGCACCTGTTGGAACGCGCCGAGCAGCTGACCATGGCCACCGAGATCGTGCCGGCCTCGGCGCGCTCGATCTACCTCGAAGTGGCCAACCGCCCGGGCCTGGAGCTCGAAGTGAGCGACACGCTGCCGGCGCCCGGCCCGGCCACGCCGTTCGCGCAGGCCCTGGCCGCGCGCCTGGGCAAGGGCTACAAGGTCGAATCGGTCACCGCCCGTCCGGCCGCCTGCGACAGCGCCCAGCGCCTGCCGATGATGTTCGGCCTGCTCAGCATGGAATACCAGGGCGCCTGCGAATCGCTCAATATCCACCTGCGCGACGGCGCCGAGCTGCGCCTGTCGGTGTTGCCGCCGCGCCAGTCCGCGGCCAGCGACCTCGATTTGCGCAACCTGGTGGCCCTGTTCATGGTCAGCATCGCGGTACTGGCCTACCTGGTGGCGCGCATGACCGCGCGTCCGTTCCGGCAACTGGCGCAGGCCGCGCAAGACCTGGGCCAGGACATCAACCGTCCGCCGCTCGACCTGCTTGGGGCCAGCGAGATCCGCCAGGCCAGCGCCGCCTTCAATGCGATGCAGGCGCGTATCCGCCAGTACATCTTTCAGCGCACGCAGATGCTGGCCGCGATCACCCACGACCTGCAGACGCCGCTCACCCGGATGCGCCTGCGGCTCGAAAAGGTTTCGGACGCCGAGCTGCAGGAACGCCTGATCGGCGACCTGTCGGCGATGCAGGAAATGGTGCGCGAGGGCCTGGTGCTGGCGCGCAGCATGGACACCACCGAGGCGATGCAGATGCTGGACCTCGATTCGCTGCTCGGCTCGGTCGTCGACGACGCCACCGATGCCGGCCAGGAAGTCACGCTCGAAGGGAAAGCCTCGATGGCGGTGCTGGGCCGGCCGCTCGACCTGCGCCGCTGCCTGGTGAACCTGATCGACAACGCGGTCAAGTACGGCCACGATGCGCGGGTGTGCGTCGACCGCATCAACGGCACCGCGCGAATCCGTATCCGCGACAGCGGACCGGGGATTCCGCGCAGCGAACTGGGACGGGTATTCGATCCGTTCTACCGGGTCGAGACCTCGCGCTCGCGCGCGTCGGGCGGCACCGGCCTGGGGCTGACGATCGCGCGCAACGTGACCGAACAGCATGGCGGCAGCATCAGCCTGGCGAACCACCCGGAAGGCGGCCTCGAGGTGACCCTGATGCTGCCGGCCTACTACCCAAACAAGTAAGACGAATCATAAACCGGTAATAACAATGTGGGACAATGCGGCGCCCCTTTCACCGGGGGGCGGCAAGCCACCACGATCAATGATGGAGTCGCCGGAAACGGGCGGCAAGGGACAAGCATGAACAAGAAGAACGCCGGCGTCATCGCCGGAATCGCGGCGCTGGCCGTGGCTGGCGGCTGGTATCTGAACCAGGGCAACGATGCCAAGGCCGAGGGGCCGGGCGGACCGGGCGGCGCGGGCGGCCCGCCGCCGGTGGCCGTCAATGTGATCGCGCCCGAACGGCGCGACGTCGGCGTCGAGCTGTTCGCCAACGGCACCGTGACCCCGGTGAAAACCGTCAACCTGCATCCGCAGACCGTCACCACGATCCGCCAGGTGCATATCCGCGAAGGCCAGTTCGTCAAGCAAGGCCAGCTGATGTTCTCGCTCGACGACCGCGCCGACCTGGCCAATGTGGCGCGCGCCGAAGCCCAGGTGGCGCGCGATTCGGCCACCCTGGCCGACCTCGAGCGCCAGTACAAGCGCAGCCAGGAACTGGTGGCCCAGAACTTCCTGGCCCAGAGCGCCCTCGATTCGCTGCTCAGCCAGGTGGAAGCCCAGCGCGCGCTGGTGCAGTCGAACCAGGCCGCGGCCCGCGCCACCCAGGTCAGCGCCAGCTACACCACGATCCGGGCGCCGATGTCGGGCCGGGTCGGCGCCATCGATGTCCACCCGGGCGCCCTGGTGCAGATGAGCACCTCGCTGACCACCGTCACCCAGCTCGACCCGATCCACGTGTCGTTCACCTTGCCGGAATCGACGCTCGGCGCGCTGCTGGCGGCCCAGAAGCAGGGCAATGTCGAGGTGCGTGTCAATCCGGGCAGCGGCAACCAGGATGCCGCCCCGGTCGTGGGCCGCCTGAGCTTCATCGACAATGCGGTCGATCCGCAGGCCGGCACCATCCGCGTCAAAGGCGAGTTTTCCAACAGCGACACCTCGCTTTGGCCGGGCCAGTATGTGACCGCTAACGTCGTGGTGCAGACCCTGAAGAATGCAGTGGTGATTCCGCAAACGGCCATCATCACGGCCACCAACGGCACCTTCGTGTATGTGCTGGCCGAAGGCAACTCGGCGCGCCAGGTGCCGGTACAGCGCGTGTACGCCTTCGGCGACCGCGCCGCCGTCACCGGCCTGAAGGGCAACGAGCAGGTCATCACCGAAGGCAAGCAGAACCTGCGTCCGGGCGGCAAGGTGCGCCTGGCCGGGCAGGGCGCCACACCAGCGCCGGCGCCGGCCGCGAAACAGGGCGAGCAGGCATGAATCTGTCCGAACTGTGTATCCGCCGTCCGGTGATGGTGGTGCTGCTGTCGCTCAGCCTGGTGCTGGTCGGCATCCTGTCGTATATGCAGATCCCGGTCGCCGCACTGCCCAGCTATAACACGCCGGTCATCAACGTCTCGGCCAACCTGCCCGGCGCCAGCCCGGAAACGATGGCGTCGTCGGTGGCGCTGCCGCTCGAGAAGCAGTTCTCGACCATCGCCGGCATCAAGCTGATCACCTCCAGCAATACCCAGGGCGACACCAATATCACGCTCGAATTCGACAACGATATCGACGTCGACAAGGCGGCGGTGGACGTCCAGGCCGCGCTGCTGGTGGCCCAGCGCCGGCTGCCGCTCGAGATGACCGAATTGCCGGCCTACCGCAAGGTCAACCCGGCCGACGCCCCGATCCTGTTCATGCACCTGACCTCGCCGTCGATGGACTTGTCGGAGCTGAACGATTACGCCGAAAACCTGATCTCGCCGGCGATCTCGACGGTACAGGGCGTGTCGCAGGTCTCGATCAACGGCGGCAAGCGGTTCGCCGTGCGCGTGCGTGCCCGTTCCGACCTGATGAACGCGCGCAATATCTCCATGGACGAGCTGGCAGCCGCCTTGCGCGCCGCCAACTCCAACACGCCGCTCGGCATCCTCGACGGCCCGACCCAGGCGCTGACCATCCAGGGCGGCGGCCAGCTGATGAAAGCGGCCGACTTCGCCGACCTGATCATCGCCACCCGCGACGGCCTGCCGGTACGCCTGCGCGACATCGCCGAGGTGCAGGACAGCTACCAGTCGGTCAAGGCGATGGGCAGCCTCAATGGCGAACGCTCGATCTCGCTGATGGTGCAGCGCCAGCCGAACGCCAACACGGTGCAGGTGGTCGACGCGGTGCGCGCGCTGATCCCGCGCTTCGAAGGCCAACTGCCGGCCTCGATCAAGATCGAACTGGTCAACGACCGTTCGCTGTCGATCCGCGAAGCGATCCACGACGTCAACCTGACGCTGGCCGGCACCGTGCTGCTGGTGATCCTGGTGATCTTCCTGTTCCTGCACCGCGCGGCGGCGACCTTCATCCCGGCGGTGACGGTGCCGATCTCGCTGCTGGGCGCATTGTCGCTGCTCTACTGGTTCGGCTACAGCCTGGATAATATTTCGCTGCTGGGCATCACGCTGGCGGTCGGCCTGGTGGTCGACGACGCGATCGTGGTGCTCGAGAATATCGTGCGCCATATGGAGATGGGCAAGAAGCCGATGGCCGCCGCCCTGATCGGTGCGCGCGAAGTGGGCTTCACCATCATCTCGATCTCGATCTCGCTGGTGGCGGTGTTCATCCCGATCTTCTTCATGCCGGGCGTGATCGGCCTGCTATTCCGTGAATTCGCCGTCGTCGTCGGCCTGGCGGTGCTGGTCTCGGCCCTGGTCTCGCTGACCCTGGTGCCGATGCTGTGCTCGCGCCTGCTCAAGGATGGCGGCCACGTCGAGCCGAAGGACATGTCGTGGATCGGCCGCCGCTTCGAGGCCGGCTTCACCAGACTACGTAATGGCTACGGTAAGACCCTGGACCTGGCGCTGCGCTTCCGCTTCGTGGTGCTGATGCTGGCGCTGGGCACCTTCGTGCTGACCGGCGTGCTGTACACCACCATGCCCAAGGGTTTCTTCCCTGAAGAAGACATCGGCCAGATCCGGGTGACGGTGGAAGCCTCGGAAGACACGTCGTCGATGGCGCTGGCCGAGTTGCAGGGCAAGGTGGTCGACATCGTGCGCGCCAACCCCTATGTGAAAGACACGACCTCGTTCAGCGGCGGCGGCAATGTCGGGCGCATGTTCCTGGTGCTCAAGGACCGCGGCGAACGTCCGCCGATGGACCTGGTCATCGACGACCTGCGCAAGGCCACCCGCGCCGTGCCGGGCGTACAAGTGTTCATGTCGGCCCAGCAAAACCTGCAGCTGGGCGGGCGCCAGAGCAAGGCGCGCTACCAGTACACGCTGCAGAGCGTGTCGGGCGGCGAGATTGGCGGCTGGGCCGAGCAGTTCCTGGAAGGCATGCGCCAGGACGAGCGCTTCCGCGACGTCAACAGCGATTCGCAGAATAAGGCGCTGCAGGCCACGGTCGACATCGACCGCGACAAGGCGGCGCTGCTGGGCGTGACGATGAACGATATCCGCACCGTGATGTACGCCTCGTTCGGCGAACGCCAGGTATCGACCATCTATTCGACCGCCGCCAGCTATTACGTGATCCTGGAAGCGGCCGCGAGCGACCGCTACTATGACGAAGCGCTGTCGCGGGTCTCGGTGCGCAGCAAGAGCGGCGAACTGGTGAAGCTGTCGAGCATCGCCAGCGTGCGCCGCACGGTCGGACCGCTGCAGGTGAACCACCAGGGCCAGTTGCAGGCGATTACCCTGTCGTTCAACCTGGCGCCGGGCGTGTCGCTGGGCGACGCCACCGCCGCCATCGACGACATGGGTCGCGCCATGAAGCTGCCAGCCTCGGTGATCGCGACCTATGGCGGCGACGCCGCCGTGTTCCAGGATACGCAATCGAGCCAGCTGATCCTGATCATCACGGCGATCGGCGTGATCTATGTGCTGCTCGGCGTGCTGTACGAGAGCTATATCCACCCGCTGACCATCCTGGCCGGCCTGCCGTCGGCCGCCGTCGGCGCCCTGATCACCCTGTGGATCTTCGACAAGGACCTGACCCTGATCGCCATGATCGGCATCCTGATGCTGATCGGTATCGTCAAGAAGAACGCGATCATGATGATCGACTTCGCGCTCGACGCCCAGCGCAACCTCGGCATGAGCCCGCAAGAGGCGATCCGCGAGGCCTGCATCCTGCGTTTCCGTCCGATCCTGATGACGACCCTGGCCGCGCTGATGGGCGCGCTGCCGATCGCGCTGGGCATCGGCGCCGGCGCCGAGCTGCGCCAGCCGCTGGGCCTGGCGGTGTGCGGCGGCCTGATCTTCTCGCAGGTGATTACCCTGTACATCACGCCGGTGATCTACCTGTACCTGGACCGCTACAGCGGCACCGGTCCGATGACCGACGAGCAGATCGCCAGGGCGGACCAGGATGCGCCGGCGCATCCGGCCCACCACCCGGCCTGAGCCGGGGAACACGGTAGCGCGCCCGCCGGCCGCCAGTCACGGAAGCGATATGTTCCGATACTGGCGGCCGGAAACATTTGGTAACATCCATCAACCGATGGAACAGGGCGGCCGGGCCGCTAGCGTGATGCGGTTGCGGCGCAAAACGGTTAGACTGCGGCTCTCTGCCGTTTTTTTAGACGTAGCTTCCAGGAAATCGATCCATCTTGCGTGACCATTCCCACACCTACGACCAGGACAGTGAAGTGTGTTCTCACTGCGGGCAGCCCTTGCCGCCCTCGGGGCCGCGCTACGGGCTGGGAATGACGTATGGCCGCAAGGGGCCGAGCCGCTTCGGCGTGGGCGGCACGATCGCGGTCCACCTGTTGCTGGTGCTGCTGTGGTTTTACGAGCCGAAGGAGCCGGAGCAGCGCACGGCGCGGCCGGCTTCCGAAGAGCAGGGCGACAGCCAGGTCGTGTATGTCGCGCCGCTGCAGGAAACCTCGCCGGTCGAGTCCACGCCAAGCCCGACGCCGCGCCCGCTACCGGCGCCGCCCGTGCCGCGCGTGGAGCAGGAGCGCATCATCGTCCAGCGCCTGCCGGACACGATCACCATCCCCAACGAGCGCCCGGCGCCGCCAGCGCCGCCGCAGCCGCAGCGCCAGCAGCCGCCGACCGAAGTCCCGCCCGACATGGACATGGCGGCCTACGTGAAAGCCCAGCGCGAGCGCCGCGGCGCCCCGACCGGCAGCGAAGTGCAGGCCCAGGAAAGCGACGCCGCGCGCGGCACCCGCAACGCGCTGGCCAATATCGCCGCCATCAACGGCCGCGGCACCGACGACAGCAACGAGACCGGCGGCATCTTCTCGGTGACGAACAAGACCTTCAATACGATGGATCTGAAGTTCCGCGGCTGGAACCCGAGCTTCAAGCGGCGCTGGCTGACGGCGGTGACGGTGGAGCAGGGCAGCGAGCGCGATATCGAGACCGCGGTCATCAAGAAAATGATCGAGCTGATCCGGCGTGAGAAGAAGGGCGATTTCGAGTGGGATTCGCACCGGCTGGGGCGGGTTGTAAAGCTGAGCGCAAGGCCGCAGGATACCGATCAGCTGGTGGAATTCTTGTACAAGGAAATGTTCCCGGATTATCGGCCGATTCCAGGCAGGTAATCAGGCTGCAACCGCGTCCTCGCCTTCATCGAGCTCGATTTCGGATTTCCACTTCGATCGTGATTCGGAAACAATGATCCTGGCATGACCGATGCGGTCGAGCGTATTGAGCATGTCCAGCAGGGAGGACACGGTCTTGTCTCCGCTATGTTTGCGTGCAAATAGCATTCTCAGCATCAGATCAATGGCCTTTGGCACCTTGCCACTTTTCTCCCACTTTGCGACGGCCTGCTCGGTGTAACCCACTGCTTGCCCCAGCGATTTTTGTGAAAGTAGTAGCGCGTTTCGGACGTAACGAAACTCGGCGCCGGTCAGCTTGCCCGGTTTGTTGATCAAGGCGTTACAGATAGCAAGAACAAGTCCATCCAGATCGTGAAACGACACGGCCTTGCCATATGGCGTGTTGCGCTCGACGTAGCCGTTTCTCAGCCACACATTGCGCAGGCCACCGTCGGTGAAGCGGTACATGATTTTCCCCTGGAGATGCATTGCTGTGACTACGACCATCGTGGGATCAGCATCGCTGCTTCATCTGAGTCACCTATACAAAATATAGGCTAAGTTGCAGGGTGACACAACAATTTCTCATCCTGTTGAGGTTTGAATCTGCGCCATGTCGCCGGAAAAGCTGAAGCGAGCTCCAAATAAAAATGCCGTTCAGTCTCCACTGAACGGCATGTGTGTCATAACACTGACCTGCCTGGAGCGATCAGCCCGCCTTCAGCTTGCGCGCGATATCCAGCGCAAAATAGGTCAGCACGCCATCGGCGCCAGCGCGCTTGAACGCCATCATCGATTCCATCATGACCTTGTCGTGATCGAGCCAGCCATTCTGTGCCGCCGCCTTGAGCATCGCGTACTCGCCGCTGACCTGGTAGGCGAAGGTCGGCACCTTGAACTCGTCCTTCACGCGACGCACGATGTCCAGGTAGGGCATGCCCGGCTTGACCATCACCATGTCGGCGCCTTCGGCCAGGTCGAGCGCCACTTCGCGCAGGGCCTCGTCGCTGTTGGCCGGGTCCATCTGGTAAGTGTTCTTATCGGCCTTGCCCAGGTTGGCGCTGGAGCCGACCGCGTCGCGGAACGGGCCATAGAAGGCGGATGCATACTTGGCCGAATAGGCCATGATGCGGGCATGGATGTGACCCTGGGCCTCGAAGGCATTGCGGATCGCGCCAATGCGGCCATCCATCATGTCCGACGGCGCCACGATGTCGACGCCGGCCTCGGCGTGGGTGAGCGCCTGCTTGACCAGCATCTCGATCGTCTTGTCGTTGACGATGTAGCCATTCTCGTCCGGCAAGCCATCCTGGCCGTGGGTGGTGTACGGGTCGAGCGCGACGTCGGTGATCACGCCCAGCTCCGGAAAATGCTTCTTCAGTTCGCGCACCACGCGCGGCACCAGCCCATCCGGATTGGTCGCCTCGATGCCGTCATAGGTCTTGACCGACTGGTCGACCAGCGGGAACAGCGCCATCGCAGGGATGCCCAGCTGCACGCACTCTTCGGCAACCTTGAGCAGCAAGTCGAGCGAGACGCGCTCGACGCCCGGCATCGACGCTACCTGCTGGCGCTGGTTCTGCCCCTCGAGTACGAACACCGGGTAGATCAGGTCGGCCGAGGTGATGGTGTTTTCGCGCATCATGGCGCGCGTGAACGGGTCACGGCGCATGCGGCGCGGGCGGGCCGCCGGATAGGCGGAAGCGATAGTGGTCATCTTGAACGTCCTTGCAAAATCAGGCGGAAGGATGATCGTCGTCAGCCGACGGCGCAACGCCTCCATCGACGCCGCTGTCTTCCCCTGCTGCTTCTTCAGATTCTTCCTCGTCACCGTCAGTCAAGCCGGCCAGTTCCAGGATCTTGGCGTCCGCCTCGTCGATGCCGATGCGCTTGAGCGCCGAGAACAGCTGCACCGTGAACGGGAAGCCATTGCCGTCTTCATCCACGTAGCTGTCGAGCACGCCGCGCGCTTCGCGCAGGGCATTGGTCGATTCGTTGCGGTTGAGCTTATCGGCCTTGGTCAGGATGCAGTGAATTGGTTTGCCGGTCGGGGCGAACCATTCCAGCATCTGCACGTCGAGGTCGGTGAACGGACGGCGCGAATCCATGATCAGGATCAGGGCTGCCAACTGGTCACGGCGCTGGACGTAGTCGCCCAGCAGCTTTTGCCAGTGCAGCTTGGCCGTGCCCGAGACTTCGGCATAGCCATAGCCCGGCAGGTCGACCAGCAGCGCTTCGATCTCGTCGACGCGCACGGCGTCCTTGCGGTGCTGGCCCACATGGGCGCCGCCGATCGAGAAGTAATTGATGTGCTGGGTACGACCGGGCGTCTTGGAAGCGAAGGCCAGACCCTTTTGGTTGGTCAGGATATTGATCGCCGTGGATTTGCCGGCGTTCGAGCGTCCGGCGAAGGCGATTTCCGGCACTTGCGTGTCGGGCAAATCGCGCAACTGATTAACGGTCGTGAAGAACCGGGCTTGCCATAATCTGGACATTGGGGAGAGGGATAAGAGGCTACGAAATGGCGTTTGGGAAACAAAGCTATTGTACAATAAGGGGTTGATTGCTGCTCCGCCGCCGGCGGTCACGATCTAGAGGCGCTGCACTGAACTTTCCAACTTTTTCAAGGTGCGTTTATGAATCGCTTGTCGTCCCCCCTGCTCACAACACTGTTGGTCACATCACTCACTGTGTTCGGGGGATTACCGACGGCGATGGCGGCGTCCGCGGTAGCGACCGCCGCCGCCCCCGCACCAGCGGTCAAAGCCGATCCAGCCAAGGGCGGAACCTTGTACGAAAACGGCGACCCGGCACGCGGCCTGCCATCGTGCCTGTCGTGCCACGGCGCGGCCGGCAATTCGTCGATCGCGATCAATCCCAAGTTGTCCGGCCAGTTTGCCACGTATACGCATAAGCAGTTGGTCGATTTCACGACCGTACACCGCCAGCAGCCGATCATGACGACCTACGCCAAGATGCTGACGGAGCAGGAAAAGAAGGATATCTCGGCCTGGCTGGCCACGCAGGTGCACAAGCCAGGCGCGGCGAAGAATAAGGAGACCGTCGAACTGGGTCGCAAGATCTATCGCGGCGGGATCGCGGAAAAAGGCGTGGCAGCCTGTGCCAGCTGTCATGGCGCCACCGCCAACGGTATCCCGGCGCAATACCCGCGCCTGGCCGGCCAGCACCAGGATTACACCACCGCCCAGCTCGAGGCATTCAAGACCGGCACGCGCGCCAACAGCCCGCAGATGACGGTGCTGTCGCAGCGCATGTCGCCGGAAGAGATGCGCGCCGTGGCCGACTATATCGCCGGCCTGCGCTAACGTTCCTGTCAGCGCAAGGCATGGGCATGAGATGAACGGAAAGAGGGCGGCAGCGACGAGCTGGCGCCCTTTTTCCACGCGCAGACTCCTGCTCCGCGCAAGATGAAAGTTGTAGGTTATGAGTACCACCGGAATTGAACTGAATACCCGCCGCCGCTGGCTGGCCGAGGCGGTCGAGCTGATCTCGTCGATGCGTTTCGCGATCAGCCTGCTCACCATTATCTCGATCGCCTCCGTCATCGGCACCGTGCTCAAGCAGAACGAGCCGATGCCCAATTACGTGAACCAGTTCGGGCCGTTCTGGTTCGAGATCTTCGGCAAGCTCGGCCTGTACAACGTCTACTCGAGCTGGTGGTTCCTGGTGATCCTGGTGGTCCTGATCGTCTCGACCGCCCTGTGCGTGGTGCGCAATACGCCCAAGATGCTGCGCGATATGCGCAGCTGGCGCGAGAACGTGCGGGTCGAGTCGCTGCGCAATTTCCACCACAAGGCCGACTGGCAGGCGCCGCTATCGCGCGCGGCACTGGCCGAGCAGAGCGCGCTGCGCCTGCGCCACGCCGGCTACGCCACGAAAATCGTCGACAAGGACGGGGCGGTCCTGGTCTCGGCCAAGAAGGGCGCCGGCAACAAGTTCGGCTATATCTTCGCCCACAGCTCGATCATCGTGATCCTGCTGGGCGGCATGCTGGACTCGGAACTCCCGGTACGCGCTCAACAATGGTTCTTTGGCAAGACGCCGTTCACCGGCAGCGGCGTGATCGCCGACATCCCGGCCCAGCACCGCCTGGGCACGGGCAACCCTAGCTTTCGCGGCAATACCGCGATCGCCGAGGGCCAGACCAGCCACACCGCGATCCTGAACCAGCCATCTGGCGTGCTGGTGCAGGAATTGCCGTTCGGGATCGAGCTCAAGAAATTCCACATCGAGTTCTATTCGACCGGCATGCCCAAGCTGTTCGCCAGCGACGTCGTGGTGCACGACCTGGAAAACGGCCACAAATTCGAATCGACCATCAAGGTCAACCACCCGCTGATCTACAAGGGCATCGCCGTTTACCAGTCGAGCTTTGACGATGGCGGCAGCAAGCTCAAGTTGACCGGTTTCCCGATGACGGGAGCGCGCGCCAGCAGCTTCGCGATCGAGGGCGTGGTCAACGGTGAAACCGAACTGAAATTCGGCAAGGACACCTATTCGGTCGAGTGGTCGGGTTTCCGTCCCTTCAACGTCGAGAACATCGCCCAGGGCAACGATGCGCGCGCGGTGAGCAAGAATACCGGCTTCAATGCGCAATTGTCGGCCACCCTGGGCAAGGCCTCGGGCGCGGCGGCCGACCTGGACGCCGACAAGGACTTGAAGAACGTCGGCCCCAGCGTGCAATACAAGCTGCGCGACCATACCGGCCAGGCGCGCGAATACATGAACTACATGCAGCCGCTGACCCTCGACGGGGCGCAGGTCTACCTGGCCGGCGTGCGCTCGAATCCATCCGAGAACTTCAGCTTCCTGCGCATCCCGGTGGACGAGCGCCACGGCGTGGGCGACTGGATGCGCCTGCGCGCGGCCTTGTCCGATCCAGCCTTGCGCGCCGAAGCCGCCGCCCGCTACGCCGGCCGCGCACTGGGCGCGCAGCAGGGCGAGGGCGGTGCGCTGGCCGGCCAATTGAAGGATTCGGCGGCGCGCACGCTCGATATCTTCTCTGGCAGCAATGGCCGAGGCGGCTTCATCGGCGTGGCCCGTTTCTTGGAGCAAATTCCCCAGGCCGAACAGGAGAAGGCCGCCGGCATCTTCATGAAGATGCTCAACGGCGCATTATGGGAGTTGTGGCAGGTGGCGCGCGAAAAGCATGGCGACGCCGCGGCCGAGCCGCTCGAAGCCAACGGCCGCTTCCTGCAACTGGCCACCAATGCCTTGTCGGACAGTTTCCTGTATGGCGCGCCGGTGTATTTGCAGCTGGACGAATTCGTCGAGGTAAAAGCCTCAGTGCTTCAGATGACTCGCTCGCCGGGCAAGAATGTGGTCTACTTCGGCTGCCTGCTACTGACCCTGGGCGTGTTCGCGATGTTTTATATCCGCGAACGGCGCGTCTGGATCTGGATTCGTGACGTAGATGGTGGTGCCGAGGCCCTGATGGCGATGAGCACCCAGCGCAAGACGCTCGATTTCGAGCGCGAATACGAAGACTTGTCGGTCAAGCTGCCGCAACCGGCGTAAGCTGGCGACGATCTGGAGGAAATGATGGAATTGTCCCAAACCAAAACCGGCGCTGCGGCGCGCTCGACCGATCAATACCAGGAAAAGGTCGGCTACTTCCGGCGCCTGACCGTGGGCGACTGGCTGTACGCCCTGGCCCTGTGCGCGGCGGCCCTGTATGCCCAGCTGCAGTACGGCCACTTCATGGACATCTATGAAGAGGTGATCCTGATCTGTACCGCCCCGGTGTTCGCACTGCTGGGCTGGTACTGGAAGCCGATGCGCTGGCTGGTGCCGCTGGTCGGCGTGGTCTCGCTGGCCGCGATCTCGATGTACAACGGCAACCTGGCGGCAGCCGAGCAGAAGTTCTTCCTGAAATACATGCTGTCGAGCGGCTCGGCCATCCTGTGGATGAGCGCGCTGTTCATGTTCTCGACCGTGTTCTACTGGGTCGGCCTGTTCAGCCGCGGCAAGTTCGGCGGCGGCGTCGGCGCCAACCTGTGCTGGGCCGCGGTCGTGATCGGCTCGGTCGGCATGATGGTGCGCTGGTACGAGAGCTACCTGATCGGGCCGGACGTCGGCCACATTCCGGTGTCGAACCTGTACGAAGTGTTCATCCTGTTCGCGATCATCACCGCGCTGTTCCACCTGTACTACGAAGAACACTACGCCACCCGCCAGCTGGGCCCGTTCGTGATGCTGATCATCGCCGCCGCGGTCGCCTTCCTGCTGTGGTACACGGTGTCGCGCGACGCCGCCCAGATCCAGCCGCTGGTCCCGGCGCTGCAGAGCTGGTGGATGAAGATCCACGTGCCGGCCAACTTCATCGGCTACGGCACCTTCGCCCTGGCGGCGATGGTGGGCAGCGCCTACCTGCTCAAGTCGCACGGCATCCTGGCCGACCGCCTGCCGCCGCTCGAGGTGCTCGACGACGTGATGTACAAGTCGATCTCGGTCGGGTTCGCGTTCTTTACCGTCGCCACCATCCTGGGCGCCCTGTGGGCGGCCGAAGCTTGGGGCGGCTACTGGTCTTGGGATCCGAAAGAAACCTGGGCCCTCATCGTCTGGCTCAACTACGCGGCCTGGCTGCACATGCGCCTGATGACCGGCCTGCGCGGCCGCGTGGCGGCCTGGTGGGCGCTGGTGGGCTTGCTGGTGACCACCTTCGCCTTCCTGGGCGTGAATATGTTCCTGTCGGGCTTGCACTCCTACGGCGAGCTGTAAGGCTGTGTGGGCGGCCTAACGCAGGCTTAAGGGAACTTCGTGTAATGTGAAGACTCTTAAGCTCGCGGGGCCTGCCATGCTGTTCAAACGTCATCCCAACGGACTCGATCTTCCGTTTCCGTCCGAAATCACGCCGCAAGAGGTCTATACCGGGCGGCGCCAATTCATCGCCCGCATGGCGGCCACGGTGGCAGTCGGCAGTGGCGTGTGGGAAATGGCCAACCGCGAAGCCTTGGCCCAGACCGCCGGCCAGAAACTGGCGGCGCGCGCCAACGTGGCCCTGTCGACCGACGAGAAGCAGACCCCGTTCAAGGACGCCGCCGGCTACAACAACTTCTATGAATTCGGCCTCGACAAGGGCGACCCGGCCGAGAATGCGCACACCCTGGTCACGCGGCCGTGGACCGTGCGCATCGAGGGCGAAGTCAAGAAACCGCTCACGCTCGATATCGATAGCCTGCTCAAGCTGGCGCCGCTCGAAGAGCGCATCTACCGCTTGCGCTGCGTCGAAGGCTGGTCGATGGTCATTCCCTGGGTTGGCTATTCGCTGTCGAACCTGCTCAAGCAGGTCGAGCCGACCGGCAACGCCAAGTTCGTCGAATTCACCACCCTGGCCGACCGCAAGCAGATGCCCGGCCTGCGTAGCGGCGTGCTCGACTGGCCCTATGTCGAGGGCTTGCGCATCGACGAAGCCATGCATCCCCTCACCCTGCTCACGATGGGCATGTATGGCCAGGTGCTGCCCAACCAGAACGGCGCACCGGTGCGCCTGATCGTGCCCTGGAAATACGGTTTCAAATCGGCCAAGTCGATCGTTCGGATCCGCCTGGTGTCGCGCCAGCCGCGCACCGCCTGGAACGATTCGGCGCCGCGCGAATACGGTTTTTATTCGAATGTGAACCCGAACGTCGACCATCCGCGCTGGTCGCAGGCGAGCGAGCGCCGCATCGGCGAGACCGGCCTGTTCCAGCCGAAGAAAAAAACCCTGATGTTCAACGGCTACGACCAGGTCGCGTCGCTGTACACCGGCATGGACCTGAAGCGCTATTACTGATGGCCTTGCAGTTGTCGAACACCCAGCTCAAGTGGCTCAAGGTCGCCGTCTTCGTGCTGGCGCTGCTGCCCTTCGCGCGCCTGGTGTGGGGCACGGCCAGCGGCGCCTTCACCGATCCGGTGGCCGAAATCACCGGCATCAGCGGCGAGTGGGCCTTGTACTTCCTGTGCATCACGCTGGCGGTCACGCCGCTGCGGCGCCTCTCGGGCTGGAACTGGCTGGTGAAATTGCGGCGCATGGTCGGGCTGTTCACCTTCTTCTATGCGTTCGTGCACTTCGTCGCCTTCCTGTGGTTCGACCATTTCTTCGACGTGGGGGAGATGCTGGCCGACGTGGTGAAACGGCCGTTCATCCTGGTCGGTTTCATTGCTTTCGTGCTCCTGATCCCGCTCGCGGCGACGTCGACCAACGCCATGATCAAGCGCCTGGGCGGCAAGCGCTGGCAGTGGCTGCACCGGCTGATCTACGCGATCGGGCCGCTGGCGATCCTGCATTACTGGTGGATGAAAGAGGGCAAGAGCGACTTCGCGCAGCCGATCCTGTTCGGCGCCATCGTGGCCACCTTGCTGGCGCTGCGCGTGTTCTGGCACTTCAGGCGCAAACCGCAGGCAGTACGCGCCTGAAAATGAACAGGCCCGCATCGCGCGGGCCTGTGTTTATTGGATCATCGTCTCGAGCGCGAACACCTCGGCCGGCGTTTCGCGCCGCCGTACCAGGTGAGTCACATCGCCATCGACGATCACCTCGGCCGCCCGGCCACGGGTATTGTAGTTCGACGCCATCGTCATGCCATAGGCGCCGGCCGTCATGATGGCCAGCAGGTCGCCCGGCGCGAGCGCCAGTTCACGCTCGCGCGCCAGCCAGTCACCCGACTCGCACACCGGGCCGACGATATCCCACACCAGTTTTTCGCCATCGCGTGGCACCACCGCCTGCACGCCCATCCAGGCCTGGTACAGGGTCGGACGCATCAAGTCGTTCATGGCGGCGTCGACGATGCAGAAGTTCTTTTCACTGCCCGGCTTCAAGAACTCGGTTTTGGTCAACAGCACGCCGGCGTTGGCCACGATCGAGCGGCCCGGCTCGAAGATCACCTTGACCGCCTGGCCGCCATGTTTCTCGGCGCGCCAGGCGTCGATGCGCTTGAACAGGCGACCCAGGTAGTCGCCCACCGGCACTGGCGGCTTGTCGCCGGCCACGCCGTAGTCGACGCCGATGCCGCCGCCGATGTCGAGGTGGTGCAGGTGGATGCCCTCGGCATGCAGGGTGTCGATCAGTTCGATCAGCTTGTCGAGCGCCTCGAGCAGCGGAGCGTCGTCCAGCAGTTGCGAACCGATATGGCAGTCGATGCCGACCACGTCCAGGTTGGGCAGGGAAGCCGCAGCGCGGTAGGTGTCGAGCGCATCGTCGAAGGCCACGCCGAACTTGTTGGCTTTCAGGCCAGTTGCGATATACGGGTGGGTCTTGGCGTCCACGTTCGGGTTCACGCGCAGCGAGACCGGGGCGCGCATGCCGAGCTTGGCGGCGACGTCATTGAGCCGGTGCAGCTCGGGGATCGATTCGACGTTGAAGCACAAAATGCCTTTTTCCAGGGCCAGCTGCATCTCTTCGACGGTCTTGCCGACGCCCGAGAAAATGGTCTTGCCCGGATCGCCGCCGGCGGCGATCACGCGCAGCAGTTCGCCGCCCGAGACGATGTCGAAGCCCGCCCCCTGGCGCGCCAGCAGGTCGAGCACGGCCAGGTTCGAGTTGGCCTTCATCGCGTAGCAGACCAGGGCGTCGCGGCCCTGGCAGGCGTCGTGGTAGGCGCTGAAGTTCTCGAGCAGGGCGGCCTTCGAGTAGACGTAGGTCGGCGTGCCGAATTGTTCCGCGATGGCGGACAGCGAAACGTTCTCGGCGTGCAGGACGCCGTCTTTGTGCGAGAAATGTGACATCAGCGGTGCGGTGCGGGCGTGGAGGTGTTGTTCGAAGGGACGGGCTGGAGGGGCTGTTCGACCGGCACCGGCGCAGGCCGGTTTGGCGGCGTCGGCATGTACAGGTCGCCGGTCTGGCCGCAGCCGGACAGGGCGCAGGCAAGCAAAACGGCGCCCGGGAAAAGCGCGAGAGAGGACTTCACGATTAGAATCACGGTTTGATTAGCGAATTTTGGAGTGTAGCATGACCGAAACCGAATTTTTGGACCTTGCCGACCTGACCCTCAAGCAGATCGAGGAAGCCTTCGACCGCCTCAACGACGAGGACGTGATCGATGTCGAATGCAAGCGTAGCGGCAACGTGCTCGAGATCGAGTTCATCGACAACGGCTCCAAGATCATCGTCAACAGCCAGGCGCCGCTGCAAGAGATGTGGGTGGCGGCGCGTTCGGGTGGCTTCCACTACAAGCGCGTGGGCGACCAGTGGCGCAATACGCGCGATGACAGCGAGTTCTTCGCGTCGCTGTCGAAGTATGCGGGTGAGCAGGGCGGGGCGGCGGTGTCGCTGACCTGACGGGGCAATCCCCCCAAATCACAAAGGCGGCCATTGGCCGCCTTTGTCGTTGATCACTACCCGGATCAGAACAACTCGTTCCTCACCGCATCGCGCTCTTTCTGCTGCTCGGGCGCCGGTGGCGGCCCCACGTCGAGCGCCTCGACCCCGCTGCCCGGCGGCGTCTCGGCATAGTAGTAATCCGCGCCATATTGCACCAGCCCGGCCGGCACCTCGCGCTCGACATTCGGCTCGCCCTTGAGCGCCTTTTGCATGTAGCCGATCCAGATCGGCAGCGCCAGGCCGCCGCCGGTCTCGCGCGCGCCCAGGTTGCGCGGCTTGTCGTAGCCCATCCAGGCGATGCCCACCACCTTCGGCTGGTAGCCGGCGAACCAGGCGTCGATCGAATCGTTGGTGGTACCGGTCTTGCCGGCCAGGTCGGTGCGCTTGAGCGCCATCGCCTTGGCCGCGGTGCCGTAGCGCACCACGTCCTTGAGCATGCTGTCCATCAGGAAGGCGTTGCGGGCGTCGATCACGCGATTGGCCTCGTCGCCGGCGCGCGCTGGACGCGCCTCGGACAGCACCTTGCCGTCGCTGTCGGTGACCTTCGAGATCAGGTAGGGGCTGATGCGGTAGCCGCCGTTGGCGAATACCGCATAGGCGCCGGCCATCTGCAGCGGGGTGGTGGCGCCGGCGCCCAGGGCCAGCGTCAGGTAGGCCGGATTACGTTCCGGCTCGAAGCCGAAGCGGGCCGCGTATTCCTGGCCGTAGCGCGCGCCGATCTTGTTCAGGATGCGGATCGAGATCATGTTCTTCGACTGGGTCAGGCCACGGCGCATGGTCATCGGGCCGTCGTACTTGTTGTCGTAGTTCTTCGGCTCCCACGCCTGGCCGCCGGTCTGGCCGGCGTCGAAGCTGATCGGGGCGTCGTTGACGATGGTCGCCGGCGACAGGCCGCGCTCGAGCGAGGCCGAATAGATGAACGGCTTGAACGAGGAACCCGGCTGGCGCCAGGCCTGGGTCACGTGGTTGAACTTGTTGCGGTTGAAGTCGAAGCCGCCGACCAGGGCGCGGATCGAGCCGTCCTCGGTATTGGCCGCCACGAACGCCGATTCGACCTCGGGCATCTGCGTGATCAGCCACTTCGATTCGTCGTCCTGCATCACGCGGATCACGGCGCCGCGGCGCACGCGGCGGTTGGGGGCCGCCTTGTCGGACAGCCAGGCGCGCGCGAAGGCCAGGCCCTGGCCCGAAATGGTGATCGTGTCGCCCGAGGCGATGGTCGCCTGGACCTGGGTGCTGGACGCCTGCAGGACCACGGCGGCGATGATGTTGTCGCTGTCCGGATGCTCGGCCAGTTCGGCCTCGATCGCCTCGTCGGCTTCGCCCTTGGCGCCCGGGATCTCGATGAACGATTCCGGGCCGCGGTACGGACGGCGGCGCTCGTAGTCCATCACGCCGCGGCGCAGGGCCAGGTAGGCGGCGTCCTGGTCGGCCTTGGTGATGGTGGTAAACACGTTCAGGCCGCGGGTATAGGTGTCTTCCTTGAACTGCTCGTACACCAGCTGGCGCGCCATCTCGGCCACGTATTCGGCGTGCACGCCGAAGGCGGTGCTGTCGGTCTTGATCTTGAGCGGTTCTTCCTTCGCCTGGGCGAACTGGGCGTCGTTGATATAGCCGAGCTGGTGCATGCGCTGCAGGATGTATTGCTGGCGCGTTTTGGCGCGGGTCGGGTTGACCACCGGATTGTAGGCCGACGGCGCCTTGGGCAGTCCGGCCAGCATGGCCGCTTCGGCCACGGTGATGTCGCGCAAGTCCTTGCCGAAATAGATCTGGGCCGCCGACTGGAAGCCGAAGGCGCGCTGGCCCAGGTAGATCTGGTTCATGTACAGCTCGAGGATCTGGTCCTTGGACAGGTTCTTTTCGATCTTCCAGGCCAGCATGGCCTCGTAGGCCTTGCGCTTGAAGGTCTGCTCCGACGACAGGAAGAAATTGCGCGCGACCTGTTGCGTGATGGTCGAGGCGCCCTGGCGCGCGCCGCCGGTGGCGTTGCGGAAGGCGGCGCGCAGGATGCCCAGGTAGTCGATGCCGCTGTGCTCGTAGAAGCGGTCATCCTCGATCGACAGCACGGCCTTCTTCATGACGTCCGGGATGTCCTTGAAGTGGACCAGGGTGCGGCGCTCCTCGCCGAACTCGCCGATCAGGACGTTATCGGCTGTAAAGATACGCAGCGGCATCTTGGGCCGGTAATCGGTGATCGTGTCCAGTGCCGGCAGGTTCGGGTAGGCCATGGCCAGGGCGAACACGAGCACCAGCACACCGATGGCGCCCAGGCCGAACAGGCCGGCAACGGCCATCAATACCAGGCGCCTGGGGCTGAACTTCGAGGAAGAAGAGGAGGCTGCTTGTTTCTCTTTCATGCTGACTTTCGCTTTGTTGATCCGCCTCATTATAAGGCAGCGGTTTGGTGCCCGATACTGGCCGGGGCTTAACTGAACTCAAGGGCAATATTGGCCTGGCAATGAAAACGCCAAAGTGTGGCGCGCACGCCCCGGAATAGGGTGTTTCAGTGCAGAAATTTCTTGTCCCTAGTCATCCTTTGTTGCTACGATCCTTGGCGGTGCTGCACGTAAGTACCGGATTTATAAAGAAAAGTTATAAGAAGTAAATAGCTGTTTTATTTACGACAACACCCGAATTCGGGGATATGCAAGCTCATTCTGTCCAAAAGACAGCCAAGGGAGTGGTGTGGTGATCAATCTGGGTGCCTTGTTCGGTAAAGCGAGTCCGCCAATGGTCGGGCTCGACATCAGCACGTCCGGCGTCCGCCTGGTCGAGTTGGCCGATGCGGGCAAGGGGATCGTGCGCCTGGAGCGCTACACCACCGAGACACTGCCGCGCGGCGCCGTGGTGGATGGCAATATCGAAAACATGGACCAGGTCGCCGATGCGGTGCGCCGGGTCTGGAAGAAAAGCGGCACCCGCGCCCGTCATGTGGCGCTCGGCATGCCGCCCGCCGCCGTGATCACCAAGAAGATCATCCTGCCGGCCGGCTTGTCGGAAGACCAGCTCGAGGTGCAGGTCGAGTCCGAGGCCAGCCAGTATATCCCGTTCGCGCTCGACGAGGTCAGCCTCGACTTCGACGTGATCGGCCCGGCCCCCAGCTCGATCGACGACATGGAAGTGATGCTGGCCGCCGCGCGCCGCGAAAAAGTCGAGGACCGGGTCGCGATCGCCGAAGCGGCCGGCCTGACGGCCACCGTGATGGACATCGAATCCTATGCCGCGCGCAGCGCGCTCGAACACGCCGCGCTGCCGCGCCAGGACCAGATCGTGGCCCTGTTCCAGATCGGCGCCCATGCCACCCATGTGTCCGTGGTGCTCAATGGCGAAGCGGTCTACGAGCGCGAGCAGCCGTTCGGCGGCAATACGCTGTCCCAGGACATCGTGCGCGCCTACGGCATGGCCTTCGAGGAAGCCGAAACGCGCAAGAAGGCGGGCGACTTGCCCGAGAACTACCGCGCCGACATCCTGGCGCCCTTCCTGGAAAGCGCGGCGCTGGAGATCACGCGCGCCATCCAGTTCTTCTATACCTCGACCCCGTACACCCGGATCGACCAGCTGTACCTGGCCGGCGGCTGCGCGCTGCTGCCGGGAATTGCCGACATCGTGGCCGGCCGCACCCGTCTGCCGGTCAGCCTCGCGGCGCCGTTCGAGGGCATGCAGCTTGGCGCCGGCGTGCGCGAGCACCAGTTGCGCCAGGACGGCCCGGCCTACCTGGTCGCCTGCGGCCTGGCGCTGCGGAGGTTCGGCTGATGATCCGGATTAACCTGCTGCCTCACCGCGAGGCCAAGCGCAAGCAGAAGCAGAGCGCCTTCATCGCCCTGCTGGCGCTGGGCGGCCTGGTGGGCGCGGCCATCGTGCTGCTGGTGGGCGCCTATAACGCCAGCCAGGTCTCGGTGCAGAACCAGCGCAACGAGGTACTGAAAAAGGCCAGCGCGGAGCTGGACAAGCAGATCAGCGACATCACCAACCTGAAGGAAGAAATCGCCGCCCTGCAGGCGCGCCAGCAGGCGGTCGAGGACCTGCAGGGCGACCGCAACCAGCCGGTCCACCTGCTCGACGAGCTGGTGCGCCAGACGCCGGACGGCGTGCACCTGAAGTCGGTCAAGCAGAGCGGCCAGCGCGTGATCCTGAACGGTAACGCGCAGTCGCAGGAAAGGGTGGCCGAAATGCTGCGCAACCTGACGGGCGGTTCGGAATGGCTGGAAAGCCCGGACCTGACCGAAGTGCGCGCCGTGGCCGTTACCCAGGGCAAGACCACGCGCCAGGTGGTCGATTTCACGCTCGCGGTATCGATCAAGCGCGTGCGCCCGGCTGACGCGCAAGAGGACGCCCTGGACGGCGGCAAGCCGGCCAAGTCGGCGTCCAGGCGCGCGGCGGAGAAGTCATGAACATCGATCTCAAAGACCTTGGCGCCCGGCTGGCCGCGCAGTTCCAGGATTTGCAGGGCCGCCAGCCCGGCCAGTGGCCGCTCGCGCCGCGCCTGTTGTGCGCGATCGGCGTGACCGTCCTGGTGGTGGGCCTGGGCTACTATTTTTACTGGAGCGACCAGTTCGCGGCCCAGGAACGCGGCGCGCGCGAGGAAGTCAAGCTGCGCGAGGAATACCAGACCAAGATGGCGCAGGCGATCAACCTCGAAGCGCTCAAGGCGCAAAAGGCGCAGGTCGACCAGTACGTGGTGCGCCTGGAGAAGCAGTTGCCGAGCAAGTCCGAGATGTACTCGCTGCTGTCGGACATCAACCAGTCGGGCGTCGGCCGCGGCCTGCAGTTCGAGCTGTTCAAGCCGGGCCAGGAAGTGGTGCGCGACTATTACGCCGAGCTGCCGATCGATATCAAGGTCACTGGCCGCTACCACGACATGGGGGCGTTCGCCGCCGACATGGCCAACCTGCCGCGCATCGTCACCCTCAACAACCTGACCCTGCAGACCGCCAAGGACGGCAGCCTCGGGATGCAGGCGGTGGCCAAGACCTTCCGCTATCTCGACCAGGAAGAACTGGCGTCCCAGCGCGAAGCGCGCGCGGCCGAGAAGAAGAAGGGCGCCAAGGGCAAGGGATCGGCCAAGACCAAGGCCAAGGCCAAGAGCGGAGGCAAGAAATGATGCGCACGCGATTGACTGTGCGACTCGGCGTCATGCTGCTGGCCAGTGGCCTGCTGGCCGCCTGCGGCGACGGCGGCGTGGGCCAGACCCGGGCCTGGATGAAGCAGATCGAAAAGCAGACGGTGCCGAAGGTCAAGCCGCTGCCGGAACCGAAGACCTTCGAGCCCTATGGCTACGACGCGCGCGAGGCGCCGGATCCTTTCGATCCGACCAAGCTGCTCGGCGAGCTGGGACGCATGGCGCAGGCCAGCGGCAACGCCAACCAGCCCGACCTGGAGCGGCCCAAGGAATTGCTCGAGAACTTCCCGCTCGACACGATGCGGATGGTGGGCACGATCGAGAAGGGCGGCGTCAAGTACGCCCTGCTGCAGGTCGAGCGCACGCTGTACCGGGTACGGCCCGGGCAGCGGATAGGACAGAACTACGGACGCATCACGCGCATCAGCGAGGGCGCCGTCGAGATCAGGGAATCGATGCAGGACGCCACTGGCGACTGGGTGGAGCGGATGGCCCACATCGAGCTGCAGCACAACAAGGAGAGCAGTAAATGAGCCCCAACGTCAAGATTCGCTTCGCCCCGCCGCCATGGCTGGTGCGCACCGCGGCCGCACTCATGGTCATGCTGTGCGCCGGCGCCGCCCTGGCCCAGGGCAATGCGATCGAGTCGATCACGGCCAACCAGCAGGGCAGCAACGTGGTGATCAACGTGACCATGCGCGAGACGCCGGCGCGCGCGCCGATCGGTTTCGCGATCACCAACCCGGCCCGCATCGCGCTCGACTTCGGCGCCACCGCCAACGCCACCGGCAAGTCGGCCCACGAGCTGAATCTGGGCGACGTGCGCAGCCTGAACGTGGTGCAGGCCGGCGAGCGCACCCGCCTGGTGCTGAACCTGGCGCGCGCCCTGAACTACGCCACCGCGATCGACGGCAAGTCGGTGATCGTGACGGTCGAAGGCAGCGGCGGCGTGGCGCGCGCACTCGATGCCGGCGGCATGCCGGCCGCCGCCAGGGCCGCGCCAGTGGCCGCTACCCCAGCGGCGCGTCCGCAGCTGCGCGACCTCGATTTCCGGCGTGGCGCCAATGGCGCCGGCCGCATCGTGGTCGACCTGCCGGCCAACCAGGTGGCGGTCGACGTGCGCCAGACCGCCAGCGGCGTGATCGTCGACTTCCGCGGCGCGCGCCTGCCCGAAGCGCTGCGCCGGCGCCTGGACGTGACCGATTTCGGCACTCCCGTCACCCGCGTCTCGACCGTGGCCCAGGGCGACGACGTGCGCATGACGGTCGACGCCCAGGGCAACTGGGAACAGTCGGTATTCCAGAGCGATACCCAGCTGGTGGTCGAGGTGCGCAAGGTCGAGGAAGACCCGAACCGCAACAGCACCGGCTCGCGCGACAATCCGCAGGGCTACCGCGGCGAGAAGCTCAGTTTCGACTTCCAGGACGTCGAGGTGCGCGCCGCGCTGCAGGCGGTGGCCGACATCTCGGGCCTGAACATCGTGGCCAGCGATTCGGTGTCCGGTTCGCTGACCCTGCGCCTGAAGGACGTGCCATGGGACCAGGCGCTGGACGTGATCCTGACCGCCAAGGGCCTTGACATGCGCAAGAACGGCACCGTGATCTGGATCGCACCCAAGGAAGAGCTGCTGACCAAGGAAAAGCTCGAACTCGAGCAGCGCGCCCAGATCGCCGAACTCGAGCCGCTGCGCTCCGAGATCTTCCAGCTCAATTACCAGAAGGCCGAATCGTTCCGCAATGTGTTCGGCCTCGATTCCGGCGGCGCGACCGCCAGCGGCGACGCGGGCGGGCGCAACCGCGTGCTGTCCAAGCGCGGCAGCGCGATCATCGATCCGCGCACCAACCAGCTGTTCGTGACCGATATCGCATCGAAGATCGAGGATATCCGCAAGCTGATCCAGAAAACCGACATCGCCTCCAAGCAGGTGCTGATCGAGGCGCGCCTGGTCGAGGCCAATGACGGCTTCTCGCGCAACCTGGGCGCCAAGCTGGGCTTCGCCGACCTGCGCACCCTGCGCGGCGGCGACTCCGGCTGGCAGGTCAAGGGCAACGAGCGGGTCGCCATCGGCGGCAACCTGACCGGCGTCGGCCAGGTCACCGGCCAGACCCCGGACGAAGGCGACGGCTATACCAACACCACCATGGTCAACCTGCCGGCCGCCGGCATCGGCGGCATCCCGGCCTCGTCGCTGGCGTTCTCGCTGTTCTCGTCGGCCGCCAACCGCTTCCTGAATCTGGAGCTGTCGGCGCTGGAAGCGGACGGCAAGGGCAAGATCATCTCGAGCCCGCGCGTGGTCACCGAGGACAAGCAGATCGCCGTGATCGAGCAGGGTGTCGAGCTGCCTTACGAACAGGCCACCAGCAGCGGCGCCACCTCGATCGCGTTCAAGAAGGCCAACCTGCGGCTGGAAGTGACGCCCCAGATCACCCCGGACGGCAACGTGGTGCTGGAGGTGGACGTCAACAAGGATTCGAAGGGCGAGGAAACCCGCGCCGGCTTTGCGATCAACACCCAGCACGTGAAAACCAAGGTGATGGTCGAGAACGGCGGCACCGTGGTGCTGGGCGGGATCTACCAGCAGACCGAGCGCAACAACGTGACCAAGGTGCCGCTGCTGGGCGACGTCCCGCTGCTGGGCTACCTGTTCAAGACCACTGGCCGCGAAAGCACCAAGACCGAGCTGCTGGTGTTCATCACCCCCAAGATCGTGAACGAGAACGTGGCGGGCACGCGTTAAACCAGATTCGACAACAAACGATAACAATATGAACAACCAGCACATCAAGTACGGCAGCCTGGCGCTGCTACTGGCCGCGACGCTTTCCGCCTGCGGCGGCGGCGGCGGCAATCCGGGTACCCCGACCGGCACCGGCGGCACCGGCAACGGCGGCACCGGCACCACGCCGGTGACCCCGGCCACCCCGAGCGTCGGCGTCAGCCTGGTCAATGCGGCGGGCAACACCAGCACGGCGCTCAGCGGCGCCACTCCGCTGGCGGTGCGCGCCCTGGTGCTCGACGCCAACAAGCAGCCGGTACCGAATGCGCTGGTGACCTTCACCACCGACGCCGAGCTGGCCGTGTTCACGCCGGGCGCCGCCACCGCCCTGACCGACGCCAGCGGCGTGGCCAGCATCACCATGCGCGTGGCCAGCCTGGCCGCCGGCGGCGCCGGCACCGTCACCGCCAGCGCCAGCGTGGCCGGCAGCGCCGTCACCAGCACCGCCAATTACTCGGTCAACGCCACCGCCCTGACCTTCAGCGCGCTGCGCCTGGAGCCGGCCAGCATCAATGCCTACGATTCGTCGCGGATCGCGGTCGACCTGCTGGCCAACGGCGCCAAGTACAGCGGCCAGGTCAACGTCAACTTCAGTTCGGCCTGCGTCGCCGCCGGCAAGGCCACCCTGGCCGCCGTCGTGGCCACCAATAATGGCACCGCCGAGACGGTCTACCGCGACCAGGGTTGCGGCAATACCGACACCATCACCGTCACCGCCGACGGCGTCACCACCCCGGCCACCGGGTCGCTGGTGATCGCCCAGCCGAGCGCCTCGTCGGTGCAATTCGTCGAAGCGCTGCCGACCGACAAGTCGATCGTGATCCGCGGCCAGGGCGGCATCAACCGCACCGAGACCGCGACCCTGCGCTTCAGGGTATTCGACCTGTTCAACCGTCCGCTGGCCAACAAGCAGGTCAATTTCGCCGTCATGCCGGCCGGCCTGGTCAACCTGAACAAGGCGACCGACCGCACCGACCAGAACGGCGAAGTCATCACCACCGTCAATTCGGGCACGGTGCCGACCACCTTCCGCGTGCAAGCGGTGCTGCCCGGTACCGCCGCCGGCAACAAGCCGGACATCTCGACCACCTCGGACACGATCGTCGTGACCACCGGCCTGCCGGTGCAGCGCGCCTTCTCGCTGTCGGTCACCCAGGGCAATGTGGATGGCTGGCGCTACGACAGCGGCACCACCACCCCTGCCGCCACCGTCAATGTGCTGCTGGCCGACGCCTTCGGCAACCCGGTCCCGGACGGCACGCCGATCGTGTTCCAGACCAATATGGGCGCCATCGGTTCGTCGGACAAGGGCGGCTGCACCACCGTCAACGGCGGCTGCTCGGTGCCGTTCCGCACCCAGTTGCCGCGCGTGGCGCTGCCGAACCTGCCTGCCACCCCGTGCAATACCGGTCCCGGCTCGAGCGCGGACACCACCCGCGCCGGCGTGGCGACGATCTGCGCCAGCACCACCGATGGCGTCAATACCCAGTTCGCCAGTACCACGATCACCTTCAGCGACGACATCGTGGCGCGGGTCTATGTGAATGGCGCGACCGCCCCGAGCAACCTGTCCGCGCCGATCAGCCTGGGCAGCGCCAGCGCCAACGCGTCGAAGGTCTTCACCCTGCAACTGACCGATCTGAACGGCAACCCGCTGCCGGCGGGCACCACGATCGCCGTGACCGGCGCGGTCAACGCCAGCGGCGTCGAGGTCACCCCGGAGACCGTGCCGAGCATCTTCGCCACCGGCGGCAACGGTCCCCAGGGCTCGAGCCACAGCATCACCGTGGCCGCCACCGGCGACAAGCCGTGCACCGTGGGCAGCGTGGCCAACTTCAGCGTGCGCGCCACCACGCCGCGCGGCCAGATCACCTCGATCCCGTTCACGCTGAACTTCACGTGCCCATAAGCGATCCGTAAAACTGGTGGATCGACAGGCGGCCAGTCTATACTGGCCGTCTTTTCATTTGAGCGGGTCCGGTAGTGCGACATCCCAAGAACGACAATATTTTCCTTGTTGGCCTGATGGGGGCAGGGAAGACCACGATTGGTCGCTTGCTTGCGCGCAAGTTGAATCGCCGCTTCGTCGATTCCGACCACGAGATCGAGGCGCGCACCGGCGCCACCATTCCGTGGATCTTCGAGATCGAGGGCGAGGGCTGCTTCCGGCGCCGCGAAGCGGACGTGATCCGCGACCTCACCAGCCAGCAGGGCCTGGTGCTGGCCACCGGCGGCGGCGCCGTCCTGAATCCGCACAGCCGCGCCTACCTGGCCGAGCGCGGCACCGTGATCTACCTGCGCGCCTCGATCGGCAGCATCCTGCAGCGCACCGCCCACGACAAGAACCGCCCGCTGCTGCAGACGGCCGACCCGCGCGCCAAGCTCGAGGCGCTGTGGGCCGAGCGCGATCCGCTGTACCGCGAGATTGCGGACCTGGTCATCGACACCGGCCGACCTAACGTACAATCGATGGTACAAACCATATTGGACCAGCTGGCGGCGCAAGAGAACGCACGCGCGCGCCGGCATGCAAGGACATCGATGAACGAACAGGCACAGATCACCCTCAACCTCGAACTCGGCGAGCGCAGCTACCCGATCGCGATCGGCCCCGGCCTGCTGGACGACGCCGCGCTCCTGGCGCGCCACATCGGCGGCAACAAGGTCGCCATCGTCACCAACACCACCGTGGCCCCGCTATACCTGGCCAAGGTGGCCGGCCACCTGCGCGCCGCCGGGCGCGACGTGCTCGAGATCGTCCTGCCGGACGGCGAAGAGCACAAGAACTGGCAGTCGCTCAACCTGGTATACGACGCGCTGCTGCAGCACAAATGCGACCGCAAGACCACCCTGGTGGCGCTGGGCGGCGGCGTGATCGGCGACCTGACCGGCTTTGCCGCCTCGAGCTATATGCGCGGCGTGCCCTTCGTGCAGATCCCGACCACCCTGCTGGCCCAGGTCGATTCCTCGGTGGGCGGCAAGACCGGCATCAACCATCCGCTGGGCAAGAACATGATCGGCGCCTTCTACCAGCCGCGCGCCGTGATCGCCGACACCGCCACCCTCGACACCTTGCCGGCGCGCGAGCTGTCGGCCGGCCTGGCCGAAGTCATCAAGCATGGCGCCATCCTCGACGCCGCCTTCTTCGACTGGATCGAGGCGAACATTGGCGCCTTGATGGCGCGCGAGCCGCAAGCCATCGCGCACGCGATCGCGCGTTCCTGCGAGATCAAGTCCGAGGTGGTGCGCAAGGACGAGCGCGAAGGCGGCCTGCGCGCGGTGCTCAACTTCGGCCACACCTTCGGCCATGCGATCGAAAACGGCCTGGGCTACGGCGCCTGGCTGCACGGCGAAGCCGTGGGTTGCGGCATGGTGATGGCGGCCGACATGTCGGCGCGCCTGGGCCTGATCGAGCCGGCCAGCGTGGAGCGCGTGCGCGCGCTGGTGCGCGCGGCCGGCCTGCCGGCCGTGGCCCCGGACCTGGGCGAGGCGCGCTGGATCGAACTGATGGAAGTCGACAAGAAGAACGAGGGTGGGGAAATCCGCTTCATTCTCCTCAAACCGCTCGGCAGCCCGTCGATCGCGAGCGCGCCGCTGGACGTGCTGCGCTCGACCCTGGCCGCGTGCAGCGCATGACGAACGCCACGCGCAGCTTCGACGCCGGCCTGGCGCCCTACGCCGCGCACTCGTCGCAGTCGCGCGGCCGCACCCACGCCGAACCGGGCCCGGGGTCGCGCAGCGAATACCAGCGCGACCGCGACCGCATCATCCACTCGACCGCCTTCCGCCGGCTCGAGTACAAGACCCAGGTCTTCATCAACCACGAGGGCGACCTGTTCCGTACCCGCCTGACGCACAGCATCGAGGTGGCGCAGATCGGCCGCACCCTGGCGCGCAGCCTTGGCCTGAACGAAGACCTGGTCGAGGCCACCGCGCTGGCGCACGACCTGGGCCACACGCCGTTCGGCCACGTCGGCCAGGACGTGCTCAACGATTGCATGAAGGATTTCGGCGGCTTCGAGCACAATCTGCAAAGCCTGCGCGTGGTCGACCACCTCGAAGAACACTACGGCGCCTTCGATGGCCTGAACCTGACCTTCGAGACGCGCGAGGGCATCCTCAAGCACTGCTCGCTGAACAATGCGCGCCAGCTGGGCGCGCTCGGACAACGCTTCATCGAGCGCAGCCAGCCGAGCCTGGAAGCGCAGCTGACCAACCTGGCCGACGAGATCGCGTACAACAACCACGATATCGACGACGGCCTGCGTTCGGGCCTGCTCACCATGGAGCAGATGCAAGAGGTCGAGCTGTTCGCCCGCCTGCGCAGGCAAGTCGAACAGCAATACCCCGGCCTGCAGGGACGGCGCGCGCTGTACGAGACGATCCGCCTGATGATCACGGCCATGACGGCCGACCTGGTCGAGACCTCGCGCCAGCGGCTGCTGGACGCCGGCGTGAACAGCATCGACGACGTGCGCGCCGCGCCACCCCTGATCCGCTTCTCGGACACCATGCGCGCCGAGACCACCGCCCTCAAGCGCTTCCTGTACGCCAACCTGTACCGCCACTTCCAGGTCAACCGCATGCGGGTCAAGGCGAGCCGCATCGTGCGCGAGCTGTTCGGGGCCTTCCTGGAAGATCCGGTGCTGCTGCCAAACGACTACCAGGTCGAGGGCGATCCGATGAAGCAGGCGCGCAAGATCGCCGACTACATCGCCGGCATGACCGACCGCTACGCCATCCGCGAGCATCGGCGCATCTTCTCGCTCGACCATTTCTGATCCGGGGCCGCCATGGACCGGATCGACGCGCTGCGCCTGCTGCTCGACGTCTCGGCCACCGGCAGCTTTTCCGGGGTGGCGCGCCAGCGTAACGTCGCCACCTCGACCGTCACGCTGGCGGTCGACCAGCTGGAGCAGGAATTCGGCGTCACCCTGTTGAAGCGCTCGACCCGGCGCCTGGCGCTGACCCACGAAGGCCAGCAACTGGTGGCCGACGCGCGCCGCATCGTGCTCGAGTGGGACGGCCTGCTGGCCGGCCTGAAGCAGGATGGGCCGCTGTCCGGCCCGATCCGCATCAGCGCCACCAACGACTTCGGCCGCCAGCAGCTGCGCCCCTTGCTGGACGCCTTCCAGGCAAGTCACCCGGGCCTGCGCCTGACCCTGTCGTTGAGCGACAGCACGGTCGACCTGATCCACGACAACGTCGACCTGGCCCTGCGCAGCGGCCCCTTGCCCGACTCCGGCCTGCATGCGCGCCTGCTGGTGCGCGGCGAACGCCTGGTATGCGCCGCGCCGCAGTACTGGGAAAGGGCGGGGACGCCCCTGCATCCGGGCCAGCTGGCCGGCCATAACTGCCTGGTGCTGGCGCGCCCCGATGCGCCGCTGGCGGCCTGGAATTTCGTCGATGGCGGCGCGCCGCTCAGCGTCAAGGTGGCGGGCGACCGCCAGGCCAGCGACGGCGAGGTGCTGCGCACCTGGGCGCTCGAGGGCGTGGGCGTGACCTTCAAGAACCGCTGGGACGTGCAGGCCGACCTCGATGCCGGCCGCCTGGTGCGCGCGCTGGAAGGATTCTCGGCCGGCCCGGTCGACCTGTATGCGGTGTTCGCGGCCAGCCCGCCCAGCCGGCGCGTGGCGGCGCTGGTGGACTACCTGGCGACGGCGCTCGCCGACTAAGGTTGACTAACGTCGAATCTCGAAAGGTGATTTGTCCTTTGGCCGATGTTTCGGCCGGCCGCACGGGTCTACCATGGTCCTTCTCACCAAACTGGAAGGAACCATCATGCACATCGATTTGACCGGCAAGACCGCCATCGTGACCGGCTCGACCCGCGGCATCGGCTATGCCATCGCGGCCGGGCTGGCGCGTACCGGCGCCACGGTGGTGATCACCGGCCGCGCGCAGGAGCAGGTCGAGCGCGCCCTGGGTCTGCTGCGCGCCGCCGTCCCCGGCGCCCTGGTACGCGGCGTCGCCGCCGACCTGGGCACCGCCGCCGGTGTCGCGGCGCTGCAGGCGGCCGAGCCGCAGGCCGATATCCTGGTCAACAATGTCGGCATCTTCAATCCGCAACCGTTCGCCGAGATCCCTGACGAAGAATGGACCCGTTTCTTCGAGATCAACGTGATGTCCGGCGTGCGCGCCAGCCGCGCCTATCTGCCGGGCATGCAGGCCAGGGACTGGGGCCGGATCGTGTTCATTTCGTCCGAGTCGGCGCTGAACATCCCGGCCGACATGATCCACTACGGTTTTACCAAGACCAGCAACCTGGCCATCTCGCGCGGCCTGGCCAAGAGCCTGGCCGGCACCGGCATTACCGTCAACGCGGTGCTGCCCGGACCCACCTTGTCCGAAGGCGTGCAGCAGATGGTCGCGCCAGGCGGCGACCAGGCCAGCGCGCTGGCGGCGGCCAACGCTTTCGTCAGGGAGCATCGCAGTTCGTCGATCATCCAGCGCGTGGCCACGCCCGACGAAGTGGCGAACATGGTGGTGTATGTGTGCTCGCAGCAGGCCTCGGCCACTACCGGCGCGGCGCTGCGGGTCGATGGCGGGACGGTCGATACGATCGCCTGAGACCGTATTAGCCGAAGAGATTGGGTTGTGCCAGGTCCAGCAACAGCTTCTTGACCGGCGCCGGCAGCGGCGCCTTGCCAATCTCGTCCAGTTTCCACCAGACGTGACTGGATGGCAGCGGAGCACGCGCCGCCAGCGTTACCGCGAACGGTGCGATATGCAGCTTGTAGTGGGTGAACACATGCACCAGGGGGCTCAATGGCCGCACTTCGTCGAGCGTCCCGAAGACGCCGGCCGCCGCAGCCACGTCCGAGGTACAGACCGGGTCCGCATCGGCGTCCAGCGCCACGTGCCCGTCCACTTCCGGCAGCGACAGCAGCCCGCCCCAGATGCCGGTCTGCGGCCGCTGTTCCAGCAACACTTCACCACCATCGATCACGACCAGCATGGCGGTGCGCTTCTCCGGCGTCGCTTTCTTCGGTTTGCGCACCGGCAGTTCGGCCGTGCGGCCGGTGGCGAAGGCCACGCAGCGCGCCTGCAGCGGGCAGCGGCCGCAGTCGGGACGCGAACGGGTGCACAGGGTAGCGCCCAGGTCCATCAGACCCTGGGTATACGACTCGATGGCGCCCGGGTTGCCGGCCACCTCGGGCAGCAAGGCGTCGGCGCGGCGCCACAGCGCATCCTCGACCGGCTTGATGCCCGGATAGGCGTCGATCCCGAACACGCGCGCGAACACGCGCTTGACGTTGCCGTCCAGAATGGCGGCGCGCACGCCGCCCGAGAACGCGGCGATCGCCGCCGCGGTCGAGCGGCCGATGCCGGGCAGGTCGGCCAGCAGCGCCGGGTCGCTCGGGAACACGCCATCGTAGTCCTGCACCACGCGGCGGGCCGCGGCGTGCAGATTGCGCGCGCGGGTGTAGTAACCCAGGCCGCTCCAGTGCGCCATGACGTCTTCCGATGGCGCCTCGGCCAGCGCGTGCACGGTCGGGAAGCGTTCCAGGAAGCGCGCGTAATAGCCCAGCACCGCGGCCACCTGGGTCTGCTGCAGCATGATCTCGGACAGCCAGACGCGGTAGGCATCGGTGGTGTTTTGCCAGGGCAGGGTGTGGCGGCCATGGCTGCGCTGCCAGTCGATCACGGCCTGCGAGAAGGTGGGATCGGCCAGCTGGTCAAACTCGGTGAGGCGTTTCATGCGGTGTCTTTTAGCGGGCGCTAGGCCGCGAGAGTGGTGGTGACGCCGGCCGCGATGGCGGCCAGGCGCAGGCGCGTGGTTTCCAGCTCGGCCTGGCCGTGCTCGAAGGCGCCGATTCTTTGCTCCAGGCTGTCGCTGGCGTCATGGATGCGCTGGACCGTGGCCTGGCGCTGGCGCAGGTTGTCGCGGTGCTGGCGGATCAGCGCTTCGAGCGGTGCATTGGCCACCTTCAGCCAGGCCTCGGTATCGGCATTGGCGGCGCGGTACACGCGCCGCACGCGCGAGGCGATCGAATCGAAGAAACGCTCGAGCAGGGTCGCGCGGCTGGTCATGAGCAAGGTGGCGGTGCCGAACTGGCGCACGAACAGCGCTTCGATGGCGTCGATCTCGTCGCCATGGCGCGCCAGCGACAAGGTTTGCGGCGGCGCCATCGACAGGCCGTGTTCGGCCGCGAACTTGCGCTGCATGGCGTCGAGCATCGCCTTGATCTCGTCGACCTTGGCGCATGCTTCGTCAAGGGCGGCGCGCGCGCCGGCGAAGTAGTTGCGCACCGGTGCGCGCATGCCGGTGGCGAAGCGGCTGGCCGCCATCGCGGCGCGCACCGTCTCGGTCCTGTCCTGCAGGGCATCCATGCCGATCAGGGTATACAGCTCGGTCGACAGGCGCGTAAACACGGCGCGCGTGCCCTGCAGCTTGAACAGGCCGGCGTCGAATTCCTTTTTTTCGGCCTCGACCCGGCGCACCATGTGGGCGATCATGGCCTGGTTCTTGCCACGCAGGCTGCGCAGTTCCTGCAACTGCTCGACCAGCTCGCGCAGGCGCGCCGCCACCAGCACCTGCTGGCCGGCCGCCAGCAGCTCGAGGTCGGCGCGTAGCTGGCGCGCATTGATGTCGCGCCGGGCCGGGATCAGGTGGTGGAACAGGGCCGACTCAAGCAGCCCGAGCCGGCTGCGCTCGAACAAGTCCATGTCGCCGCCGATGCGGCCGACCAGCGCCTTGTGGGCCGAGACCGGATACACCTGGCCGGCGTCCAGTCCGAGCAGGCGCGCGACGTCGTGCTGCTGGCGCGCGATCTCGGCATTGACGGCGCCCGGGGTCTTGAGCTCGTCCCACATGGTGTCGATCTTGTTCAGTACCGCCAGCCGTCCCGGCCCGGCGCCGATATGGGTGCGCCAGACATCGATGTCGCTGCGCGTCACGCCGGTGTCGGCGGCCAGCACGAACAGCACCGCGTGCGCGTTCGGGATCAGGTTCAGCGTCAGTTCCGGCTCGGTGCCGATCGCGTTCAGGCCCGGCGTGTCGAGGATCACCAGGCCTTGCTTGAGCAGCGGGTGCGGCAGGTTGATGATGGCGTGGCGCCAGCGTGGGATCTGAATCGTGCCGTCCACATCGAGACTGTCGGCCAGGTCGGGGTCTTGCGGGTCGAACAGGCCGTAGCGTTCGGCCTCGGCGGTCGCCACCTGGCGCGTCTGGCTGACCTGGCGCAGCGTCTCGTGCATGGCGGCCGGGTCGTCCAGATCGAGCGGCAGCACGGTCCAGGCGCCGGGCTCGTCGCGATAGTCTCCGGTGGACAGCTGGCCGGCGCGGGTCTCGATCGGCAGCAGGCGCACGCACGGCGGCAGTTGCGCATCCCACAGCAGTTCGGTCGGGCACATGGTGGTGCGGCCGGCGCTCGAGGGCAGGATGCGCTGGCCGTAATCGGCGAAGAACAGGGCGTTGATCAGCTCGGTTTTGCCGCGCGAGAATTCGGCCACGAAGGCGACCGACAGCCGGTCGTCGCGCAGGCGTCCGAGGGCGCGCGCCAGTACCTGTTCGCCGGCGGCGTCGATCAGCCCGGCGTCGCGCAGGGCATTGCCATAGCCTTCCAGGCTGGCGGCGACAGCCGTGCGCCACGTTCCATACTGTTGTAGATCCTGCATCGTTTCAGCCCCTGGTCGTCTAGCGCTGGCACTGCGCGCAATAGAAGGTGGAGCGCTGGCCCTGCTTGATCTGGCGCACCGGCGTTTCGCACTGGCGGCAAGGCACGCCAGCACGATCATAGACGAAATATGTCTGCTGGAAATATCCAGACTGCCCATTTACAGCAATAAAGTCACGCAGGGTACTGCCGCCCTGGACGATGGCGGCGGCCAGGATGTCGCGGATCGCTGCGGCCAGCCGGTCGTAGCGCGCACGGCTGATGCGCGAGGCCGCCGTCTTCGGGCTGATCCCGGCCCGGAACAGGCTTTCGCAGGCGTAGATATTGCCGACGCCTACCACGATGTCGCCGGCCAGCAGCACCTGCTTGATCGGTGCGCTGCGCCGGCGCGTCATGCGGTGCAGCAGGGCGCCGTCGAACCCTTCGCCGAGCGGTTCCACGCCCAGGCCGCGCAGCAGGATGTGTTGGTCGAGCTCGCCATCTTCGCTGGCATGCCACAGCACGGCGCCGAAGCGGCGCGGGTCGTGCAGGCGCAGCACTTGTACGCCATCGGGGCCATTGACGACCAGGTCGAAGTGGTCGTGCTTGCGCGGCTCGATACCTGGCGGCAGCACGCGCAGGTGGCCGGACATGCCGAGGTGGATGATCAGGGTGCCGTGCTCGAAGTGGATCAGCAAATATTTGCCGCGCCGGCCGGTGGCCAGGATGCGGCGGCCAGCCAGCAGCGCGGACAGGCCGGGCGGGAAGGGCCAGCGCAGGCCATCGCGGCGGCACACGACCTGTTCGACCACGCGGCCTTCGATATGGGGCGCGACACCGCGCCGGGTGACTTCTACTTCTGGTAGTTCAGGCATGGGAAAGGGAGATCGTGTAAAGTCGGGTAGCCGCCGCTACGGGCAGTCCCAGCTCATGCGCGGCGGGCGCCTGCGCATGAGCGTAGAATCAAAAAATCAATTCGGAATAGTGGACTTGCTTTGAAAAACGCTTTCGCCATTGTAACCCTCTCCGGGCTGCTTGCAGGCCTTCTCTCCGGATGTGCTGCCACGCCGCAACAGCAGTCCCTTGCAGCGGGCGAGCAGGCCGGGTCGGGCCAGCACCAAACCGCCGCGCAAGACGGCGAGCCCGTGCTCGACGACGAGGAGCTGGCGGCCAAGCAGCGGGCCGAAGAAGAAGCACGCCTGCCCAAGGTCGAGCTGACGCCGGTCATGCTGGAACAGATGATGAAGGCCGAATTCGCCTTCCGCAATGGCGACTGGCAGGGGCCGTACCTGACCGTCTACAACCTGGCCCAGCGCACCCGCGATCCACGCCTGGCGCGGCGCGCCGCCGAGATGGCGGTGGCCGCCAAGCAGGCCGACGACACCCTGGCCGCGGTGCGCCTGTGGTACCAGCTCGATCCGGAGTCCGACGAAGCGACCCAGTATTTCGTCGGCATGGTCGTCACCTCCGACAAGATCGCCGAACTGGAACCGATTTTCGAGCAGCGCCTGCGCGAAGCGACGCCGGCGCGGCGTGGCGTGCTGCTGTTCCAGGTCCAGCAATTGCTGGGCCGCGCCAAGGACAAGGAAGCGGCGATCGGCATGCTCGAACGCCTGATCGGGCCCTATGAAAACACGATGGAGGCGCGCATCGTGCGCGCCCAGATCGCGCTGGCGCGCGGCGACAAGGCGCTGGCCCGCGGCGAGGCGCAGGCGGCATTGGCCGCCAGGCCGGATGCCGAGCTCGCCCTCTTGATGCTGGCCCAGACCACCGAGGACGAGGCCCAGGTGGTGGCCATGATGCAGAAATTCCTCAAGAGCTATCCGAATGCGGCGGACGTGCGCGCGGCCTATGCCCGGGTGCTAGTCAACCGCAAGGATTATGTCGGCGCGCGGCGCGAGTTCGAGTTGCTGGTCAAGTCGCAGCCCGACAATGCTGCCCATCTGTATGCGCTGGGCATCCTGGCCACGCAAATGAACGACGCGCCTGGCGCCGAAATCTATTTCACCCGCTTCGTGGAAGTGCTGGGGCGTAACCCGGAAGACGAACGCGATCCTTCGCGGGCACTATTGATCCTATCGCAGCTGGCCGAAGAGCGCGGCGACCTGGTCGGCGCCCTGCAATGGCTGGACAAGGTGCCTGAAAACACCGATCCGCAAACCCGCTTCAATACCCAGCTGCGCCGCGCCCACGTGGTGGGCAAGGGCGGCGACCTGGGCAGCGCGCGGCGCCTGCTGGGCGAGATCAAGCCCGAGGAACCGGCGCGCCAGGCGCAAGTCATGGCGGCCGAGGCGCAATTGCTGCGCGAAGCGAACCAGCTCGACGCAGCCTATCAGGTGATGGAGGCGGCCACCGGGCGCTTCCCCAAGAACCCTGACCTGCTGTACGACTTCGCGCTGCTGGCCGAGAAGCTGGGCAAGGTCGATGTGATGGAAGCGCAATTGCGTGAGGTAATGGCGCAGGCGCCGGACAACCACCACGCCTACAACGCCCTCGGCTATTCGCTGGCCGAGCGCAATGTGCGCCTGCAGGAGGCCTACGGCCTGATCGCCAAGGCGCTCGAGATGGCGCCGGACGATCCCTTCATCATGGACAGCATGGGTTGGGTCCATTACCGGATGGGCAACCTGGCCGAAGCCGAGAAATACCTGAGCCGTGCCTACGGCCTGCGCAAGGATCCCGAGATCGCGGTCCACCTGGGCGAGGTACTGTGGCAGAAGGGGGACAAGACGGCGGCCCAGAAACTGTGGCGCGAGGCGCGCGCCAAGGATCCACAGAACGACACGCTGCGCACGACGCTGGCGCGCTTGCGGCTGTCCCTGTGAAATAATCCAGCCTGGCGGCGGCCGGCCTTGCGCTGTCCGCCGCGTTCGTTCAACTTTCGATCTTCCCTATGCCGCTGACCCGACGTCTTACCCTGCTTGCCTTCGCCGCCGCCCTGGCCGGTTGCGCCACCAGCACCGCCAAGCTGTCCACCGCCACGGTGGGCGATTACCGCGATACCATTGATTTGTCGGGCAAGCTGTCGGTCAATTATCAAAAAGATGGCAGGCAAGAGTCGATCACCGGCAATTTCAATTGGGAGCAGCGACCTGGGGCAATTGACGTTGCCCTGATCTCGCCGCTGGGCCAGACCGTGGCCACGATCAATGTCACGCCCAATTCGGCGACCCTGGTGCAGGGTGGCCAGGCGCCGCGCACGGCCGACGATATCGACAGCCTGACCCAGCAGGCCTTGGGCTGGCCGCTGCCGGTGTCGGGCCTGCGCGACTGGCTGCAGGGCTATGCGCTCGACGCGCAGGGGCAGCGCTTTCGCGCTTCGCCGGCCAACAATAGTGTGACGACCAGGGATGGCTGGCGCCTGCGCTTCGTCGAATGGCAGGATCCGGCGGCGCCGCAGCCGGCCCCGCGCCTGATCCAGGCCGAGCGCGCCGCCTCGGGCGACATCACGGACCTGGCGATCCGCATCGTTGTCTTGCCGGCGGCTTGATCCATGCGTTCGCTGCACGATTGCCCGGCCCCGGCCAAGCTGAACCTGTTCTTGCACGTCACCGGCCGTCGCGCCGACGGCTATCACTTGCTGCAAAGCGTGTTCCAATTGATCGACCGCGCCGACCGGCTGCACTTCGACGTGCGCGACGATGACGTCATCCACCGCACCAACGAGGTGCCGGGCGTGCCGGAGGACCAGGACCTGGTCATCCGCGCGCTGCGCCTGCTGCAGGCCGAGTACGCGCGCCGGCATGGCCACCTGCCGCCCGGCATCTCGGTGGCGGTGGAAAAAATCTTGCCCATGGGCGGCGGTCTCGGTGGCGGCTCGTCGGATGCGGCAACGGCGCTGATGGCGGCCAACGCCTTGTGGGATGCCGGCTTGACGCGCGAAGAGTTGATGGCGCTGGGCCTGCCGCTGGGGGCCGACATTCCGTTCTTCCTGTTCGGAGAGACCGCCTTCGCGGAGGGCGTGGGCGAGGCCTTGCAGGCGGTGCCGGGGCCGGATTGCTGGTATGTGGTGATCGAGCCTGGCGTGGCCGTGCCGACGCCCGCAATTTTTTCTGCGCCGGATTTGACAAGAGATTCAAAGCCGGTCAGAATAGCGGACTTTTCCAGGCACACCGATTCATGCACTACGGTTGGTTTTGGGAAAAATGATTTGCAGGACGTGGCGATGCGCCTGTTCCCGCCGGTGGCAGAGGCGGTTGAATGGTTGAGCAGCCATGGCGATGCCAGGATGACTGGCTCAGGGGCGTGCGTGTTTTGCGCGTTCTCCAGCGAAGACGCTGCCAACCTGGTGTTGGCGCAAGTGCCGGGCAGGTGGACGGCATGGAAAGCGAAGTCGTTGAAGACACACCCGCTGATGAAATCGCTCTTGCAAATCACTAGGTTGTAGAATAAAATCTTGCCTGTCGCAGCACTGGTAGCACTGGTAGCACGCAGCGGCAAGCAGTAAAGGTCGTGTAGGGGAATCGCCAAGCTGGTTAAGGCACCGGATTTTGATTCCGGCATACCAAGGTTCGAATCCTTGTTCCCCTGCCAAAGTTTTCTTGTCCTGTCGATGCCGTAGCGTCCAGCAAGAAGATTCGCGATGTGGTGCCGAGCGCCCCGTCAGCAAGCTAATCAGCCGGTTAATCCGGCTGATTGTTTTTCTACCGTATTAACGCTTCTTACCTTTTGGGACTCCCATGGCTTACGAAAACCTGATGGTTTTTACCGGCAATGCCAATCCGGCACTAGCAGAGGGGGTCGCAAAAAGCCTCGGCATTCCTCTCGGTAAAGCAGTCGTCTCGAAGTTCTCCGACGGCGAAGTCATGGTCGAGATCAACGAGAACGTGCGCGGCAAGGACGTCTTCGTCCTGCAATCGACTTGCGCCCCGACCAACGACAGCCTGATGGAAATCATGCTGATGGTCGACGCCCTCAAGCGCGCTTCGGCCGGCCGCATCACCGCCGCCATTCCTTACTTCGGTTACGCCCGCCAGGACCGCCGCCCGCGTTCGGCGCGTGTCGCGATCTCGGCCAAGGTCGTCGCGAACATGCTCGAAGAAGCCGGCGTCGAGCGCGTCCTGATCATGGACTTGCACGCTGACCAGATTCAAGGTTTCTTCGACATCCCGGTCGACAATATCTATGCGTCGCCGATCCTGCTGGGCGACCTGCAGAAGCGCAACTACGACGACCTGCTGGTCGTGTCGCCCGACGTCGGCGGCGTGGTGCGTGCCCGTGCCCTGGCCAAGCGCCTGGGCTGCGACCTGGCGATCATCGACAAGCGTCGCCCGAAGGCGAACGTGTCGGAAGTGATGAACATCATCGGTGAAGTCGAAGGCCGCAACTGCGTGATCATGGATGACATGGTCGATACCGCAGGCACGCTGTGCAAGGCTGCCGAAGTGCTCAAGGAGCGCGGCGCCAAGAAGGTGGTTGCCTACTGTACCCACCCAGTGCTGTCCGGCCCGGCGATCGATCGCATTGCGAACTCGCCGCTCGACGAGCTGGTCGTTACCGACACCATTCCACTCAGCGCCGCTGGCGCCGCCTGCGAAAAAATCCGCCAAGTGTCGTGCGCGCCGCTGCTGGCCGAGACCTTCAAGCGGATCGTCAAGGGCGACTCGGTGATTTCGCTGTTCGTCGACTAAGCTGATCAGTCGCTGGTTTTCGCGGCGCGCCTGGCTCCAAAAGCCGGCGCGCCGTTGTAGCATTCGGGATTTACCGTATTTCTTGAGCGCGCACGCTGGCGCTCGTTCTTGATTGTCCCTGGTCGCGGGGACGGTCACCACTGGGTAGCCGGGTCGTGGAAAATTCTGCGGCATTCGGGCCCGATTTATTTGGAGTTTCACATGAAAGTAGTCGCTTTTAACCGCACTCAACAGGGCACCGGAGCGAGCCGCCGCCTGCGCAACGCTGGCCAGACCCCAGGCATCATCTACGGTGGCACCGAAGCCCCGGCACTGATCGCCCTGGACGGCAACGCGTTGTACCACGCGCTCAAGAAAGAAGCATTCCACGGTTCCGTGCTGGATCTGGAAATCGACGGCAAGACCCAGCAAGTGCTGCTGCGTGACTTCCAGATGCACGCATTCAAGCAACTGGTCCTGCACGCTGACTTCCAGCGCGTCGACACCTCGAAGCCAATCCACACCAAGGTCACCCTGCACTTCGTGAACGCCGAGATCTCGCCTGCCGTCAAGCTGAGCAGCGCTGTGATCTCGCACGTGCTGAACGAAGTCGAAGTGTCCTGCCTGCCAGGTCAACTGCCAGAGTTCATCGAAGTCGACCTGTCGAAGCTGGAAGCCGGCCAGTCGATCCACACCGGCGACCTGGTCCTGCCAGAAGGCGTGACCGCGCTGACCCACGGCCAGAACCTGACCGTTGTCACCTCGTCGATCCCACGTGGCGCAGCCGCTGCTGCTGACGCTGCCGAGTAATATCGGCTGATCGCGCCGCTCCGGCGGCGCGTCGCATGAAAACCCGCCGTGGCTTGCCCGGCGGGTTTTTGTTTTTGCGATGGCGCCGGTTTGACGCCCGTTATGTACGCCGAGCACCGTGTTTAGGCGATAATCGATCTTTTCCCAAAAGACCCACGCATGTCCATTCGTCTGATCGTCGGCCTCGGCAACCCTGGCCCGGAATATGAACAAACCCGCCACAACGCCGGCTTCTGGCTGGTCGACAACCTGGCCAACAGCCTGCCTGGCTGCCGCCTGCAGCGCGAATCGCGTTTCAATGCGCTGGTGGCCAAGACCTCGATCTCGGGCAATGACGTCTGGCTGCTCGAACCGCAGACCTATATGAACCGTTCCGGCCAGTCGGTCGGCGCGCTGGCGCGTTTTTATAAAATCAATCCGGACGAAGTGCTGGTCGTGCACGACGAGCTCGACCTGATGCCGGGTGTCGCCAAGCTCAAGAAGGGCGGTTCTTCGGGCGGCCACAATGGCTTGAAGGACATCACCGCCGCGCTCGGCACCCAGGAATACTGGCGCCTGCGCCTGGGCATCGGCCATCCGCGCAGCCTGAGCCTGCAGCAAGCCGTCGCCGATTTCGTGCTGCACCGCCCGCGCCGCGACGAGCAAAGCCTGATCGAGGAATCGATCGACAAGAGCCTGCGCATCATCCCGCTGGTGTGCGAAGGCAAGCTCGATGTGGCCACGATGCAGTTGCACACAGCCTGAACCTCATCCGCCCCTGACCACGACCTGCGAGCGCAGGTCGCGCACCATGCGCTCGAGCGCTGGCCGCATGCGCCGGTAGTCGTCGGGCGAGCAGGTCGCCGCCGTATGCCGGAACTTGAGCTGGCGCTTGACCGTCACCAGCGCACCCCGCCGCTGGTAGTGCGAGCGATAGGCGAAATTGATATCTTCTACCTTGATGGCGCGCGGCAGGGCCAGCACCTGCGCGCGTTTCGGCAGGTAGAAGCGCAGTTCGTCCTCGGCATCGATCGATGGACACACGAAATCCTGGCGCCGCTCGGGCTCTTGCGTGAAGGCGAACACGGCGTCGCCCAATCCTCCCCAGAAATTGTAGGTGGTAGCCAGCCCGGCCGGGCCCGGCAATTGCGTGAAACCGCTGCTGGCGCCGCGGAACGACAGCGTATAGTCGTCGGCCACGCCCTCGGTATCGCCCGGCTCGAGCACGCCGCCGCCTTGCTGGCCGAGCCCTTGCAGCATCCGTTCGACGAAGCGGTCGCGCTCGGCCGGTGGCGTGGCGCGCACCACGCGCCGGTAGGGCTCGGCCTGGGCGCCGCTACTGGTGCGCGTGACCCTGAAGCGGCTGCTGCCATCGGACTGGATGTCGAACTGGGTAAACGTGCGGCTGCGCGCCGGCTGGAAGAAGGGGATCAGCGCGAACTGGCCGGAACGCGCCAGTACCGCAGGCTTGCCGAGCAGGGACGCGGGCAGGAAGCCGCCCGCCACCGATTCGGCGGTCGGGTCGAGATACAGCTGCAGCGAGGGGATATAGACGATCGCGTGGTTCAGCACGCCCAGCGTGGGCACATCGGGCAGGCGATAGGCGTCGCCATTGTTGACCAGCGCCACGGTGCTGTCGATGCCGGCACTGGCCAGCAGGGCCTCGAGCAGGGTGGCGTGGTCCTTGCAGTCGCCGTAGCGGTTGGCCAGCACGCTGGCCGCCGGGTGCGGCACCACGCCGCCGGGGCCGAGATAGACGCCGACATAGCGCACGTTCTTGCGCACCCAGTCGGACAGGGCGATCGCGCGGCTGCGGCGCTCGACCATGCCATTGGTGATGGTGGCCGCCAGCGCCGCCACGGTATCGTCGGGCAGCGCCTTGCCGGCGGCGCGTTCCTGGTAGGCGCGCGCGAAGGCGGCGTAGTCGGGGAAGGTCGACACCGCGAGCCGCTTGCCGTAGTCGAGATAACTGACCGACGCGGCCTCGAGGCGCGCGTTGTCGCCGTCGGCATAGCGCCAGGCGTAGCGGCGCTTGCCGACGGCGAGCGCGGGCGTGCTGGTGGCGGCGATCGGGTCGAAACCGGCCGCATCGGCGTGCAGCGGCATCGAGGCCGGCATGTCGTAGATCAGGCGGAAGTCGCGCTGGCGCTGGAAGCGCGCCGAGGTCAGGTCTTCGAAGTGGCCGGGAAACAGCGGCGTGTGGCGCCGCACGACGTAGCGCACCGCGACCTTGTCGCCGGCCTCGACGTCGGGGAAGACGACGATCTTGAGGCGGGTGTCCTGGAACATGGGGGCGTCGATCGAGGCGGCTTCTTGCTGGTCGCGGATCTGGTGCGGCTGCACCGCCAGGCGCCGGCCGTCGGCCTTGTGGGTATGCGCCTCGACGGAGATGACTTCGTCGAGCGACTGGTTGTAGCCGATGTAGAACTGGCCGTGCTCGTGCAGCGCCGCGCGGTTGACGATGGTCTTGGCCTGCTCGACCGTGAGCGTGTAGCCGCCGCCGGTCTCGACCACGAAGTGCTGGACGTGGCGGTCGACGATCACCGAGCGGTCGGTGCCGCTGTCGGCCTCGAGCGCACGCGCCGCTGCGGGCAGCAGACTCAGCAATGGGCATAGAAGCAGGCACAGCATGACGACGAAGCGCAGATGCATGACACTCTCCGGACACGCGACCGACTCATGGTACGCAGGGGGGACTCGGCAGATTTGATCGGGCACAAGCACGCGCTTGTTGCGATGTTGTCGCGATATTCCTGCGATAATTTCGGCATGAAGGCGCTCACATTTCACGCCGGGCCCCTGGCCATGGCGCAGATTGCAGAACACGGCTTGCGGGCCCAGGACGTGGCCATCGTGCCGGCCGCGGCCGGCGGGCCCAAGGGGCTGATCTTCCAGTCGCTGGACCAGTGGCTGTTTGGCGAGTGGTTTCCGGCGCAGCCGCGCGAACGCACGCTGATCGGCGCCTCGATCGGCGCCTGGCGCATGGCCGCGGCCTGCCAGAAGGATCCGGTCAAGGCGTTCGCCCTGCTGGGGCAGTTGTATGCGGGGCAGCGCTACGCGCGCCTCAAGCCGACGCCGCAAGACATCGACGAGGTCGTGCAGGGCCTGTTGAGTGAACTGGTGCGCGGGCATGAAGACGACATCATCAACCACGCGCATTACCGGCTGCATCTGCTGACCGTACGCGGCCTGCGTTCGCTGGCGGCGCCGGCGCACCGCCATGCCGAGCTGCGCGGCTTCGTGTCGGCCGCGCTGCACAATGCCGGTTCGCGCGCCTGGCTGGGACGCCTGATGGAGCGGGTCGTGATTGGCGATGCGCGTAGCCAGGCGCCCTGGCTGCGCGAGCGCTTCGACAGTTTCAATACGCATTTCTCGCGGCTCACGCGCGACAACCTGGCGCCGGGCTTGCTGGCTTCGGGCACGCTGCCGCTGCTCATGAAGGCGGTGACGGGCATCGCCGAGGCGCCCGCCGGCAGCTATTGGGATGGCGGCATCATCGACTACCACCTGGCGCTGCCGTATTCCAGGGCGCAGGGCGAGCTGGTCTTGTACCCGCACTTTACCCAGCACATCGTGCCGGGCTGGCTCGACAAGGGTTTCCCGTGGAGAAGGGCGGCGCGTGGGGCCAACCGTGGCTGGCTCGATAATGTCTTGCTGGTGGCGCCGTCCGAGGCATTCCTGCGCACGCTGCCGCGCGGCAAATTGCCGGACCGGGCCGACTTCAAGTTCCATGGCCTGGACCATGACGCGCGGATTCGCCACTGGAAGCGCGCGATCGGCGAAGGAGAGCGCCTGCGCGATGAGTTGGCCGAGTTCGCCTTGCGGCCGGACCTGGGCCGCGTCCAGCCGATCTAGCTTGTCAGAGTGAAAACTCGGGCGTTGTAGCAGCCATTGGCAGCGCCGTTTTTTGCGGCAGCTTCGCCGGTCCGGGTTACAATGCAGGGTTTAGAGCGGTTGCTTGATCGCTCGCGTTTATCGAATCTGAAAGAGTTCCCATGACCCTCAAATGCGGCATCGTCGGCCTGCCCAACGTTGGCAAATCCACCCTGTTCAACGCACTGACCAAGGCCGGCATCCCGGCTGAAAACTACCCGTTCTGCACCATCGAGCCGAACGTGGGCGTGGTCGAGGTGCCGGATCCGCGCATCGATGCGCTGTCGGCCATCGTCAAGCCGGAACGCGTGGTCAAGGCCATCGTCGAATTCGTCGACATCGCGGGCCTGGTGGCCGGCGCCTCGAAGGGCGAGGGCCTGGGCAACCAGTTCCTGTCGCACATCCGCGAAACCGACGCCATCGTCAACGTGGTGCGCTGCTTCGAAGACCCGAACGTGATCCACGTGGCCGGCAAGGTCAGCCCGATCGACGACATCGAAGTCATCCAGACCGAGCTGGCGCTGGCCGACATGGGCACCGTCGAGAAAGCCATCCACCGCGAGCAGAAGAAGGCGCGCTCGGGCGACAAGGACGCGGCCAAGCTGGTCGCCCTGCTCGAACGCGTGCTGCCGCACCTGAACGAAGGCCAGCCAGTGCGCACCATCGGCCTGGATGCCGAAGAAATGGCGATCATCTATCCGCTGCACCTGATCACCGCCAAGCCGGCGATGTTTGTGGCCAATGTGTCGGATACCGGTTTCAAGGACAACCCGCTGCTGGACCAGCTGACCGAGTTCGCCAACAAGCAGAACGCGCCGATCGTGGCCATTTGCGCGTCGATCGAATCGGAAATCGCCGAGATGGACGATGCCGACAAGGCTGATTTCCTGGGCGATATGGGTATGGACGAACCGGGCCTGGATCGTCTGATCCGCGCGGCGTTCAAGCTGCTGGGTCTGCAGACTTACTTCACGGCCGGTGTGAAGGAAGTGCGCGCCTGGACCGTGGCGATCGGCGCGACCGCGCCGCAGGCTGCCGGCGTGATCCACACCGACTTCGAGCGTGGCTTCATTCGCGCGCAGACCATTTCGTATGATGATTTCCTGACCTACAAAGGGGAGTCGGGCGCCAAGGAAGCGGGCAAGATGCGCGCCGAGGGCAAGGAATACATCGTCAAGGATGGCGATGTGTTGAACTTCCTGTTCAACGTCTGATCTTCAAAAGGGCTCTTCGGAGCCCTTTTTTGCGCCGGTACGAATTTCGCCATGCCAGGCCCCGGGTCGGCAATATGGTCAAAGAGCTATGCCAGCCACCCCGATTGCTGCCATACTATCCGCCTCCACCGTACGACCGCGACAGCATGGCCACTCTCTCCGAACTCGTCATCTACCCGATCAAATCCTGCGCCGGCCTGTCCGTCCCCGAAGCCCGCCTCGCCCTCGACGGCCTGTCGGCGGGCGGCGTGCACGACCGCGAATGGATGGTAGTCACCCGCGAAGGCCTGTTCCTGACCCAGCGCGAATACCCGCGCATGGCAACCGTCACTCCACGCATCGAGGCAAATGAACTGGTGGTCGACGCCCCCGGCTTGCCCGCCATCGGCCTGCCGCTCGCGCATGACCCGGATGCACCGGCCATCGAAGTGCTCATCTGGGACGACCATGTCATAGCCGCCGACTGCGGCGAGCATGCCGCCGCCTGGTTCTCCGACGCCATCGGCGCGCCATGCCGCCTGGTGCGCTTCCGCCCCGACGTCCACCGTCCAACCAGCACCAAATGGACGGGAACCGATGGCCCACCGGCAGCCTCCCGTTTCTCCGATGGCTACCCGATCCTGCTGATCGGCCAGTCCTCGCTCGACGACCTGAACACCAGGCTGAACAATGCCGGTCGCGAACAACTGCCCATGAACCGCTTCCGCCCCAATATGGTCGTGCAGGGCATCGACGCCTTCGAAGAAGACTTCGTGGCCGCCTTCACCGATGGCGACATCAGCCTGCGCCCCGTCAAACCCTGCGCCCGCTGCCCCATCCCCTCGGTCGACCAGTCCACCGGCGTCCCCGGCCCCGACCCGCTCGACATCCTGCAAACCTACCGCGCCAACGCCCGCATGGACGGCGCCGTCACGCTGGGCATGAATGTCGTCGTCCAGTCCGGCATCGGCCTCACCCTGCGCGTCGGCCAGGAGCTGGACGCCGAGCTCGCTTTCTAAGCCCCCGCACGCGCTCCGCCGCCGCCAGCGACACCGCGACACTGTCGCAAATTCGCCCATCCGCCGGTAAGGACAGGCGTTTTTTCATATCCAAGCAAGGGTGGATGGCGTAATGTTACGGTTATTGCTGAAAGGAATGCTCCATGCATGAGCCGAGCGCGTCGACGCGAGAACTGATGGCGGAAAACCAGACCTTGCGCGCGCGCATGGCGTACCTGCTCGAGCAGGCCGAACGCAACCACGAAATCATGTGCCGCCACCAGGCCTTCGACCTGCAGATCGTCGGCGCCGGCAGCTTCCCCGACCTGGTTGGCACGATCTTTCGCACCTTGCCGATCATCTCGGAACTCGACATCGTCACCCTGTCCCTGGTCGACCCCGATGCCGACATCTACACGGTCATGCACCGCCTGGGCGTCGATTTCGAACAGTTCCCCAACCTGATGTTCTGTGAACACGCGGTCGAACTCGGCTTCGACATGTCGCCCGAGCGGCGCCCGCTGCCGATCCTGGGCGCGTATGCGCCGTCCCGGCACTGCGCCATGTTCCCGCATCCGCCAGCCGGCCTGCAAAGCGTGGCCCTGGTGCCGCTGTTGCGCAACACGCGCCTGATAGGCAGCCTCAACCTGGGCAGCACCGATCCGACCCGCTTCACGCCGAGCCTGGGCACCGATTTCGTCGAGCACATGGGCTCGATCATCGCGATCTGCCTGGAAAACGTGATCAGCAACGAGATGCTCAAGTACATCGGCCTCACCGATTCGCTCACCGGCGTCTACAACCGCCGCTACATGGACCGGCGCCTGCAGGAAGAGATCGCGCGCGCGCGGCGCCAGGGCTATCGCCTGTCCTGCATGTATATCGACATCGACCACTTCAAGCGCGTCAACGATACCGTCGGCCACCAGGGCGGGGACGACGTGCTGCGCGAGGTGTGCGGCCGCATCAAGGCCGAGCTGCGCATGTCGGATGCGCTCGGGCGCTTCGGCGGCGAGGAATTCGTGGTGCTCCTGATCGATGCCGACCTCGACAGCGCGAGCATGGTCGCGCAGCGCATCCGCGCCAGCGTGGCCGCCCATCCGGTGGAGTTGAGCGGCGGCGAGCGGGTCGACGTGACGGTATCGATCGGGGTCGCCGCGCTGTCCGATTTTGCACGCGACAATGCGGTCGAAGGCGTGGCGCAAGACCTGGTGGCGTCGGCCGACGCGGCCCTTTACCAGGCCAAGGCCGGTGGCCGCAACAAAGTCGTCACCTTCGCATAAATTGCGGTACGGTTGGCGGTGCGGCCGCCAACCGTACGACGTCATAGCAGCCGATCTTCGGCCCGGCTGATCGCCTCGCCATCCCCCCGTACCACGATGACATCGCCCGCGGCCAGCACCACCTCCGGCCCCGGCGCCACATCCTCGCCAGCGCGCCGCACCACCGTCACCTCGGCCGCGAGATCCTCCAGACTTAGCTGGGCCAGGCTGCGGCCGACCGCGGCGGCCTGCGCATGCAGCCGCACCGAATGCAGCCGCACATACCCGGGCTCGAGATTGGCAAGGCTGTCGCCCGCCCCGTGGAAGTAGCCGCGCAAGCTCGCATAGCGCTCGTCGCGCGCCGCCTGCACCCGGTGCACCACGCGCCGCAGCGGCACGCCCAGCGTCACCAGCGCGTGCGAGGCCAGCATCAGGCTGCTCTCGAGCGCTTCCGGCACCACCTCGGTGGCGCCGGCCGCCTTGAGCACGTCCATGTCGCCGTCGTCATGGCTGCGCACGATCACCGGCAAGGACGGCGCCAGCTCGTGCACCAGGTGCAGCACCTTCAAGGCCTGGCGCGTATCGGCAAAGGTGATCACCAATGCACTCGCGCGATGAATGCCGGCCGCGACCAGGCTTTCGCGCCGCGCCGCATCGCCATACGAGACGGTGGCGCCGGCCGAGCGCGCCTCTTGCACCCGTTCCGGATCCAGGTCCAGCGCATGCCAGGGCAGCGCTTCTTCCTTGAGCAGGGTGGCCAGGCTCTGGCCGCTGCGCCCGAAGCCGGCGATGATCACGTGCTTCTGGGCCTGCATGGTGCGGGTGGCGATCTGGGTCAGCTGCAGCGACTGCATCATCCACTCGTTGGCCGCCAGCTTCATCGTGATCCGGTCCATCGATCCGATGATAAAGGGCGCGAGCAGCATCGACAGCACCATCGACGCCAGCACCAGCTGCAGCACGAACGGATCGACCAGCTTCGAGCCGGAGGCGTGATTCAATAGCACGAAGCTGAATTCACCGGCCTGGGCCAGCGCCAGGCCGGTGCGCATGGCGGTGCCGGGCGCGGCGCCGAAGGCGCGCGCGAGCAGGGCGATCAGACCGAATTTGAGCAGCACCGGCAACGCCAGCAACAGCAGCACCAGCCACCAGTGCTGGATCACCATGCGCAGGTCGAGCAGCATGCCGATGGTGATGAAGAACAGCCCCAATAGCACGTCGCGAAACGGTTTGATGTCTTCTTCCACCTGATGTTTATAGGGCGTCTCCGAGATCAGCATGCCGGCCACGAAGGCGCCCAGCGCCAGCGACAGGCCGGCCTGCTCGGTGATCCAGGCCGCGCCCAGGGTCACCAGCAGCAGGTTGAGCATGAACAGCTCCTGCGAGCGGCGCTTGGCGACGATCGTGAACCAGCGCCCCATCAGCTTCTGGCCGAAGAACAGCAGCAGCGCCAGTACCAGCGCCGCCTTGAGCGCCTCCACGCCGAGGGTGATGGCCAGGTCTTCCGGATCGCGCGCCAGCGCCGGGATCATGATCAAGAGCGGCACCACCGCCAGGTCCTGGAACAGCAGGATGCCCACGATGCGCCGTCCGTGCTCGCTCTCGAGTTCGAGCCGCTCGGTGAGCAGCTTGACCACGATCGCCGTCGACGACATGGCCAGCGCCCCGCCCAGCGCGAAGGCGGCCTGCCAGCCGAGGGCAATCCGCGGGAAGGCATAGGCCGCCAGCAGAGCGATCCCCATCGCCGCCACGATCGTCGACACCACCTGCGCCAAGCCCAGTCCGAACACGATGCGCCGCATCGCGCGCAGTTGCCCGAGCGAGAATTCGAGCCCGATCGAGAACATCAGGAACACCACCCCGAACTCGCCCAGTGCATGGGTGGTGGGGCTGTCCTCGGCCAGGGCCAGGGCATGGGGGCCGATCAGGACGCCGACGGCCAGGTAGCCGAGCATCGGCGGCAGTTGCAGGCTGCGGAACAGGACCACGCCCAGGACGGCGCAGCCCAGCAGGAGGAGGGTGAGTTCAAGACCGGAATGCATCGGCGGCGTAATGGGCAGGCGGGGCTGGATGTTGGTTTTCTTGCACGCCCGGCGTGTGGTGCGGACCGTGCTTGTTATCGTTTGTTACGACTGGCAAGTTTTTTGCTTTCCCAATTCGTTTATACTGCCAAAATGAGTGTAACCGATGAAAAAATAATGCTGAAAAGTTTTGACGAAACCCTGGCCCGGCGCGTGCTGGACCTGGGTCGCGAAACGCTGTCGATCGAAGCCGACGCCATCGGCGCGCTGCAGGCGCGCCTGGGCGACGACGACAGTTTCGTGAACGCGGCCCAGCTGATCATGTCCTGCGACGGCCGCGTGGTCGTCTCCGGGATGGGCAAGTCGGGCCACATCGGCCGCAAGATCGCCGCCACCCTGGCCTCCACCGGTACCCCGGCCTTCTTCATGCACCCGGGCGAAGCCGCGCACGGCGACCTGGGCATGGTCACGAAGAACGACGTGGTGATCGCGATTTCCAATTCGGGCGAATCGTCCGAGATCCTCGACATCCTGCCGGCCGTCAAGCGCCTCGGCGCGCGCGTGATCGCCATGACCGGCAAACCGGCCTCGCGCCTGGCCCGGCTGGCCGACGTCCACCTGAACATCGCGGTCGACAAAGAGGCCTGCCCGCTCAACCTGGCGCCGACCACCAGCACCACCGTGACCCTGGCCATGGGCGACGCGCTGGCCGTGGCGCTGCTCGACGCGCGCGGTTTCCGCGAACAGGATTTCGCGCTGTCGCATCCGGGCGGCGCCCTGGGCCGGCGCCTCTTGACCCATGTGCGCGACGTGATGCGCAGCGGTGATGCGGTGCCGAGCGTGGCGCCAGAGACCTCGCTGGTCGAGGCGCTGCTCGAAGTGACCCGCAAGGGCCTGGGCATGACCGCCGTCGTCGATGCCGAAGGGCGTCCGGTCGGCGTGTTCACCGACGGCGACTTGCGCCGCGTGATCGAGCGCATGCACGACTTTTCGAATATCCAGATCCGCGACGTGATGCACGCCAATCCGCGCCGCGTGCGTCCCGACCAGCTCGCGGTCGACGCCGTCGCCGTGATGGAAGAATTCCGCATCAACCAGATGCTGGTGGTCGACGACGACGATCGCCTGGTCGGTGCGCTGCACATCCACGACCTGACCCGCGCCAAGGTGATCTGATGAGCGACTCCTTTATCCCGGCCATCACCCCCCTGGCCCATATGGAACGGGCGGCGCGCGTCAAGGTCATGATCTTCGACGTCGACGGCGTGCTGACCGACGGCAGCCTGACCTATGGCCCGGACGGCGAAGTCACCAAGACCTTCAACGTCCTCGACGGCCTGGGCATCCAGCTGTTGAATAAAACCGGGGTGCAGACCGCGATCATCAGCGCGCGCCTGTCGCCGATCGTCGTCAAGCGCGCGGCCGACCTGGGCATCTCGCACGTCCACCAGGGCATCCACGACAAGCGCATCGGCTTTGCCAAGCTGCTCGAAGCCACCGGCTTCACGGCCGAGCAGTGCGGCTATATCGGCGACGACGTGATCGACCTGCCGCTGTTCGCGCGCGTCGGCTTCGCCGTCGCCGTGCCGTCCGGCCATCCCGAGGTGCAGCACCGCGCGCACTACGTCACCAAAAATGGCGGCGGGCGCGGCGCGGTGCGCGAGGTGTGCGACCTCGTGATGCGCGCCCAGGGCACCTACGACCAGGCGCTCGCGCCGTACTTCGCCTGAGGCCACGCAGCATGGCCACCATCGTCCAAAACAAGCGTACCGCGCATCGCTGGAATCTCCTGGCGATGATCGTGATCGGCACCTTCTTCGCCTTCGGCAGCTTCTGGCTGCTGCAGCTGATGCAGGCCTCCGACATCGACGCCCAGCTGGGCGGACCGCCGGACGAACCGGACTACATCGTCGAGAATTTCTCGTTCGTGCGCATGACCGAGAACGGCCAGCCGAGTTATCTGTTGTCGGGCAAGCGCCTGGCGCATATCCCCAATGGCGACGTGTCGCACGTCGATGCGCCGGTGCTGCGCGGCGTCGAGCCGGGCCGCCCGCCGATGACGGTGGTCGCCAGGAACGCGCAGGTGTTCCACCAGGAGCATCGGGTCGAACTGATGGGCGACGTCGACCTGCAGCGCCCGAAGACGGCGCAGAGCGAGTCGCTGCACTTGCGTACCCAGGCACTGACCGTGCTCCCCGACGAAGAGATCGTCAAGACCGACCTTCCGGTCGACATGCAGCTTGGGGCGTCGAGCGTGAAAGGCACCGGCATGGTCGCCAACAACGCCACCCAGCAAGTGCACATGTCCAGCCGCGGCCGGATCGTCTATCCGCCACGCTCACGCCAGTAAGCCCCGCGCCGCGTGATAACCCAGGATCAGCATTCCCATCATGAATAAATTATTTGCCGCCGTACTCCTTTCCCTGCTGTCGCTGACGGCAGCCGCCGAACGCGCCGATTCGCTCAAGCCCGCGCAGGTCGAATACGATTCCGCCGACCTCGATGGGGTCAACGGCGTGCGCACCCTCACCGGTAACGTGATCCTCACCCGCGGTACGCTGTTGCTCAAGGCCGACCGCGCCGTGGTCCGGGAAACGCCCGAAGGCTACATGACCGTGACGCTCACCGCCAACAACGGCAAGCTCACCACGTTCCGCCAGAAGCGCGACGGTGGCCCCAACCTGTGGGTCGAAGGCCAGGCCGAGCGCATCGAGTACGACGAGCGCGCCGAGCTGGTGCGCCTGTATTCGAACGCCCTCATCAAGGAACTGGAAAACGACCGCCTGAGCAACCAGGTCACCGGCCCGTTCATCTCGTATGACAGCCGCAAGGAAGTGGCCACCGTGCGCAACGACGTCAGCGGCCAGACCAAGGCCGGCGGCGGGCGCGGCACCCTGATCCTGTCGCCCAAGCGCACTCCGGCCGGAGGAGCCCAATGACGGCAGTCCCGATGGAACTGGGCGATTGCAGCACCCTGGTGGTCAAGGGTCTGCAGAAAAGCTATGGCAAGCGGCTGGTGGTGCGCGACGTCTCGCTGCAGGTCGAATGCGGTGAAGTGGTCGGCCTCCTGGGCCCCAACGGCGCCGGCAAGACCACCTCGTTCTACATGATCGTCGGCCTGGTGCCGTCCGATGCCGGCTCGATCGACATCAACGGCACCGACATCACCAGCCTGCCGATCCACCGCCGCGCGGTGCTGGGCCTGTCGTACCTGCCGCAAGAGGCGTCGGTGTTTCGCAAGCTGACGGTCGAAGAGAACATCCGCGCCGTGCTCGAGCTGCAGAAGGATAACGGCAAGCCGCTGTCCCGGGACCAGATCAACGAGCGCCTCGACACCCTGCTGGCCGACCTGCAGATCGAGAAGCTGCGCGAGAACCCGGCGCTGTCGCTGTCGGGCGGCGAACGGCGCCGGGTCGAGATCGCGCGCGCGCTGGCCACCAATCCGCGCTTCGTGCTGCTCGACGAACCGTTCGCCGGCGTCGATCCGATCGCCGTGATCGAGATCCAGCGCATCGTGCGCTTCCTCAAGGAGCGCAAGATCGGGGTCCTGATCACCGATCACAACGTGCGCGAAACGCTCGGCATCTGCGACCGCGCCTACATCATCAACCAGGGCGCGGTGCTGGCCTCCGGCCGGCCCGACGACATCATCGCCGACGAGTCGGTGCGCCGCGTCTACCTCGGCGAACACTTCCGCATGTAAGTGATCGAGGCCCGATGAAACAGTCACTGCAACTTCGCACCTCGCAGCACCTGGCGCTCACGCCGCAACTGCAGCAATCGATCCGCCTGCTGCAGTTGTCGACGCTCGAACTGCACCAGGAAATCGAGCAGATACTGGGCGATAACCCCTTGCTGGAACGGCTCGACGATCCGCTCGACCGCTCGGTGCGCCTGCTGGCCGATGGCGCCATCAACAACGCGCCACCCAGCGCCGAGGCGCCGCCCGCGCCCGGCCCGCAGGCCGAGGGTGACGCCGCGCCGGCGCCGACGGCGGAGGGCGAGGCCTTCGAGGGCGGCGCCGACGGCGAGCGCGGCGATGCCGACTGGAGCGAAGGCGGCGGTTCGGGATCGTCCGGCGGCGGCGGCGAGGACGAAGACGGCCGTCCGCAGCTCGAGGCCTGCGCCATCACCCTGCGCGAACACCTGATGGAGCAGGTGCGCGAAGCGACGCTGTCGGCGCGCGACCGCGCCCTGGCCGAGCTGGTGATCGATGCGATCGACGACAACGGCTACCTGGAGGAGCCGCTCGACGAGATCCACGCCCGCATGCCCGAAGAACTCGAGATCGAGATCGAAGAACTGCGCTGCGCGCTGGCGCTGGTCCAGAGCATGGATCCGGTGGGCGTCGGCGCGCGCAGCGCGGCCGAGTGCCTGGCGCTGCAGATCCGGCGCATGCCGGGCGTGGCCATGGTGACGCGGCGCATGGCCCTGACCATCGTCGAAGGCTACCTGGGCTGGTTCGCGCAGCGCGAATACAGCAAGCTGAAAAAGGCGCTCGACTGCGACGACGAAGACCTGCGCGAGGTGCAGGCCGTGGTCCGCCAGTGCAATCCGCATCCCGGCGCGGCCTTTGCCGCCAACGTCTCGGACTACGTGGTGCCGGACGTGATCGTGCGCCCCGCGAAGAGCGGATGGGCTGTCACATTGAACCCGGACGTGATGCCGCGCCTGCGCGTCAACAGCCTGTACGCCAGCCTGCTCAAGCAGGGCAAGAGCGAGGCGCAAATGGGCGCGCAGCTGCAGGAAGCCAAGTGGCTCATCAAGAATATGCGCCAGCGTTTCGACACCATCCTGCGTGTGGCGGAAGCGATTGTCGAGCGCCAGCGCAACTTTTTCTCCCATGGCGCGGTTGCCATGCGTCCCCTTGTTTTACGTGAGATTGCTGATACACTAGGCCTACACGAGAGCACCATTTCTCGTGTCACAACGCAGAAATACATGCTGACCCCGCACGGCATGTTCGAGTTGAAGTATTTCTTCGGCAGCCACGTTGCCACCGAGGCGGGAGGCGAAGCATCCTCGACGGCAATCCGTGCGCTCATTGCACAATTGACAGGAGCAGAAGACCCTAGGAACCCTTTATCCGACAGCAAGATCGCGGAGATGCTCGGGGAACAAGGTATGGTCATTGCGCGCCGCACGGTTGCAAAATACCGGGAAGCCCTCAAGATACCCCCTGTAAGCCTTCGCAAGTCCTTGTAACTGCGCCGTCCATCCGAACCGTGCCTTGTCGCGTTCTGGTGGTCCACACGGTGCAATATTTTCAAAGGAGTGTGTATGAACCTCACAATCAGTGGCCATCATCTCGAAGTAACCCCCGCCATCCGTGAATATGTTCAGAATAAGCTCGAACGCATTATTCGCCACTTTGACCAGGTAATTGACACCCATGTGTTCCTGGCCGTTGACAACCTCACTGAAAAAGAAAAAAGGCAGAAAGCAGAAATCAACGTCCAGGTGTCGGGCAAGACCCTGCACGTGGCGAGCGTCGCGCAAGACCTGTATGCCGCGATCGATACGCTGATGGACAAGCTGGACCGTCAAATTCTCAAACACAAGCAAATGCTGAAGGACCATAGCCGCACGTCGATTAAACGCATGCCGGAACACGGCGGCGAAGAAGACGCTGCTGTCGCCTGATCAGGCGCAGGGCACACTAGCTGAGGGCGTCTGAGGGGACGCCCTTTTTGCATCCAGCCTCCCGGTGTTGCGCGTGGCGTCGGTTCGGTAAAATGCTTGTCTCTCCATTACGGACCATGCCATGACCGACCACGTCCTGACCCGCATCGCCAACCGCACCGGCATCATCACCCTGGACCGCCCGAAGGCGCTCAATTCGCTGTCGCTCGAGATGGTGCGGGCGCTGACCGCCATCCTGCGCGACTGGCAAGCCGATGCCGCGCTCGACGCGGTCGTCATCGCCAGCAGCAGCGAGAAAGCCTTGTGCGCCGGCGGCGATATCCGCTTCTTCCATGAGGTGGGGCATGCGACGCCGATGGGCGGCAGCGCGCTGCTCGAGGATTTCTTCACCGAAGAATACGCGCTGAACCACCTGATCCATTTCTATCCCAAGCCGTATATCGCCATCATGGATGGCGTGGTGATGGGCGGCGGCATGGGCATCGCCCAGGGCGGCCCGGCGTGCGGGCTGCGCATCGTGACCGAGCGCACGAAAATGGCGATGCCCGAAGTGAATATCGGCCTGTTCCCGGATGTCGGCGGCAGCCATTTCCTGTCGCATGCGCCGGGCCGTCTTGGCCACTACCTGGGCCTGACCGGCTTGACGATCGGCGCCGCCGACGCGCTGTATATCGGCCTGGCCGACGTGTTCGTGCCAGGCGCCGAACTGGCCGCCCTGCAGGCGCTGATCGCAGCCACGCCCGGCGCCGACCTGCCGGCGGCGATCCGCGCCTTCGCGGCCCCCTTCGCGCAAGCGGCGGGCGAGAGTCGATTGCAGGCGCAGCGTGCGCTGGTCGATACGCACTTCGACGCCGGGTCGGTGGCCGCGATCATGGACTCGCTCGAAGCCGACCCGACGCCGTTCGCCCAGAAAGCCTTGGCGGCGATGCGCCAGCGCTCGCCCCTGATGATGTGCGTCACGCACGAGTTGCTGGCGCGTGGCGCGGTGCTCGGCGTGGCCGACTGCCTGCGCATGGAGCGTTCGCTGGTGCGCCGCAATTTCGAGCATGGCGAAGTGCTCGAAGGGGTGCGCGCGCTGGTGATCGACAAGGACAATGCGCCGCAATGGAATCCGCCGACGCTCGGGCAAGTCACGCCCGAGATGGTGGCGCGCTTCTTCGCGCCGGTGTGGCCCGAGCACGCGCATCCGCTCAGGCATCTCGCATAATCCACGATGTGCATATCCATTTTTGCGTGACAGTGCGTGGATGAGGTGTGACCATCGGGTCTTCATGAGCCGAAAGGAAGACCGATGCGCCTGCTTGCCCTGTTGATCCCGATGACCTTGTGCGGGGCCGCCGCCGCGCAGGATTACCAGCCGGCCTTCGATCCGAGCCGTCTCAAGGGGCCGGCGGCGGGGCCGGTCAACGAGATCATGGTGCTCGGTTCGCCCCACCTGTCGCAGCTGCCCAAGACCTTCCAGCCGTCGAGCCTGGCCTTGCTGAACGAGCGGCTGGCGGCCTGGAAACCGCAGGCCATCGCAGTCGAAGACCGCTCCGGATTGCAGTGCGATGCCATGCGCCGCTATCCAGAGCGCTACCGGGAGGCGGTCGACGGCTATTGCCCGGATACGGCGCCGGCCAGGGCCGCGACCGGGCTCGATGTGCCGCAGGCGAGCGCCGAAGCCGAGAAACTGCTGGCCGCATGGCCCGCGGCGCCGTCGGCCGTCCAGCGGCGGCGCCTGGCGGCCGTGTTCCTGGCCGGCGGCGAAGAGGCGTCGGCCGTGGTCCAGTGGCTGCGTTTGCCCGCCGCCGAGCGGCGCGCCGGCGATGGCCTGGACCGGGTCCTGGTCGAGCGGCTGCGGGCGCTGGAGGTTGCTCCCAATGAAAGCGTGATGATCGCGGCGCAGCTGGCGGCCCGCCTGGGCCATGAACGCGTGTACGCCATGGACGACCAGACCGCGGGCCGTCCGTATGCCGATCGCAAGGCCGCTGGCGCGGCGATCGAGAAGGCTTGGGACAATCCGGCCAATGCCCGGCGCAAGCACGAGGACGAGATCCTCGACCGGGGCGTGGGCAGCGCGCAAGGCCTGCTGGCGATGTACCGCGCCTACAATTCGCCGCCGCATGTGGCGGCGAGCTTCGAGATCGACTTCGGTGCGGCGCTGAACGAACCGTCGGCGCAGCGCTTCGGCCGCAACTACGTGGGTTACTGGGAAACGCGCAACCTGCGCATGGCGGCGAATATCCGCGATGTGGTGGGCGTCATGCCGGGCACGCGCTTGCTGGTCATCGTCGGGGCCTCGCACAAGGGTTACCTGGAAGCCTACCTGCACCAGATGCATGATGTGCGGCTGGTCGATACGGCGCCGTTGCTGCGTTGATCCGGCGCTGGCCAGTCCTTACGCCGTCGGATTCTTCGGCTGCTCCCGATGCCGCACGATCACGCGCTCGGTCTCGGCGAAGTGCGCACCGAGATGTTCGGCCATGTACACCGAGCGATGCTGGCCGCCGGTGCAGCCCACCGCCACCGTCAGGTAGCTGCGGTTGTCGGTCTTGAACGACGGCAGCCACTTGGCGACGAAGGCGCGGATATCGGCCAGCATCTCGATCGCGCTCGGCTGGGCATCCAGGAAGGCGATCACCGGCTGATCCTTGCCCGTGAGCGGACGCAAGGCCAGGTCGTAGTACGGATTCGGGATCGCGCGCACGTCGAACACGAAGTCGGCGTCGAGCGGCACCCCGACCTTGAACGCGAACGACTCGAAGAACAGCGTCAGCGGCGCATGGTCGACCTCGGCGAGCTCCTTGATCCAGCCGCGCAGCTTGTTGGCCGAGAGTTCCGAGGTGTCGATCACATGGCCCAGGTTCTCGATCGACGACAGGCGCTCGCGCTCTTCGGCGATGCATTCGATCAGGGTGCGGCGCGAGGCTGGATTCTCGCCGGGCCGCAGTTCGTGCGACAGCGGATGGCTGCGCCGGGTTTCCGAAAAGCGCGCCACCAGCGAATGGGTGCTCGAGGTCAGGAACATGACCTTGACCGCGTGGCCATCCTCGCGCAGGCGGCGCACGTTGACGGGTAGCTCGACCAGCGATTCGGCGCTGCGCGCGTCGACCGCGACCGCGATCTTGCCGGCGCCGGTCTCGTTGACGGTATGGATCAGGGCCGGCAGCAGGGCCGGCGGCAGGTTGTCGACGCAGTAGTAACCCGCGTCTTCCAGGACATTCAGGGCGACCGACTTGCCCGAGCCCGAGATGCCGGTGATAAGGACGATGTGCATGCGGCGATGATACCGCAACCGCGAGCACATGGCACACCGCAACAATGGACTGGCTGGTTCAGTCGGCGCTCATGGCCTGGCGCTGGCGTTCCATGAATTCCTGCAGGGTGTCGATGCCGCGCAGTTGCAGGATGGTGTTGCGCACGGCCGCCTCGAGCAGCACCGCGATATTGCGGCCGGCCGCCACGGGAATGACGACCTTGCGGATCGGCAGGCCCAGCACGTCCTCGGTCGGGAAGTGGAAGGGCAGGCGCTCGACCTCTTCGTCCAGCGCGCCGCGCTTGACCAGGTGCACGATCAGCTTCAGGCGCATCTTGCGTCGCACCGCCGTCTCGCCGAAGATCGCCTTGATGTCCAGCAGGCCCAGGCCGCGCACCTCGAGCAGGTTCTGCAGCAGCGGCGGGCAGCGGCCCTCGATCATGTTCGGCGCGATGCGCGAGAATTCCACGGCGTCGTCGGCCACCAGGCCGTGCGAGCGCGAGATCAGTTCCAGGCCCAGTTCGCTCTTGCCGAGGCCCGAATCGCCCGTGATCAGCACGCCCACGCCCAGTACGTCCATGAACACGCCGTGCATGATCACGCGCTGGGCCAGCTTCTTGGACAGATATACGCGCAGGAAGTCGATCACCTGCGCCGCCGGCAACGGGGTCGAGAATAGCGGGATGTTCTGCTCGTCGCAGATGGCCAGGATGTCGGGCGGGGTTTCCAGGCCCTGCGCGATGATCAGCGCCGGCGGGCCGCCGCCGATCAGTTCGCCGACCACGTGGCTGCGCGAATTGGCCTTGAGGCGGTGGTAGTAATCGAGTTCCTGGTGGCCGAATACCTGGATGCGGCCCGGGTGGATCAGGTTCAGGTGACCGACCTGGTCGGCGGCCGAGGCGGCGTCGCCGGCAATCTGGCGTTCGCCGCCGGGAAAGCCCGCGAACCAGCCAAGTTGCAGGCTGTCGCGGTTGTCGTCGTACAGCCGTTGAATGGTCAGCGGAGACTGCAGCATGGGCATTGTCGTCGTCGCAAATAATGACGCGCGGCCCGATGCCGCGCGTTCAGCAGACGGTCAGTTTAACCCAGAGCCTGCAGGCTGGGTTGCCAGTTGATAATGCGGTCATGCACCGATTTCGGATCGGGATCGGTCGCCAGGGCGGTGCGCACCGACTCGTCGGAGAACAGTTCGGCGATCTCGGACAGGATCTCGAGGTGCTGCTGGGTAACGTGGTCAGGGATGAGCAGGAAGAACAGCAGGCTCACCGGCTGGCCGTCGGGCGACTCGAACGGAATCGCTTCTTTCAGGCGCACGAAGGCGGCCAGCGGCGACTTGAGGCTCTTGCTGCCCTTGATGCGGCCGTGCGGGACGGCGACGCCATGGCCGAGGCCGGTCGAGCCGAGGCGTTCACGGGCGAACAGGTTGTCCGAGACGATCGAGCGGGCGATGCCGCAGTTGTTCTCGAAGATCAGGCCGGCTTGCTCGAAGGCCCGTTTTTTGCTCGACACTTCGATGTCGAGCTGGACGTTCTCGAGCGAGAGGATTTTGCTTAGGTTCGTCATAACGTGGGTGCGATGCACGCGTGGAGTGCTTGCGAGCACGGATTATAGGCCTGTTTGAGACCCGAGACACTCGAATTCGCGACAGTTTGGCCTTCTCGCCAGACTACCGCACGATACCCGTCGAAACGGGATAACCAAGTAGTTGATTAACATCAACGGCGTTACGCAATTTCCTCAACGAATCAGCAACCCGGGCCAGCAATCGTATGCCGGTGGTCCGATTGGCCGATGAATGCTCAGTGTTTTGCTTAAAAAACAGGCGGCGGGTTCAATATCGTATAGCAAAAGGTGATGCCATGCACGGCGCATGGCTGTCGCCTAAAACGTACAAGCGTGCGTGGAGTATCCTGTCAGAAACTCGGTATTTACTGGCGCGCGCCACGCAGGTTGCCTGGTTTGCCAGTACTGAAATTCGCCCGCCACGGGTTGATGTCCAGGCCGCCGCGCCGCGTGTAGCGGGCATAGACCGCCAGCTTGCTCGGCTGGCACTGGCGCAGCACGTCCATGAAGATGCGCTCGACACACTGCTCATGGAACTCGTTGTGCTCGCGGAAGCCGATCAGGTATTTCAGCAAGCCTTCCTGTTCGATTTGCGGGCCGATATAGCGGATCTGCACCGTGCCCCAGTCGGGTTGCCCGGTCACCAGGCAGTTGGACTTGAGCAGGTGCGACACCAGGGTTTCCTCGACCGGCGCGTCGTCGTGGTTCGCCTTGAGCAGTTGCGGGGCCGGCGAATAGGCGTCGACCTCGATGTCGAGCCGGTCCAGCAGCGTGCCTTCGAGTTCGCCCATGCGGATGGCGCCGAAGTTTTCCGGACTGGTCAGGGTGACGTGGACCGGCGCGCCGAAGCCGTTCGACAGGTCGTCGCGCAGCAGGGCCAGCAGGGCGTCCGGGCCGGCCAGGCGGGTCTGGTTGAATGAGTTCAGGTACAACTTGAACGATTTCGATTCGATGATATTGGGCGAATCGGCCGGCGCCGTCACGGTCGCGATCGCGACCTGCGGCTTGCCGCGCATGTTCAGCCACGACAGCTCATAGGCGTTCCAGATGTCGACCCCGAAGAAGGGCAGGGTACCGGCGCCAGCGGTCAGGCCGAGCTCGTCGCGCTTTTGCTGGCGCGCGATCGGGAACAGCAGGTCCGGCGCGTACTGGCTCTGGTAAGCAGAAGATTTGCCAAGTGGCGATTGATCAGGAGTATTCATAGTAGGGTGGACGGCTCTGCCGTCCACGCGTTCAACAGGGGCATCAACGCCCCAACAGTAAGCCGAGGCCTAAGCCCCCAAAAATAATTTGTACACAGGATTGCCGCTCTCATCCCAGTACCGGTAACCCAGCGAGGCCAGGAACTGGCGGAATTCATCCATCTCCGCCTGCGGCACCTGCAATCCGACCAGGATGCGGCCCACATCGCCGCCCTGGTTACGGTAATGGAATAGCGAGATATTCCAGTTCGGCGCCATGCTGTCCAGGAAGCACATCAGCGCACCCGGCCGTTCAGGGAACTCGAAACGATACAGCAATTCGTCATGCGCCAGCGAACTTTTACCGCCCACCAGGTGACGGATATGCAGCTTGGCCAGCTCGTCATAGGTCAGGTCGAGCGTCTTGTAGCCATGTTCCTCGAAGGTGCGCGTCAGCAGTCCCGATTCGCTGCGGCTGCTCACCTGCGCGCCGACAAAGACATGGGCCTCGTTCGCATGGCTGATGCGGTAATTGAACTCGGTGATATTGCGCGGCCCGACCAGGGCGCAGAAACGGCGGAAGCTGCCGCGCTGCTCGGGCACGGTCACGGCGAACACCGCCTCGCGCGATTCGCCCAGCTCGGCGCGTTCGGCCACGAAGCGCAGGCGGTCGAAGTTCATATTGGCGCCGCAGGCCACCGCCACCAGGGTTTCGTTCCTGATCGGCTCGCGGTTCATTTGCGAACGCTCGATATAGGCCTTGGCGCCCGCCACCGCCAGCGCGCCGGCCGGCTCGAGGATGCTGCGCGTATCCTGGAACACGTCCTGGATCGCGGCGCAGATGGCGTCGGTATCGACCAGGATGATCTCGTCGACCACCTGCTGGGCGATGCGGAAGGTTTCCTCGCCCACCAGGCGCACCGCGGTGCCGTCCGAGAACAGGCCGACGTCGGTGAGCGTGACGCGCTCGCCCGCCTTCAGGCTGCGCGCCATGGCGTCCGAGTCGAGCGTTTGCACGCCGATGATCTTGATGTCGGGCCGGATCTGTTTCACATACGCGCCAATGCCCGCGATCAGGCCGCCGCCGCCGATGGCCACGAAGATCGCGTGGATCGGGCTCGACAGCTGGCGCAGGATTTCCATGCCAATCGTGCCCTGGCCGGCGATCACGTCCGGATCGTCGAAGGGGTGGACGAAGGTCAGGCGCTGTTCCTTTTCCAGCAGCAGGGCGTGGTTGTAGGCGTCGGTGTACGAGTCGCCGTGCAGCACCACCTCGACGCTGGCGCCGCCACGCGCCTTGACCGCGTCGATCTTCACTTGCGGGGTGGTGGTCGGCATCACGATCAGGGCGCGGCAGCCGAGGCGGCAGGCCGACAGCGCCACGCCCTGGGCATGGTTGCCGGCCGAGGCGCAGATCACGCCGCGCTTGAGCTGCTCGGGCGTCAGGTTCGCCATCTTGTTGTAGGCGCCGCGCAGCTTGAAGCTGAACACGCTCTGCATGTCTTCGCGCTTGAAATAAATGCGGTTGCCCATGCGTTCGGACAGGGTCGGGGCCAGGTCGAGCGGCGTTTGTTCAGCCACGTCGTAGACGCGGGCGGTCAGGATTTTTCTGAGATAGTCGGTAGTCATGGTCGGAGTGCAAAAGTCAGCCAGTAAAGCCGGCGGGACGGACGACGCGAACTGTTCCGCTAGGGTGGGTGACCGTGGCGCAAAGGTCGATACGAGTGGCTGGATGACAGGCTCGTCGTATCGTGTCGTGACGAATATACCGGATCATTATAATGGAGCCCTATTATCACCACCAGGCAACCGCGAGGGCGCCAATCGAGCCCGCATGATCGAATCCGCTGTTCAATGGTTGCTTGACTTCCTGGCTGCACCGACCGTCGGGCTGACGTCCATCTTCATCGTCAGCTTCGTCTCGGCCACCTTGCTGCCGCTCGGGTCCGAGCCGGCCGTGTTCGCGGTCATCAAGGCCAATCCTGACATGTTCTGGCCGGCAATCCTGGTCGGTACCCTCGGCAATACGCTGGGCGGCGCCTTCGATTACTTTCTCGGCTACCGCGCCAAGGTCGCCTTTGCCAAGGAGCGCCAGAGCCGCTGGTTCGGCTGGCTCAAGCGCTATGGCGCCAAGACCATGCTGCTATCGTGGCTGCCGGGCATCGGCGATCCCTTGTGCACCCTGGCCGGCTGGCTGCACCTGCCATTCTGGCCCAGCGTGCTGTATATGGCGATCGGCAAGTTCATGCGCTACCTGACCATGACGCTGGCGCTGCTGTATATCCCGGACAGCTTCTGGACCAATCTGGGCGCCATGCTGACCCGGATCACCGGTTGAGCGCAGCGCATTCACCGATGTGCAACGCCGGATGACATATGCTGTTTGGATCGTGCGGCATGATGAATGATGCATCACAGGACTTGCCGGCAAATTAAGTTTGGTATTTATAACTAGTATAGACATTTTGTTGTGACGTCCGGAATGGCGTGCCGGGCATTACCCGAGCGTGGTGCAACGCAATAAGCTAGAATGAACGTCCTTCGGGCCTGTCCGATCGTCGACCAGAATTCATGAACGCCCCCGCACACATCCATACCCTGCTTGCCGATAATGCTCCTGCGCGCCTGCGCGAGATCCCCTATAACTACACTTCGTTCTCGGACCGCGAAATCGTGATCCGCCTGCTCGGTGAGTCGTCGTGGGCCTTGCTCGACAGCCTGCGCGGCGCGCGCCAGACCGGCCGTTCGGCGCGCATGCTGTACGAGGTGCTGGGCGATATCTGGGTGGTGCGCCGCAATCCCTACCTGCAGGACGACATGCTGGACAACCCGAAGCGCCGGGCCAAGCTGATCGAAGCGCTGCACCACCGCCTGGCCGAGATCGACAAGCGCCGCACCACGGTCGATGCGCTCGACGCCTCGGCCGACAGCGACCCTGCCATGGTGGCTACCCGCAGCGCCGCCGTCGAACAACTGCTGGCGGCCGCGCGCCGCGCGGTGGACGACTTCGGGCGCGAGTTCGCCGAGACCTACGACCTGCGCAAGCGCGCCGTGAAGGTGCTGGGCGCCTACACCGACAAGCGCAATATCCGTTTCGACGGCATGCACCGCACCTCGCACGTGACCGACGCCACCGACTGGCGCGTCGAATATCCCTTCCTGGTGCTGGTGCCCGACACCGAAGACGAGATGGCGGGCTTGGTCAAGGGCTGCATCGAACTCGGATTGACCATTATCCCGCGCGGCGGCGGCACCGGCTACACCGGCGGCGCGATTCCGCTCACGCCAATGTCGGCCGTGATCAACACCGAGAAGCTGATCGGCATCGGCGAGGTCGAGATGACCGCCATGCCGGGCCTGGACCGCGAATACGCGACCATCCACACCTATGCCGGCGTGGTCACCCAGCGCGTGTCGCAGGCGGCCGAGAAGGCCGGCTTCGTGTTCGCGGTGGACCCGACCTCGGCCCATGCCTCTTGCGTGGGCGGCAATATCGCGATGAACGCGGGCGGCAAGAAGGCCGTGTTGTGGGGCACGGCGCTGGACAACCTGGCCTCGTGGCGCATGGTCGACCCGAATGGCGACTGGCTTGACGTCACCCGCATCGGCCACAACCTGGGCAAGATCCACGACGCGCCGACCGCCGAATTCCTGCTCGAATGGACCCATCCCTCGCTCAAGGGCGCCCCGAAAGGCGCGCCGTTTCGCACCGAGACGCTGACCATCGAGGGCAGGCGCTTCCGCAAGGAGGGCCTGGGCAAGGACGTCACCGATAAATTCCTGGCCGGCCTGCCCGGCATCCAGAAAGAGGGCACCGACGGCCTGATCACGTCCGGCCGCTGGATCCTGCACAAGATGCCCAAGTTCACCCGCACCGTGGCGCTGGAGTTCTTCGGCCAGGCGCGCGACGCGATCCCGTCGATCGTCGAGATCAAGGATTACCTGGACAGCCTGCCGAAGAACGGCGACCCGGCGTTTTCCACGCTGCGGCTGGCCGGCCTGGAACACCTGGACGAGCGCTACCTGCGCGCGGTCGGCTACGCCACCAAGTCGAAACGCGGCGTACTGCCCAAGATGGCGCTGTTCGGCGACATCGTGGGCGACGACGAGAACGCGGTGGCGATCGCCGCCTCGGAAGTCGTGCGCCTGGCCAATACCCGCGTGGGCGAAGGCTTTGTCGCCGTCAGCCCGGAAGCGCGCAAGAAATTCTGGCTCGACCGCGCCCGCACCGCGGCCATCGCGCGCCACACCAACGCCTTCAAGATCAATGAAGACGTGGTCATCCCCTTGAACCGGATGGGCGAATACACCGACGGCATCGAGCGCATCAATGTCGAGCTGTCGATCAAGAACAAGCTGCAGCTGGTGGACCAGCTGCGCGCCTATCTCGCCAGCGACCACCTGCCGCTCGAGAAGAGCGACGACGCCAGCGGCGACGCGGTCGACCGCGACGAGATCATGGGCGACCGCCCGCTGCAGGCGCGCGCCCTGGTCGACCTGGTCGACAAGCGCTGGACCTTTATCCTGGCCAACCTCGATGCGCGGCTGGGCGAGGTGCGCCATCAGCTCGAGTCGCTCGGCCTGGACCACCTGTCGGCGGCGATCGATGCGCGCCTTGCGATCCAGCCCGATGCGCGCCTGTTCGACGCGGTGCAAGACCACACGGTGCGCGTCTCGTGGAAGGCCGAAGTGCGCGCGCCGCTGCGCCAGATCTTCAATGGCGCGGCCTACAAGTGCATCCTCGACGAGGCCACCGCGATCCACAAGCGGGTGCTGCGCTCGCGCGTGTTCGTCGCCCTGCACATGCACGCCGGCGACGGCAATGTGCACACCAACCTGCCGGTGAACTCGGACGACTACGCGATGCTGCAGGACGCGCACAAGGCGGTCGAGCGCATCATGAAGCTGGCCCGTTCGCTGGACGGCGTGATCTCGGGCGAGCACGGCATCGGCATCACCAAGCTCGAATTCCTGATGGACGAAGAAATCCAGGAATTCCGCGACTACAAGGCGCGGGTCGATCCGGAAGGCCGCTTCAACAAGGGCAAGCTGCTCAATCTCGATGGCGCCCACGCCGACCTGCGCAACGCCTACACGCCGTCGTTCGGCCTGATGGGCCACGAATCGCTGATCATGCAGCAGAGCGATATCGGCGAGATCGCCCACAGCATCAAGGACTGCCTGCGCTGCGGCAAATGCAAGCCGGTGTGCACGACCCACGTGCCGGGCGCGAACCTGCTGTATTCGCCGCGCGACAAGATCCTGGCCACGTCGGCGCTGATCGAGGCCTTCCTGTACGAAGAACAGACCCGGCGCGGCGTCTCGCTGCGCCACTGGGAAGAATTCGAGGACGTGTCCGACCACTGCACCGTGTGCCACAAGTGCGTCACGCCCTGTCCGGTCAATATCGACTTCGGCGACGTGTCGATGAATATGCGTAACCTGCTGCGCAAGATGGACAAGCGCAGCTTCAAGCCGGCCAACCGCGCGGCGATGTTCTTCCTGAACGCGACCGATCCGACCACCATCAACGCCACGCGCAAGGTGATGATCGACTTCGGCTTCAAGGCCCAGCGCTTCGGCAACCGCATGTTGAAATCGCTGTCGAAGCCGCAGACCGCGGCGCCGCCGCCGACGGTCGGCAAGGCGCCCGTGCGCGAGCAGGTGATCCACTTCATCAACAAGAAGATGCCGGGCAACCTGCCCAAGAAGACCGCGCGCGCGCTGCTCGACATCGAGGACGACAAGATCGTCCCGATCATCCGCAACCCCAAGAAGACCACGGCCGACACCGAAGCGGTGTTCTACTTCCCGGGCTGCGGCTCGGAGCGCCTGTTCTCGCAGGTGGGCCTGGCCACGCAGGCGATGTTGTGGGAAGTGGGCGTGCAGACCGTGCTGCCGCCGGGCTACCTGTGCTGCGGCTATCCGCAGCGCGGCGCCGGCCAGTACGACAAGGCCGACAAGATGATGACGGATAACCGCGTGCTGTTCCACCGCATGGCCAATACGCTCAACTACCTCGACATCAAGACCGTGCTGGTCTCGTGCGGCACCTGCTACGACCAGCTGGCGACCTATGAGTTCGACAAGATCTTCCCCGGCTGCCGCATCATGGACATCCATGAATACCTGCTGGAGAAGGGCATTAAACTAGAGGGCGTCAGCGGTACCCGCTATATGTACCACGACCCCTGCCACGGGCCGATGAAGCTGCAGGATCCGATGAAGACGGTCAACGCGCTGGTCTCGACGGTCGATAACGTCAAGATCGAGAAGAACGATCGCTGCTGCGGCGAGTCGGGCACGTTCGCCGTGTCCCGTCCCGACATCTCGACCCAGGTGCGTTCGCGCAAGGAAGTCGAGATGGTCAAGGGCGCCGATAAACTGCGCGCCGACGGCTTCACGGGCGATGTGAAGATCCTGACCAGCTGCCCGTCCTGCCTGCAGGGCCTCTCGCGCTACAACGACGATTCGGGCACCACCGCCGACTACATCGTGGTCGAGATCGCCAAGCACCTGCTGGGCGAGAACTGGCTGCCGGACTACGTGGCGCGCGCCAATAACGGCGGCATCGAGCGGGTGCTGGTATGAGCGCCAGGGAGCCTGGCTGCGAGCTGTGCAACCTGTCCGTGCCTGCGGCCTGGGCCGGCGACAAGTTCAGCGTCATCGTCGTGGACGACGCCAGCTATCCCGGCTTTTGCCGGGTGATCTGGCACGATCATGTGCGCGAGATGAGCGATCTATCGCGCGCCGACCGCCTGCTGGTGAACGAGGCCGTGTTCCAGGTCGAACAGGCGGTGCGCGACGTCATGCAGCCGCTGAAGGTCAATCTGGCCAGCCTGGGCAATGTGGTGCCGCACCTGCACTGGCATATCATTCCGCGCTATGCGGACGACGCCCACTTCCCGGCGCCCGTATGGGCGCAGGCGGTGCGCACGACCGAACACGACATCCTGGCCGCGCGCCGCGCGCTGGCCGAACAACTGGGCGCCGCCATCGCGCGCCGTCTTAACCAAGTAGAGAATTGATTCATGCCTAACCCAACCGAACTGACCGTCCACCAGAAATCGCGTGTGCTCGACATCGCCTATGACGACGGCAGCGCCTATTCGATCCCGTTCGAACTGATGCGCGTGTACTCGCCGTCGGCCGAAGTGAAGGGCCATGGCCCGGGCCAGGAAGTGCTGCAGGTCGGCAAGCGCGACGTCGGCATCGCCGATGTCGAGCAGGTTGGCAACTACGCGATCAAGCCGACTTTCTCGGACGGCCACGACACCGGCATCTTCAGCTGGGATTATTTGTACGAGCTGGGCCGCAGCCAGGCATCGCTGTGGCAGCAGTACCTGGGCCGGCTGCAGGCGGCGGGCTTTGACGAAGCATCCGGACGTGCGCCGGGCACGGTGCTGCCGGGCAGCCAGCCTGCCACGGGTGGCGGCGGTGGTTGCGGCTCTGGCGGCTGCGGCTGCAAGTAAGAATCCAGGCGCTCTTCGGGGCGCTTTTTTCATGGGCACGCCGCGCCTGGGGCGGCTCAAAAACGGTCGTCGGACGACCAGCTGCTGCCGCTGTCGAAACTGCTGCCGCTATCGAAACTGCTGCCGGACGACCAGCTGCTGTCGGACGACCACCCACTGTCGGATGACGAATCGCTGAACGAATAATCGCTCGTCACCCCATATGGATTACCGTTGATGTCGAAGTCGCCCATCATCATGGCGCCATCGATATTGAATGCCGGTTCGTCGAAACCGCTCGCGTGCGAGCTGGTGACGCCGAAGGGATTGCCATGGATGTCCGTATCGCCGATCATCGGCGTGCCATCGACATTCACGGCGGGCGAGAAATCCATCATGGAATCGCTGTCGCTGTCCGTCGCCGCCGCGCCCAGGGTGAACAAGGGAGTCACGGTACTGCTGTTGTCACTCTTCAACATTTTTTCATATTCAGCGGGACTCCAGCTTTCATCTGTCCATCCAGCAGGTGTAGAGTGGCTATTCTTTGCACTAAAGAAAGATTTCAGCTGTTTTAACATGCGCCGCCCCTATTAATACAACAATCAACAATGACCGATCTTAACAAGATTATTGCCGGTGCGAAATCTATTGAGCGAATCCTGACTGAACAGTTTGGTGGCACCGGGCGCGGGATGCGCGAAAAACTCGACAGCGCGCGTTATCAGATCCCGCAGCCACTGCAGCAGCGCATCGCCTATCTGGCGCGGGTGCGCAACCGCAGCGTGCACGAGGAAGATTTCGTATTGGAGGATAGCGACGACTATCTTGGCAAATGCCAGGCCGTGTGCGCTGAGCTGCAGCAGGTGCACGCCATCGCCATGCGCGTGGAGCAAGAGCGGGCGCAGCATAAGGCGCGCGCCAGGCGCCGCCAGCACCCCTTGAAAACGCTGCTGGTGCTGGGACTGGTGCTGGCCATTGCATGGTGGGTGTTGCGGCCCTTGCCGTCGAGAGCGCCCGAGCTCGCCGACCCGCACGGGCAATTGGCCGGCGGCGCGCCCGATGCGGTGACCCCGCCGGCCGTGCGCCAGCCGGCCGAGTCCAGGCGGGAAAGCCGTGTGAGCGCCGAGGCCGCTCCCACACAGCGCGCCAGTCCGGCGCCGGTGGCGCCGGCTCCATCCTCCAGGCACATTGGCCTGGGCAACGACGTGCTGGCGCTGGAGGCGGTCGAATTCACTTACGCCAAGGACCGCTTCGACCGGCTCGAGCCCAGGATCACCGTCACGGTGCGCAATACCTCGGAGCGCACCATTGCCTCGGCCAAGCTGGAGGCGCGCCTGTACGTGAACGGCGAATCGACGCCGGTGGTCGATACCGGCAACGGTCGCGGCCTGGGGGCGCGCGCACTCTACCTGGGACTGGGCGACAGCGGCCTGGCCCCAGGCGCCAGCGCGACCAGCCGGATCGGCCTGTTCGGCAACGACAGCTTCAGCGTGCCGGACGCCATCAATGGATCAGAGCGCGTCCTGGTATTGCGCGTGGCCGAGGTGTCCGATGGCCGCCGGCAGGCATTCGGCGCAGATGCACCGGCCTGGCCGGCCATCGGCGGCGAGCGCGAGGCCGCCGCCTTGCGGCCGGCCCAGCCGACGCTCGACGTGGCCGCCTACCGCGAACGCTTCGCGGCGGGCGAACACGTGGTGCTGGGCGATAGCCGCATCGACGTGAACAAGCTCGCGCTGCGGCTCCACAAGGACAGCTGGGGCAGGGACAAGGTCGGCATCTTCCTTGACCTCACCAACCGGTCGGGGGTGACCCTGGCCCATGCGCGCTTCGACGCCCAGCTGTTCGTGAAGGGGGAGCAGGCGCCGCTGGCCGAGTCCGGGCGCCGTCCGCTCCACGCCTTCTTCGGCAACAAGGGATTGGCGGACGGGGCCAGCGCCAGCACCGGCAATATCAGCGGGTCCTTCATGGGCGAATGGGATGCGCCGGACGTGCTCAACGCGGTGCGCGAGGGCCGGGCCCAACTGGTCCTGCGCCTGGCGTCGTTGACCGACGGCCGCAACGCATCGCATGACAGCGCGGCGATCGGTTTGAACCGGCGCTAAAGACGCTGTTCGCGTCGGTGCTGAAGAAAGCAATTGCGCAGCCTGATGCGAGGTACGGTCAAACAAAAAGAGCACATCCGCGGATGTGCTCTTGTCTTTTGCAAGCCCGCCGTGGCGGGCTCGTGCAGCATCAAGCCTGTGGCTGGATGTTTGCGGCTTGCTTGCCCTTAGGGCCGGTGGTGACATCGAAGGTCACGCGCTGGTTTTCCTGCAGCGATTTGAAGCCATTGGCGTTGATCGCCGAGAAGTGTGCAAACAGATCTTCGCCGCCGCCGTCAGGCGTGATGAAACCAAAACCTTTTGCGTCGTTGAACCATTTGACGATACCAGTAGCCATGTTTATTCCCTCAAAAAAAAATTATTTGTCGTTGATGCCCTGTTTGCGTACCTAGGACAAAAACCAGGGTCACGCGCTACATTGCAAAACTGATTATAAGGACAAATTCTTAAAACGGAAGCAAGATTTTTCAATCGTATACGTATTTACCACAAGTCACGCGGGCCCGCATGTTATCCACGCGGGCTTGACGCCGATCAGAACGTCATAGGAACCCGTAAGGTAAGGGTTACATCAGGCGTATCGCGGGTCACGCCGGCGCCCACCGCGATATTGAGTGTACGCTTGGGGCTCAAGCGGTATGAATAGCCCAGAAGCAGGGTACCGAGCTGGGTGCGCACCGAGCCGGCCACGGGCGAACCGTTCTGCTTCATGCGCGCGATCGTGCTGTGGTCGTAGCCCAGGCTGAGCGATGCCTTGTCGTTCAGCGCCAGTCCCATGCCGAAGTTAAAGCCGAGCACATAACCCGGTTCCAGTTCGCCCAGGGGTTCGCGCACGCCGTTGCGCACCAGGCGCGTCACATTGTCGCGCTTGAAATTGTGGACGTAGCTCAGGTTGCCGAAGAAGACCGCCGGATCCGATGGATACAGCCAGGTCAGGGTGCCTTGCAGCGAATGGAAGCCCGAGCCGGTCGGCAGGTCCAGCGGCAGGCCGGTGCCGGTCACGTTCTCGCCGATGCAGCGCTGGTCGCAATCGGTGACGACCTCGAACGGATCGCGCCCGGTGCGGCTCTTGTAGCGCAGGCCGGCGATGTAATAGCCCTTGTCGGCGCCGCCATTATTGAGCTGGTAGCGGCCGGCGACCTCGATGTCGCCCAGGCCCTTGCCGCTGGTGTCGAACACGCGCTCGACCGCGGTGCCGGTAAACAGCTCGCGGCTGACGGTGGCGTCCGAGCGGTACACATACGGCACCTTGACCTCGACTTCCATCCGGTTGTTGATGCCGGTGCGGCCGGTGATGGCGGTGGTGAAGGTGTTGCGCTTGATCTCGCGCACGTCGACCAGGCCGATCAGGATCGCGGGAATCACCGTGTAGCCGACCAGGGCCACGCGGTTGCTCGACGAGTAGCCATACTGCACCGACGGCTCGAGCACATAGGTGCCACGCTGGGTCAGCACGCCCGGCGTATCGCCGATCGGCGCGACTTCGGGCGGCCGGTTCGGCTCCTGGCGGTTGGTGTTCTGCGCCGTCTGCGGCGCCTGCTGGGCCGGACCGGGCGCCGGCACGGTCGGCTGGTTCGGACGCGGCTGCGGCGGCAATGGGGCCGCCACGCCGCTTTCGGCCGGCGGCAGCACCGGCGGCTGGGCCACCGGCGCCTGGCCCGTCATCGACATGCCGGTGCCGCGCTGCTGCGACAGCAGCACGCCGTCGGCCAGCGCGGTCGGGATGGCGAACGGAGCGCCGGCCAGCGGCGTGGTTTCTTCGACGATGCGCTCGCGCGCCGCCACCATCGGCGGCGCCGTGGCCGGCGCCTGGATTTTTTTCAGCTGTTCGCGCTGCTCCTGCAGTTCCAGCACCAGACGATTCACCAGTGCCCGCTGTTCGGCCAGTTCGTCCTTGAGTTGGGACAGCTCGGTCTGTTGGTCCTGCATGCCTGGCTCGGCAGCAGCTTGTTGGGCGAGCACGGGCGGCGCCAGGAGGGCGGCCGCCAGGCCGGCGGCGCCGAGCCGCGCGACGTGTGGATACATCCAGATCTCCAGTAATGTTAACTATATTGCAATGCTACAGTGTTCCTGGGGAACGCACCACTGCATCCCGTATCGTGCTCTGGAAATTCATGTCTTTTAGTAAGGACATGCTATTCACGGTCGATGTGATGGTCGTGGCGGTGCGGATGTCTTGCCCATTGAGTGTGTTCTGCACCAGGGTCGCGCCATTGGGCAGGTTCAGGTCGGCTGCGGCATAGTTATTGCCGCCGATCTGGATCAGCTGGGCCGCGCCGAGGGCGTTCTGGGCCAGGCGGGCCTGGTCGCCGGTCATCGCGGCCAGGTCGGGGATGGCGATATTGGTGCGCGCCAGGATTTCGCCGTTGACCGAGACCACGCGCTCGATGCCGAGCGATAGCGACAGGCCGCCGGCGATCTCGAAGCCGCCGCGCAGATCGTCGAGTACCTCGGGGCCGACCGCTGCGCCGAAGGCCGACGGGCCGGCCGCCTGCACCGCGGGCATCGCACCGCATGCGGCGCACACCGCCAGCAGCAGGGCGGACCGTTGTAAGTTGAAGGTTGGCCAGCGCATATCACATCCTTTAGTCAAAAGTCGCCAGGGCCGAATTTCGGCAGCGAGGCACTGAGCTGGTCCTGGTGCATGCCGGTGCCGAGCGGCGCGCGCGGGGCGCCACGCCAGTCGGCCGGATTGTTGAAGGCGATGCCTTCTTTGTGGCTATGGATCACGAACAGGATCTTGCTGCGCCAGATTTCCTGGAACCGCTCCATGCTCACCACCCGGTTGCCGGTGGACGGGTCGCCGATCAGGATGCGGCCGTCTTCAGCGCCTTTCACGACCACGAAATGGTTGAAGCCGCGGTCGGTGATCAGCACGATGGCCGGCAATTTTTCTTCGATCAGTTTTTCGATCGGCAGCTTGAAACCGTCGGCGCGAAAACCGCGCGAAGCCAGGAAGCGCTGCATGTCGAGCAGCGAAAAGCCTTCCTTGTGAATCTTGGTCTTGTCACCCTTTTCGTACATCTGCTGGAACACGTCCTGTTCCGGCACCGGGGTGGCGTAGTGGTGCGACAGCAGGGTCGACACGGCGGCGGCGCCGCAACTGTAGTCGTATTGCTGGCGTACGGTACGCTGGAACTTGATGTCCTTGAGGCTGGTGACCGGCACGTTGACGCGACCGACCACCGCCAGTTCGAGCGCTGGCGCCGGGGCCGGCGCCAGCAGGATGCCGCACAGCGCGGCAAGGAAGATGCCTCGTTTCATACTTATTGCAGTTGCAGGTTGATGACGGTCGCGTTCTGGATCAGGACGTTCGCGCCGGAGTTCTGGATCACGACCGGCAAGCCCGAGGAATTGGCGAACGAGCCGTTGTCGATGACGTTGAAACCGGTGGTGACGTTGTTGGCCGTGTTGTAGCCAACCGTGCCGCCGAGTGTCGCTTCGGTGGTGACGATGTCGGCGCCGCCACGCAGTCCACCCAGTTCTTCGGCGCCGGTGGTCTTGCCCCAGCCCTTGGCCAGGTCGTCGGCGCCGCCTGGCGCCACATTCACTTTCGACAGGAAGGCGATATTGACCGGCAATGGCGCAGGTTCCGCCGCCTGGGCCGCCATCGGCAGCGCCATGCAGGCTGCCAGCAGGAGAGAGCTAATCCGGGTAATCCGTTTCATGATGCCTCGCTCGAAAAACCGCCACGCGGGCAAGCCGCGTGGCGGTGCGGTGCGGGATGGCGCATGAGCCGTCCCGCACCGCTGGTTTGCCGCTTATTGGCCGGAGCCGCCGACGTTCATGTTCGACTGAACGTTGACGCTTTGCTGGATCAGCGAGGAGAAGCCGTTGTTCTGGCTGATGATCGAGATACCAGCTGCCGATTGGGCGATGTTGCTCATCGAGTTCGACATGTCGAAGTTACCAGCCGACACGTTGTTGGTGCCGCCGTTGCCGCCGGTGCCAGCGCCGCCGAAGCCGCCGGTGCCTGCGCCCGCCACCATTTCGCCGGTCGAGCCGCCAGCACCGCCGGTGCTGGTACCGCCCGCGCCGCCTGCGCCGCCAGCGCCCGAGGTTGCGTCGCCCGAAGTCGCCGAACCGCCGGTGGCCGAGCCGCCGGTCGATGCGCCGCCGGCGCCGCCGGTGCCGGTCGATGCGGTCGCTTCAGCGCCCGCGCCGCCCGCGCCGCCGGTGCCAGCCGTGCCACCCTGGCCCGCGCCGCCTGCGCCGCCGGTGCCTTCGGCACCGTTACCGCCGGTGCCAGCCGTGCCAGCCGCGCCCGAACCGCCAGCGCCTGCCGTGCCGGTGGCGCCTGCGCCGCCGTTGGCGGCCAGAGCCGCGCCAGCACCCGAGGTGCCGCCGGTGGCTGCGCCGCCAGCTGCGCCAGCGCCCGAGGTATTGGTGCCAGCCGCGCCCGAACCGCCTGCGCCGCCGGCTGCGCCGGCGCCGCCGGCGCCGGCCATCGAGTCACCCGCGGTGCCGGAGCTGGCGCCGCTGGTTGGGCTGCCTGCGGTCGAAGTGCCGCCGGTGTTGCCGGCAGCGCCGCTGGCGCCGCCCGAACCTGCTGGGTCCGAACCTGGGGTGCCGCCTGCGCCGGTCGAGGCGGTAGCGTCGCCGATCGATGCACCGCCGCCGCTGGCGCCGTTCGATGCGGTCAGGGTCGAGCCCGACGATGCGCCGCCGGTGCCGCCTGCGCCGCCCAGGCCACCTGCTGCGCCTGCGCCGCCGTTCGATTCGCCCGCGCCGCCCGTGCCGCCAGCACCGGTGCTGATGGCGCCGTTCGCGCCGCCGTTGCCGCCAGCCAGCGAACCGGTCGCGCCACCGGCGCCGCCGGTTGCGCCGCCGCCTGCCGCGCCATTGCCGCCGTTGGCTGCGCCGCCCGATGCGCCAGCACCGCCGGTGCCTGCGCCGCCTGCCGCGCCGTTGCCGCCGGCAGCGTAGCCGCCAGCCGCGCCCGCTGCGCCCGAGCCGCCAGCCGAATCGGCCGCGCCCGATGCGCCGCCGGCGCCGCCGGCTGCGTTACCGACGGTCGACGCGCCGGTCGATGCGGTGCCGGCAGCAGCGTAGCCGCCTGCGCCGCCAGCCGCGCCAGTCGCGCCCGAAGCCGCGCCGCCAGCTGCGCCGGTGGCCGAGGTCGAGCCGCCGTTGCCTGCGCCGCCAGACGAGCCGGTGCCGGCTGCGCCGTTGGCGCCGCCGGTGTTCTGGGCGGTGTTGCCGATGTTGCTGATGGTGTTACCCGACACGGTGCCGGTCAGCGAGCTGGTGGCGTTGGCCGACGAGGTGTTGAACGAGTTGGCAACCGACGAGCTGGCATCGCCACCGTTGTTGGCCGCTGCTGCGCCAGCGGCTGCGGCACGTGCATCACCCGAGCTGTTGTTCTGGCCCGAGCTGTCGCGGCTGCTGTCGTTGGTGGTGGTGTTGCTGGTGGTGCTGGTGTCGTTGCTGTCGATCGTGATGGTATTGGTACGGGTATCCGTGCTCGTGTTGGTACGGGTGTCCGTGTTGGTGTTCGTGTTGGTCGCCGTGCGGTTGTCCGAGCGGTCGACCTGGTTGTTGTTGTTGGTCGTGTTGGTGCTGTTGTTGTTCTGCTGGCTGTTGTTGTTAGCCTGGCTGTTGTTGGTGTTGGTCGTGGTGTTGGTGTTGGTTGCGGTGTTGTTGCTGTCGTTCGTGCTGCTGTTGTTCTGCTGGCTGTTGTTGTTGGCCTGGCTGTTGTTGGTGTTGGTCGTGGTGTTGGTTGCCGTGTTGTTGCTGTCGTTGGTGCTGCTGTTGGTGTTGGTCGCGGTGTTGGTCGCCGTGTTGGTGTTGGTGTTGGTTGCCGTGTTGTTGCTGTCGTTGGTGCTGTTGTTGGTGTTGGTGCTGGTAGCAGTGTTATTGCTATCGTTCATGCTGCTGTTGGTGTTGCCGTTGTTCCGGGAGTCAGTGACAGTGCTGTTATCGGTATTCGTATTGATTGCGGAAGTCTGGGTGTTGCCGCCGCGAACGTCGTTGACGGAATTTTCTTGTGCGTGAGCCATGCTGAATGCCAGGGCGATCGCGGTTGCCAGGATAGTGCGCTTCATTGTTGCTCCCCTAATGTCACTGAGTTGAATTCCCGGGGTCCCATGACGCCCGGTCCATCTTCCTCTTAGCAGATCTCGTGCCAGCGCAAACCCGATTTTTAAGTCGTTGATTATGTAGGACTATTTTGATGAGTTCGTGTAGGACGAGGGAGGACAATGAAGGTGAACAATAGCGAAAGCACAATATGTCTCAATGATGTTACAGAGTTGCAAAAAAGATCATGAAACTGTATCAAATTGCAAGCGCCATGCCGTGTGCATAGCGTGACAAGCCCCGCCATGCGTGCTGCCTTGCCGCAAGCACGTGAAGGGGAAAAACCTGTCGAATCAAGGAGATGGCCGTAGGAACAGGCCGACGGAAGAAAAAGAAGGAGACTTACGGGGAAATCGAGTGCTTGGCCATCAGGCGATACAGTGTCATGCGCGATACACCGAGTTCGCGCGCGGCCTGGCTGATGTTATTGCCGCTGCGCGCCAGGCTTTCGCCGATGGCGACTTTCTCGGCGCTCAGGCGCGAGCTGCCGAGGCCTTCCTTGACCGGGCAGATGGGACCGGCCGTGGGCAGGTCGAGGTCGGCCGGCGTGATCAGGCGGTGCTCGGCCAGCACCATGGCGCGCCGCATGCGGTTGATCAGTTCGCGGACATTGCCTGGCCAGTCATAGCGCGCCATGGCCTGCAGCGCTTCACGGCTGATCCCCTTCAGTTGCGGACTGCGTTCCTCCGCATACCTGTTAAAGATGAGATCGGTCAGCAGGGGCAAGTCTTCCTTGCGCTCGCGCAGGGCGGGCACCCGGATCGGAAACACGCTGAGCCGGTAGTACAGGTCTTCGCGGAAGCGGCCCTCGGCAACCGCCTGCGGCAAGTTGACGTGGGTGGCGGTGATCACGCGTGCGTCGACGGCAATGGTACGGGTGCCGCCGACACGGTAGATCACGCGCTCTTGCAGGAAGCGCAGCAGGCTGGCCTGCAGGTCGAGTGGCAGGTCGCCGATTTCGTCGAGGAAGATACTGCCGCCCGAGGCTGCCTCGAGCAGGCCCTGCTTGTCGCGGGTGGCGCCGGTAAAGGCGCCGCGCTCATGGCCGAACAGTTCGGAGTGGATCAGCGCTGGCGCCACCGCCGCGCAATTGATGGCAATAAAAGGGCCGCTGGCGCGCTGCGAACGGCGATGGACTTCCTGGGCCGCGAGCTCCTTGCCGCTGCCGCTTTCGCCACACACCAGCACCGGGGCGTCGACCGCGGCGATCTTGTCGATGTGCGCGCGCAGGCGCACGATCGCGTCCGAGACGCCGTCGATGTGACTGGACTGCGATCCGATGCGGCGCTGCTGGGCCTTGTTCTTGGCCAGCGTGGCCATGCCGTGGGCGTGGCCCAGCGAGTGCTGCAGGCGCAGCGCGTCGACCGGACGGGTGTGGAAGTCGAACAGGTGGGCGGCGATCAGTTCGCGCAGGGCCGGCTGGTCGAGGCGTTGTGCATCGAATACGCCGACCCAGCGGGTTTCGTGGTGCTGGTTCAGGAAGCGCTCGATCCCGTCGTCGCCGCTGCCGTCGCCGCGGTCGAGCAGCAAGCCGACCCCGTAATGCTGCTGGGCCAGGACCTTGCGCGCCGCGGTCATGCTGTCGACCACGCATACATCCCATCCGGGCAGCTCCCCGCAGCAGGCGCGCGCTTGCGCACTGCCTTCGCTCGAAATGCATAAAAGACGTTTTACAGACACCGTTGTCCTCGTTTTCGCAAGCCATTGCCTGCTTCGTTGTGTGAGTCCCGGTGCGCCAAGGCATGACTCATCTAGGATGCCGACCGGCGTTCCGACTGGGAACGGGCGGCATGGAAGCAAGGCTCAATTAAACCTGAAACACGCCATGCATGTCGCACAAACATTATTAGAAAGCCAATGAGACGTGCATTGTTGAATTAAAAATTTGTTCTTTAACATTTATGTTAATACAAATTCGTTAATTCCTTGTTACCAATCTTACCGGGCACATCCTTATGCGGGAAGGGCATCCTGCATCCCGGCTCACTGCTGAGCATGCTGTTAGCGCTCCATGCGTTGTTCGCATCCAACAGCGATTTGGATTCAATTCTCCACAACAAAAATCGGACCGACGGCGAGGGCGCGAGCCGCCCGGCGCCAGTGCGGCGGTGCGCCGGCAGCGTGCTTGTATAATTGGGGCAACCCCCAACCTGCCTGTACATATGACTAACACTACCCACTTCGGCTACAAGACCGTCGCCGAGGACCAGAAGGTCCAGGAAGTCGCCAAGGTTTTCCACTCGGTCGCCGCCAAGTACGACGTCATGAACGACCTGATGTCGGCCGGCCTGCATCGCGCCTGGAAGATCTTCACGATCGCCCAGGCAGGCGTGCGGCCCGGCTTCAAGGTGCTCGACATCGCCGGCGGCACCGGCGACCTGGCCAAGGCCTTTGCCAGGCAGGCGGGCAAGAGCGGCGAAGTCTGGCTCACCGACATCAACGAGTCGATGCTGCGCGTCGGCCGCGATCGCCTCTTGAATAAAGGGATTGTCACCCCAACCATGTTGTGTGACGCCGAAAAACTGCCGTTCCCCGACAATTACTTCGACCGGGTCAGTGTCGCCTTCGGGCTGCGCAATATGACCCACAAGGACCAGGCCCTGGCCGAGATGCGCCGGGTGCTCAAGCCGGGCGGCAAGCTGCTGGTGCTGGAATTCTCGAAAGTGATCGCGCCGCTGCAGAAACCGTACGACGTGTATTCGTTCTCGGTGCTACCGTGGCTGGGGCAAAGAATCGCCGGCGATGCCGAAAGCTATCGCTACCTGGCCGAATCGATCCGCATGCATCCCGACCAGGACACCCTCAAGGGGATGATGGAAGAGGCGGGACTGGAGCGGGTCCAGTATTTCAACCTGACGGCGGGTGTGGCCGCATTGCACACCGGTATCAAACTGTAGTTTCAACGATAGGGACGGAGACAATGAAAAAATTCCTGGTCACGACGATGTTGGCAGTCACCGCGTTTTCGATGGTGGCGGACGCCTTCGCCCGACCAATGGGCGGCAAGCGGTCGGTGGGACGCCAGTCGCAATCGGTGCAGAAGATGCAGCAGCCGGCGCCGGCCCCCGCCCAGAGCATGCAGCGCCAGGGCCCGAATTCGGCGGCTCCCGCAGCCGCCGGTGCGGGCGCGGCCGGCGCCGCGGCCGCCGCCAAGAAACCGAGCATGATGCGCAATATCCTCGGTGGCGCGCTGCTCGGCCTGGGCCTGGGCATGCTGCTGTCGCACCTGGGCATTGGCGGCGCATTGGCCAGCGCGATCTCGGCGATCCTCATGATCGCGCTGATCGGCGGCGTGATCTTCTTCATCGTGCGCATGTTCCGCCGCAAGGACACGCCGGCCAATCCATCGGCGGCCACCTTCGGCGCGGGTTCGGGCTTCAAGCCGCAGGCCGCCGGCGCTGGCGCCACGCCAGAGATCGGCTCGGGCCTGCGTCATCAGCCCGCCGCCTTCCAGGGCAACGTCGGCCTCGATAAGGCTGCACCCGCAGCCTTCGGCGGCGCTGCCGCCGTGCCGGCGCACCAGCAATGGGGCGTGCCGGCCGACTTCGACAGCGAGAGCTTCCTGCGCCATGCGAAGTCGTCCTTCATCCGCATGCAGGCGGCCTGGGACCGCGGCGACACCAACGACCTGCGCGAGTTCACCTCGCCCGAGGTGTTCGCCGAGCTCAAGATGCAGATCCAGGAACGCGGCAACGTCGCCGACTTCACCGACGTGGTCAATATCGACGCCCAGTTGCTGGGCATCGAGCAGACCGCCACCGACTACCTGGCCAGCGTGCAGTTCAACGCCATGATCCGCAGCGCCAAGGACGCCTTGCCAGAGCCGTTCGTCGAAGTCTGGAACATGTCCAAGCCGCTGTCGGGCGCGGGCGGCTGGGTGCTGGCCGGTATCCAGCAAACCAACTGATGCCGTTCACCATTGGCGGAATTATTTTTCGATAAACATTCCGTGTCACCGGGTTTGCACCCGGTGAACTGGTAAGATCAAAACCGCCCGCATCAACCCGGGCGGTTTTGTTTTTTAAGGGTCAAATCCTGTCATGTTTCCGAGTTTTACGACCTTGTCGCCCCAGCGGTCCCTGTCCTTGCCGGCGGTCGCCGCGATCAACCACCTGCTGGCCCAGGAGCCCTGGGCGCGCAGCGCGCTGGCGCGCCATGCCGGCAAACAAGCGTGCATCGACGCCGGGCTGGCCCAGCTGCGCGTGCTGGTCGCGCGCGACGGCCTGCTCGAATCGAGCCAGGCCGACAGCGCCGCCCACGTGACGATCCGCATCAAGCCGGCCGACCTGCCGCTGATCGCCCAGGACCGCACGCGCGCGCTGTCGTACGTCAAAATCGAAGGCGATGCCGAGTTCGCCAATGTGATCTCGCAACTGGCCAATGGCCTGCGCTGGGATGCCGAGCACGACCTCGAACGGGTGGTGGGGCCGCTGGCGGCGCGCCGCCTGGCCGAGGGCGCCCGCAGCACGGCCCACGGCGCCACCGAAGCGGGGCGGCGCCTGGCCGAGAACCTGGCCGAATTCCTGGCCGAAGAACGGCCGGTCCTGGTGCGGCCGGCCCAGCGCGACGCGTTCGCCGGCGACGTGGTGCGCCTGCGCGACGACGTCGAGCGTACCGCCAAGCGCATCGCGCGGCTCGAACAAACGCTGGCCCGGCACGCCGCCGCCAGCCCCACCATCATTCTCCCCAGCGCAGAACACCACCCGGATCGTCGATGATATTGAAATTCCTGCGCCTGCTGCGCATCCTCACCGTTTTCACCAGGTATGGCCTGGACGAGATCGCCGTCACCAGCATCAATGCACCGCGCACCGCGCGCCTGATGAACACCTTCTTCTTCTGGCGCACGATCACCTCGCCGCGCGCGATCCGCCTGCGCCAGGCGCTCGAAGAGCTGGGCCCGATCTTCGTCAAGTTCGGCCAGGTGCTGTCGACCCGGCGCGACCTGGTGCCGCCCGACATCGCCGACGAGCTGGCGCTGCTGCAGGACCGGGTGCCGCCATTCGGTTCCGACCTGGCGGTGGCCCAGATCACGCGCTCGCTGGGCGCCCATCCCGACCAGCTGTTCGCCCGCTTCGACCGTGAACCGGTGGCCTCGGCCTCGATCGCCCAGGTCCACTTCGCCCAGCTCAAGGATGGCAAGGAAGTCGCGGTCAAGGTGCTGCGTCCCGGCATGAAGAAGCTGATCGACGAAGACATGGCCCTGATGCGCCTGGCGGCCAACCTGATCGAGCGCGTGTGGAGCGAAGCGCGGCGCCTGAAGCCGCGCGAAGTGGTGGCCGAATTCGACAAATACCTGCACGACGAGCTCGACCTGATGCGCGAGGCGGCCAATGCCAGCCAGCTGCGCCGCAACTTCGCCGGGTCCGACCTGCTGATGGTGCCCGAGATGTACTGGGACTACTGCTCGAGCAGCGTGATCGTGATGGAACGGATGTATGGCATCCCGATCTCGCAGATCGACCGCCTGGCCGCGGCCGGGGTCGACCTCAAGAAGCTCTCGAGCGATGGCGTGGAGATTTTCTTTACCCAGGTTTTCCGTGACGGCTTCTTCCATGCTGACATGCACCCAGGCAATATCCTGGTGTCGACCGCGCCGGAAACCCTGGGCCGCTATATCGCGCTCGACTTCGGCATCGTCGGCACCCTGAACGACTTCGACAAGGATTACCTGTCGCAGAACTTCCTGGCCTTCTTCCGGCGCGACTACAAGCGCGTGGCCGAGGCCCATATCGAGTCGGGCTGGGCGCCCGCGAATACCCGCGTGGACGAGCTCGAGGCGGCGGTGCGCGCCTGCTGCGAACCGATCTTCGACCGGCCACTGAAAGATATTTCGTTCGGCCAGGTGCTGCTGCGCCTGTTCCAGACCTCGCGCCGCTTCAATGTCGAGGTGCAGCCGCAACTCGTGCTGCTGCAAAAGACCCTGCTCAATATCGAAGGCCTGGGGCGCCAGCTCGATCCCGACCTCGACCTGTGGAAGACCGCCAAGCCGTATCTCGAGCGCTGGATGACCGAGCAGATCGGCTGGAAAGGCCTGGTCGATCGCCTGCGCGCCGAGGCCCCGCGCTATGCCCAGATCTTCCCGCAACTGCCGCGCCTGGTGCACCAGGTGCTGGAGCGCGAAGCGAACGGCCATGTGGCGCACTCGCATATCGGCAATAGCGACATGCTGGCGATGGTGCTGATCGAGCAGCGCCGCACCAATCGCATGCTGGCCTTCCTGACCTGCATGGCGACGGGGTTCGGGGTGGGGCTGGTGGCGCTGTATTGGCTGTGATTGGACGCGTCTACCCGACGCCGACGCCGGTACCGGCACGTATGGCGATTTGAAAAAGAAAAAGCCCGCAATCGCGGGCTTGGCAAGCTAGTGTTCTTTTATGGACCGCGCTGATGTCAACACCGCACAGTCTTCTGTTTCTTCTTTACGGGGAGCGACTGGGATTTCCCATCGCCAACATTCGGTGAAGAAGCCGTATTAAAACATCTGGCGCATGCTTGAGCAAACGAAACACCTGTTGACGATGGTGAAAAACAACATCGAACCGTGCGCACCTGGCCACGCGCCGGGTCCGTGCCAGCCGAGGTAGGCCGCAAACGGCAAATCCCCCTGTAAAAGCTTTATAATTCAGGGTTTTGACGATTTTTGCGGAGCACCGAGCATGCCGATTTACGCCTACCGCTGCGAAGAATGCGGTTTTACCAAAGATGTACTGCAAAAGATATCGGATCCGGTCCTGACCGTTTGCCCATCCTGCGCCAAGCCGTCCTTCAAGAAACAGGTGACTGCCGCCGGCTTCCAGCTCAAGGGTAGCGGCTGGTATGTGACCGATTTCCGTGGCGGCACGCCGCCCGCGACCGGAACCGCCACCAATGGCAACGGCGGCGCGGCCGCGCCCGCGCCGGCCGCTGCGAGCGAGGCCAGCGCGGCCCCGGCCACGCCGGCCACGCCGACAGTATCGGGCGGCAGTGGCGACAAGAGCAGCTGATCCGGCGCGGCCCGCGCCGCGCGCCAACAAGAACAAGGCCAATCCGATGCGCAAATATTTCATCACCGGACTGCTGGTCCTGGTGCCCCTGGTGATCACGGCCTGGGTCCTGAACCTGATCATCAGCACGCTCGACCAGTCGCTGCTGTTCGTGCCCGACGCCTGGCAGCCGCGCTCCATGTTCGGCATGGACGTGCCGGGCTTCGGCGCGGTGCTGACCCTGGCCATCGTGTTCCTGACCGGCCTGTTGACCAATAACCTGGTCGGCAAGTACATCGTGCGCCTGGGCGAACGCCTGCTCAAGCGGGTGCCGGTGGTCAGTTCGCTGTACGGCAGCGTCAAGCAGGTGTCGGACACGCTGTTTTCGCCCTCGGGCAATGCGTTTCGCCAGGCGGTGCTGGTGCCGTATCCGCATGCGGATTCATACACCATCGCCTTCCTGACCGGCGCGCCGGGCGGCGAAGTGGCGGGCCACCTGGGCGGCGACTTCGTGAGCGTGTACGTGCCGACCACCCCGAACCCGACCTCGGGCTTTTTCCTGATGATGGAACGCAGCCGGGTGAAAGAGCTGGACATGACGGTCGATGCGGCATTGAAGTACATCGTCTCGATGGGCGTGGTCGCGCCGGCGGAAGCGCCGGTCAGCGTAGCGCCCGTGGCGATCAAGTAATACCGAATCACAGACAATGGCAGCCGCCCTGGAAGGCGGCGCGAGCAAATCAACCAACCTGGAACGAAAACTATGTCCACCATGCGTACCAACTACTGCGGCCTCGTGACCGAGGAACTGCTGGGCCAAACCGTCAGCCTGTGCGGCTGGGTGCACCGCCGCCGTGACCACGGCGGCGTGATCTTCATCGACCTGCGCGACCGCGAAGGCCTGGTGCAGGTGGTGTGCCATCCGGACAATGCCGCCGTCTTCAAGGCCGCCGAAGGCGTGCGCAACGAGTACTGCCTGCGCATCGTCGGCACCGTGACCAACCGCCTGGAAGGCACGGTCAACAACAACCTGAAGTCGGGCAAGATCGAGATCAACGCCAGCGACGTCGAAGTGCTCAACGCTTCGGTGCCGGTGCCGTTCCAGCTGGACGACGACAACCTGTCGGAAACCACCCGCCTGACGCACCGCGTGCTCGACCTGCGCCGCGGCCAGATGCAGCACAACCTCAAATTGCGCTACAAGGTGTCGATGGAAGTGCGCAAGTACCTGGACAACCTGGGCTTCATCGACATCGAGACCCCGATGCTGACCAAGTCGACCCCGGAAGGCGCGCGCGACTACCTGGTGCCGTCGCGCGTCAATGCCGGCAACTTCTTCGCGCTGCCGCAGTCGCCGCAGCTGTTCAAGCAGCTGCTGATGGTGGCCAACTTCGACCGCTACTACCAGATCACCAAGTGCTTCCGCGACGAAGACCTGCGCGCCGACCGCCAGCCAGAATTCACCCAGATCGACTGCGAAACCTCGTTCCTGACCGAACAGGAGATCCGCGACCTGTTCGAAGAGATGATGCGCGTCGTGTTCCGCAACACCACCGGCATCGAATTGCCGAACCCGTTCCCGGTGATGGATTTCGCCACCGCGATGGGCACCTACGGCTCGGACAAGCCGGACATGCGCGTCAAGCTGCAGTTCACCGAACTGACCGAGCTGATGAAGTCGGTCGAGTTCAAGGTGTTCAACAGCGCCGCCAACCTGCCCAATGGCCGCGTGGTCGGCATGCGCGTGCCGCAGGGCGGTTCGATGCCGCGTTCGGAAATCGACGCATACACCCAGTTCGTCGCGATCTACGGCGCCAAGGGCCTGGCCTACATCAAGGTCAACGAGAAGGCCAAGGGCCGTGACGGCCTGCAGTCGCCGATCGTCAAGAACCTGTCCGACGAAGTTCTCACCCAGATCCTGGAGCTGACGGGCGCGCAAGACGGCGACCTGATCTTCTTCGGTGCGGATAAAGCGAAAGTCGTCAACGACGCCATCGGCGCGCTGCGCGTCAAGATCGGCCACTCGGAATTCGGCAAGAAGGCCGGCCTGTTCGACGACGTCTGGTCGCCGCTGTGGGTGATCGATTTCCCGATGTTCGAATACGACGAAGACGGCGATCGCTGGACCGCGACCCACCACCCGTTCACCGCACCGAAGGACGGTCACGAAGACATGCTCGAGACCAATCCGGGCGCCTGCATCGCCAAGGCCTACGACATGGTCTTGAACGGCTGGGAACTGGGTGGTGGCTCGATCCGTATCCACCGCGAGGAAGTGCAGAGCAAGGTGTTCCGCGCGCTGAAGATCGATGCCGAGGAAGCGCAGCTCAAGTTCGGCTTCCTGCTCGATGCGCTGCAGTACGGCGCGCCGCCGCACGGTGGCCTGGCCTTCGGCCTGGATCGCCTGATCACCCTGATGACCGGCTCCGAGTCGATCCGCGATGTGATCGCCTTCCCGAAAACCCAGCGTGCGCAGTGCCTGTTGACCAATGCACCGTCGGAGGTCGACGAGAAGCAGTTGAAAGAGCTGCACATCCGCCTGCGTAACGAGCCAAAGGTCGCGTAGGGTGGACGGCTGGGCCGTCCACGCGTTCATCCGACGCGTGGATGGCCCATCCGCCATGCTCTTGCATGAGCCCTTACAAGATCCCCGAATCGGTGCTGGTCGTGATCCACACTTCCGCCATGGAAGTGCTGGTGCTCGAACGCGCCGATCGTCCGGGGTTCTGGCAATCGGTCACCGGCTCGCTCGACAGCGTCGACGAGCCCTGGGCCGATACCGCCGCGCGCGAACTGTTCGAAGAGACCGGCATCGTGGCCGACGGCGAGCGTATCCGCCTGCGCGACTGGCAGCTCGCCAATCTCTACGAGATCTACCCTGTCTGGCGGCATCGCTACGCCCCCGGCGTGACCCACAATACCGAACACGTGTTTTCGGTCTGCGTGCCGCGCGACATCCCTATCCTGCTCAGCCCGCGCGAACACCTGCGCCATGCCTGGCTCCCGTTGCTGGAAGCGGCCGACCTCTGCTTCTCGTCCTCGAACGCGGAAGCGATCCTGCAACTGCCGCGCCATTTCCCATAAACATTGGTTTGGGAAAATAAAATTTCCCGAAAGCAGTTCTTTTGCGCAAAATCATCGTTGATGATCATATCCTTGCGCAATAAAATGACGTTTTTTAACAAAAGTACGTAGGTACTTTTTTTTCGATGCGTCTGTGCGCAGTCGCGCTTATGCGTACGCTCAAATCCGTTTTCTCCTATGAAAATACATTTGAATACAGTTGACATGTCATTTTCATAACAAGAGGAAATTTTGCGATATGGCATTTGCACGAGATTTGCAACGTTTGACAGCTGTAAATGTGTGGATTAAGGTCAACGGTTCACCCATGGTGAATTTTTGATGTGCAACTTTTAAGTGGATGATTCTGGGAGATAAAATGGATAACCTCGAACTGAATAGCGACAAGAAAGTGAAGGCAATCACCCTAGGGGACGACTGCATCTATATCGACCTCTTCGACGGGCTGCGCCTGTCCGGTCCGCTGGCGCCGCGCCAGCAGCAGACGCAAGAACGTCGCCCGCGCCGCATGATCGTGTCGGGCCACGAAGCGGTGTACGACACCTCGCTTGCCATCGCCTGAATCCACTATTCATTCAGAGCGCGACGGCATCAAGCTGGCCGCCGCGCTCCGCGCCAGACAGAGGCGCACGATTGGGCCCGTTTCACGAGAGCGGCGGTCCGATCCGGGTAGAATGTTCTTATGAAAATTCGTGTTGCCACCTACAATATTCATAAGGGCGTCTCGTCGCTGCGCAGCACGCCACGCGTGATCGCGCTCAAGAAAGCCATTGCCGAATTCGACGCCAATGTCGTCTTCCTGCAAGAAGTGCAGGGGCGGCACGACCGCTTCCAGGCCCGCTACGGCAGTCAAGACCGTGGCCATCGCCACTGGCCCGAAACCGCCCAGTACGACTATTTCGCGCCCGATGCCCACCACACGGCCTACGGCATGAACGCGGTCTACGACCACGGCCACCATGGCAACGCCTTGCTCAGCTGCTGGCCGATCGAGAACTCGCACAACCACGACGTATCCGACCATGCGTATGAGCAGCGCGGCATCCTGCACTGCATCCTCGGTGCGCCCGAATGCCAGGTGCACTGCTATGTGGTCCACCTGGGCCTGTTCGAAGGCAGCCGCGGGCGCCAGACGGCGTCCCTGATCGAGGCCGTCAACGCGTCCGCGCCGAACGGCGAACCGGTGATCATCGCGGGCGACTTCAACGACTGGCGCAATACGCTCAGCGACAAGCTGCGCACCGCCCTGGGCGTGGAAGAAGTGTTCGACAAGCTGGGCAAGCGTTCGCCGATGGGCGATATGGTGCGCAGCTGGGCCGGCCGCCAGCCGCGCCTGGCGCCGGCGCGCACCTTCCCGGCCATGCTGCCGTGGTTCAGGCTCGACCGCATCTACGTGCGCGGCTTCAAGGTCAACCAGGCCCAGGTGCTGCACGGTCCACTGTGGGCCAAGCTGTCCGATCACGCGCCCATCGTGGCCGAGCTCGAGCTCACACAAGGGCCATGCGCAGTCTGACCTTTGTCGACAACAACGACATCACGCTCCTGCAGAGCGGCATTGCTTACTTTCCGGCGCTGATCGAAGCGCTCGATGCCGCCCAGCACGAGGTGCTGTTCGAAACCTATATCTTTGCCGAGGACGAGACCGGCGCCGCCGTGCGCGACGCCTTGGCGCGCGCGGCGCGGCGCGGCGTGAAGGTGCGGGTACTGGTCGACTGGTTCGGCACCGGCCAGCGCTGCTGCGGCCGGCTGGGGCCGATCCTGCTTGATGCCGGGGCCCAGTACCGCGTCTTCAATCCCTGGTGCCGGCGCGGCATCGCCCGCTCGCACCGCAAGATCGCCGTGATCGACCGCACCGTCGCCTTTGTGGGCGGCATCAATATCAACGACGACTGGCTGTGCGACCACGCCGACGGCCACCGCCTGCCGGCCCCGCGCTGGGATTTCACGGTGCGCGTGCGCGGCCCGCTGGTGGCCCAGATCCACCACGAGGCGCAAGTCCAGTGGGCCAGGTCGGGCCGCCTGCGGCTGCGCAAGCGCCTGCAGCTGTTCCGGGAGATGCGCAAGCAGCCTGTTCCCTCATGCGCAAGCCCGGCCCGGGCGGCCTTCGTGGTGCGCGACAACCTGCGCAACCGCAGCACGATCCAGAAAGCGTATCTGCATGCGCTGGGCCACGCGCGCCACAGCGTGCTGCTGGCCACGCCCTATTTTGCGCCGGGCCGCAAGTTCCGCAAGGCGCTGGCGCACGCCGCGCGGCGCGGCGTGAAGGTGACCTTGCTGATCGGGGTAGGGGAGTTCAGGATCCAGGACGCGGTCGCGCATTCCTTCTATCCCAAGCTGCTGGCCGATGGCGTGCGGGTGGTCGAATACCGCAAGACCCAGTTGCACGCCAAGGTGGCGGTGGTCGACGACGACTGGGCCACGGTCGGTTCCAGCAACTGCGACGGCCTGTCGCTGTTCCTGAACCAGGAAGCCAATGTCGTGGTGGACGATCCGGTGTTCGCCGCCACCATGCGCGAGCACATCGAGCGCGGCATCGCCGACGGCAAGGAGGTGTGTCCGCAGGAGTTCGCGCATACCGGCTGGCTGCAACGCGTGACCTATGGCGTGGCCTATATGGCGTACAAGCTGGTGATGCGGGTGGTCACCTTCGGCTACACCTGAAACAGGCCGCGCGCACCGGCGCGCGGCCATCATCCCTTAGCCGTAGGGGGTATAGGTAAATCCTTCGCCGATCACCGGGGCCAGCGCGGCCTGGTTCTCGGGGCTCTCGCTGATCATGCTCAGTGCCTGCGCGGCCGTCACCACGCCGCGGTCGAGCGCACCCGTCCAGTATGCCAGGCCGCCCGGTTCGGCCGGGCGATGCAGCACGTTCAGGTAGATCTGCGAGACCAGGTCATGGTTGCTGGGGTTGGCGCCATAGGCCGCGATGAACTCGGGCGTCTGCATGAAACCGGCGGCGACCTCGGCCAGCGACAGGCCTTGGTCCATGACATTGATCCAGAACCCCAGGCCGCCCGAGTCCGGGGTGCGGTTGAACGCCGCCTGGTAGATGCGGTAGGCCTGGCCGCCGATGCCGTCGATGTCCAGCGCCACGTTCAGGTCGCCAAAGTCGATGCGTTCGATGCCGGTGAGCAGGTCGGTGCCGCCGGCGCCATTCTTGTGGCTGATCGTGAAGCCATCGGCGCCGCGATCGATCGTGTAGGCGTCGCGGTTGCCGGCGTAGTGCACGGTATCGATGCCGGCGCCGCCCTTGACATGATGGTAGGAGCTGCCGTCGACGATGGTCGCGCTGGCCGTGGTCTTGCCGATGGTCGCATTGGTCGCTGCCATCAGCCTGAGCGAGAAGCTTTCGCTCGCTTCGCCGAGGCTGTCGCTGACGATGGCGACGCGCACCGTCTGGGTCGTGACACCGGGCGCGAACACCAGCGTACCGCCAACGTGGCTGTAGTCGCCCGATGTGCCGGAAACCGCGGTGCCCTGGTCGGTTGCGTAGCCCACCGAGACTTGCGCGGTCGACGCCGCATCCAGGGTCACCACGAACTGCGCGTAGCCGTCCTTCTCGCCAACGATGATGTCGCCGACACTGATCACCGGCTGGCCGCCGGCGGCCGGACCATGCGCGCCGATCGTCGCGTGACCGCTGCTGCGGGCGATCGCCACCGCATCGGCGCCATTGCCCGTCACCGCGCCGAGCACCAGGCTGAAGGTTTCAGCCGCTTCGGCGGCGCCGTCGCGCGGCAGCACGACCGTCACGTTCTTGGCGGTTTCACCAGGACCGAAGGTCAGCGTCCCGGCGGCGGCCAGATAGTCGCTGCCGGCCTGGGCGCTGCCATTGGCGGTGCCGTAGGCAACGCTGAAGCTGGACCCGACCGCCTTGTCGAGCACGACCGCGAAGGTGGCGGTGCCGGCGCTGGCGTCGACCACCACGTCGTGCACCGACAGGCCGGCCGGGTTGGCGCGGTCGGCGATGCTGTCGTTGTCGACGATGGTGGCCATGCCGTAGGGGTTGGCGACGACGGCATTGCTGGCGCCGGTCAGCACCAGCCCGAAGGATTGCAGCGCTTCGGTCGCCAGGTCGTCGGGGAGCGACACGCGCACCGTCTGGGTCGTCACGCCAGGGGCGAATACCAGCGTGCCGCCGGTATGGATATAGTCGTGCGAGTTGCCCGAAAACGCGGTGAGGAAATCGGTCGCATAGTACACGCTCACCTGGCGCTCGGACGGCGCGTCGAGGCTGACCACGAAGTCGACATAGCCCGCGCTTTCGCCCACGGTCGGGTTGTTGATGGTCATCGTGGGCATCGCCTTGACCGTCTGGCCATGTGCACCGATGGTCGCCTGGCCGATGCCGTCGGCAATCCTGACCCCGTTGCCGGCGGGGCCGGACAGCGCGCCGAGCACCAGGCTGAACAGTTCGTCCGGCTCGGCCGTGCCGTCGCGGGGCAGCATGACCGTCACGTTCTTGACGGTTTCGCCGGCGCCGAAGGTGAGGGCGCCGCTGGCGGCCAGGTAGTCGCTGCCGGCACGGGCATTGCCGTCGAGGGTGGCGTAGTCGACGCTGAAGCTGCGCCCCAGCGCCTTGTCGAGCACGACGGCGAAAGTGGCGCTGCCGGCGCTGGCGTCGACCACGACGTCGCGCACCGACAGGTTGGCCGGACGGGCGCTGTCGGCGATGGTATCGTTGTCCACGATCGTGGCGATGCCCCGGCCATTGGCGAAGACGGCATTGCTCACGCTCGACAGCTGCAGCGCGAAGGTTTCGAGCGATTCGGCGGTGAGGTCGTTCGACAGCGCCACGCGCACCGTCTGGGTCGTGGTGCCGGGGGCAAATACCAGCTTGCCACCGGTATGCACGTAATCGAGCGACGTGCCCGAGAACGCGGTCTCGTAATCGGTCCTCAATTCCAGGCTCACTTCGCGCTCCGACGGCGCGTCGAGGCTGATCACGAAATCGACATACCCGTCGCCTTCGCCGACGTGCGGATTGTTCACGCTGATCGTCGGCAAGGCCTTGGGCGTCTGGCCATGGGCGCCGATCAGCGCCTGGCCGATGCCGTCGGCGACCACGACCTGGCTGCCGCCCGCGCCGGAGAGCGCGCCCAGCGCCAGGCTGAAGACCCCATCCGGCGCCGCCGCGGCGCCCTGCGGCAGCGCGACCGTCACCTGCTTGACGGTCTCGCCCGCGCCGAACGCCAGGGTGCCGCTGGCGCCGACATAGGCGCTGCCGGCCCGGGCATTGCCGTCGAGCGTGCCGTAGGCAACGCTAAAGCCACTGCCCACGGCCTTGTCCAGCACCACGGCGAAGGTGGCGCTGCCGGCGCCGGCGTCGACCACGACGTCGCGCACCGACAGGTGGGCCGGATTGGCGCTGCTGGCGACGCTGTCGTTGTCGACGATGGTGGCCGTGGCGGACGGCGTGGCGATCACCGCATTGACCGCGTTCGACAGCATGAGTTCGAAGCTTTCCAGCCTTTCGCTGACCAGGTCGTCGACCAGCGCGACACGCACCGTCTGGGTGGTGGTGCCGGGCGCGAAGACCAGGTTGCCATCGGTATGGATGTAGTCGTTCGATGCGCCGGAGACGGCCGACAGGTAGCTGGTGGCGTAGCGGACGCTGACCTGGTCTTGCGACGCGGCGCTGAGGGTGATCACGAAATCGACGTAGCCGTCTTTTTCGCCGACGACGACGTTCCTGGTGCTGATGTAGGTGGCCATGGCTGCTTGTTTTTCCGTTCAGGGGTTAAGGAGGGGCAGCGCATGTCGCGCCACGCTACCTGAACGCAGCCGGGCGGAAATTTTTAACTATTTCTGCATCGATGGGCGACTGTCATTCCTCTTGAATAATCGCTTCGATAGCCAAACATGGGTCAGGCGCGGGCAGGTCCCGTATCACGAACTGGAAGCTCAATGGATAGCGACAACGTAAGAATCGACAAATGGCTGTGGGCGGCGCGCTTTTTCAAGACCCGTTCGCTGGCCCAGGACGCGGTGGACCGCGGCCGGGTACGCATCGGCGGCGAACCGGTCAAGCCGGCGCGCGCGGTCAAGATGAACGACAAGATCCTGATCGACAACGGGTCGGACCGCTGGGAAGTGATCGTGGCCGCGATTTCCGGTTCGCGCGGCCCGGCGCCGGTGGCGCGCACCCTGTACTTCGAGACCGACGAGAGCATCGCACGGCGCGAGAACGACAAGACGGCGCGCCGCCTGTATCCCGAGCCGAGCCTGGACATCAAGGGCCGGCCGACCAAACGCGACCGGCGCGCGATGGAGCGCGTCGGCGACGACTGACGCCGTCGCGATGAAACACCGCAACGGGATAGGCGGTTGACGAAAAATGCTGTACCTTTATAGCTGAAACAACAAACTTCTGTCCGCCACCCGCGGTGGCCGGGCAGGAGCGCTGTGCGGCGCCTTCTCCAGGGGTCGATCGTTGTCTTGCATCAATAGAACGCCACCTCTAAGTTCCCGTTTGACATTCCTCGGCTGATAGATAATAGTACGAGCGTTCGGATTTTTTTCGATTCAGGGGAAGCTATCAGTACTTCAGCCAAATTCATGCGCAAGGGTGAGCAGACGCGGGCCGCGATTCTCGACGTCGCGCTCGAACTCGCCAGCCGCAACGGTCTCGAGGGCTTGACCATCGGCCTGCTGGCCGACCGGATGAGCATGAGCAAATCGGGCGTGTTCGCCCACTTCGGCTCGCGCGAAGACCTGCAGCTCGAGGTTGTCAAGCTCTACCACCACCGTTTCGAGCAAGAGGTGTTCTACCCGAGCATCAAGGAAGCGCGCGGCCTGCCGCGCCTGGTCGCCATGTACACGCGCTGGGTCAAGCGGGTGTCGGTCGAGATCGCGTCCGGCTGCATCTATATCAGCGGCGCGGTCGAGTACGACGACCGCGAAGGCCCGATCCGCGAGCAGCTGGTGTCGATGGTGCGGGCCTGGCAGGATGCCCTGCTGCGCAGCATCGAGCAGGCGGTCGAGGTCCAGCACCTGCGCGCCGACCTCGATGCCGCCCAGCTGGTATTCGAGATGCACGGCCTGATCCTGGCCCTGCACCACGATGCCCGCTTCCTGCGCAATCCCGGCGCGGTCGAACGCGCACGCGCCGCCTTCGAGCGCCTGGTCGAGAATTACCGCAATCCCCTACTACCGCAAGACCATCAGGCGGCATAAGCCGCCTGCCACGTCCAATATCTTTACCCTCGTTCAGGAGATCACCATGGGTCAGTACGTCGCGCCAATCCGGGATATGCAGTTCGTTCTGCACGAATTCCTCAACGTCACCGAAGAGTTCAAGCATCTGCCGAAATACGCGGAGATCGATGCCGACATCATCAACCAGGTGCTCGAAGAAGGCGCGAAGTTCACGCAAGAGGTGCTGTTCCCGCTGAACCACTCGGGCGACCGCGAAGGCTGCCATTTCAACGCCGCCGACAAAACCGTCACCACTCCGAAGGGTTTCAAGCAAGCCTATAAACAGTACGTCGAAGGCGGCTGGGCGGCGCTGGCGTGCGACCCTGAATACGGCGGCCAGGGCCTGCCGATCGCCCTGAACAATTCGTTCTACGAGATGCTCAATTCGTCGAACCAGGCCTGGTCGATGTACCCTGGCCTGTCGCACGGCGCCTACGAATGCCTGCTCGAGCACGGCACCGACGACCAGAAGCGCCTGTACCTGCCCAAGCTGGTCTCGGGCGAATGGACCGGCACCATGTGCCTGACCGAAGCGCACTGCGGCACCGACCTGGGCCTGTTGCGCTCGAAGGCCGAACCGCAGGCCGACGGCACTTACCTGATCACCGGCTCGAAGATCTTCATCTCGGCCGGCGAACACGATATGTCCGAGAACATCGTGCACCTGGTGCTGGCGCGCCTGCCGGACGCCCCGGAAGGCTCGAAGGGCATCTCGCTGTTCCTGGTGCCGAAGTTCCTGCCACAGCAAGACGGTTCGCTGGGCGAGCGCAACGGCATCGCCTGCGGCGCGATCGAAGAAAAAATGGGCATCCACGGCAACTCGACCTGCCAGATGAACCTCGATAACGCCCGTGGCACCCTGATCGGCCAGCCGCACAAGGGCCTGCAGGCGATGTTCGTGTTCATGAACGCGGCCCGCCTGGGCGTGGGCATGCAGTCGCTGGGCCTGACCGAAGTCGCGTACCAGAACGCGCTGGCCTATGCCAAGGACCGCATCCAGATGCGCAGCCTGTCGGGCCCGAAGGCGCCGGACAAACCGGCCGACCCGATCATCGTGCACCCGGATGTGCGGCGCATGCTGCTGACCGCGAAAGCATTCGCCGAAGGCGCGCGCGCGTTCTCGTCGTATGTCGCGCTGCAGATCGACCGCGAACTGAACCACACCGACGAAGACGTGCGCAAGGAAGCGGCCGACGAAGTGGCGCTCCTGACCCCGATCATCAAGGCCTTCATCACCGACAACGGCTGGATCGCGACCTCGGAAGCGATGCAGGTCTACGGCGGCCACGGCTACATCGCCGAGTGGGGCATGGAGCAGTATGTGCGCGACGCCCGCATCAACATGATCTACGAAGGCACCAACACCATCCAGTCGCTGGACCTGTTGGGCCGCAAGATCCTGATGGACAACGGCGCCAAGCTGCGCAAGTTCGGCGAGAAGATCAAGTCCTTCGTCGAAGACAACGGCCTGGACGAGCAGATGTCCGAGTTCGTGACCCCGCTGGGTGAACTGGGCGAGAAGGTCACCAAGCTGACCATGGAAATCGGCATGAAGGCCTTCCAGAACCCGGACGAAGTGGGCGCGGCCGCCGTGCCTTACCTGCGCGTGGCCGGCCACCTGGTGTACAGCTACCTGTTCGCGCAACAGGCCAAGATCGCGCTGTCCAAGCTCGACTCGGGCGACAAGTTCTATGAATCGAAACTGGCGACCATCCGCTTCTACTTCGCGCGCCTGTATCCGGAAACCGCGATGCTGATCCGCCAGGCGCGTTCGGGCGCGGCGAACCTGACGGCGCTGGACGCCGAGCTGTTCTAAGACCATCACGCTGAACCAAACAAGGAAACCTCACATGTCCAATTTCATCGTCAAGAAAGTCGCCGTGCTGGGCGCCGGCGTGATGGGTGCGCAAATCGCCGCCCACTGCGTGAACGCCAAGGTGCCGGTCGTGCTGTTCGACCTGCCTGCCAAGGACGGTCCAAAGAATGGCATCGTCCTGCGCGCCATCGAGAACCTGAAGAAACTGTCGCCGGCCCCTCTGGGCAACAAGGATGACGCCGCGCTGATCGAAGTGGCCAACTACGAGGACAACCTCGATGTGCTGGCCGGCTGCGACCTGATCATCGAAGCCATCGCCGAGCGCATGGACTGGAAACACGACCTGTACGCCAAGGTCGCCCCGCACATCGCGCCGCATGCGATCTTCGCCTCGAACACCTCGGGCCTGTCGATCAACAAGCTGGCCGAAGGCTTCGACGCCGAACTGAAATCGCGCTTCTGCGGCGTGCACTTCTTCAACCCGCCGCGCTACATGCACCTGGTGGAACTGATCCCGACCGAAGCTACCCGTCCTGAAATCCTGGACCAGCTCGAGACCTTCCTGACCTCGACCCTGGGCAAGGGCGTCGTGCGTGCGAAAGACACGCCGAACTTCATCGCCAACCGCGTCGGTATCTTCGGCATGCTGGCCACCATCGTCGAAGCCGAAAAATTCGGCCTGTCGGTGGACGTGGTCGACGACCTGACCGGCGCCAAGCTGGGCCGCGCCAAGTCGGGCACCTTCCGCACCGCGGACGTGGTCGGCCTGGACACCATGGGCCATGTGATCAAGACCATGCAAGATAATCTGAAGGACGACCCGTTCTTCAGCGTCTACAAGACCCCGGACATCCTGGCCAAGCTGATCGAGAAGGGCGCGCTGGGCCAGAAGACCGGCGCCGGCTTCTACAAGAAGGTCGGCAAGGAAATCCAGCGCCTGGACTTCGCCACCGGTGACTACGTCGCCGGCGGCGCCAAGGCCGCCGACATCGTCGGCCGCATCCTGAAAGAGAAAGACCCGGTCAAGAAGTTCAAGGCCATGCGCGATTCGACCAACCCGCAGGCGCAGTTCCTGTGGGCGATCTTCCGCGACGCCTTCCACTACATCGCGGTGCACCTGGAGTCGATCGCCGACAATGCGCGCGACATCGACTTCGCGATGCGCTGGGGCTTTGGCTGGAGCGTCGGTCCGTTCGAGACCTGGCAAGCGGCTGGCTGGACCCAGATCGCGCAGTGGGTGAAGGAAGACATCGATGCCGGCAAGGCACTGTCGGACGCGCCGCTGCCGGCCTGGGTGTTCGAAGGTCAGGTTGCCGAGAAGGGTGTGCACACCCCTGAAGGTTCGTACTCGGTCACCAGGAACGCGTATGTGCCGCTGTCGGACCTGCCGGTCTACGCGCGCCAGCAGTTCCGTGCGCCGGTGGTCGGCCTGGGCGGCGCCGATCCGAAAACCTTCGGCACCACCGTGTTCGAAGACGACTCCGTGCGCCTGTGGCACGCGGACGACGAGATCCTGGTCATCTCGCTCAAGACCAAGATGCACGTCATCGGCGATGGCGTCATCAAGGGCATCCAGCGCGCGTTGAAAGAAGCCGAGCAAGGCTTCAAGGGCATCGTGATCTGGAATACCGACGCGGCCGAAGGCGGCGCCTTCTCGGCCGGCGCCGACCTGCAATCGGCCCTGCCAGCCTTCATGGCCGGCGGCGCGAAGGCGATGGAGCCGATCGTGCGCGAGCTGCAGGACACCTTCATGGCGATGAAGTATTCGAACATCCCGGTGGTGGCGGCGGTTGCCGGCCTGGCGCTGGGCGGCGGTTGCGAGCTGGCGCTGCATGCATCCAGGCGCGTGGCCTCGATCGAGTCGTACATCGGCCTGGTCGAAGTGGGTGTCGGCCTGGTGCCGGCCGGCGGCGGCCTGAAAGAAGCGGCGCTGCGCGCGGCCAATGAAGCCAAGGGCAACGACATCCTGCAATTCTTGAAGAACGGCTTCATGAACGCGGCCACCGCGCAAGTATCCAAGTCGGCGCTGGAAGCCAAGGCCATGGGTTACCTGAAAGAAGACGACATCATCGTCTTCAATGCGTATGAACTGCTGCACGTGGCCAAGACCACCGCGCGCGCCATGTCCGACGCCGGTTACCGCGCCCCGGCGCGCCGCACCTTCCCGGTCACCGGCCGCTACGGCTGGGGCACGATCCGCGGCCAGATGGTCAATATGCGCGACGGCGGCTTCATCTCGGCCTATGACTACCAGCTGGGCGACACCATCGCCGAAATCGTGACCGGTGGCGACATCGACCAGGGCAGCGTGGTGAGCGAGCAGTGGATCCTCGACCTGGAACGCAAAGCCTTCGTGGCGCTGCTGAACAATCCGAAGACCCAGGAACGCATCATGGGCATGATGCAGACCGGTAAGCCGGTGCGCAACTAAGCTGACGACAGAACAGGACTACTGACATGAGCAAACAACTTCAAGACGCATACATCGTCGCAGCGACCCGTACCCCGATCGGCAAGGCGCCGCGCGGCATGTTCAACAAGACCCGCCCGGACGACCTGCTGGTGCACGCCATCCGCGGCGCCATGGCCGCCGTGCCGAACCTGGACCCGGCCCTGATCATCGACGCCATCATCGGCTGTTCGTTCCCCGAGGCCGAGCAGGGCTTCAACGTGGCGCGTAACGCCGTGGTGCTGGCCGGCCTGCCCAACACCGTGGGCGGCGTCACCGTCAACCGCTACTGCGCCTCGGGCATCACCGCGCTGGCGATGGCGGCCGACCGCATCCGCGTGGGCGAAGCCGACGTGATGATCGCCGGCGGCGTCGAGTCGATGTCGATGGTGCCGATGATGGGTCACCACCCGTCGATCAATATGGAGACCTTCAAGGACGAGAACGTGGGCCTGGCCTACGGCATGGGCCTGACCGCCGAGAACGTCGCCAACCAGTGGAAGATCTCGCGCGAAGACCAGGACGCCTTCGGCCTGGAATCGCACCGCCGCGCGATCGCCGCCCAGCAGGCCGGCTACTTCAAGGACGAGATCACCCCGGTCGAAGTCATCACCCGCACGCCGAACCTGGCCACCGGCGAGATCAGCATCAAGAAACGTGTTGTCGACAGCGACGAAGGCCCGCGCGCCGACGCCAGCCCGGAAGGCATGGCCAAGCTCAAGCCCGTGTTCGCGGCCAAGGGCTCGGTCACCGCCGCGACCTCGTCGCAGATGTCGGACGGCGCCGGCGCCCTGATCGTGGTCAGCGAAAAAATCCTGCGCGAGCACAACCTGACCCCGCTGGCCAAGTTCTCGTCGTTCGCGGTGCGCGGCGTGCCGCCTGAAATCATGGGCATCGGTCCGAAGGTGGCGATTCCCGCCGCGCTGGCCGCGGCCGGCATCACGCAAGACCAGCTCGACTGGATCGAGCTGAACGAAGCCTTCGCCGCCCAGGCGCTGGCCGTGATCCGCGACCTGAACCTGGACACCAGCAAGGTCAACCCGATGGGCGGCGCGATCGCCCTGGGTCACCCGCTGGGCGCGACCGGCGCGATCCGCGCCGCGACCGTGGTGCACGCGCTGCGCCGCAACAACCTGAAATACGGCATGGTGACGATGTGCGTCGGCGCCGGCATGGGCGCCGCGGGCATCATCGAGCGCGTCTAACGCATCAAGGGCGGTGCCAGCACCGCCTGGTTTCACAGCGTGGGCGGGAAATCCAACGACCCGACGTCAATGCCGCGAGCGTGACGTGGGGTGGGCGGGTCTCCCGCCCACGCGTCCAAGCGGCCCACGAATCATTCTGGAGACAACACCATGACCATCCGCCTCACCAAAGCCGACGGCATCCTCACCATCGAATTGAACCGCGTCGAACGCAAGAACGCCATCACCGGCGCGATGTACCAGGCCATGGCCGACGCGCTGCGCGAGGCCGAGCAGGACGCCGCCGTGCGCGCCATCCTGATCACCGGCCAGCCCGAGATCTTCACTGCTGGCAACGACCTCGACGACTTCCTGAACAACACCGGCGAAGGCGCGATGACGCCCGAGCGTCCGGTGTTCCAGTTCATGACCGCGCTCGAAGGCGCGACCAAGCCGGTGGTGGCGGCCGTCGCCGGCGCCGCGGTCGGCATCGGCACCACCCTGCTGATGCACTGCGACCTGGTCTACGCCGCCGACAACGCCAGATTCTCGATGCCGTTCACGCAGCTCGGCCTGTGCCCCGAATTCGCCTCGTCGCTGCTGGTGGCGCAATCGGCTGGCTACACCCGCGCGGCCGAAAAACTGCTGCTGGGCGAACCGTTCGTGGCCCAGGAAGCGCTGGAAATGGGCATCGTGGCGCGCGTGCTGCCGGCCGCCGAACTGCTGTTCTTCGCCCAGGGCCAGGCCGCCAAGCTGGCCAAGCTGCCCCCAGCATCGATCCGCACCACCAAGGCGCTGATGAAGCGCGCGCGCGGCACGCTGGTAAAGGACACCATCGCGGCCGAGAACGAGCACTTCAGCGCCATGCTGACCGGCGCCGAAGCCAAGGAAGCGTTCACCGCCTTCTTCGAGAAGCGCAAGCCCGATTTCAGCAAGTTCGACTGACGGCGAGCGGCGGGCCTCGGTGCGTCTTATTGCGCCTCGCGCGGCGGCTCGAGGCTCTTGCTGTAGTAGCCCGACGGGTCGAAACAGCAGACCCGCTTCTTGCCCGATGCGAGCATGTCGACGGCATCGGCGATGCGGCTTGCGCGGGTCCTGGCCTGCCTGGCCGATTCGATCCAGTGGATCCAGTCGATGCGGGCGATGGTGGTGGTGGCGTTCCAGCTGGCCCTGGCCGGCGCCGATGCGGCGAGCGCTTCGCCGAACTCGGGCGGCATGTCCGGTTCAGCCTCGGTCGGGGATGGAGAAACATCGAGGCTGACGCTGTCTCCGATCGCCACGCCCGCATCCTTCATCAACTGCGCCGGCAGCTTGAACCAGTGGCTCAACTGGCCGTCGGGCTCCAGCACGGCCTGGAACGCTCGTCCATTGAGCGTGCCTTGCATGCTGGTCCTGCCGCGTCGCGGGAATGCGTCACTGACCGCCTTCGGCAGGACCACGAAGGCCCAGTCATCCCCGCCCGGTGGAGCAGCGGGACGGCGCAAGCTTGCTGTAAAGCGCAATTCGGTGTGGGCATCTTCCATGGCGGCTCCGCTTGGCGACCATCGCAGTGTAGGTAGGCAGTTCGGCCACTGTCAATGCCGGCGCCTGCACATCAGCGCCGCTGCGTGACGTGCGCCTCGCGCAGCGGCCGCCAACCCAGCCGCGCTTCGATGGCGCGCCGGTAGGCGGTGTCGATATGGGCCGGCGTGCGCCGGATATAGTCTTCGGCCGCCGCGCGCTGTTCGCCGCTGCAGCCCTCCAGCCATGCAACCACCTGGTCCGCCGTCGGCACGTGGCCGTTGCGGCCATCGAACTTGGGCGGAATCGCCGTCCAGACCGCGGCGTCGATGCGGCGCGCGCGCAGCCAGGCCTTGACGCGCGGGTCTTCGCGGGCGCCATCCACGGCGGGAATGCTGCCGATCCACTCGGGCCGTTCAAGCGTGATCTTCTCGCGCGCGCCCAGCATCGCGCGGGCGTGATCGAGGTCGGTGGTGGCGAGATAGGCCCAGTAGGTCGGCGCCAGGCGCGCGCGTTCGCACAGCACCAGCGCCAGCTCGGGGCTGTCGTCGCTCTGGCGCGCGAATTCGAGGGGAAGCGGCGGGCCGCCGGGGTGCCAGCCGGAGGCCAGCTTGAGACCCTGGGGCTTCCACAACAGCGAGCCCCAGGCGATACAGACGATGTTCATGAAGGTAGGCCGGCAGTGAAAAAGCCAGTCTAGCCGGTCAACCGAAATCGGCGAGCACGGCTAGTCTTCCTTGGCGTCCTTGGCGTCCTTGCCCGCCGCGGCGCCGAACAGGCGGTCCTTGGCCGACAACAGCTTCTGCACTTTGGAACCCATCTTCATCAGCTGCGACATCGATTCGGGCGACAGGCGCTGCAGGTCGTCGAACCAGTTGTTGGCCAGGTCGACCAATTCATGCATCTCGCGCATGCGCTCCTGGGCGAACTGGTCCTCGGGCGTCTTGGCATTGGCCATCAGCGATTCGCGCAGCACCGACAGGGTGGGCGCCACTTCGCGCCGGCGCCGCTCGGCCGCGACCACGCGGAAGATTTCCCACACGTCGCCCAGCGAGGTGAAATACTCGCGCCGGTCGCCGGGGATGCGCGACAGGCGCACCAGCCCCCAGGACTGCAGTTCCTTGAGCCCGATGCTGACGTTGGAGCGCGAGATGCCGAGCTTCTCGCCGATGTCGTCGGCATGCAGCTGTTCCTCGGTCACGAACAGCAGGGCATAGATCTGCCCCACCGTGCGGTTGATGCCCCAGCGGCTGCCCATCTCACCGAAGTGACTGACGAATGTGTGGACCAGTGGCGTCATGATTGAGAGCTTTTCGATACTTTTGAAAGAGGGATTATCCCACGTGATGCCGACCTGCACACGGCATGTCGCACCATGACAGGGCAGGGCACTGCCAACAGATGCGTAATTCCCGACCAAGCCACTCGTCTATCCTGACAAACCCGGCGTTTCGGTGCATAATTTCACTGTTTTCTGAAAATTCAAAAGATTTAGAAGGTTTGACGTCAGCCAGGCAGCACGGCAAAGCATCGGCTTCACCGCAGAACTGAACACCATGAACGCGCAACGCAACCGCTCCCCCGTCCTCTGGCTCGCCGTCCTGGCGCTCCTGTGGGGCGTGCTTGCACCATCCCTCGGGTCGACCCTGGCCACGCACGAGGGCCAGGCCTGGACCGAAGTCTGCACGGCGACCGGCGCCCGGCTGGTGGCGCTCGACCCCGCTGGCGCGACCCAGGACCAGGCCATCCACCCCGGCATGCATTGCCCGGCCTGCGTGACCCCATACGACCTGGCCGTGGTTGCCCATCCGCCGGGCAGCCTGGTGCTGCACGACGCCTCGCGCGAGCGCATCCTGCGTTGCGACTGGTCGATCCTGCCGCCGGCCGCCGCCATCCGCAGCGCTCACCGCAGCCGCGCCCCGCCGTTGCCGGCCTGACCCGGTTCCAACGCGGCTTCGCCGCATCCGATCATCCATCTGGAGAAGAGCATGCTTCGCCGCCAAGGCCGTGGCCCGGCCACGCACGTCCCTGCACCCCGCAACGCCACTGTCGCGATGAGCGCGGCGGCCCTGCTATGGATACCGCAGGCAGCGCTGCTGGCCTGGGCGGTACAGCGGCTGGCCACCGGCGCCGGGCTGGCCGAGATGCTGCTGCCGGCCGGCGCCTACCTGGCATTGGGCGTGCTGCGCGCCAGCAGCGAGGCCTGGGGCGCGCGCCGCCTGTTCGCGGCCGCGCGCCCGCAGCTGGCGACCTTGCGCAACCAAGCAGCGCAAGCGCTGGCGGCGCGCTCGCCACTGGACCGCGAGCGCCTGGCCAGCGGCCGCGCCGCCAGCGCGCTGGCCGAGCAGGCCGAAGCCGTGCTGCCCTGGCTGCTGCGCTACCAGCCGGCGCGCATGCGTACGCTGCTGGTGCCGCCGCTGATCGCGCTGGCCGTGCTGTATTACTCGTGGACCGCGGCCCTGATCCTGGTGCTGGCCGCACCCCTGATTCCGGTCTTCATGGCCGTCATCGGCTGGCGCGCCAAGGCCGCCAGCGAGGCGCAACTGCAGGTCATCGGCGGCATGAGCGGCCTGCTGCTCGACCGCTTGCGCGGCTTGTCGACCCTGCGCGCCCTGGACGCGGTGGACGCCACCGCGCAGCGCGTGCGCGCCAGCGCCGACAGCGTCCGCGCCAGCACCATGCGCGTGCTGCGCATCGCCTTCCTGTCGTCGACCGCGCTGGAACTGTTCTCGGCGCTGGGCGTGGCGCTGGTGGCGGTGTATGTGGGCTTTCATTTATTGGGCGAGATCGGTCCGGGCAGCTGGGGCGTGCGCCTGAGCCTGGCCGAGGGCCTGTTCATCCTGCTGCTGGCGCCAGCCTTTTTCGAGCCGCTGCGCGAACTGGCGGCGGTGTGGCACGACAAGGCCGCGGGCGAAGCGGCGCTGGAGGCACTGCAAGAACTGCGGCATGCCGGCCTGGCGCTGCCGGGTGCGCTGGCGCCGCAACAGCAGCCAGCGCGCCCCGGTCACGCACCGGTCGCGCCGTCGGTCGATATCGAAGGCCTGCGGTTCCTGCACCCCGGCGAAGCGCCGCTGTTCGACGGCGAAGACCTGTATGTCGGCGCCGGCGAGCACGTCGCCCTGGTCGGCCCCAGCGGCAGCGGCAAGACCACGCTGCTGGCGGTGATCGCCGGCCTGGCGCCCGCCAGCGGCGGCGCCGTGCGCATCGGCGGCGTGCCGCTCGATCGGCACTCGGCCGCCGGCCTGCGCGCGCGCATGGCCTGGATCGGCCAGAAGCCGCATGTGTTTTCCGGCTCGGTGCGGGCCAATGTGTCGCTCGAGCGCGACGGCATCGACAGCGCGGCGGTCGGCGCCGCCATGCGTCGGGCGGGCCTGGGCCATGTGGGCCACGCGACGCCGGGCGCCAGCCTGGGCGAGGGCGGCCTGGGACTGTCGGGTGGCGAGCTGGTGCGCCTGGCGCTGGCGCGCGCGATGTGCGCGCCGCAGGCCGGCCTGTTGCTGGCCGACGAGCCCACGGCCCACCTCGACCACGACACGGCCGCCGGCGTGATCGATGCCCTGGTGACGCTGGCGCAGGGCCGGACCCTGATCGTCGCCACCCACGACCTGACCCTGGCCGCGCGGCTGGGACGCGTGGTGCGCATCGGCGAACCTTTCACCAAACGGAGCGCGGCATGAAATCGCACGATGACCTGACACTTATCCTGGCCCTGTTCCTTCGCACCGGCGGGCGCCGCATGGCGCTCGGCGCTTTCCTTTCCACCCTGGTGGTGCTGGCCGGGATGGCGCTCCTGGGCATCTCGGGCTGGTTCATCACCGCCACCGCGCTGGCCGGCCTGGCCGGGGCCATGTTCAATGTGTTCCTGCCGAGCGCCACGATCCGCCTGCTGGCGCTGGGCCGCACCTTCGGCCGTTACGCCGAGCGCATCGTGACCCACGACGCCACGCTGGGCGTGCTGGCCGCGCTGCGCGAACGCCTGTTTCTCGGCTGGGCCGCTCCGCAGGCGGCGCGCGCCTTGCTGCGCCGTCCCGCGCGCCTGCTGTTTCGCCTCACCGGCGACATCGATGCGCTCGAATCGATCTATCTGCGCCTGATCGTGCCGGCCGTCGCGGCCCTTGGCGCGGCGCTGCTGGCCGGCGTGGTGCTGGCCAGTCTCGACTGGCGCCTGGGGCTGGCGATCTGCACCTGGCTGCTGGCCTTCGGCTGGGGCACGGGCGCCGTCGTCGCCCGCCTGGCGCGGCCGCTGGCGCTGCGCCGCGCCCAGGCGCTGGAACGGCTGCGGGCGCGGGCGATCGACCTGGTCGCCGGCCAGACCGACCTGGCCATGGCGGCACGCCTGCCGGCCCAGTGCCAACGGCTGGCGCGCACCGACGGGCAACTGGCGCGCCAGGATGCCGCGCTGCAGCGCCTGGACACCGGCGCCGGCTGGACCTATGCGGTCGGCGGCCACCTGACCGTGGCCGCGACCCTGCTGGCGGTGGCCGCGCTGGGATTGCCGGCGCCGGCCGCGGCGCTGGCCCTGCTGATCGCCCTGGCCGCGCTGGAACCATTCGCCGCGCTGCGGCGCGGCGCCATCGAGGCCGGCCGCAGCTGTCTGGCGGCGCGCCGGATCGCGCCGCGCCTGCGACCGCAAGCCAATGCCGGCTTCGCCCCCGGCGCGCCCGGGATCGACGAGGCGCTGCTGCTGTGCGACGCCAGCGTGGCGCATCCGGGCCGCGCGGGCGCCGCCCTGCACGAGATCAGCCTGCGCATCGCGCGCGGCGAGCGGGTGGCCGTGGTCGGCGCCAGCGGGGCCGGCAAGTCGACCTTGCTGGGGCTGGTCGCCGGCGAACTGGCGCCGCACGCGGGACAGGTGAGGGCCTTGCCCGCCACCTGGCTGACCCAGCGCACCGAACTGTTCCAGGACAGCGTGCGCGACAACCTGCGCCTGGCCGATCCGCGGGCGGGCGACGAGGCGCTGTGGAATGCGCTGCGCGGCGCCGGCCTGGAAGTCGACGTGCGCATGCTGGCGCGCGGCCTGGACACCGCGCTGGGCGAGGGCGGCCTGGGCCTGTCGGGGGGCCAGTCGCGGCGCCTGGCGCTGGCGCGCCTGCTGCTGTGCCGGGCCGACCTGTGGCTGCTGGACGAACCGACCGAGGCGCTCGACGCGGCCACCGCCGCCGACGTGCTGGCGCGCCTGCAGCGTCATGCCGGCGCACGCACGGTGTTACTCGCCACTCACCTGCGGCGTGAGGCTGAACTGGCCGACCGCCTGCTGGTGCTGCGCGCGGGAAGGCTGGTCGCCGATCACCGGCGCGGCACACATGGATTCGACGCGGCACTCGGCGCGCTGCGTCCCGACTGAAACACCACCATCGATTCATTGAAGAAGAAAGGACTCCACCATGGATCTCGACGTCGTCGGGCTCTCCCGACTGCAGTTCGCCCTCACGGCGCTGTATCACTTTTTGTTCGTCCCCCTGACACTGGGGCTGTCGATGGTCATCGCCATCATGGAAACCGTGTACGTGATGACCGGCCGCCCGATCTGGCGCCAGATGACCAAGTTCTGGGGCGTGCTGTTCGGGATTAACTTCGCGATCGGTGTCTCCACCGGCCTGGTGATGGAGTTCCAGTTCGGGATGAACTGGAGCTACTACAGCCACTATGTCGGCGACGTGTTCGGCGCCCCGCTGGCCATCGAAGGCCTGATGGCGTTCTTCCTCGAAGCGACCTTCGTCGGCCTGTTCTTCTTCGGCTGGGACAGGCTGTCGAAGCGCCAGCACCTGATGGTCACCTGGTTGACCGCGATCGGGACCAACTTCTCCGCCCTGTGGATCCTGATCGCCAACGGCTGGATGCAGAATCCGGTCGGCGCCATGCTCAATCCGCAGACCATGCGCATGGAAGTAACCGACTTCGGCGCGGTGCTGACCAATCCGGTGGCGCAGGCCAAGTTCGTGCATACGGTGTCGGCCGGCTACGTGATCGCCGCGCTGTTCGTGCTCGGCGTCTCGGCCTGGTACCTGCTCAAGGGGCGCCATATCGAGCTGGCCAAGCGCTCGATGACGGTGGCCGCCGCGTTCGGCCTGGCCGCCTCGCTGTCGGTGGTGGTGCTGGGCGATGAAAGCGGCTACCTGGCCACCGAGCACCAGCACATGAAGCTGGCCGCGGTCGAAGCCATGTGGGACACCCAGCCGGCGCCGGCCGCCTTCACCGCGGTCGGCTTTCCCGACCAGGAAGCGCGCGAGACCCATTATGCGATCCACATCCCGTGGGTGATGGGCCTGATCGGCACCCGCTCGATCTCGACCGAGATCCCGGGCATCAACGACCTGGTGGCGCTGGCCGAGGTGCGCGTGCGCCAGGGCATCCTGGCCTATGACGCGCTGGAACGGATCCGCGCGCTTGGCGGCAAGGGGCCGGTGCCGGCCGAACTGCAGGCCCGGTTCGAAGAGCACGGCAAGGTGCTGGGCTATGCGCTGCTGCTCAAGCGCTATGTCGACGATCCGCGCCAGGCCACCGAGGCGCAGATCAAGCAGGCCGCCAACGACACCGTGCCGCAAGTGGCGCCGCTGTTCTGGTCGTTCCGCATCATGGTCGGCCTGGGCCTCTATTTCATCGTGCTCACCGCCGTCTTCTTCTGGCTGTCGGCGCGCCGTCGCCTCGATGCCCATCCGTGGCTGCTGAAGATGGCGGTGTGGTCGATCCCGCTGCCCTGGGTCGCCGCCGAAGCCGGCTGGATCGTGGCCGAGCTGGGGCGCCAGCCATGGGCCGTCGAGGGCGTGCTGCCAACCGCGGTCGCGGTCTCGAACGTCGGCATCCAGACCGTCCTGACCACCTTGCTCGGCTTCGTGGTGCTGTACACGATCCTGATCGTGGTCGAGATGAAGCTGATGCTCAAGGCGATCCGGAAGGGCCCTGACACCGAGGTCGGGTATTCCCCGGGCGTCCACAGCCCCCTGGTCGGCAGTACGCCGGCAATGCGCACCGCGCCAATGATCACTGCGGAGTAAACCATGATTCTTCATCTGCTTCTGGACTACGACACCCTGCGTGTCATCTGGTGGGCGCTGCTGGGCGTGCTGCTGGTCGCCTTCGCCGTGACCGATGGCTTCGACCTCGGCACCGGCACCCTGCTGCCTTTCGTGGCCAAGACCGACCTCGAACGGCGCGTCGTGATCAACACCGTCGGCCCGGTCTGGGAAGGCAACCAGGTCTGGCTGGTGCTGGGCGGCGGCGCCATCTTCGCCGCCTGGCCGCAGCTGTACGCGGTCTCGTTCTCGGGCTTTTACCTGGCCATGGCGGCCGCGCTGCTGGCGCTGGTCCTGCGCCCGGTCGCCTTCAAGTACCGCAGCAAGCGTGACAGCACGCGCTGGCGCGCTACCTGGGACGCGGCCCTGTTCGTCGGCGGCTTCGTGCCGGCCCTGATCTTCGGTGTCGCCATGGGCAATGTGCTGCAGGGCGTGCCGTTTCGCATCGCACCCGATATGCAGATCTTCTACGAGGGCGGCTTCTTCGGCTTGCTCAATCCGTTCGCGCTGCTGTGCGGCCTGGTGTCGGTGGCGATGCTGGTGATGCACGGCGCCGCCTGGCTGGTGCTCAAGACCGACGGCCTGGTAGCCAGCCGCGCGCGCGCCTGGGGACTGCGCGCGGCGCTGGCCACCGTGTTGCTGTATGCCGTGGCCGGCGTGCTGTTGTGGAATGTGGTCGACGGCTACCGCATCACGGGCGAACTGGTGACGGCCGGGCCGTCGAACCCGCTGTTCAAGACCGTGCAGGCGAATGTGGCCGGCACCTGGTTCGGCAACTACGCGGCCCATCCCTGGACCCAGCTGGCGCCGGGCGCCGGCATCGTCGGTGCGCTGTCGACCTGGCTGGCGCTGGCCAGGCGCAAGGAAGGGCTGGCCATGCTCACGTCGAGCCTGTCGATCGCCGGCATCGTGCTCAGCGTGGGCGCCTCGATGTTCCCCTTCATCCTGCCGTCGTCGATCCAGCCGCAGGCCAGCCTGACGGTGTGGGATTCGTCGTCCAGCCACCTGACGCTGTTCATCATGCTGGTCTGCACCTGCGTGTTCCTGCCGCTGATCGTGATGTACACCAGCTGGGTCTACAAGGTCTTGTGGGGCAAGGTGGATGCGGACGACATCAGCGGTGGCAAGGGCCACGCCTACTAATCAAAGAGAGAGGACAGCATCATGTGGTATTTCGCCTGGTTGTTGGGACTGCCGCTGGCGGCGGCTTTCGGCGTGTTGAACGCGATGTGGTACGAGTTGATGGAGGATGCGGCGGTCGCCACCGCAGCGGTCAAGCAAGAGGAAGCGTCGGTACTGCCGGCGCCGGAACGGCAGGAACGCCAGCGCGCCTGAGGCAGGCGACGACAAGACGCGGTGCCGGTCCAAGCGCGTCTTGTCATCACCCTGTCAAAGTAATTCGACAGTATTCGAACCGTGGCCCGGCGGCGTGACCGCCGTGGCCTTCGCGTCGAAACCACTTACTGTCAGCATGCAAACCAATATCGCCATCGCAGCGCTTGCCGCGCTCGCCCAGGAATCGCGCTTCGCCGCCTTCCGCCTGCTGGTGCAGGCCGGTCCCCAGGGCCAGTCCGCCAGCAATATCGCCGCCGCGCTCGACATGCCGGCCTCGTCGCTGTCTTTCCACTTGAAGGAGCTGACCCATGCCGGGCTGGTGTCGCCGCGCCAGCAGGGGCGCTACGTGATCTATGCGGCGCGCCTGGAGACACTGCAACGCCTGATGGAGTTCCTGTCCACGACTTGCGGCAGCGCTGGTGCGCAGTCGATGCAGGATCGGCTTGCTTCGGTATGATGGATGTGCGCCGGATGAGCCGGTGCACATCCATCACGAGGAAGGCGATGACACCGCAACGCGTGCAATTGAGTCGCAAGAAGGGATGGCGCATGCCGCCCAATACGATCTCCGTGGCCCGTCCCGGCCGTTGGGGCAACCCGTACTCGGTGTTGCCCGATGTGGCACCGGGCACGTTGGTCGGCCGTTATGTGGCGATGCCGACGGTGGAAGAAGCGGTGGCCGCCTACCGCCGCTGGCTGCGCGAGGATTCCACCGGACGCCAGCTGGCGCAAGAAGCGCAGAACATCCTGCGTGGTCACCACCTGGCCTGCTGGTGTCGGCTTGACAAGCCTTGCCATGCGCAGGTGCTGCTCGATCTTGTCAACGGTGATTGAACCCAGGCGCAACCTGGCATCGTGCCCCGAGAAGCTACCCTGGACAATCGGGTAGCCATGACCAGCCAGTCACCGCCCCGTCATTACTTGGCGGCGGTCACGTTGCCAATCCCGGTCACCGAGCGGCTGACCGACTGCGGCTTGCCGTAATACGTCAGGTTGCCCAGGCCCTGCACGCTGGCATTGAGCCGTTTCTTGGCGTGCACCGACACGTCGCCGATGCCCATGAAGCTCACGTCGGCATCCTGGGCCACCAGGTCCCTGGCCACGACTTCGCCCACGCCCTGGGCGTTCAGGCGCAGGTGGCCCACGCTGCCATTCATCTGCAGGCTGCCGGCGCCGCGGTAGTTGACGTCGAAGCGCTCGCCGCGAATATTATTCAGGATCATCTGGCCGGCGCCTTCACCGCGAAAGCTCGCCAGTTCGGGCATGGTGACGATGACCCGTTCGCCGTCCTTGATATTGACGTTGCTGCTGCGCTTGTCCTCGAAGCCCAGGCGCAGTTCGCCGTCCACGACCTCGGTCGTGACGCGCTCGATGAATTTCTCGCTGCCCTCGACCCGCACCGAATGCGCCTTGCCCACGTCGACCACCAGGTTGACCGGGCCGCGCGCATCGATGGTCTTGAATGGCGTCACGCCGCGCACCTGCTCGGCGGCCTGGGTCGAGAGCGAAGCGAGGGCGAGAAGGGCGGCGATGGCTACGCGTTTCATGATGGTCTCCAGTAAGTTGATGAGACCATTCTAGGGAGCGCGTCCTTGCGCCGCGCGCCCCGTGCGATGGACTGCATAAAACCGTGCCTGAACTGCGCGGATACCGGAATCAGTCGGCATCAATGCTTGGTCGCCAGGAACTCTCCCTTGCCGACTGGTACCAGGCTGGTACTCCAGCCGGAAGCGCAGCGCAGCGCCTGCATGAAGGGCGCCAGTTCCTGGGCATGCGAGGTGGCGTTGTCGACCACCACCAGCCCACCCGGACGCAGGATGCGCTCGAGCTGCGGCAGCCAGCCGAGGTAGGCGCCGCGCTCGGAATCGAGGAAGACCAGGTCGAAGGATTCGTCGGCGCTGCTGGCCAAAAAGTCGGCCGCCTGGCCCTCGACCTGCACGATGCGCTCCTGCAGGCAGGCGCGCGCAAAGTTCTCGCGCGCCATGGCGACCTTGGCCGCCGACAACTCGACCGTCGTGACCGTGCCGTTGATGCCTTTCGCGGCATCGGCCAGCCACAAGGTCGAATAACCGTTCGAGGTGCCGATCTCGAGGACGCGGCGGGCGCCCATTGCGCGTACCAGCACGGCCAGGAACTCGCCGGTGTCGTGGGTGATGTTGAGCAGGCGGCGCGCGCGGTTGTCGGGCGATGCATCATGCGTAAGGCCGAAGGTTTCGAGTTCCTTCAACAAGGCTTTGAGTGAAGTAGGCAACATTGTTCTCCTTTTGACACGAGAAATCGATCCGCACGATTGCGCCGGTGCTAATATTGTCGAAGAGATAAGGCTATAATCTTTTCGTCTATAAGCAAGCCACTATCATGCACATCTCAACCGTTACACTACCTGAAATGAAGCTCGCCGGGCTGCCTGTCGCAGGGCCCGCCTCGGTGCTGGAAACGGAGTTGCCAGAGATCTGGAGAAACTTCCTCGCCCGCGAGGCCGAACTCGGCGAGACCGATGGACTGCACTACGGCTTTCGCATGCCCCAATATGGCGGCGTCAAGCTCGAATGCATTGCGGTCCAGGTCTCCGACCTGAACAATCTTCCGCCAGGCATGATCGGCATCCGGATCCCTGAACGCCGCTACGCGCTGATGACCCACCGCGGTCCGATGGTGCACGCGCAGGCCAGCACCGTGACCGGTATCGCCACGATGGAACAGCTGGGCATGGAAGAAGACGAGGATGGCATCCGCCTGCAGCGCTACGATCGCCGTTATACGCCGACCAGGGATGACGATGCGCGGCCTGACAATGCCTACGACATCCTGATTCCCCTGTATCGCTGAGCCGCCAAAAAAAATGCAGGCCCATGCATGGCCCTGCATCAGGAATTGGTGCCGGTATGTTTCCCGACCGCCGGCGCCGGTAGGGCGGTTTGCACCGCCGAGTGCCCTTCCCTAGGAGCACTTGCATTGTGCCTCTACAATGTGACGTCTTTTTGACGAACCACACTTTATTTGTTTCTGATTGTTTCCATTTGTAAATCGCGTGGATAATACTTCTTTTGCGGTCGCCATGGCCGTCAGCAAAAGGAGCTTCACGTGCAAGAGCAAGACCACGGACCCGCATCGTCCACCCCACCCGACAGCCCCGCGCGCCGGCGCATCTTCCAGGCTGCCGCCGCGGTCGGCGCCGCGGCGACCCTGCCCGCAATGCGCGAGGCGGCAGCGGCCCCCAAGCCTGCCGCCAAAGGGTCGCTCGACGCCAAGCTGCGCACCCACGTCAAGAACGTGGTCGTGATCTACCTGGAAAACCGCAGCTTCAACAACCTGTTCGCCGACTTCCCCGGCCTGGCCGCGCCCTTGGCCAGCGTGCCGGCGGCCAGCTTCCAGCAACGCGACCGCGACGGCTCGATCCTGCCCACCTTGCCCAAGACCTGGGGCGGCGTGGTGCCGGGCCGCCAGAACATCGGCGGCAAGGACTACATCACTACCGAAGCCCAGTCGGCCAACCTGCCCAACGCGCCTTATGAACTGACCGACCCTGAAGGCAAGCCACTGCCCGAGGGAATTATCACGCGCGACCTGGTGCACCAGTTCTATCACAACCAGATGCAGATCAATGGTGGCAAGAACGATTGCTTCGCCGCCTGGTCGGATGCCGGCGGCATGGTGATGGGCCATTATGGCGAGACGGCCAAGAACCTGGGCCTGTACCAGATCGCGCGCGAGTTCACGCTGTGCGACAACTTCTTCATGGCGGCGTTCGGTGGCTCTTACCTGAACCACCAGTTCCTGGTCAGCGGCCGCGTGCCGGAATACTTCAACGCCGCCGCGACCGCCGCCAAGACCAAGATCGCGGTGCTCGACGACGGCCCGCAGGGCGTGCGCCTGACGCTGGCCCCCGATTCGCCCAAGTCCGCGCTGGAAGGCAAGCCGAAGTTCGTGCGCAACGGCGCGATGACGCCGGACGGCTATGCCGTCAACACGATGGCGCCGCCATACCAGCCGAGCTGGGTGCGTCCGGCCTTCGATGGCGACCCGCTGCACGCCGACCCGGCCGACGCTTCCGTGTTGCCAGCGCAGACCTACGACACGATCGGCGACCTGCTGTCGAGGAAGGGCGTGAGCTGGGCCTGGTATGGCGGCGGGATGCAGGCGGCGCTCGACGGCCGCGGCGCCGGCGACAAGCCGAACTTCCAGTACCACCACCAGCCCTTCAATTACTTCAAGCAGTTCGCGCCGGGCACCAGGGAGCGCGCGCAGCACTTGCGCGACGGCGGCCTGGGCGACAGCCCGATTTCCAACAAGTTCATCGCCGATGCGGTGGCGGGCAAGCTGCCGGCGGTGGCTTTCTACAAGCCGCAGGGCAACCTGAACCTGCATGCCGGGTATTCGGACATCGAGTCAGGCGACGCCCACGTGGCCAATATCGTCGAGCACCTGAAAAAATCGCCGCAGTGGAAAGACATGGTGGTGGTGATCACCTTCGACGAAAACGGCGGCTGGTGGGACCACGTGGCGCCGCCGCAGGGCGACCGCTGGGGCCCGGGTTCGCGCATCCCGGCGATCGTGGTGTCGCCGCATGCCAAGCGCGGCGCGGTCGACCACAATTTCTACGACACGACCTCGATCCTGCGCTTCATTACGCGCTTGCACGGCCTGCCGCTGCTCGAGGGTTTGGCGTCGCGCAACGCCGCCTTCGAGGCGCGCGGCGCGCGCCCGCCGGGCGACTTGACGGCGGCGCTGAGCTTCCGCTAACGCATGACCAGGCTGGCTTTTTTTGTAAACTTGCTTGTCGGCTAACGCGCGCTAGTCTTGAACACGCAGGACTACACTTGGCTCATCCAACTAACTCAACGGAGAGTCACCATGCAAAAGAATCACATCCTCAAGCGCCTGATGGCGGTATCGGTTGCGGCAGCCATGTTCGGTGCGGTCGGCGCGCAGGCGCAGACCAGCCAGCCAGCCGGCGCCAGCGGCACCGCAGCCAGCGCCGATAGCGCCGCCAAGCTGACCGCCGCCGACCGCAAGGCGATCATGGATATGGGCATGTCGAACATGGCCGAGGTCGAAATGGGCAAGCTGGCGCAAAGCAAGAGCCAGAACGCAGAAGTAAAAGCCTTCGCACAGAAAATGGTCGATGACCACGGCAAGGCGCTGACCGAGGTGCAAACCCTGGCCCAGTCCAAGGGCGTGACGCTGCCGACCGAGCTCGACGCCAAACACAAGGCGATGGCGGACCGGCTTGGGAAGCTGTCGGGCGATTCCTTCGACAAGACCTATGTCAAGCAGGGCGGTGTGGGTGCGCACAAGGAAACCCTGACCAAGCTGCAGGCGGCCTCGAAAGGCGCCAAGGATCCTGACGTGAAAGGCCAGGTCGACAAGATGCTGCCGGTTGTCCAGGAACACCTGAAACATGCCGAGCAACTGGCGCAGGGTAAATCGGGCAGCACCGGCAGTTCGGGCGCCGCCGGGCATACCGGTTCCAGCCACTAAGCCTTCACCGGGCCGGGCGCCGCCGTGCGCAGCGGCGGCTCGGTCTTCCACTTGCCTTCGATGCGGTCGATCGCGATCTCGATCCCGACGATGGCCCCCAACAGCGCGGCGGTATACGCGGGCGGGGCATCGTCCACCGACCACGGATCGGGCAACGCCGCTTCCTGGTGATCGGTCTGGCGCTCGACCAGCGCGCGCAGCCAGGCCGGATCGTCGATCGCGCGCAGCCGGCCGTGCACGTGCACCACCTCGTAGGTCCAGGTCGGGACCACGCGGCCATTCTTCTCGACCTTCTCGATCCGGTCCGGCGTGGCATAGCCGGACGGCCCGCGAAACACCACCAGCACCTCCTGGCCGGCGCGCCGCCATACCGGATTGCCGCGCGCCACGTGGGCGCGCAACACGCCTTGTTCCCGCAGCAGCGCGAACGGCAGGTGGTCGGCGTCCGGTGCGCCGTCGTCGTGCGTGACCAGCATGCCCAGCGGATGGTTGGCGATCAGGGCGTGCATCAGCCCGGTGTCGGTCTGTGTGAAGCGGGCCGGACAATACATTTAGTGGCGCTCCAGGATGACGATCTCGCTGTTGAGCGAATTGGCGATATAGCAGCGCTCGTGCGCCAGGTGGTGGATGGCGGCCAGCTCCCGGGCATCCGGCTGGCGCTCGCCGGCAAAGGCGATGGCGGGACGCAGTTCGATGCGGACCATGGCCATCCGGCCCCTGGCGTCGGCGCCAAGCAGGCCGCGCGCGGCGTCGTCATAGCGCTCGACCACGAATCCCTGCTGCGCCGCGATCGACAGGAAGAACAGCATATGGCAGCTCGCCGCCGCCGCCACCAGCGCTTCTTCCGGATCGACGGCGGCCGGGTCGGACATCGGCAACGGCACCGATAGCGGAGAGGAAGAGGCCGGGATACTCAGGCCGCCATCGAAATGCCAGGCGTGGGCGCGGCTGTAGCGGCCGCCCTGAACGTCCTGGCCGGCGCGCTGCCATACGATGCGGGCATCGAACTGTTGCATGCGGGACTCACGGGAATGGTTGATCGAGACCCATATTTTAGGCGCCCGTTTGGCTTGCCGAAATAGCCAATTCCATGGAAGATGGGCGTACCAATCTGTCTTCATCCGCCATGCATGTCCACGACCTGATCGGCGCCACGCCGCTCGCGCGCGGCGGCGCCACGCCGCTGTTCCGCCAGCTGTATACGCGCCTGAAGGACGCCATCCTGCAGGGCGCGCTCGCGCCCGGCGCGCGCCTGCCGGCCACGCGCGAACTGTGCCGGCTGCTCGGCGTATCGCGCCAGACCGTGCTGGCGGCCTATGACCAGTTGACGGCCGAAGGCTACCTGCGCGGCGGCGTGGGGCAGGGCACCTTCGTCGACGAAGCCTTGCCGCTGGCGCGCCAGGCGCCGGCGTCATCCGCGCCCGGGCTGCTGCGCGCGCTGCCGGAGCGCGGCGCGGCGCTGGCGACCGCCATGGCCCGCATCCGCCTCTACGATGGCCCGCTGCGCGCCTTCCGTCCCAGCATGCCGGGCCTGGACCTGTTCCCGTTCGACCTGTGGCGCAAGCTAGAAGCGCGCCACTTGCGCAAGTCAAGTTTCCACCTCGGCCCCTACCTCGGCTATGGCCCCGCCAACGGCTACGCGCCGCTGCGCGAACTGCTGTGCGCCTACCTGCGCGCCTCGCGCGGCGTGGCCTGCACGCCAGAGCAGATCGTGATCACTTCGGGTTCGCAGCAGGCGCTGTACCTGCTGGCCCAGCTGCTGCTGGCGCCGGGCGACGAAGTCTGGGTCGAGTCGCCCGGCTACCAGGGCGCCTGCGCGCCGATGCGGGTGGCCGGCGCCCGCATCCGCACCGTGCCGGTGACGCGCGAAGGCATGGACGTGGCCTATGGCGCCAGGCATTACCCGGATGCGCGCCTGGTGTTCGCCACGCCCTCGCACCAGCTGCCGCTGGGCGCGACGATGAGCCTGGCGCGCCGGCTGGAACTGCTGCGCTGGGCCGCCGCCAGGCGCGCCTGGGTGATCGAGGACGACTACGACAGCGAGTACCGCTACACCGGCCCGCCGCTGGCCTCGATGCAGAGCCTGGACCGCGCCGGCTGCGTGGTCTACGTCGGCACCCTGTCGAAGGTGCTGTTCCCGGCGCTGCGCCTGGGCTATGTGGTGGCGCCGCCGGCGCTGGCCGAGCCGCTGGCGCGCGCCAAGGCGGTCATCGACATGCACCATGCGATGCTGCCGCAGGCGGTGCTGGCCGACTTCATCGCCGAGGGCCATTTCATGCGCCATATCCGGCGCACGCGCGACGCGTATGCCGAACGGCGCGCCACGCTGATGGCGTCGCTCGGGGAGCGGCTGGGCGAGCGGCTGGCGTGCGGGCCGGCCGACGTCGGGCTCGACCTGTGCACGCATTTCAGGCCGGATCGGAAGGGACGCATTCCGAATGAGGCCGCAATCGCGCGGGCCGCCGGCGAGGCCGGCATCGAGCTGCGCCCGCTCGGGTACTACGCGAACGCGGCGGCCACGCCCGAGTGTGCGGTGGCGCCGGGGCTGTTGCTGGGATTTTCGGCGGTCAAGCCGGAAGCGATCCGCAAGGGTGTCGAGGCCCTGGCGCGGGTGATCGAGGGACAGTGGCCGCGCAGGTAGCGCTTCACCTGAGCCACGGGTAGGCCGCCAGCCAGCGTCCCAGCTCATTGTCATTGGCGCACCCGAGCTTGTGGAAGATATTGGCGCGGTGGGTCTCGACCGAGCGCGGCCCGCACGGCGGCACCAGCACCCGCGCGATCTCCTTGTTGGGCTGCCCCAGGCCGACCAGGCGCGCGACCTCGCGCTCGCGCGGCGTCAGGTCGTCCCACAGCCGGCTCGCCTGGCCGCGCGAACGGGCTTCGGCGATCGCGCCCGGCAGCTTGTCGAGCAACTGCTGGGTGTCCGGCTTGGCCACCCAGTCCCAGGCGCCGCGACGCACCGCCTCGAGGGCCATCGGAATGTCGCCATGCCCCGACAGGAACACCGTCACCAGTGGACTGTGCGCCGCCCGCAGCCGTTCGAACACGGCCAGCCCGCTCATGCCGCCCATGCGCAGGTCGAGGATCACGCATCCCGGCTGGTTCGGGTCGACCGCATCGAGGAAGGCTTCGCCGGAATCGAAAGGCTGCACCGCCAGTCCTTGCGAGAACAGCAGGAGCAGCAGCGAGCGGCGCAGGGCTTCGTCGTCGTCGACGACATACAGTGTGAGCGGAGTGTCTTTCATGGGACGATGGGCAGGATGAATGAGAAAGTGGCGCCGCCATCGGCGTCGTTCACGACCGTCATCGAGCCGCCATGGGCTTCGATGATGGTGCGGCAGATGTTCAGGCCCAGGCCCAGGCCGTCGGGCTTGGTGGTGAAGAAGGGGGCGAAGATCTGTTCGAGCTGGTCGTCGGCAATCCCCGGCCCCTGGTCGCTGACGCTGATGCGTATGCCCTGTGCGACGCGACGGGTGGCCAGCATGATGGCGCGGCGATGCCGTGGCTGGCCCTGCATCGCCTGCGCCGCGTTATGGATCAGGTTGGCCAGCACCTGCTCGAGCAGGACCGTATCGCCACGGACCTTGACGGTGGGGTCTTCCAGCATCAGGCGCAGCGCCACCCCCTCGCGTTGCAGTTCCGGCTTGAGCAGTGCTTCGGCATGGTCGATCACGGCGCCGATGGCGAGGGTTGCGTAGTCGGCGCGCTGTGGGTTGATCATGGCGCGCACCCGCTTGACGATCTCGCTGGCGCGCCGCGATTGGCCGACGATGTCGTCCAGCGCCCCGGCCAGCATGGCCGGATCGCCGCGGGCGGCGAGGGCGCGCGCGGCGATCGCGAAATTGGACAGCGCCATCAAGGGCTGGTTCAGTTCATGCGCCAGGGTCGACGCCATTTCGCCGGCGCTGGCCAGGCGCGCGCTGCGCTGCAGGCGCAGTTCCTGGTCGCGCTGGCGCGCCTCGGCCTGCTTTTGCGCGGTGATGTCGACGATCGAACTCATCCACCCGCGGTGCACGCCATCGCCATCGATCAGGGGCGCGGTGTACACCATGGTGAGCACGTCGTGCCCGTCCTTGTGCCGGATGCGCGACTCGAAGCCGCACGGCGCGGCCCGTCCCTGCAGGGCGTCGTCGCTTTCGCGCGCCTGCTTATCCAGGTCGTCGGGGTGCCAGTAGGGATAGGGCGGCCGGCAGCCGAGCAGTTCGTCCGACGAGTAGCCGACCATCGCGCAGAACGCCGGGTTGACGTAGATGATCTTGCCCTGCGGGTCGCGCGCGCGCATTCCCACCAGCAGCGAATCCTCCATCGCCTTCTGGAACGCGTGCGCCTGCTGCAGGTCGCGGGTGCGCTCCTGGACCCGGTGCTCGAGTTCGAGCCGCGCCGAGCGCTGTTCGGCATAGCGCCGCTCGCGCAGGCGCCAGTACAGCACCCCGAGCAGCAGCAGCGCCACCGCCAGCGTGCCCAGGGCCAGCGCCAGGCGCCGCGCCTCGCGCACCTCGCGCATGTCTTCGGTGACGGTCAGGGTCCAGCCCAGCCCGGGCAGCGGGGTATCGAGGGCGAGATAGTCGCGCGGCCGTCCGCCGCCGCTAGTCCGAATGACAAACCCGGGCACCTCGTCGCGCACCCGGATGGTCCAGGGCAGGACGCCGAACTGGCGGCGCGCGCCGTACTGGCCGTGGTCCGCGATCCAGGCCGCATCCGCCGCGGAGACCGGCTTGACGGCGCGGAACAGCCATTCGGGCACCCCGCTCAGGAACACGACGCCGCGGCTGTCCCGCAGGAGCACCGGATTGGCGCCATGACGCCAGGTCTGCTCGAGCGGATCGAGGCTGATCTTGACGACCATCACGCCGATCATCTCGTTCCCCGCACGCACCGGCTGCGCGATGAACAGGCCGGACTGGCCGGTGGTCAGGCCCAGGCCGAAGAACAGGCCGCGCCGTCCCGCCACCGCATCCTCGAAATAGGGGCGCTGGCGATACGATTCGCCGACAAAGCTCGATGGCAGGTTCCAGTTGCTGGCGGCGATGGTCACCCCCTCGCGATCGATCAGGAACAGGGCGGCCGCGCCCGTGGTCGTCTGCAAATCGGCGAAATAGGCATTCACGCGCGATTGCAGCGCCGCGTCATCCGGCGCCAGCAGCAGTTGCCGCACGTCGGGGTGGCGCGCCGCCGCGTGCGGCAAGAAGTCGTGTTTTTCCACCAGGCCGCGCAGGCCCAGCACGTGCGCCGCCGTCGCCTGCTGCAGCGCATCCATCTTGGCCTGCAGTTCGCGCTGCTCGGCCCAGTAGCCGGCGCCGAAGATCAGCGCCAGCGCCGTGGCGACGGCGAGCACGGTGCGCCAGGGATGTCGTTTGAACAAGGATGACATCGAAAAGCCCTTGGCCAAAAGCGCCAACGATAGCAGTTGTGCCGACCTAGCGCGGGGTTCTCCGTATTTTTACGGAGGCCGCCGCGCCAGCATTGCGGATGTGCCGGCCCCAATCGGTGCCGACAATGGGATCTCTAGAAGAGGAGACAGCATGACGACAACCATCAGCAATCCAATCGGCGGCGCACAGCCGCAGGCCGCCGAACCCATTTCTGGCTCGCGCCTGCGCGCCATCTTCGTCGGCTCGGCCGGCAACCTGGTCGAGTGGTTCGACTTCTACTGCTACGCGGCGTTCGCCCTGTACTTCGCCAGTTCCTTCTTCCCGGCCCAGGACCCGACCGCCCAGATGATGTCGACCGCGGGCATCTTCGCGCTGGGCTTCTTCGTGCGTCCGATCGGCGGCATCCTGTTCGGCCACCTGGGCGACCGCCATGGCCGCAAGGTCGCCCTGATGGCTTCGGTGCTGCTGATGTGCGGCGGCTCGCTCCTGATCGCCTGCGCCCCGACCTATGCCACCGCCGGCATCCTGTCGCCCTGCATCCTGCTGCTGGCGCGCCTGCTGCAAGGCCTGAGCCTGGGCGGCGAATACGGCGCCAGCGCCACCTACCTGTCCGAGATGGCGGACTCGAAACGGCGTGGCTTCTACGCCAGCTTCCAGTACGTGACGCTGATCGGCGGCCAGTTGCTGGCCCTGGTCGTGCTGCTGGTGCTGCAGCACTTCCTGCTCACCGACGAGCAACTGCGCGCCTGGGGCTGGCGCATTCCCTTCGTGATCGGCGCGCTGCTGGCGCTGATCGCCCTGATGATGCGCCACGATATGCCCGAAACCCAGTCGTTCGAGAGCGCGCGCAAGAAGGCCAGGCCGATGGGTGGTCTCAGACAGCTGGCCCAGCATCCGAAGGAAGTGCTGCTGGTGGTCGGCCTGACCATGGGCGGCACGCTGGCGTTCTACGTCTACACCGTGTACATGCAGAAGTTCCTGCGCCTGTCGGTGGGCTTGAGCGACTCGCAAACCACCGCCGTCTCGGCCGCATCCCTGCTGTTCGCCATGTGCCTGCAACCGCTGTACGGCGCGCTGTCGGACCGCATCGGCCGCCGTCCGCTGCTGGTGGGCTTCGCGCTGCTGGGGACGATTTTCACCGTGCCTTTGCTGACCGCCATCCGCAACGCCAGCGGTCCGTGGGAAGCGTTCGGACTGATCGCCTGCGCCTGGATCATCGTCTCGGGCTATACCTCGATCAATGCGCTGGTCAAGGCCGAGATGTTCCCGGCCTCGATCCGCGCCACCGGCGTCGGCGTGCCGTATGCGTTCGCGGTGTCGGTGTTCGGCGGCACGGCCGAGTACGTCGGCTTGTGGTTCAAGTCGGTCGACCTGGAGTCGGGCTTCTACTGGTATGTCACCGGCGTGATCGCCTGCACGCTGGTGGTGTGCTGGTTCATGCGCGATACGGCGGCGCATTCGAAGATCGATGCGGAGCTGCGTGGGCATTGATCCGATGCTTGCTCATACTTTTGCCTTCGTTGTGATGGCATCGAAAAGCGTTTAAAATCTCAACTTAACTTGAGGTCAAGCGCAATGACGACGATCGATCCCGACAAGAAGGCCCTCACCGTGGGCGAGGTGGCGCGCCGCAGCGGCGTGGCGGTGTCGACCATCCACTTCTATGAGTCGAAAGGCCTGATCAAGGGCTGGCGCACCGACGGCAACCAGCGCCGCTATGCGCGCGAAGTGCTGCGCCATATCGCCATCATCAAGGTGGCGCAGCGCACCGGGATCCCGCTCGAGACGATCCGCGAAAACCTGGCCGGGTTGCCGGAAGGCCGCACCATCAGCGCCAGGGAATGGCGCGTGCTCGGCGCGGGCTGGCGCGCCGAGCTCGATGAGCGCATCGCGCGTCTGCAGCGACTGCGCGACGAACTCGATACCTGTATCGGTTGCGGCTGCCTGTCGCTCACCGACTGCCCGCTGCGCAACCCGGCCGACACGCTCGGCGTGGACAGCGCCGGTGCGGTGTTCCTCGATCGCCCGGTCGGGGCGGGGTATGATGCGGTCTCCACCAAAGAGCCAACGCCATGACCGATCCCGACCGACTTTCGCCCGATTCCCTCTCCGCACTGCAGGCACGCTTCGACGGCCATTCGCGCAAGGCGCAGGCCTATTACGCCGTCATGCACGAGGCGCGCAAGGTACTCGGAAATGACGATGCCGCCGATGCCTGGATGAAGGCGCCCCAGCAGGCGCTGGACGGACGCACGCCGGCCGAGCTGGTGGCCCACGGTCGCACCGACGACGTCCTGGCCTGCCTGCGCGGCGCAATACCGGGCGCCGCGCGATGACGGTCAAGCGCTGCTCGTGGGCGAACATGGCCAACCCGCGCTATATCGACTACCACGACAAGGAGTGGGGCGTGCCCTGCCACGACGAGACCACCCTGTTCGAGATGCTCAACCTCGAGGGCGCCCAGGCCGGGCTGTCGTGGGAAACCATCCTCAACAAGCGCGACACTTACCGCGCCGCCTTCGACGGCTGGGACGCGCAAAAAATCGCCGCCTACGACGACGCCAAGAAGGCCGAACTGCTGCTCAACCCCGGCATCGTGCGCAACCGCCTGAAGGTGGCGGCCGCGATCACCAACGCCAGGGCCTACCTGGCGCTGCGATCGCAGGGCCTGACGCTCGACGCCTACCTGTGGGCCTTCGTCGACAACACGCCGATCGTCAACGACTGGCCCGATCACGCCCGCCCGGCGCGCACCGAGCTGTCCGACCGCATTTCGAAAGACCTGGGCAAGCGCGGCTTCAAGTTCGTCGGCTCGACCATCGTCTACGCCTATATGCAGGGCATCGGCATGGTGGACGACCATGACCGCGAATGCCATTGCCGCAGCCGGCGCTGAGTTGACCACGCCCATGCAGGACCACTGGCGCGGCCGCGCACGCTATACCGTGTTCGACAACGATCACGGCGACGGCAGCCGCTTTGCCGCCCTGGTCGAGGCCTGGCGCGCCGATCCGCAGCGGCCCGCGCGCCTGCACGTGGTGGCGCTCACCGACCGCCTGCAGGCGGGCTTTCACCGCATCCCGCAGCCCGATCCGAGACTGACGCTCGACCTGCTGGCCGCATCACAGGACACTGCGCAGGACACTGCGCAGGACACTGCGCTGGCCGAGCTGAACGCCCATCCCGACCTGATCTACCTGCACGGCGCGCGCGGCACGGCCTTCGTGCGGCCACTGGCGCGCCTGACGGCGCTGGGGGCGCGGCTGGAATCGCGCGGGCTCGACGCCGAACAGCGCGCGGCCCTCACGGCGCAAGGCTTTGCCTTCGATAGAGATAGCGCCCTGTTCTCGACCCGCAAGCCGCGCCTGGCGTCGGCGCCTGAACCTGACCGGCGCGCGCTGGTGCTGGGCGCCGGCCTGGCCGGATGCGCCGCCGCCGCCCGCCTGTGCGCGCGCGGCTGGCAGGTCACGCTGGTCGAGCGCCATCCGCAGGTGGCGCTGGAAGCCTCGGGCAACCTGGCCGGCATCTTCATGCCGCTGCTCTCGCGCGACGACAATATTCCGACCCGCCTGACGCGCGCCGCCTATCTGTACGCGCTGCGCCTGTGGGAACAACTGGGGGGCGTCGGCCGCGCTTTCGATGGCGCCCAATGCGGCGTGCTGCAACTGTCGCGCGACGCCCGGCACGCGGCCGCCTCGCGCGCGATCGCGCACGAGGGCAGGCTGTCGCCCGACTACGCGCGCTGGCTTGAACCGCCCGATGCCCAAGCCCTGCTCGGACTGCCGGCGCCGGAGGGTGGCTGGCTGTTCCCGCAAGGCGGCTGGGCGCGCCCGGGCGGCGTATGCGAGGCGCTGCTCGCTTCTTGCGGCGCGCGCCTGACGCGGCGCTTCGGCGCCGGCGACGTGCGCTTCGAGCGCAGCGGCGACGAATGGCTGGCGCGCGGCCCGGAGGGCGGCGTCCTGGGCCAGGCCCCGACCGCGATCCTGGCCAGCGGCGCCGGCGCGCGCCATATGGCGCACACCCGTGAGCTGCCGCTGCAGGCGCTGCGCGGCCAGGTGACGCACCTGGCGCCGGAACACGCCCCGCAACTGCCGCTGGTGCTGTGCCGCGAAGCCTACCTGACGCCCTCGGCGCATGGCGTCACCTGCGCCGGCGCGACCTATGACCTGGACGACGATCCCCGGCTGCGCAGCGCCAGCCAGGAAGAAAACCTGGCGCGCCTGCGCGGCCTGGTGTCCGATCCCATGGTCGCCGCGGGAGCGCCGCTGGCGGGCCGGGTGGGCTTTCGCTGCGTGGCGCCGGACCGCCTGCCGCTGGTGGGCGGCTTGCCGGACTTCGCCGCGGCCGGCGCCACCGAGCGCCTGCGCGACGTGGCGCGCCATCCCGGCCTGTATGGCTTGCTGGGCTATGCCTCGCGCGGCCTGATCTGGGCGCCGTTGGCGGCTGAATTGCTGGCCGCCCAGCTCGAAGGCGAGCCGCTGCCGCTCGAGATGGCCCTGGTCGATGCGCTCGATCCGGCCCGCTTCGTGCTGCGCGCACGCCGCAACAGCCGCCATCCGGCCGAACATCGGGGATAGCGGCCTCTAACCGTTGCGTTGCCGCAAATCTGTGCACGGAACAGGGCCGCGGCGCCGAACTGCGGCATGCCTGCGGGTATAATTTATTGGTAGCAACTTTTCTGGCCGAAGGGGCCTTTCCGGATGGAAGACTCACCACACTCGCCTGAATTGTTCCTGTTCCTGGCCTCGACCGCGCACGACATGAAGAATTCGATCAGCGTCTTGTCCGGCACGCTCGAGCGCCTGCTCGACGGCGCCTCGCCCGAGACCGAGAAGGCCTACGGGCAGATGGCGCAGATGCTGTACCAGACACGGCGCCTGAACGACAACCTGATGCAGCTGCTGGCGCTGTACAAGCAGGTCGGCAAGCCGGGCTACCCGTTCGATGTCCAGCCGCTCGAGGTCGGCCAGCTGATCGAACAGGTGGTGGCCCTCGAGCGGGTGCTGATCGAGTCGCGCGGCGTGGTCCTGGAACTCGATATCGACCCGGAGCTGATCGCCCATGTCGACGAAGACCTGATCGTGGGCGTGGTGTCGCACGCCGTCAACAACGCGCTGCACTACACGCGCGACCGCATCCGGCTGGCGGCGCGCTCGCGCGATGGCGAACTCGAGATCCGGGTCGAGGACAATGGCGCGGGCTTTCCGCCCGCGCTGCTGGCGGCCGGCACGCCAGCGAGCGATGCCAGCGGCGTCAACTTCCTCACCAATAGCGCTGGCCTCGGCCTGTACTTCTCGGGCGAGGTGGCGCGCATGCACCGCCACCGCGACCGCTGCGGCGCGGTGCGGCTCGAGAACGGCGGCGCGCTCGGTGGTGGCTGCTTCATCCTGACCCTGCCATGAACACGCCTGCCGCCCAACCCAGGCCGGATGCCACGCCGGATGCCATGGCCGCGCCGCTGGTGGCCAGGCCCAAGGTGCTCGAAGAGATCGACTGGGCCGGCAAGCAGTACCTGATCGTCGACGACTTCGTGGGGATCCGCCAGTTGCTGCGCGAAAGCCTGCGCAGCCTGGGGGCGCGCAATATCGACCAGGCGTCCAGCGGCGGCGAGGCCATGGGCCTGTTGGCCAAGCTGCGCTACGACGTGGTGCTGTGCGACTACAACCTGGGCGAGGGCAAGAATGGCCAGCAGGTGCTCGAAGAAGCGCGCATACGCCAGCTCCTGACGCCGTCGTCGGTGTTCGTGATGGTGTCGGCCGAGAAGAGCGTGGAGTCGGTGATGGGCGCGGCCGAGCACCAGCCGGACGCCTACCTGGTCAAGCCGATCACCGAGGGCGTGCTGCTCACGCGCCTGAACCGCGTGTGGCGCCGCAAGCAGATCTTCCGCCTGATCGACCAGGCCTTCATCGAGAAGGATTACCTGCGCGCGGCGCGCCTGTGCGACGACCAGATCGCCGCCAACCGGGTGCACGAGATCGAACTGCTGCGGATGAAGGCGCGCATGCTCGAGCGCAGCGGCCAGCCGGCGCGGGCGCGCGAAGTGTACGAAAGAGTGCTGGCCCAGCGCGAATACCACTGGGCGCGCGCGGGCCTGGGCAAGATCCGCATGGCCGACGGCGACTTCGAGCAGGCGCGCCAGATGTTCCAGACCGTGATCGCCGAGAACCGCCACTACATCGACGCCTACGACCAGCTGGCGCGCGCCTACCAGGGCATGGGCCAGCACGAGGAGGCGGCCGCGGTGCTCGAACGCGCGGCCAGGATGTCGCCCAATTCGGTGCCGCGCCAGCGCCACCTGGGCCAGGCCGCTCTGCGCCTGGGCAACGTGCCGATGGCCGAAAAGGCCTTCCGCAAATGCCTGGTGATCGGCGAGTACTCGATCCGCAAGGGGCCGGAGGACTATCTCGGCCTGGCGCGGGTGTGCGGCCTGAAGGGCAATACCAAGGATGCGCTGCAACTGCTGCTGCTGGCCCAGCGCGAGTTCGGCAGCGAGCACGAACACATGGTGCTGCGTGCGAAGATCACCGAGGGCCATGTCTACCACGAGAGCGGCGACTACCTGAACGCGCGCCGGGCCGGCGATGAACTCGACGCGATGCTGCAGGCCGACCCCGGGCGGCCCGGCACCGCGATCTGCATCGAGATGGCGACCCTGCTGTTCGCGGTGGGCGTCAAGGGCACGCCGGGCGAGGTGCTGGCCTACGTGATCCGCAATAACCACGACAACACCCTGCTGCAGGACGAGGTGCAGAAGATCTTCGACCGCGCGCGCCTGGCGGACGAAGGCGCGCTCATCATCCGCACCGCGCGCAAGGAAGCGGTGGACCTGATGAACCAGGGCGTGGTGCTGTGGAAGACCGGCAAGCTGCCCGACGCCGTCAAATGGATGCGCAAGGCGCGCGAGCGCCTGCCGGACAACGTCCGGGTGCTGTTCAACGCAGTGCAGATCCTGATCTCGCACATGCAGCAGCGCGGCCATGAGCTCGAACTCGAACTCGAAGCGCGCGCGGTGCTCGAGCACGTCGACCGCCTGCAGCCGGGCCAGCAGCGCTTCGCCCAGCTGATGGAGCAACTGGGCGCCTTGCAGCCCCCACCGGAACCGGAAGCGGCGCCGGCCGAGCCGGTGGGCGAGAAGGACCAGGCCGCGCCAGCGCGCAATTGACTGCCCGCGCCGCAAAACTCAGCAAAAACGTTTTCTCTCAGCCCGCGAAATCCTCTCCCGGCAGCAAGATAAACGGTTGCCTGCAAGGGCGGTCACGCAAAACGACAGGTAAAACCGGCTAGTTAATCGTTTTCCTAAATCTGTTGACTTTGTTTTCGCTTGTGACTAGGATTTACTCAAGCAAAAAAATAACAGGAGACAGAGAATGACAGGCTACCCATCCCTGGGGACGGCCGCCGCGCGCCTGGTTGCCGCGCTGGCGCTGGCCGCCACTGCCAGCACCGCCGCCACTGGCGCCATGGCCCAGGAAACCGTTTCACAACTGGTCCAGCGCAGCTTCGATACCGCCGCCGCGCAATACGGCGGCCTGCTGGACAAGGTGCAGCGCAAACCGGGCTTTCCGCGCACGACCGACAAGGGCGAGGTGGTCATGGTCGGCCCGGGCGACTGGACCGCCGGCTTCTTTCCCGGCTCGCTATGGTACCTGTACGAGCACACCGGCGAGGCCAGGTGGCGCCTCGCCGCCGCCGACTACACGACGCGCACCGCGCCGGCCAAGTTCGACAAGAGCCAGCACGACCTCGGCTTCATGCTGGGCGCCGGCTACGGCAACGGCTACCGCCTGACGGGCGATCCGGCCTACCGCGACGCGCTGCTGGCCGGCGCCACCACCCTGGTCACCCGCTTCAATCCGAAAGTCGGCAGCATCCAGTCCTGGGACCTGTGGAAGAACAGCAGCTGGGCCTTCCCCGTCATCGTCGACAACCTGATGAACCTGGAGCTGCTGACCTGGGCCGCGCGCAGCGCCGTCGAGCCGCGCTACCGCGACATTGCGGTCACGCATGCCGACACCACGCTGCGCAACCACTTCCGCCCGGACGGCTCGAGCTACCACCTGGTCGACTACGATCCGCACACGGGCCACATCAGGAGCCGGGTGACGGTGCAGGGCAATGCCGACGCCTCGTCGTGGGCGCGCGGCCAGGCCTGGGCGCTGTACGGCTACACCATGATGTACCGCGAAACCAGGAAACAGGATTACCTGCAGCAGGCGCACAAGATCGCCGCCTTCTTCATGCGCCATCCGCGCCTGCCGGCCGACAAGGTGCCGTACTGGGACTTCGACGATCCGGCCATCCCGAACGCGCCGCGCGACAGCTCGGCGGCGGCCATCGTCGCTTCGAGCCTGCTGGAACTGGCATCGTTGTCGACCGCCGAGCAGGGGCGCGCGTATCGCGCCTTCGCCGAAGCGCAGCTGCGCAGCCTGGCTTCACCGGCCTACCTGGCAAGCGGTGGCGAAGGTGGTAACGACAACGGCGGCTTCCTGCTCAAGCACGCGACCGGCCACAAGCCGGCCGGGAAGGAAATCGACGTGCCGCTCAACTACGCGGACTACTACTTTCTCGAAGCATTGCTGCGCTTGAAGCGCACGCAGGCGGGAAGCTGAGGCATCCGGCCCGAGCACGGGATCGACGGCACGTCGCTACCCGGCCTGGCCACTTTTTTGCACATCGGAGGAGACCAAGTTGGACAAGAACACAATCGAAGGTTTCAACATCGTGGCCAAGCCGCTGGCCGCCGTGGTGGCGCTCGCCGTCGCGCAATGGGCCTTGCCCGTGCACGCCCAGGAGCTCGACGCAGGGCAGCAGAATGCGAACCAACTGCAGTCGGTGGTCGTCACCGCCAACAAGCGGGTCGAAAAACTCGAGAGCGTGCCGATGGCGATCTCGGTCATCTCGGAGGCCGAACTGCAGCGCAACAACGTGCGCGAAATCGAGGACATCGTGGCGCTGACGCCCTCGCTGACCCAGGCTTCGGGCACCACCGCCGCCAACAATGCGCTGTTCATGCGCGGCATCGGCACCGTCTCGGTGGGCATCGGCGTGGAGTCGGACGTCTCGTTGATCCTCGACGACATCCCGATCGCGGTCCAGTTCCAGGCTTTCCGCGACCTGGCCGACGTGGCGCGGGTCGAAGTGCTCAAGGGCCCGCAAAGCACCCTGTTCGGCAAGTCGGCGGTGGCCGGCGCGATCAATATCGTGACCAAGCCGATCTCGGGGCCGGTCACCTACCGCGGCAGCGCCTACTACACCGACGACAAGGAATGGCGCCTGGCCGCCTCGGTGGGCGGCCGCATGACCGATACCTTCGGCATGCGCATCGCGGTCAACAAGAGCGATATGCCGGGTAACTTCACCAACCTGACCAACGGCGAGAAGGTCAACGGTTCGTCGGGCAAGACCATGATGGCCAAGTTCTCCTGGACCCCGGTCAGGAATCTCGACATCGACTTCATGCCGCAGTATAACGAGCAGGAAAACACGCGCGGCGTGACGGCGGTGAACGGCTTCTATCGCACCACCGGTTCGGCCGCCGCCGGCAACCTGGAACGGATCCCGGTCGACATCTCGACCGCCTACATGAACGGCAACCCGCAATTGCCGGCGTCGCTGGTCCTGGCCGGCATCGATCCGACCAATCCCAACAACCGCTACGTGCGGCGCGACGCCCCGACCGGGATCGCGTCGCGCACCCATGGCGCCGGCCTGAAGCTGTCGTACACGCTGCCCAACGATGCGACCCTGATGTCGATCTCGTCCTACCAGCGCTACAAGGCCAACGACTCGCGCGACCAGGACTTCACCGACGTGCCGACCATCGCGCGTCCTGGTCAGACCCAGTTCTCGGTCGGGAACCTGCAGTTCGGCAGCTACGACATCACGTCCAGGACCCAGGAACTGCGCCTGGTCTCGCCCGACGCCGGCAACCTGCGCTACGTGGCCGGCCTGTGGTGGGCGCGTAACGAGATCGAGCGCCATTTCATTCGCGGCTTCTGCGTGGCGCCGGCGGTGTGCGCCGCCAACTCGCCATCGAGCCCGACCAACTACTACACCGACATCTACAATGTGAACAAGGCGGTGTTCGGCCAGGCGAGCTGGGATTTCGCCCCGACCTGGACCCTGGTGGCGGGGGTGCGCCGCAACCTGGAAGAATCGGGCTTCAATTACCAGCGCAACTTCTATACCGACCAGCTGGACCGCTCGACCTTCGTGCCCGGCCCGGTGGGCAAGGACGTGTTCTCGAGCAGCGGCAACCAGGATTGGGCCACCACCGGCAAGCTCAGTATCCAGAAGCAGCTCACGCGCGAGTGGATGGTGTACGCCATGACCGCCACCGGCCACAAGGGCAAGGCGTATGACATGACCAGCGGCCTGCAGGCCTCGGCCGCGTTCCCGGTCGACCCCGAGACCAGCCGCACCTATGAACTGGGCGCCAAGGCCAACCTGCTCAACAACCGGCTGTCGATCGCGGCCACGGTGTATCACACCGACTTCAAGCACTACCAGCAGAACACCTCGTTCGTGCTGCCGGACGATCCGACCATCTATACCCAGCTCAATTCGATTCCGAAGATCCGCACCCGCGGCTTCGAGCTCGACGCCAATATGCTGCTGGCGTCGAACTGGTCGGTGAATGCCTCGCTGGCCTATACCCGGCCGACCATCGAGGACTGGAAGAACGGTCCCTGCTACACGGACAACACCAATCCCGTGATCCCGGGCACCGGCGCGGGCGAGGGCGGTTCGCTCGGCGGCTGGAACCGCGACTGCTTCGCGATCCGTCCCGGCGCCACCACCGGCGTGCAGGATCTGTCGGGCGGCATCTTCCCGGGCACGCCCAAGGTCAAGGTCAATATCGGCAGCAACTACGACATCCGCTTCCCGTCGCTGCCGTTCGGCGCCTTCATCAACGGCAATGTGCGCTACCAGAGCGACTACCAGACCAATATCAACAACGATCCACGTTCGGTCAACGACAGCTACACGATCGCCGACCTGGGCTTCGGCATCCGCGACAACCAGGACCGTTACCGCCTGAGCTTCCAGATCAAGAACCTGTTCGACCGCTTCTACATCCCGAACGCGAATGCCAGCGGTCCGAGCTTCCGCGCCGGCCCGACCTCGACGTCGCCGGCGATCACGGTCAACAGCTGGGTGCCGCCGCGCGACGTGTTCCGTTACTTCAGCGTGAAGCTCGACGTCAAGTTCTGATCGCGGCAGCAGAAAAGAATGCGGCGCCTTCCGGTTGGAAGGCGCCGCATTCTTTTTGACCGCCGCGCGCCGCGCGACGGCCATGACGATGGATGGTCAGTCCTTGTAGATCGGGCCGGCCAGAACGAACGGGCCGCCCTGGTAGGTGGCGCCGATCTCGTCGGCCGGCGGCCAGTTGCCGTCCTGCGGGAAGCGATCGGCGAAGCTGCTCGAGCTGTGCCGCGGCTGGTAGCCCAGGTGGGCGGCGTGGCGGTTGTCCCACCAGCTGACCTTGTTGTCCGAGACGCCGAAGGTGATCGTGTGGCCGACGCGCGGCGTGAACAGCGCGCAGCGCACCAGTTCGACCAGGTCGTCATGGGCCAGGAAGGTCGTCATCATGCGCGCATTGCGCGGCTCGGGGAAGGACGAGCCGATGCGCAGGCACACGGTCTCGATGCCGAAGCGGTCGTAGTAGTAGCGCGACAGCGCTTCGCCGAAGCACTTGGAGACGCCGTAGATGCAGTCCGGGCGCAGCGGCATGCTTGCATCCACGCGTTCGGTGGTGGGGTAGAAGCCGACCACGTGGCTGGAACTGGCGTAGATCACGCGCCTGATGCCTTGCTTGTGCACCGCCTCGTACAGGTGGTGCAGGCCGACGATATTGGCCTGCACGATCCGGTCGACTTCTTCTTCGACCGACACGCCGCCGAAGTGCAGCACCGCGTCCACGCCCTCGAGCAGCCGCAGCACGGCGTCGCGGTCGGCCAGGTCGCAGCGCACCACTTCCTCGCCGGCGCCGGCGGCGGGGATGTCGCGCACGTCGGACAGGCGCACCACCTCGGCCCAGGGCTGGATGCGTTCGCGCAGCATCGTGCCGAGACCGCCTCCGGCGCCGGTCAGCAACAGGCGTTTGAAGGGCTTGCGCGGGGTGGCTTGGTTCATGAATGGACTCCAGGGTATGTTAAACGTTTAACTAGGTTACCTCCGATAGCACGGAGCGTCAATGCCGTCATGGAGGGGTAATGAGAAGCGGTCCAGGCCCCGCCTGGGCGCATGCTAAGATGACCGGTCAAATAACGATTACCCGATCATGAAGAGCACCGCACCGACCATCCGCGACGTCGCCGCCGCCGCCAAGGTATCCACCGCCACGGTTTCCAAGTACATCAACGGTGCGCAGCGCTTTTCGCCCAAGGTCGAGGCAGCCCTCGACGAGGCCATCGAAGCCCTCGGTTACCGGTCCAACCCGCTGGCCAAGTCGATGATCACCGGGCGCACCAACACCATCGGACTGTCGGTGCTGGACATTAACAACCCCCATTTCAGCAGCATCCTCAAGGGCGCCAACCGGGTCGCGCACGAGCACGAGTATTCGGTACTGCTGGTCGATACCGAGGAAACCCCGAGCCGCGAGCGGCGCACGCTGGAAGACCTGAGCCGGCGCGTGGACGGCATGATCGTGTTCTCGCGCATGCGCGAGCACGAGATGGGCTGGATGGCCGGCATCGACAAGCCGCTGGTGTTCTTCGGTTCCTTGAACGAGTTGCCGATTCCGACGGTGGCCAGCGACGACCACGGCGGCGCCTTCATGCTGGCCCAGCACCTGCGCATGCTGGGCCACCAGCGCGTGGCCTACCTCGGCTTTTCGCGCTCGCGCCGCGACGAGGAACGCCTGGGCGGCATCCGCGAATGCCTGGATGCGGCCGGCATCGAACTGACCGTGCACGATGGCGAGAATCCATCGATGGTGGAGGGTGAGCGCCTGTGTTCGAGCGTGGTGCTCGGTCCCCGGCGGCCCGACGCGGTGATCTGCTACAACGACCTGATGGCGCTGGGCTTCATGAAGGAATGCGAGAATCTCGGCCTGTCGATCCCGCGCGACCTGTCGGTGGTCGGCTTCGACAATATCGCCTATGGCAAGTACGTGTCGCCGGCGCTGACCACGGTCGACCTGCAGAGCGAACGCATGGGCGCGACCGCGATGACCAAGCTGCTGGCCGTGATCCGCGGCGAGCAGGTCGAAAAACTGACCAAGGTCGCGCCGCAACTGGTGCTGCGCGCCTCGACCCAGGCGCGCTGAGCCCAGCCGCGACCCGCATTTCCGCTTTACTTTCCGGTAGCCTTGCCATATTCTTTGGAAAACGTTTAACTATATCGTTAATCCTATCGGAGACTTCGCATGCGTCACGCATTTTCCCTGCTGGCGGCGGCATCCCTGCTGGCCATTCCCGTTCACGCCGCGACGGCGGCGGCGGCCACGCCACCGCTGCAGCGCAGCGTCGAGCAAGCCTACCCGCAGCTCGAATACCTGATCCAGAAACTGGTGAAGGAGCGCGAAAACATCGTGATGGACGGCGAGAAGGCCCTCAACAGCAAGGACAAGTTCTTGCCCGGGAAGATCGCCACCGGCCTGGCCGACCTGCTGGTGCACCTGCCAGCCAACGATCCGCGCCTGCCCGGCATGCTGCGTGACTACGCCGACCTGGCCGACCTGACGATCGGCATGAACAACGAGTCCTGGGGCATCTACTACTACATCGGCGCCCTGCATCGCCTCAAGAAGGCCGGCCTGCTCGAGCGCGCGGTGCGGCCCGCCACCCTCGAGCGCCTGCGCAAGCAGCTGGACTGGCGCAGCTTCGTGCGCGTGCCGGGCTACGAACTGATCGACCTGCCGACCAATTACTACGGCGTCGCCTTCAGCATCGCCCGCCTGCGCATGCTGATGGGATGGGAAGACGCCGCCGGCAGCGAAGTGCTGCTCGAGCGCATGCTCGAGCACTATGCCAGGTACTCCGGAGAATACGGTTTCAGCGACGAGACCGACGGCCAGGGCCGCTTCGACCGCTACAGCATCCTGCTCAGCGCCGAGATCTGCGAGCGCTTCATCGAGACCGGACTGGAAGTCACGCCCGAGCTGAAGGCGCTGCTGCGCAAGTCGGCCGCCGTGGCCCTCGACAGCGCGCGCGCCGACGGCACCGGTTTCACCATGGGCCGCAGCCTGGGGCCGTATGGCGAAACCGCGATGCTGGAAATCCTGTCGACCGCCGCCTATCTCGAGGTGCTCACGCCGCAAGAGAAGGAATATGCCTATGCCTACTCGGCGCGCATCGCCGAACGCTACATGAATTTCTGGTACCGGGACGAGATGCGCTCGGTCGATATGTGGAACGACGGCCGGCGCACCGATGCCTACCGCGGCAAGCACCGCATCCTGGGCGAGAATTTCTCGCTGCTGCACCAGCTGATCGCCACCAACGAGATGTGGAACCGGGCCGGCATGAAGGACGTGGCGCCGCGCCAGGACCTGGCCGCGTGGCTCGAGCGCAGCCGGCCCAAATTCAGCCTGACGCGCTTCGCGCGCGGCGAACATGACCGCGCACTGGCGATCTGGCGCGACCAGGGGCATGTGTTCAGCCTGTCGTTGATCAATGGCGGCCAGGGCCAGCACGCGAACAGTCCCTACTATCCGCTACCGTTCGCGCATGGCGTCGTCTCGGGCGTGGCCGACAGCGGCCCGGCCCACGCGCAGCTCATGCCCAGGTTTACCCTGGCCGACGGCAGCGAATTGATCGCCACCGCCTTTTTAAAGGATATCCAGGCCCGGGAGCAGGGCGGCGGGCACGTGGTCAGCTATCGCCAGGATGCCTTGACCCGGCTCGGCAAGAACCTCCCGGTCGCCGATCCGCGCATCCGGGTCGAGACGGCCTACACGCTGCAGCCGGGCGCCATCACGCGCACCGACCGCTATATCCCGGCCGCGCCGCTCGATGTGAGCGGGTTGACCCTGGAGTTCGGCGCGTTCTCGAGCGGCGCCACGGTCGACGGTAGCAAGGTGCGCTTCAGCGACGGCGCGGTACGGGCTTTCGAGGTCGGCGGGCTGGCGGCGTGCACGGCCAGGCCGGCCGGCGGCGACCAGGCCTGGCAGGCGCCCTATGGCCAGATGAACACGGTGGTCAGCTGCACCAGTGGCGCGTTCAGCCTGCGCGAACCGCTGGTCGTGAGCTGGACCATCCGCTACCGGTAATCGAGCTCATCTCCTTGCGCCCGCACCGGCAACTGCCTGCCGGTCCGGGCGTTTTTTTTTGGCGTTGCCAGGCCACTAGCTCGCGGCTGCGGCGCGCGACCTGCTGGCAGGCGTCGCGGGTGGTGCGAACAGCGTCTCGAAACCCGCGTCCTCGATATCCTCGAGCAGCCCGATCAGGATCAGCGATACACCCTTGAGTTCGCGCATCAAGGCCGCGATCTCGGCCTGGCCGGCGCCGGCGCGGACCCGTTCGACGATGCGGGCGCCGATCTCGTGCAGCTTGCGGTGCGGCGCATCGAGTGCCTGGTACATCGTGGTGCCGGCGAAATACCGGCCTTCGCCCAGATACCAGCGGCCCAGCGCGCACTTGGTCACGCACAGGGTCGGATGGCCGCCCGACTGGCGCAGCGGGGCATCCGGCGCCAGGGCGGCGCGCCGGATCGCGTAGCTGGCCATCTGGCGCCGCCATTGCACATGGTCGACGATCGCCATGTGCACCAGGCCGACCGGCAGGCCGCGGCACTTGCTGGTGGCGGCGCAAAAAGCCTTGAACGCGTCGAGCGGCAGGGCGCGGCTGATCAGGAAGCCCTGGGCCACGCCGCAGCCGGCCTCCACCAGGAAATCGTGCTGCGCCACCGTCTCGACACCCTCGGCCACCACCTCCATGCCCAGTTCGTGCCCGAGCCGGATCGACGAGCGCACGATGGTCGCGTTCTTGGGCGAATCGAGCATGCGCTCGACGATGCCCTGGTCCAGCTTGATGGTCGTGAATGGCCACTGGCTGAGCGTGTCGATGCTGGAGTAGCCGATGCCGTAGTCGTCCATCGCCAGCCCGATGCCGGCCTCGGTCAGCGCCTGCACGTTGTAGAGCACGCAGGGCGCGGCCTGCATGGCCTGGGTCTCGGTGATCTCCAGCTCGAGCGCGCCCGGCGGCAGGCGAGCGCTGGCCACCGCGTCGAGGATCAGGGTGGTCAGGGTGCGGTCTTCCAGGTCGCACGAACACACATTGAACGAGACCCTGAACCGGTGTTCCAGGCCGCTTCCGGCCAGGTCGCCCACCAGTTGCGGGAACAGCTGCTGGGTCAAGGGGCGCAGCAGGCCCGCCTGCTCGGCCACGGGGATGAACATCGATGCCGGCAATACCTCGCCGTCGCGGCGGCGCCAGCGCACCAGCGCCTCGGCGCCGGTGATGCGGTTACTGATCAGGGACACCTTGGGCTGGTAGTACAGGACGAATTCCCTGTTGTTGAGCCCACAGGCGATGTCGTCCGCGGTGACGATGGTCATGGCAGGTCCAGGTGACGTGGATAATGACGTTATCCCCCGAGCTTGACAGGCTGTCAAGCAGGACGCCATCGGCCGTTGGAACGATGGACCCGCGCGCCGCCGTTCTCAATAATTGACCGGATAGTCCTTCGGGAACTTGTGGCCCGCGAACGCCTTTTTCTGGGTCCAGTCCTGGGCCGGACTGGTCCAATAGGCGTCGTCGGCTGGCAGCCCCAGGGCCAGGAAGCTGGCCGAGGCGATGTACATGCTGCCGTTGTTCGAATACCAGTCGCCCAGTTCCGGCTGGTGGCCGGCGAAGCCGATGGTGAGGTAGCCGTCCCTGGTGAAGTTGCCGGGATCGGTCCACAGCGCCTTGTGCACCGCCTGCAGCGCGGCGCGCACCTGGCCTTCGGGCAGGCTCTTGGGCAGCTGCTTGCGCCAGGCCAGCAATGCCAGTGGCTGGAAGGCCGCGCTGCGATAGGTCAGCGAGCGGCCGATCGGCGGGAACGTCCCCTGCGGCGAGATGAAGCGCTCCAGGTGCTCGCAATAGCGCTGCGTGCGCTGAAGCGCCTGGGCGCGCAGCTCGGCCGGCTTGCCGTTCCAGAATGGCGCATCGTGGCGTTCGAGCACGTCGAGGATCTCGAGCAGCATGGGATACATCACGAAGGAGCTGTAGTAGTCGAAGTGGAACGATTCGCCATCCTTGATCCAGCCGTCGCCCACATACCATTCATTGACCTTGCGGATCGCGATATTGGTGCGCAGCGGGTCCGACTCTTCGCCGATCGACAGCAGCCAGGCTTCGTTCATGGCCGCGAACAGCAGCCAGTTGATGTACGGCGGCTCGATCCGCCGCAAGCCCTTGATCTCGGCCACGATGCGTTTCTTGGTGGTGGCGTCGAGCGGCTCCCACAAGGCCTTTGGCGCGCGCATCAGCGCATTGGTGAAGTAGGCCGAATCGACCAGCGCCTGGCCATGCCCGCGCCAGGCCAGGTAGTCGGGGCTGTCCGGATCGACCGCATGCACGTAGCTTTGCAAGGCCTGCTGGCGCAGGCGCGCGCGGACCTTGCCTTCGCTCGTCGCGTCGTCGGGCAAGGCCAGCCAGGGCGCCATGCCGGCGATCAGGCGCCCGAAGCATTCCAGGTAGGCGACCCGGGTGTCGCGCTTGTCCCAGGTCGGGCTGACCTCGAGCGCGAAATTCTTGCGCAGCTCGCCGCGCGCCATGTTCGACAGCACCGGGTCGGCCATTTTCTGCAGCAGGCCGGCCATCCAGGCGCGGTCGTTGCCGGCCGCCGCCGACGGCGCCGCCGCCGCGCTGGAAGTGGACCAGCCGGCGACCGAAGCGCCCGCCACCAGACTACCGATGAAATCCCGTCGTTGCATTGCGTCTCCTTGTGGTTGTTTATGGTTCGCCCGCCAGGCGCGCGCCCGCATACGCGCGGTAGCGGCGGATGCGGCCGGTCACGTCGTCCTTGCCCTGGCGCGGCACGTAGCGCAGGCCGGCCACCTCGACTTCGTGGCCCAGATCGAGCACCAGGCGGTGTGGATGCGGGCTGCCGGCGCCCGGGCCGCTGTAGGCCGTATGCCAGTAGTCGCTGTTCTGGCCATTGATCGCATTGAGGGCGCCGCCGTCTTCGCGCTGCGCCTCTTCGCTGTCGACCCAGGCGATGGTCCAGTTGGACTGGTCGAGCGTCTTGCCGTCGCGGTCCAGCAGCGCCAGCTCGGCCAGCGCCGCATACGGCTTGCCGTCGAAGGCGTCCAGGGTCTCCAGGCAGAACTGGCGCGCCCGCAGCGGCGCCGCGAAGCGCACGTCCTGGGTGCCCGAGCCGGGCGCGAACGCGCCTTCGTGGACCGGCGCGACGCCGCCCAGTTGCGGCCTGACCCGGCTCGGCGCGCGCGCCAGGTCGCGCTCGCGGCGCAGCTGGTCCAGGATCGGCGTGGCCAGGCCGGCGATGCGCGCCTCGCGCGGGCCGGTCAGGTCGAGCACCACCACCTGGTTGCGGCCGCGCCGGATCCATGGCCCCGGCAGGTACATGGTCTGGGTCGGCCCGATGCTCCAGTAGCGGCCCAGGCAGCGGCCATTGATCCAGACGATGCCCTGGCCCCAGCCGGACATGTCGAGGAAGGTGTCGGCGCTGCGCGCGGCGTCGAAGCCGCCGCGCCAGAACGCGGCCTGTTTGCTGCGGCCGCGCCGGAACGCTAGAGCCGGCAGCGCGGCGTCGGCATCGAAATCGATGGCGCGGATTTCCCACTGCTCGACCGCCTGCGGCTGGCCGCCGGCCGGGGTGAAGGTGACCGGGCCATGCACGCCCTTGCGGTCATGGATCTCGACCCCGAAGTTTACGCGCGCGATCGTGTACAGCACGATCTCGATGATGGCGGGCTTCCTGCGCGCGGGCAGGTCGACCTGGTAGCGGCGGTGGCGGGTGTCCATCGTGCCCACCGGCTTGCCGTCGAGCCGCACCCAGGCCAGGTCGCGCACCCTGGCCGCCGCCAGGCTGCCGGCCGGCCCGGCGGGCAGGGTGGCGCGGTAGACCACGATGCCGCGGCTGATGTCGTATTCTTCGATCGGGCGCGGCGACAGGTCCCTGATCACGCGCGCCGGCAGGCTGGCCGCCAGCGGCGCGCTCTGGTTCAGGGCGAAGGCGGGGATGGTCATCACCGGCATCGGCGGCGGCGGCTCCGGCAAGGTTTCGCCGGGCGCCAGGAATGGCGTCATGGCCTTGCGGTAGGCCTTGAACTTGGCGCCGATCCAGCCCGCCTCGCTGATCGGGGCGTCGTAGTCGTAGCTGGTGGTGTCGGGCCGGAACGGGCGATCGCAGCCGCCCCACAGGCCGAAGGTGGTGCCGCCGTGCGCCATGTACAGGCTGAACGAGCCGTTGGCCGCCAGCATGGCGCCGATGTCGGCCACCGCGTTGTCGACCGGGCCGCGGCGGTGCGGTGCGCCCCAGGTGTCGAACCAGCCTGAGTAGTATTCGCCGCACATCAGCGGTCCCTGCTGCACCTCGGCCAGCGCCTTGAAGCCGGCCTCGGGGTTGCTGCCGAAATTGGCCACCGAATACAGTTCCGGGATATGGGTCCGGGCCACCGCATTGGTCGGGTTGCACTGGAATAGCGGCACCGCGAAGCCGGCGTCGAGCAAGGCCTGGCGCATGGCGCGCATGTAGTCGCGGTCGTCGCCATAGAAGCCGTACTCGTTCTCGACCTGCACCATCAGGATCGGACCGCCCTGGGTCACCTGCAGCGGGCCGAGCACGCGCCCGACCTCGCGCAGCCAGCGCCGCGCCGGCGCCACGAAGGCGCTGCCGGCGGTGCGCAGGAAGGCGTTACCCGGCTGCTTGAGCAGCCACCACGGCAAGCCGCCCATTTCCCATTCGGCGCAGGCATACGGACCGGGGCGCAGGATCACCCACAGTCCCTCCTGCTGCGCCAGGCGGCAGAATGCGGCGGCGTCGCGCTGGCCGTCCCAGTCGAAGCGTCCTTCGCGCCATTCGTGGTAGTTCCAGAACAGGTAGGCGCACACCGTGTTCAGGCCCATTGCCTTGATGGTCCGCAGGCGATGAACCCAGTACTCGCGCGGCACGCGCGAGAAATGCATCTCGCCGCAGCGGATCTGGAACGGTTCGCCGTCGAGCAGGAAGTCATCGCGTCCGATCGCAAACCGGGCCTCGGCCTGCTCCTGGGCCTGGGCCGGCGCCAGCAGCGCCAGCGTCGAGGCGGCCGCCGCCCCTTGCAGCAGGCGCCGCCGTGGCAGTGGGGCGCTCATGGCGCCGCGCGCGGGCTGTCCACCAGGCGCGCGACCTCGGTCGCCGCCAGCAGGAAGGCGCCGACGCCGAATGGCGCGGTCGACTCCTGGTCGACCACCTGGCCCGGTATCGCGCGCTCGCCGATCGGCTGCACGTAGCCGAAGCGGCCGTCGCGCTGCAGCGCGACCCGGCTCAGGAAATGCCAGCCGCGCAGCGCGGTCGGCCCGTAGTCGGCGCGCGCCAGGACGCCATTGTTGATGCCCCAGGCGTAGGCATAGGTGAAGAAGGCGGTGCCGCTGCTTTCGGGGCCCGGCGCATGGCCCGGGTCGAGCAGGCTGCGGGTCCAGTAGCCGCCGTCCTGCTGTACCGGCCTCAATGCCGCCGCCATGCGCTGGAAGCGGTCGACCAGCAGCGGGCGGCCCGGGTCGTCGTGCGGCAGTTCGGCCAGGGTCGTGGCCAGGGCCGCGAACACCCAGCCGTCGCCGCGCGCCCAGAAGTCCTTGCCGCCGTTGGCCGACTTGTGCTTCGGGTAGATGTACTTGGCGTCGCGGTAGTACAGGCCCGCGTCCGGGTCGAACATCAGCCGGTCGGCGTAGGTGAAATACTCGTTGAGCTTGGCCAGGTAGCGCGCGTCGCCGGTGGCCTTGTACAGCTTGGTCATCACCGGCATCACCATATAGATGCCGTCGGCCCACCACCAGTAATCGCTGTTCGGGGTGCCCATCTGGTATTCCATGACTTCGCGCGCGCGCGCGATGCGGCGCGGATCCTTGGCGCCGTCGAGCTGGTACAGGTCGGCGTACACCTGGAAGCAGGTCTGCCAGTCGCCGAACAGCACATGCTCGGGCGTTTCGCCATAGGTGTATTTCCACTCGGCGCGGTTGTCGGACCCGGCGCCGCGCCAGCGGTTATGTTCGGCCCAGGCGGTCGAGTAAGCCTGGTAGGCCGGGTTGCCGGTCAGTGCATGGGCGGCCAGATTGCCGGTATGGTAGGCCGCCACGTCCCAGAACGCCCACTGCTGCGGGGCGTGCGTGCGCTGCCAGTAGTCGTTGGCGCGCACCAGGTCGGCCACCACCTCGGCGCGGCCGGGAGTACGGACATCGGCGCCGGTATTGGCGCAGCCGGCGGCAACGCTGACCGTCGCGGCCAGGATCAGTTTCAGGCAAAGTCGTCTCGTCATCGTGTGATCCACTTGATTGAAATTGTCATTTGCGCGGCTGCCATTGGAGCACCTGCACGGTCGATGGCGGCGCGTCCGCCAGTCCTTCGCCATCGACTTGCCGCACCGCCTGCAGGTACAGGTGCAGCAGGCCCTGGCGGCGCCATAATTCGGTATCGTAGCTCGGCTCCCAGGCGCCGACCGCGGCCTGGCCCAGGTCAGCTACCCACCAGCGGCCGGCATCGACATCGGCGATGCGCACCACCGAGACCCGGTCGCCGCGCTCGCTGTCACGGAACACCAGAATGCCGGACGCGGTCGCGCCGTGGCGCTCGAGCAGCAGTTGCGGACGCGCGATCGGGATCGCCTTGGTGCCCATGCCGCTCAGCGAGAACGCGGTCTTGCGAAAATCCAGGTCGAGCCGGCGCCAGCCGTCGGCGCGCCGGTACAGCACCCGGTACTGGGGCACGGCGCTGCCGGCCATGCGCCAGTAGCTGGCGATATACGGCCGGTCCTGGGCGTCGAAGTCCATCGAGGTCTGGTTGATCAACTCGCTGCCGGGCGGGATGCGCGCCGCGTATTCGGCGCTGGCGGCGCTGATCGGCAGGACGTACGGCCGGCCATTGCTGTCTTCCCAGCTGGCGCCGCCATCGGGCGAGCGCGCATAGGCCATGTCGTGGTTGCTGGCGACATCGGGCGATGCGCGCCAGACCCAGGACAGGTGGACCACGCCGCGCGCGTCCACCCCGGCCTGCCAGTAGGCGTTGCGCTGGCCTTCGCCGCTGATCAACTGGTCCGCCACCCGGCGCCAGCCGCTGTCCGGATGGTAGCGGTTGGCGACCAGGTTGCCGCGCCCCGAGCCGCCGTCGCGGTACAGGAACAGGAGGCCACCGTCGGACATGCGGAAGAATTCCGGATACGACACCGCGTCTTCGTCGCGCCCGAGCATGGCCGCCGCCTCCAGTTCGAGACTGCCCGGCGCATTGCCGCGCGCGTAGTGCAGCGCGTTGTCGTGGTGGTTCCAGGCCATGTGCAGCACGCCGGCGCCATCGAGCATGATGCTGATCGCGTTGTGGGCGTCGCGCACATTGCCGCGCCATGCGCTGCGCTGCAGGACCCAGGCGTGGCCGCCCAGGCGGCGCTTGCCGAGCACGACGTGGCCGCTGGCATCGTAGTAGGCGATGTACTGCCAGTGGCCGTCGCTGACCAGCGCGTTCTTGCGAAACACCACGGCATTGACCGAGTTGCCGGCCCAGCCGGGGCCGACCCGGCTCAGGCTGACGTCGCCCGCGCAGCCGTGCAGCAGGGCCGCGCCCAGGACCAGGCCGGCGCCGCGGATGAATGGATCGCTGGCGCGCATCACAGCTTGCCGCGAATGCCGATCTTGATCGTGCGCCCGTCGTACTTGGCGTAATCCATCCGTGTATGCTTGCCGCTGCCGAAACGTCCGCTCGCATCCTCGAAGTAATCGTAGGCCAGGGTGTCGGTCAGGTTCAGCGCATCCAGGCGCAGCTCGAGGTTCTCGGACAGCTTGTAGCTGATGGTGCCGTCCAGGTAGCCGCGCGCGGCGCGCCAGCGTATCAGGTCGTCGCCGTTATTCCTCGGATTGTCGCCGTGCAGCGAGCGGTCCTTGTAGTTGTACGACAGGCGCATCGCCAGCGGTCCGCGTTCGTAATAGGTGGTCACGCTGTAGGCGTATTTCGGTACCGAGTTGACCTCGATCTCGCGCCCGGCGTTGGTGATCCAGCGCATGCTGTTGAAGGGATCGATGCGGGTATAGCTGGCCAGCGCGCCGAAACCCTTGAACGGATCGGGCAGGAAGCTGAAGTCCTGCTGGTACGCCACCTCATAACCCTTCAGGGTCTGCTCGCCGGCGTTCGAGAACGTGCGCAGCACCATCGGCAGGTTCGGATCGACCCGGCCGCTGCTGTCCTGGAACAGCGCGCCGAGCGCGCTGTCGGGCAGGCCCAGTGCGCCGAAGGTGGTATTGGTGGTGGCCGATACCGTGGCGTCGCTCAGCTTTTTCTTGAAGTAGGCGGCCGACAGCAGGCTGCCCGGCCTGAAATACCATTCCAGGCTGGTGTCGAAGTTCTTCGATTCTTGCGGCTTGAGGTTCGGGTTGCCGGCGGTGGCGGTATTGTCGAACGGGTTCGGGATCACGGTCTGGGCCGCGATGATCGACAGCGAAGCGCGGCTGATGGTCTTGCCCCACGAGGTGCGGAAAATCAGCTCGTCGTTCAGGTCATAGGCGGCGCTGACCGCGGGCAGCAGGTTCTTGTACTTGCCCTGCTCGGTATTGGGCAGGTAGGCGTTGCCGGCCCCGCTGCGCTTGAAGTTGTCGATATCGAGTTCGGTGCGCGACCAGCGCACGCCCGCGTTCAGGCGCAGTTCGCGGCCCAGCACCTGGCCCTTGAGGTCGGACTGGACGAAACCGGTGCTCACCTTTTCGCTGGCGCCGAAGCTTTGCGCCGGGGTGAACGCGGCGCCGTCATTGTAGGCCAGGGGATCGAAGGTGCCGAGCACATAGTCGCGGCCGAAGGTGCCGAAGCGGTTCGGCCAGCCGGGGCCCATGTCCAGGTCCGGGATCGGCAGCACCGAGACCATGCTGCCGCGGATGCTGGCGTCGCCCAGCGCCACCATTTTCGCTTTCATCGCGGCGCTGGCATTGCGCTTCTCGATGCTCTTGCTGGTGTCCACGTACACGAGGCCGGTCTTGAGGCGTCCGCTCCAGCCGCCGAACAGGTCGTAGTCGTAGTCCAGCACCAGGCGCGCCTGGCGGCCCTTGTCGGTTTCGCGGGTCCAGCCGGTGGTGATGTCAAAGCCGCTGAAATTGGCGGGATTGGTGTAGTCGATGGTCGACGACATCGACGGGTAGACGTGGTCGTCACCGTAATCGATGGTCGAGTCGACACCGAAGATCTGGCCCGACATGGTGTCGGAATAGCTGGTCGCCTTGCTGTTGTTGGCGCTCAGCTGGCCAGTGACGACCAGGCCCGGGCGCGCGCTCCAGCGCCCGTTGAGCGCCAGGTAGCCGAACCGGGTCTTGTCGTCGCCATAGGTCACGCCGCTGCTGTACGAGGTGTTGCCGAAGGTGCCGGTGAGCAGGTTCGACGCCGGATCGATGTGCACGTCGAGCGGCACCAGGCCGTTATGGCCGGCCGTGCCGGGCGGCGCATTGCGGTTGGTGGTGCGCGTGTTGCGGATCAGGAGGCCGTAGTACAGCTCGTCGCGGCTGTTTTCCAGCTGCGAATACAGGCCATCCAGGCTCAGGTCGAGGTTGCCCTGCTTGAATTGCAGGGAACTCACCAGGCCGTCGCGGCTGCGCCGGTTCTGCGATCCGTAGTAGCGGTAGATGCGCGGCAGCAGGGCGTTGTCGATTTGTTCGCGGCTGTAGCCCGACAGGTTGGCGCGCGGGTGGTCGTAGTCGAGCGCGAGGGCGAAGTTGCCCAGCACCGGATTGCGGCTGCCGTTGGCCGAGCTGTTGTAGCCGCCCGTGGCTTCGAATCCGGAACGGTTGTTGACCGCCTTCGAATGCGCCACGCCGGCCAGGAAGCCCCATGGACCCCAGGTGTTCGAATACAGCGCGAAGCCGGTCGGGTCGGCTTCCCGGGCGCTGGTGTTGTAGGCGCCGGAGAGCGCGTAGCGGATGGTGCGCCTGGGGCTGTCGAACGGGCGTGGGGTCTGCAGGTCGACCACGCCGCCCATGCCGCCTTCGGTCAGTTCGGCCAGCGGCGACTTGTAGAAGTCGACGCGGCCGAACAGCTCGGAGGCGAACACGTCGTAGTTGAAGCCGCGCGCGGCGCTGCCGATGGTGCTGGTGGAGGTGGTGTTGACCGGCGCGCCATTGAGGGTGGTGATCGAGTATTCGGTCGGCAGGCCGCGAATCGAGATGCGCTGGCCTTCGCCGGAGCTGTCGTCGCGGTTCAGGATCACGCCGGGCACCCGTTGCAGCGACTCGGCCACGTTCGCCTCGGGGAATTTACCGATGTCCTCGGCCACGATCGAGTCGCGCACGCCGATCGCCTGCTGCTTGAGGTTCAGCGCCTTTTGCAGGCTGGAGCGAAAGCCGGTGACCACCACCGTGGTTGGGGCGGCCAGGCTGTCCGGCGCGATTGGCGGCGCCTCGGGCGCCTCGGGCGCGGCGGGCGGCGTCGCGGGAAGCTGTTGCGCCAGTGCTGGATATGCGGCAGCCAAAGCCAGCGGCAGCGCCGCGGCGAGAATTTTCTTCTGCATTGTGTCGTCTCCTGACCGCGGACTTCGGGGTCCGCTTGTAATGTCGGGCCGCCGCGCTACGCGGTCGGCTGAAGATGAAGCCATGGCTGCCCAGCACCGGCGCTACCACCACCGGAATGACGACCATGTGGTTACGTTACCATGTGCGTCGTAAATACTCAAACGATTTCAAAAACAGCCTGAATATGGTGTAAGTGCCTGATTTGGATCAGGTATTGATGGATTTGAAAGAGCTCGTGTGGTATCGTGACCACATGCCAGAATATGGTTGGGCCAACTGCTCACCCACTTGATCGATTGAAGGAAACCGATGGCCAAAGCCAGCAAACTGAGTGAAGTCGCGCGCCTGGCCGGGGTCGCGCCGATCACCGCCTCGCGCGCGATCCGCGGCACCGGCTATGTGTCCGAGGCGGCGCGCGAGCGGATCATGGCGGCGGCGGCCCAGCTGAACTACACGCCGGACATGCTGGCGCGCCGCATGCGCGGCGACAAGAGCAAGCTGATCGGCGTATTCATGAACAACTATGGCCCGGTGGTGCTGCACGAACTGGTGCGCGCCATCGGCGAGCAGGCCCGCAAGCGCGATTACGACCTGCTGATGTTCAATGCCGACCGCTTCGACAGTCCTGACCGCATGACCACCTGCGCCACGCTCAGCAAGCTGTGCGACGGCCTGTTGCTGCTGCTGCCGACCGCCGATGACCGCTTCCTGGACGTGCTCGAACGCCAGCAGCTCAATTGCGCGCTGGTGTTCTTCGATGCGCGCCAGCTGGCGCTACCGACCATCGTGCTGGAAAACCGCGCCGGCGCGCGCACCGCGGTCGAGCACCTGCTCGGCCTCGGCCATCGCCGCATCGCCTTCATCGCCGGCACCAAGCGCACCGGCCAGAGCGCCGAGCGCGAACGCGGCTACGCCGAAGCGCTGGCGGCGGCCGGGATCGCGGTCGATCCGGCGCTGGTGGTCGACGGCGCGTTCAACCAGCCGGGTGGCTTCGCCGCCGCCCTGCGCCTGCTCGCGCTGCCCACGCCGCCGAGCGCCATCTTCGCCGCCAACGACGAGATGGCCTTTGGCGCGATCGACGCCATCGCAAGCCGCGGCCTGAAAGTGCCGGCCGATATCTCGGTGGTCGGCTTCGACGATATCTCGACCGCCAGCCATGTGTTCCCGCGCCTGACCACGATGCACCAGCCCTACCAGGCGCTGGCCGAACGCGCGGTGCAGGAGGTGGTCGAGATGATCGAGGGCCGCCCGCCGGCCGCGGCGCGCATCGCCTTCGCCACCGAGCTGGTGGTGCGCGACTCGACCGGCCCCGCGCCAGGCTAGCCTCGCCGTGCCGCGCGCCTCCACTATCGCGCTGTGGCAGGCCGGCACCCTGCGCTATGGCAGGTGGAGCTTGTGCGCGCTGGTGGGCTGGCTGCTGGTCGGCGCGCTCGGGATCGCGGTGCGCGAGCGCTGGGCCGGTCCGATCGGCCTGGTCGTGTTGCGCGACCACGGCGCCTCGGACACCGCGGTGGCGATGCTGCTGTCGACCGTGCCAGCCCTGATCAGCCTGCTCGTGGTGCCGGTCATCGGCATGCATTCGGACCGCAGCCGCAGTCGCTGGGGACGGCGCCGGCCCTACCTGATGGTGAGCGCGCCGCTGGCCGCGATCGCGATGCTGTGCGTGGCCCTGGCGCCGCAGCTGGCCGGCGCCACCCACGGCATGCTGGGCGGCTTCTCGCCCGGCCTGCGCCGGCTCGACCTGGCCTACTTCTGCCTGTTCTGGACCTTGTTCGACGCCGCCGCCATGACCACCATCGCGCTGTTCGCCGGACTGGTGGCCGACGTCGTGCCGTTCGGCCTGGCCGGACGCTTCTATGCCTCGGTGCGGGTGGTCGGCCTGGGCGTGGCGATCGGCTTCAACCTGACCCTGTTTACCCTGAGCCAGGCCTGGATGGCCGAGATCCTGGTCGCCATCGCGTTCATCTTCGGGCTGACCATACCCCTGATGTGCCTGATGGTGCGCGAGGGCGTTTATCCGCCTCCGCCGCCGGCCGCGCATGCCCGGATGGCGCAAGGGGGGCTGGCGCTGGCGCGCACCCAGCTGCGCCATTGCTGCGCCCAGCGCCGCTACCTGTGGGCGTTCGGCGCCTTCATGCTGGCCGCGGTCACCTTCATCCCGTTCAACACCTTTTCGCTGCACTATGCGCTCGACCTGGGGCTGTCGAAGGCGCAGCTCGGAGAGCTGACCGCGACCGCCTACGCGGTATCGATCGCCAGCGCCTTCGTCATCGGCCACCTGGTCGACCGGCGCGGCGCGGTGCGCGTGGCCACGGCCATGATGACGCTGTACTTCGCGATCGCGCTGGCCGGCTGGCTGCTGGTCGACGGCGCCGCCAGCTTCCGCTGGTTCTATGTCGCCCACGTGATCTGCTCGGGCGCCTACTTCACCGCGGCGGCGGCGATGCCGCTGGCGCTGTTCCCGCGCGACGAATTCGTGCGCTACAACGCCAGCAAGGACATCCTGGTCGCCTTCGCCAACATCCTGGTCGGCAGCTGCATCGGCCCCTTGCTCGACCATTCGGGCCACGACTACCGCCTGACGCTGGGCAGCGCGGCGCTGTTTTCGCTGCTGGCGCTGGCCTGCCTCGGCAAGCTGCTGGCGCTGCATCCGGCGCCGGCGCCGCTGGCGCACGCCGCGCGGCATCACGCCTGAGCGGCAGGTCGACGAGGAGGCGGTCGATGCTGGTCCAGCAAGCGCGCGCACAGCGCGGCGATGTCCTGTTCCCCGCTGGCGCGCACGGTGGCGCGGGTCGCTTCGCGTAGCGCGCAGTCGACGATATGGTCGCCCAGTGCGCGATAGCTTTCGAACTGGGCTTCGTCGAACCACTGGTCGGCGATGCTCTCGTGCGGATAGTCGGGATGCAGCTTGCGGTAGTTGAGCAGATCGGCGTTTTCGCTGCCGACGATTGCCGGCTTGATGTAGAGCAGCACGCCATCGGGCGCGCCGCGGTCGGCCTGGCTGTAGCGGATCTGGCCAGCCGCGCAGCTGGCGCCGCATATGCCGCTATCGGCGTCAGGCGCCAGACGCGAGACGTCGAGCTCGATCCGCACATGCAGGTCGGTGGCGCAGCGCCGGATCGCATTGCCCAGGTCTTCGAAGGCGAGATGACGGTCGCTGCCGACATCGACCGCGATCACCAGCCGGCAGCGGCGCCGCACCAGTTCATAGATGCCGAGATTGTCGAAGTGGCCGCCATCGGTCAGGTGCACATAGGCGGCGTCGCTGTCGAGCTGGCCGAACAGCTCGGATAAAAGGCTGAACAGCCCGATCGGCGGCGAGGCGCTGGTCCAGGCGCGGCGCGCCGGATTGGGGCACCAGCGCCCCAGGCGCACATTGAACATCGTCATCAGGAAGTTCAGCGGCGGCGACGAGTGGGCGCCCATATTGGGGCTGGCCGCCGCGCCGGACAGGGCCACCGCCATGCCGAGCCGCACCCCGGCATCGTCGTCCAGGCCGACGCCGGAACGCGCGGCATAGTGCTCGGTCGGCCGGTAGCAGCCAAAGGCCGATGCCGAGGGCTGCTCGTAGCCGCACCAGCGCGGCGTGAACGCGAACGAGGCGGTGCGCCGGGTCTGCCATGCCAGCTCGTGGCCGCCGACCAGGTTCAGCGCGGTGTTGACGATCGGGTAGGGGCGTGCGTAGCGCAGTTCGGCCAGCAGCATGTCGTCGTTCGGATCGAAGCCGGTGAATGGATGCGGCCGGCGCGCGCGGTTGCCGGCGCCGAACCAGGCGCGCACCACCCGGTTGCGGTACAGCATATAGAGCGAGAACTTGTTGATGTCGACCCGCCAGCCGAGCAGCAGGGCGGCGCCCAGGAAGCCGCCGAAGGCCAGCAGCAGGGTGGCGCCGTCGGTGGCCAGGGTGGCGTCGGCGTGGGCCCGGAACACGCAGGCCAGCTGGCGCCCGGGACAGGCGCCGCGCGGCAGCGCGACCGTGGCCTGCACCAGGCTGCTGAGCAGGGCGAAGATCCCGACCGTGAACACATACGGCGCCAGGCGCGCCACCAGTTCGAGCCTGGGGTCGGGGGCGCTGCGCGCGCCGGTGGCCATGCCGCTGCCGGCCTTGAGCCCGAAGGCGGTCATCGCCAGCCAGCCAAGCACGGTGCCCAGGTTGGACCACGGCTCGTAGGTCAGCCAGGCCCAGTGCAGCAGTGGGGCGAAGAAGAAGCAGACGCCATACACGGCCAGCCAGGCCAGCGCGAAGATCGCGGTCCAGGCGCCCTGGCGGCTCCACCATTCGCGGCTGGCGTCGCTGTACAGGCGGCCGACCAGGCCGATCATCAGGTTCATGGTGACGGCGAACAGCGCCATCATCAGCGGCATGCCGAAGGTGGCCAGGGCGATCGCATTGTTCAGCACCGGGTGCGCCACCGGATCGGGCAACACGGCGATCCCGACCAGCAGCAGCACGGTGCCGAGCGTGAGCGCGCCCATCGCGCACAGGAAATGCGACAGGCCTTCGCCCAGTTCGGCGCGCGAGAGGTCGCGCAGCGGCGGGTCGGCGTGCAGCCGGGTGTAAAGGGCCAGCCAGCCGGCCAGCGCCAGCAGCAGGCCGATCGCCGCGCACAGCAGCAGCGACAGCTTGCCCGCGGCGGCCGGCAGCAGCGCCACGATCTCGGGCGCGAACGCGCGGCCGGCTTCGAGCAGCACCAGCAGCACGGTGGCAAGGCCGGCCGCGCATACGGTGTAGCCGGTGCGCCGGTAGGGACTGGAGCGGTCGTGGGCCAGGTACCAGCCGCTGGCCCAGACGATGAAATACACCAGGCCCGGTGCCAGCAGCCAGTACGGGCGGCCTTCGAGCTGGCTGGGGAACAGGGTGGCCGGCGGCGCGCCGCCGTGGCGCCACAGCCCGAGGCTGCCGAGCAGGCCCGCCAGCAGCAGGGGCAGGTTGATGCACCACAGGACCGCGGCCTGGGACAGCGGAAAGCGGCGCAGGCCGCGCGAGCTTTCGGGCTTGCTCGAGATCGACAGGGCGATGCAGAACACGGCGCACAGGAACAGCAGCACGCCCAGGATCCAGGCGATGTCGGCCAGGTGCGACCATGGCCCGCCTGGCGTGACCACCCGGTGCACGGCCCACACCGAAAAGCGTGGCAGCAGCAGCAGGGCGCACATCCAGGCCACCAGCATGGCCAGGTTCAGGCCCGTGTTGCGCACATAGGTGCCGAGCAGGGTCCAGGTGTCGGCGCTGAACATGCCGCCCTGGGGCGAGAGGTAGTTGCTGTACTGGCGCAAGAAGCGCAGCTCGGGCGCCTCGCCGCTGCCGGCCTGCGGCGCCAGCATGCTTTCCACCTTGCCGATGTCGCCGCCGCTGGCGTGCAGGCACTTGGACAGCCAGCCGCCGACGAAGCCGCCGCCGGAGACGGTCGACAGGTAGTCGATGTGGCGCAGCAGGCCGCAGCGCGCCAGCGCCTGCAGGGCGCCCAGGCTGAACGTGGCGCTGCGCACGCCGCCCCCGGACAGGGCCAGCCCGGTCAGCATGCCGTGGTGGGCACGCCCCAGCAGGCGCTCGCGGTCGGGCGGCAGGGCGCCATCGAGCGCGCTGGCGCGCTGCGCGTCCGGCTCGGGGCGCAGCATATCGAGTTCGTCGCGCAGCACTTGGCCGAACAGGTGGCCGGCGCCGGCGTCCAGGCAGCTTAGCAGCGCAGCGTCGATTTGGTCCGACGCCGGCAAGGCATGGCGCTTGCGCAGCAGGGCGAAGGCATCGTGCAGCTCGGCGACCGAGCGCGCACCGGGCGGCGGATCGCAGCCGGCGGCGGCGAGCTTGCGCCGCAGGTCGTCGACCTGCGAGGGCGTCAGGTGGGTCAGGTCGCTCGGCAACATGGCGCTCGCTCCGGCTGGACGGGGGAGCGGCCCGACAGGCCGGGCCGCCGGGTCAGTTCAGCACGGTTTGGAGCGGTGCGCCAGCGGATACATCAAGGGCGCGGCGCGCGGCGTCCTTAGGCCTTGTCGGCCTTGCCGCGCGCGCTGCGCCGGGCGGGGGCCGGATTGCCGTTGCCCTGATCGTGGCCAGCGTCGGGATGCTCGGCGGCGGCTGGCTTGCCGGCGGCATCATCGGCCGGGGCGCTGGGCTTGTCCGGGGCGGCGCCCTCGGGCGGCATGGCGCTGGCCACCGCCTGGCGGAACTGGTCTTGCAGCAGGTTCCACCATGCGACGGCGGCCGGCATGGCCGCTGCCATCGCGTCTTGCCCTTCGGCGCCGGCCGGCGCCGGCGCCGGCGCCGCGGGCGGCGCCGATGGGGCCTCCGGCGTATCGGCCGCTCTGGGCGGGGTGCTTGCCTGCGCCGCCTGGGCGAAGAATTGCGCGAACGGCGCCATGGCGGCGTCGCTGGCGGCGCCGGTCTGGCTCATGGCCTGGGCCATGCTGTCGCCCATCGCCTTGAGCGTGGCCAGGGTGCCGCGCTGGATCTCGAGCGCCTGGATCGAGCCGCGCAGCATGCTCAGGTTGAGGTTGAGCCAGGACTCGACCGCCTTCAGGTCGGCGATCTTCTTGTCCAGGTCTTCGACCGACAGGCCGGCGCCCGGCATCGGCATCGCGCCCATGCCGGGCATGGCGCCGGGGATGTTCATGCCGCCCCACAGGTTCTTGACGAATTCGAGCGTATCGGTCATTCCGGGCATCGGCTGATTCAGCATGGGGGTCTCCGTTGGTTGTATGGCAAGCGTAGCAGATTACGCAGCGCCGGACCACGAAATGGCGCAGTCGCCCTAGGCGCCGCCGGCCAGTGCGTCCCACCCCAGCATGGCGATGCGCGCCACCGCTTCGAGCTCGGCGCGGCCGACGCCGTCGCGCGCCTGGATTGACATGCCATTCTGGACCAGGTGGGCGAAGCGGGCCAGCGCAGCCAGATCGACCCCAGGGGAGAGATCGCCGTCCGCAACGCCCTGTTCGAGGCGCGCCTGGACGCGCGCAAGCCCGGCGGCGCGTCCGGCGCGCACCAGCTCACCGAGTTCCGGATTGCCTTCGCTGCCGACCGCCGACAGCGTCACCATGCAGCCGAGCGGCACGTCGCCCGCGCCGCCGGTGAGCAGCCTGGCCGAGTCGAGCAGCCAACCCTCGATCGCCGCGCGCGCGGTCTTGCCCTCGAAAAATTTCTGCCAGCCGATCGGGCCGTAGCAGTCGGCATAGTGGTGCAGGGTTTCGACATACAGCGCTTCCTTGGACCCGAAGGCGGCGTACAGGCTGGGCGAGGCGATGCCCATCGCCTGCGTGAGGTCGGCGATCGAGGTCGCGGCATACCCTTTTTGCCAGAACAGGCGCATCGCCTGCGCCAGGGCGGCGTCGCGGTCGAAGGCGCGCGGCCGCCCGCGGGCGCGGGTGGCGCCCGGTGTATCGGCCTGGTCGGATCGGTCTGGAGTCTGCATCGCCGACAGTATACGTCGACGGCGCCGCGAAATAAATATATATCGATCGTTATAAAAATACGTTGACAGCGCCCGGGGCCGCTTCTACTATTTATGTATCGATCACTAAACAAAGGAATGTCATGACCGATTTACAAGGCAAGCGCGCCATCGTGACCGGCGCCTCGCGCGGCATCGGCGCCGCGATCGCGCTGGTGCTGGCCGAGCAGGGCGCCGACGTGGCGATCACCTACGAGCGCTCGGCAGAGCGGGCGCGGGAAGTCGTGCAGGCCATCGAAGCGCTGGGCCGCAAGGCGGTCGCGATCCAGGCCGACAGCGCCGACCCGGCGGCGATCCGGCGCGCGGTCGACGAGGCGGCGCGGGCGCTGGGCGGCCTGGACATCCTGGTCAACAATGCCGCCATCGCGCGCTACGCGCCGATCGCGGACATCGCGGTGGACGATATCGACGCCCTGCTGGGCGTAAACATTCGCGGTCCGATCCTGGCGGCGCAGGCGGCCATCCCGCACCTGGGCCAGGGCGGGCGCATCGTCAATATCGGCTCGGCCGGCGCCGACCGCATCGTGGGCGATGGCGCGACCGTGTATTTCCTGACCAAGGCCGCGCTCAAGACCTTCACCAGCGGCCTGGCGCGCGAACTGGGCGCGCGCGACATCACGGTCAACCTGGTGCAGCCCGGTTCGACCAACACCGACATGAACCCGGCCAACGGCGAGTTCGCCGACTTCCAGAAATCGCTCACGCCGCTGGGACGCTTTGGCGAGCCGCGCGACGTGGCCGCCGCGGTGGCTTTCCTGGCCAGCCCGGCGGCGCGCCAGATCACCGGCGCCACCCTCAACGTCGACGGCGGCGCGACCACCTGAGTTGCCGTCGGCGCCGGGTCAGGACTGGACGCGGATGGTCGGCGTCACCGACATGCCGGCGCGCAGCCTGGATGCCGCGGCCTGGCCGGGCACGAGGGCAATGCGTACCGGCAGGCGCTGCACGATCTTGGTGAAGTTACCGGTGGCGTTGTACGGGGCCACGGCCGAGTAGCTGGCGCCGCTGGCCGGCCCCAGGCTGTCCACGCTGCCTTTCAACACCACCCCGGGCAGGGCGTCGACCTCGATTTCCACCGGCTGGCCGGGCGCGACCCGCGCCAACTGGGTCTCGCGGAAATTGGCGGTGATGTAGACCGCCTCGAGCGGGACGATGGCCAGCAGCGGCTTGCCGGGATTGACATAGGCCCCGACCCGCACCGCCTTCTGGCCGACCGTGCCGCCGACCGGCGCCGTGATGCGGGTGTACGACAGCTTCAGTTCGGCCGCCGCCTGCGCCGACCTGGCCTGGAGCAGCGCGGCGCGCGCCTTCTCCAGGTCGGCGCCCAGGATGGCGACCACCTGGCGCGCCGCCTGCAGCGCGGCGCGGCTCTTGTCGCGGGTGGCCGACTGGACGCTGAACTGGGCCTCGGCCTGTTGCAGCGCCTGCACCGACCCCGAGCCGTCGCTGGCCAGGTTGCGGTAGCGCGCCTGGTTGATGCTGGCCAGCTTGAGCGAGGCCTCGTCCGCCGCCAGCACCGCCTGCGCCTGGCGGATCGCGTTCTGCTGCTGCGCCAGGTGGGCTTCCAGGCTGGCGATGCCGGCTTGCGCGCTGGCCACCTGCGCCTTGGCGGCGTCGAGCGCGACCACGAAGTCGCGGTCGTCGATGGTGGCCAGCAGCGCGCCGCGCTCGACCACCTGGTTGTCGCGCACGTGGACCGCCGCGATCGTGCCGGCCACCTCGGGCGCCACCGTGGTGAAGTCGACCTGTACATAGGCATTGTCGGTGGACTGGGTCGCGCCGCCCGATTCGGGCGCGTTGAGGTAGTACAGGCCGCCGGCCGCCGCTGCGAGCAGCAGCACGGCGCTGGCGATGCGGGCTTTTTTCGGTAGTGCCATGATGGTCATCCGTGGTTATTGGTTGGAATGGTCGGCGCCGGGATGTGCGTCAGGCGCAGCACCAGCGGAATCATGAGAAGGGCCAGCACGCCCAGTACGCGGTAGGCGTCGGCGACCGACAGCACCAGCGCCTGCTGGCCGATGGCGCCGGCCAGCGCCGCCGCGTCCGGCAGGCCCGGGTCGTTCGCCAGCGCGGCATGGTCGATCAGCAGGTCGGCATGGAAGCGCCCGCGCACCGTCATCAGCTGGCCCACCACCGCCGCCCCGACCAGCGAGCCGAAGGCGCGCAGGGTATTGACCGCGCCCGAGACATACGGCCCTTCGGGCGGCTGGACCACGCTGGTGATCAGGAACAGCATCGCCACCACCGCCATCGGCTGGCCCAGCGCCTGCAGGGTCTGGGCCAGCACGAACTGTTCGCGGTTCCAGTCCGGCGTGAGGCCGGCGCCGACTTGACAGGCCAGCGCGATCAGGCCCAGGCCGGTCGCGAACACGACGCGCGCATCGACCCAGCGCTGGTACAGCAGCATGGCCACCGCCGGCCCGAGTATCAGCTGCGGCAGCGCCACCACCAGGCCGGTCGAGGCCAGCTGGAACGGCCGGTAGTCGTGCAGCCGCCCCAGGTGGGTGGCGGGCAGCAGCGCGGCCGACATCAGCACCACCAGCAGCAGCAGGAAGGCGGTAAAGCCCAGCGCCAGGTTGCGCCGCCCCAGGATCTGCAGCTTGATGAAGGGCGACGGATGATGCCATTCGCTGAGCAGGTAGACCGCCAGCAGCGCGCAGCCGGCGATGGCCGCGGCATTGATCAGCGGCGAGTAAAACCAGTCGAGGCGCACGCCCTGGTCGAGCACCAGCGCCAGCAGGCCGAGGGCCGGCACGCCGCACGCCATCCCGAGCCAGTTGGCCTGGCCGAAGCGCTCGGACTGGACCGGCTCGCGCGGCAGGCCCCAGCCAATCAACAGGCCGGCCAGCGCCGCCAGCGGCACGCTCTGCCAGTAGATCCAGCGCCAGTCGGCCACGCCGTCGGTCCAGCTCCCGGCCAGCCAGGTCGAGAGATTGGGGGCGAAGGTGGCGGTCATGGCGTACAGCGCCAGTCCGTACAGGCGCACCGGGGGCGGCAGGAATTTCAGGGCCGCCATCATCAGGATCGGGATCATGGTGCCGCTCGCCACGCCTTGTGCGAAGCGCAAGACCAGCAGCAGGTCGAGGTCGCGCACGAACGGCAGCAGCGCCGCCAGCAGCGCGCAGGTGCTCAGCATCCACAGCTCGAAGCGCCGCACCGACAGGGTGATCGCGAACCAGGCGGCGAACGGCATGGCGATCAGTTCCCCCGCGTTGTACACGGTCGACAGCCAGGACGCCTCGTCCAGGCCGAAGCCGCCGGCCCCGCGCAGGTCGGCCAGCGCCAGCGCGCCGACCCGGTTGTTCATCCCCGCCATCATGGCCGCGATGAAGATGCCGAGCAGGCCCGCCATCGGCCGCTTCGATGCGGCGGCGCCGCTCATGGCCGGCTTTCCGCATCAGGCGTCCAGCCGCCGCCGAGCGCCTTGTACAGGTTGACCAGGGTGAGGGTGGCATTGGTGGCGCTGGCGGCCAGGCTGTTCTGGCTGGCCAGCAGCTGGCGCTGGGCGGTGAGCACGCCGATATAGTCGGCGGCGCCTTCCTGGTAGGCGCGTTCGGCCGCGTGCAGCGCCTGCCGGTTCTGCTCGAAGGCCACGGTCAGCTCGGCATGCCGGCCGCGCTGGGCGGCGAGGGCGTCGAGCGCGTCGTCGACCTCGTGCCAGGCGCGCAAGACGGTTTGGCGGTAGGCCAGGGCGGCGGCTTTCTGGCCGGTCTCGCTCAAGGCCAGGCGCTGGGTCAGGCGTCCGCCCTCGAACAGCGGCAGGTAGACCGTCGGGCCCACCGAGAAAAAGCGCGAGTCCCAGCCGGCCAGGTCGCCGCTCTCGAACGCCTCGAAGCCGAAGCGTCCGCGTAAACCAATGCGCGGATAGAAATCGGCCTTGGCCACGCCGATCGCCGCCGTCGCCGCATGCAGCTGGGCTTCGGCGCGCTGGATGTCGGGACGGCGCCGCGCCAGTTCCGACGGCAGCCCGACCGGCAGGCTGGCCGGCAGCGAGGGCAGGGGCATGGCCGCGCGCAGCTCGGCGTCGAGCGTGCGCGGCGGTTCGCCCAGCAGCAGGGCCAGCGCATTGAGCAGGGCGTTGCGGCGCTGGACCAGGTCGGGGATGGTGCTGTTGACCGTCGCCAGCTGGGCGCGCGCGGCGGCGCTGTCGAAGCGGGTCGCCACGCCGTGGCGCTCGCGGTTGTCGGCCAGGCGCAGCAGGCGTTCGGCGACCGCCTGGTTCTCGCGCGCGATGTCCAGCTGGGCCTGGGTGCCGCGCAGTTGCAGGTAGGTGCGCGCGATGTCGGCCGCCAGCGCCACGCGCACCGCCTCGCGGTCGTGGACCGAGGCGTCCAGCAGCGCGGCCGCGCCTTCGCGCGCGCGCCGGGCGCGGCCCCACAAGTCGATCTCCCAGCTGGCGTCGAAAGCCAGTTGCCAGAAGTCGCTGGGGCCGGAGGGCGCGCCGAGGGCGGCGAACTTGCCGTGCTCACTCAGTCTTTCGCGGGCATAGCTGGCGCCGGCGCCGATGGTGGGCAGCAACTGGGAGGCGGCGATCCCCAGTTGCGCGCGGCTTTGCTCGATGCGCAGCAGCGCGGCTTGCAGCTCGAGGTTGCCGTCCTGGGCCCGTTCCTGCAGGCTGGCCAGGAGCGGATCGTCGAGCAGGCGCCACCACTGGGCGGGCACCGGCTGCGGCGACACCGGCGCGCCATCCGCATGATCGGCCCGGGATTGCAGCGCCGCTGCCTGCAAGGCGTCGGCGGGCCGCACGAAGTCGGGGCCGACGCTGCAGCCGGCCAGCAGCAGGCCTGTTGCGATGGGGACGAGCCACGGTTTCATGATGGCGTGGCCTGGCGCGCGATCATGGAACCGCGGCTGAGCCAATTGAAGAATCGGGTGGGCGCGGTGAGCGCGCCGGAGCCGGTCACCAGCGAGCGGTCATCGAGCTCGCTGCCGAAGTAGCGCGCATGGACGTCGGCCCGGACCGGGCGCGCGTCGCCGCGTGCGGCGAGCAGCTTGCGTCCCAGTTCGTCGAGCGGGAAGCGGTCGGGTCCGCCCACTTCGACGACCCGGTTCAGCGGCGCCCCGACCGCCAGGTCGGCCAGCACCGCGCTCACGTCGTCGGCAGCGATCGGCTGGATCAGGGCCGGCGACAGGCGGATGGCGCCATCGGCCTCGCCGGCGTCGACGATGCCGCCGATGAATTCGAAGAATTGCGTGGCGCGCAGGATGGTGTAGGGCAGGCGCGAGGCCCGCACCAGGTCTTCCTGGGCCAGCTTGGCGCGAAAATAGCCGTTGTCCGGCAGGCGGTCGACGCCGACGATCGAGAGCACGACATGGTGCTCGACGCCGGCGGCGCTGGCGGCGGCCAGCACGTTGCGGGTCGAGGCCTGGAAGAAGTCGAGCACCGCCTCCGGGGCGAACGAGGGCGAGTTGGCGACGTCGATGACGACCTGGGCGCCGGCCAGGGCAGCGGCGAGTCCTTCGCCGGTGACGGTATTTACCCCTTTCGAGGGAGATGCCACCACCAGTTCATGACCATTCAGGCTGAGCCGATCTACAATATTTGCTCCGATCAGGCCGGTGCCGCCGATAACCACTATTTTCATGTCTCGCTCCTCGAATCAGTGTCGATCATGGCGATCGATCCACGCACTATCTTTGCCGGCCACGCGTCGCAAGTCCTTGGCGCGGCCTTGGATTTGCATTGGTTTTCGCTTGGGGTTTCATCCACATCGATGGGGGAGGCGCGCATGCTGATCGCCTTCGAGGATTGCGTGCTCGACCTGGACCGGCGCGAACTGCTGCGCGCGTCCACCGTCGTGCCCACCGCGCCGCAGGTGTTCGACCTGCTGGCCTACCTGGCGCGCTGCCATGAACGGGTGGTCAGCCGCGACGAGCTGGTGGGCACCATCTGGGCCGGCCGCATCGTGTCGGAATCGACCCTGGCCAGCCACGTCAACGCGGTACGCAAGGCGGTCGGCGACTGCGGCAAGGAGCAGCGCGTGATCCGCACCGTGGCGCGCAAGGGTTTCCGTTTCGTCGCCGGGGTGCGCGAAGTCGGCGCTCCGGAGCTGGCCGCGACGGTGCCGGCCGCACCGCCCCTGCCGGCCAAGCCCTCGATCGCGGTCCTGCCGTTCGTGAACCTGAGCGGCGATCCGCAGCAGGATTACCTGGCCGACGGCGTGGTCGAGGACATCATCGCCGCGCTGTCGCGCCACCGCTGGCTGTTCGTGGTGGCCCGCAATTCGAGTTTTACCTACAAGGGACGCATCCTCGACATCAAGCAGGTGGGACGCGAGCTGGGCGTGCGCTACGTGCTCGAGGGCAGCTGGCGCAAGTCGAACGACCGGGTGCGCATCACCGGCCAGCTGATCGACGCCACCACCGGCGCCCACCACTGGGCCGGCCGCGCCGAGGGCGTGCTGGGGGATATCTTCGAGCTGCAGGACCGGATCACCGAGAGCGTGATCGGGGCGGTGGCGCCGGAACTCGAGCGCGCCGAGATCGAACGCGCGCGCCACAAGCCGACCGGCAGTCTCGACGCCTATGACTATTACCTGCGCGGCGTGGCCGAGCTGCACGAGGCCAGCCGCGAAACCAGCGAGCGTGGCCTGGCGTTCTTCCAGCAGGCGATCGACGCCGACCCCGAATTCGCATCGGCCTATGCGATGGCCGCCTGGTGCCACGCCTGGCGCCGGGCCAATGGCTGGATGAGCGACGGCGCCGATGCGCAGGAAGCGGTGCGCCTGGCGCGGCGCGCGGTGGAGCTGGACAAGGGCGACGCGGTCGCCCTGACCCGCAGCGGCCACGTGCTGGGCTACCTGGCCGGCGACATCCATGCCGGCATCGGCCTGCTGGACCGGGCCCTGGTGCTCAATCCGAACCTGGCGGCAGCGCGCTACCTGGGCGGCTACCTGCGCCTGTGGCAGGGCGACACCGCGGCCGCCATCGCCCACCTGGGGCGCGCCATGCGTTTGAGCCCGCTCGATCCGGAGCTGTACCGGATGCAGGCCGGGATGGCGGTGGCGCACCTGTTCGACCGGCGCTTCGACGCCGCGTCGATCTGGGCCGAGGCGGCGCGCCGCGATTTCCCCGGCTTCCTGCTGGCCGCGGTGATCCTGGCGGCCAGCCACGCGCTGGCGGGCCGCACGCCCGAGGCGCGGCGCGCGCTCGACCATGTGCGCGAGCTCGATCCGGGCCTCTACCTGTCGGAAATCGGCGCCTGGCTGCCGATCCGCCGTTCGGAACACCTGTCCATCCTGCTGGAGGGGCTGGAGCGGGCCGGGTTGCCGTAATCATTGGGTGTCGGGGGCTGGTGCCGGCCGGCCAAGCAGACATTGTCGTCCCCGCGCTACACTAGCGGTATGCAATCCGCACCGATTCTCCTTCCGCATCGCCGCCGGCTGCTGCCGGTCGCACTGGTGGTATTGCTGCACTGGATCGTCCTGAGCGTGCTGCTGGACGTCGACCTGGAACTGCCGCGCCACGGCGCCGGCGAGGGCGGGGCGGCGACCATCCTGGCGCAAGTCTTGCCGGCCCCCGCGCCGCCGCCACCGCCGCCGCCCGCGCCCTTGCCGTTGCCGCAGGCCGAGCCGCCGCCGCTGCCCGTGATTCCGCCCTTGCCGGCCGAACTGGGCTCGCCGGCGGAAAACAGCGGTGTTACGCCGGACAACGCGCCGGACAACGCGCCGGCCGCGGCCGATGGCGTTCCCGGGGGCGCCGGCACGCCGGCGCTGGAAGCGCCGCCGCCAGCACCGGAAACGCCGCCGGCACCGGCCGCGCCGGCCGCGCCGGCGGTCTCGGAAATCCGCCGCTACAAGGTCGACATGCCGCCTCCGGCCACGATCACGCTCGACGTCGCCCGCACCGACAAGGACGGCGCCGAGTGGTCGGGCGAGGCGGTACTGGCCTGGCAAGCCAATGACGACAGCTACCAGATCAAGGTCGAGGCCGGCATCCGGGTCGTGTTTACGCGGGTTAACCTGGTGGTGCTGACCAGCGAGGGCGCCGTGGGCGTGGCCGGCTTCGCGCCGATCAAGATGACGGAAAAGCGGCGCGGCCGCTCGCTGACGGCGACCCATTTCAACTGGGGCGACAACCGGGTGACGTTCTCGAGCTCGCAAGCGGCCTATCCACTGGTGGCCGGTGCCCAGGACAAGGCCAGTGTGCCGTTGCAGCTGTCGGCGATCGCGCGCGGTGACGTCAAGCAATTAAGCGGCGATATCGATATCTTTGTCGGCGAAGAGCGCGACGCCGCCGTTTACCGCTTCAATGTGGTGGGGCAGGAAGTCATCGACACCAGGCTCGGCAAGTTGCAAACCTGGCATCTGACCCGGCCGCCGGTGCCCGGCTCTTACAGGTCGACACTCGACATCTGGCTGGCCCCGCAACACGGCTGGTACCCAGTGCGGATTCGCAATACGGAAGCGAATGGAGCAGTAACCACGCAAACAGTGAATAATATCGTCTTGGACCATTCAGGATCTTGATATGCTTCTAGACAACATTCGAAAAGCCGGCGTGGCGTTCACGCTGGCACTTGCCCTCGGCGCTAGCACCGCCCAGGCCGCCAACCCGGCGCATCCAGCGATCAAGCGCGCCTTCGAACTGCCGCCCTCGGCCGACCTGCACTATGACCTGGCCGCGCGCCAGCGCGGCCTGTCGCTCAAGGGCGACGCCACCGTCACCTGGCGCGCCGGCGACGGCAAGTACGATGTGCGGGTCGAGTCGCGCGTGGCCATCCTCGGCACCCTGCTCGATAACCGCAGCCAGGGCGCGATCGACGACTTCGGCCTGGCGCCGGCGGAATTTTCCGAAAAGCGCATGCGCAAGGACCCGACCTCGATCGCCTTCGACCGTGGCGAAAAGCGCATGAGTTTCTCCGAGGGCGAAAAAACCTATCCGCTCAAGGGCGGCGAGCAGGACCGGGTGTCGATCACCTGGCAACTAGCCGCCGTGGCGCGCGCCGCCGGCGACAAGTTCAAGCCGGGCTCGGAATGGCCGTTCTTCGTGGCCGGCCGCAGCAGCGCCGAAGCCTGGACCTTCAAGGTGGTCAAGCGCGAGAAGGTAACCACCGGCCTGGGCCAGGTCGACGCCGTGCTGGTGAGCCGCGAAGCCCTGCCGGGCAGCCGCGACCAGAGTATCGAGGTGTGGCTGGCGCCCGAACATGAGTGGTATCCGGTCAAGATCCGCTTCACGGAAGGCGACAAGGAAACGATCGAACAAACGCTCAAGAGCATCGCCAAACCGTAAATCCAGTCTGTGTCTTTCCCGCAATTGTCGGCTGCCAGTCGGGGCCGACAATCGCTGATCGGCCTGCCCACCCTGTTATACTGACGCCCCCGCGAAGCCGGCCGGGCCTGTCAACCATCCATGTCAATATTGTTAATATTGAACATGCCAGGCCCGTCTCGACCGCGCACGAGAGACTGGTAACAACGATGATCGATCCACAAGCCGGCGCGACCCTCGCTGCCGACTCCCCGGCGCTGGCGCCGGAACTTGATCCGCTGCAGGCGCACTTCCAGGAAGGCATCGCTCCCGATGAAATCGAGCAAGTCTTCCACCTCAAGCGTGCCCAGCCGATGCTGTCGGCCTTCACGGCCCTGTTCCACGGTACCCAGGATGGCGTGCTGGTGCGCCTGCTCGTCCTGCGCGAACTGGCCGGCGATACCGCCACCTCGGCATTCTCGCGCGCCGACATCAACCAGAAGCTGGCCTACCTGATCCCCGAGAGCCTGGAGACGGTGCTGAACCGCCTGCGCAGCCATGGCCTGCTGGCCTGGGATGCGCCGGCCGCCGTGTACCGCATCACGCCGCTGGCCAGGAATGTCCTGTCCGCGCTCGAGACCCTGCTGGCGCTGGGCAAGCCGGAAGACGACGACGCCGAGATGGGCTTCCTGCTGTCGCAGGTGGCCGGCGCCCAGGCGGTCGGCGGCGTCACCGTCGACCAGCTGAAACACCTGCTGGGCCGCCTGATCGAACTGACCGAGGAATTCCGCGACGCGATCGCTTCCGGCTCCGAATTCCGCCTGCGCACCTCGCAGGCCAAATGGCATATGGCCTGCGACTGGGTCGAGAAGGGTTCGGTCATCCTGCGCGCCATCACCTCGGACGAGCGGGCCGACAGCGCGACCCACCGCGCGGCCCAGGCCATCGGGCGCGCCCAGAGCGCGCTGTTGAACATGCAGGGCATGTTCTCGCGCGCGCTGAACCAGATCGAGCGCCAGCGCGTGCACCTGGGCCAGTCCGGCCTGTCGACGACGGACGTCAAGCGCTGGCTGCTGGCCCACGACGACCTGGCCAGCCTGGCGGCCGATGCGATCGACCGCCCGGTGACGCCGCTGTTCGGCACCCCGGCCGAGATGATCGACGTGGCCGAGACCGAGCTCCTGGCCGAGCGCGTGATCTCGACCGGCCCCAAGGGTCTGCCGAGCGGCCAGGATGCGCCCCTGACGATCAACGACAACCCGGCCATGATGGTCGAGCTCAACGACTGGATCAACAAGCTGGCCGACTTCGCCAACCTGGGCAACTTCCCCGAGTTTTCGGATGTCGGCCCGCGCAAGGTGCAGTTGCATGAGTCCTTGCTGCCGGCCAGCTTCGCCCTTGCGTCCTACCGGGCCTCGCTGCTGCCGCTGCTGGGCGACGCGTCCGAGGCCAGCCTGCAGGGCGCGACCGCCGACCTGGCGCGCCTGCCGCTGACCTTCGAGGCGCGCGACGAGATGATCGCCCTCGACGACCCGGAAGTGGCGGCCATGTCGATCGCGACCCTCTCCATCAATCTAGATCTCCCTTCGGACGGCACGCCCAATGAATGACGATGCACAAATCCTGATCGCGCGCCTGCTGACGCACCAGACCCTGCGCCGCGACGACAAGATGGTCAAGCGCGCGCTGTCGGACGACCAGTTCCGCGCCGAAGTCGACAAGCGCCTGCTCGAATCGGGCCTGAAATTGCTCGACAACGTATATGCCGACCACGTGACCGTGGCCCTGCACCGCAACGTCGAGCCGAAGATCTTCGGCGCCAAGGACATCTGGCAGAACAATAACTTCGGCCTGACCCGCGACGGCGTGGCCCTGCTGGTGGTGCTGTGGGCCCAGATCATCCTGCCCAAGCGCGAGCGCCAGGAAACCCACACCACGATCGACGACGAACAAAGCGATATGTTCGACAAGGAGGCGTCGATCCCGCGCGCCGAAGACACCTCGATCGGCATTTCGTACACCGCGCTGCTGTCGGACTTCGGCGACAAGCTCGGCAAGAAGACCCGGATGGACATGAACCTGGGCGTGCTGTCCAAGCTGGGCTTCATCGAACGGCGCGGCGACGTGATCCTGGAAGGCCCGCTGCTGGACCTGATGATGGACACCGACGTGCTCAAGGAGCGCATCATCAATGGCGCGCTGTCCGAAGTCTTCAAGCGCGCACCACTGGCCGCTGCACCGCGCAAGGTCGCCATCGATACCGAAGCGGCCAACGACGCGGTCGTGGTCGAGCCGTCCGACGATGCCCCCGATACCCCGAATTGAGATAGCCGATGTTCCACATTAAATCACTCGAACTGGTCCACTGGGATTACTGGCAGCGGATCAAGAACATTCCGCTGGACGCCAAGATCATCACGATCGCCGGCCAGAACGGCTCGGGCAAGACCACGCTGCTCGACGCGATGCGCACCCTGTTCGGCCTGGATTGCTCGATGGGGCGCACGTATAAACACTATGCGCGCCACTCGGGCCAGCAAAGCGCCTGGCTGCGCGCCGTGGTCGACAACAAGCCGGTCGGACGCCAGCTGTCGAACCGCCCGTTCCGCCATTCGGGCTTTTTCGCGGACGACGAAGTGACGCTGTTCTGCCAGGTGCAAAAGAATGGCGGCGACTGGAAGCGCCAGTACCTGATGCGCCCGGGGAATGTCGAGATCGAGGAAGTGACCGAAGCGACCGACTGGCTGGGCGTCGAGAACTATCGCAAGCGCCTGGCCTCGGCCGGCCTGTCGCCGGCGATGTCGAAGGTGCTGGCGCTGGAGCAGGGCGAGACCGATAAATTGTGCGAATACGCGCCGCGCCAGTTGCTGGACCTGGTGTTCCAGGTCTTTGGCGACAAGGAAGTGCTGGATGCGTATGACGAAGCCAAGCGCCACCAGCGCGACACCGAGGTCGAGCTGAAACGCTTCGAGACCGAACTGGAGACCTCGCGCACCAACCTGGAAGGGCTGCGCCTGCGCGTGGCCAACCACCACCAGTGGTCCGACCTGCACAAGGAAAAGCGTACGCTCCAGGAAGAAGTGCTGCCGGCGCTGCAATACCATGAAGCGCGCGAAAAGGCGGCCAACAACAGCCGCATGCTGCGCGAGGCGAAGAAACCGCTGGTGCAGGCCGATGGCCAGCTGGCCGAGAAGCGCAGCCAGTTGGCGGCGCAGCAGCGCGCGTTGACCGACGCGCAAAAGCAGGAAACCGAACTGGAAGCCGAAGGCGGCGTGCTGGCCAAGCGCCTGTCCGAGGTGAACGCGCGCCTGAAGCCCCTGGAAAGCCTGCTCGAGCAGCGCGACCGGTTGCAGAAGCTGTCGCTTGATGCCGGCGCCGACATCGCCGAAGTGGCGAAACAGCTCGACGAGAAAGAAGCCGAGCTGGCGCGCCAGAAGAGCGCGCGCGAAGCGGTATCGAACAAGATCGCCGGCGAGATGGCGACCATCTCGGCGCTGCAGGGCAAGACCTCGATGCCGGAACCGGAAGCCCAGCGCCTGATGCGGCGCGCGCTGCGCGACGAGGGCATCGCCCACGCCATGCTGTCGGACATCGTCGAAGTGACCGATCCGAAATGGCAGGGCGCGGTCGAGGGCGTGCTGGGCGGCTACGCCTCGGTGGTGCTGCTGGAGAATGCGAAGGACGCCCCGGCGGCTTACCGCCTGGCCGAGAAGGAACGCTATCGCCACTTCATCGTGCCGGACTGCGTCAATGCGCCGGTGGTCAAGGATGACAGCCTGCTGTCGGTGGTGCGCTTCTCGGGCAAGGCGCCGGGCTGGTTGATCGACCAGCTCGAACGCATCGAACGCGTCGACTCGGTCGACGAAGGCTTCAAGAGCCGTTCCGACGAATGGATCACGCCGGACGCCTATCACCGCGAACGGCGCGGCGGCCGCTCGCTGTTCGTCGAGGCCTCGCGCTACCGTTTCGGCGCGGCCGGCAAGACCCAGCGCCTGGAAGCGATCCAGAAGCTGATGCCGGCGCTCGAAAAGCGCGAGGACGAGCTGACGCTGGCGATCTCGAAGCTGGCCGCCGAAGTGGGCGGCCTGAAGGCGCGCATCGCCGGCGTCGACGCGGCCAAGGAACTGTCGGCGCGCCAGGAAGAATTCGAGGAAGCGCTGCGCGCGCTCACCCCGCTCAAGGCCGAGCGCCTGGAAGTGGGCGCGCGCCTGGGCGAGCTGCAAACCCTGAGCAAGAACGCGACCGTCAACCGCACCCGCGCCGACACCGTGTGGCAGAACGCGCGCATGGCCCTGTCGGAAGCCGAAGCCGGCATGCGCCTGAACCACCGGCGCCAGATCGAGCAGCGCAGCGAGCACGCCAAGGCGCTGCTGGAACTGCGCCGCGGCTGGCGCGCGGTGCCGGGCGCCTGGAAGAACCCCAACTGGCGCGGCGACCTGGTGGCCAAGCACCAGAACGCGCACCAGGTCAACCTGCGCCTCGGTTCGCTCGAACATTCGCTGGCGCGCGAGGACTGGGAACTCGATCCGACCGTGATCGACCAGTATGCGCGCCTGCACGAGCAGCTCGACAGCCGCCAGACCGAGACCGAGGAGCGCCGCTACCAGAACAACCGCGCGATCGAGGCCACCGGCAATGCGCGCGGGGCCTATATCGAGCGCCTGCGCTACACGATCAAGACCTATACCAAGAACATCCGCGAACTCGGTTCGCTGGCCGGCATCGACGTCCAGGCCGACCCGGTGCGGCTCGAGAACGACGACGTGCAACTGTCCCAGGCCGGCCTGCACGTGCGCTTCAAGTTCGACGGCAAGGACCAGATCGGGATGAACGACGGCGAAGCCTCGGGCGGCCAGCAGGTGATGAAGTCGCTGGTGCTGCTGATCGGGCTGTTGAAATCCGAGGAAGGCTCGGGCGGCTTCGTGTTCATCGACGAACCGTTCGCGCACCTGGATATCCGCAATATCCAGCTGGTCGGCGAGTTCCTGAAGAACACCGACGCCCAGTACCTGATGACGACGCCGCTGACGCACAACACCGACGTCTACGATCCTTCGGAACTGACGCTCATCACGAGCAAGAAGAAGAAGGACATGCAGTGGGCGCAGCCGATCTTCGTGCTGCAGCGGCGGAAAGAAGAGGCGAAGGCCGCCTAGGATTGGCGGCTACGCCGCCGACCCTAGGCCTGGTCGATCGCCTTGCGCACCCGCCGCCGCCAGCGCAGCAGCGCGGCCGAGTAGTAGCCGAAGTAACCGGCCGTGACCCCCACGCACAGCATGGTCAGCGGGCTGTCGGTCAGGCGCGGCGTGACGATGCCCTTGCCCTGGTTGGCATACACCTCGATGCCGATATACAGCAGGCGCGCCACCAGGATCATGGCCATCACCAGCCCCAGGCGCATGTTCGGGGTGAAGAAGTAACCCTGCGGGGTTTCCTCGAACCGGGTCAGCTTGATGCCCCAGACGCCATAGCCGATGCCGCCAACGGCGCCGACCAGCAGCGCGGCCAGGTTGTAGGGCGTATCGAACAGCTGCGTCAGCGGCACCAGGATCATGGCGCCGAACACCAGCACGCCCGTGAAGTGGCGCGACCCGATCGAGCGCTGGCGCTGCATCTGGGTCTTGAGGCGGCGGTAGATGCGCCACACCAGCAGCGGGGTCAGGACCAGCAGGGCCAGGGTGGTGATCGATAAGTCCATATGCGGCAAAAGGGCTGTGTTCAGGAAAAACGCATTGTAGCCCACTGCCGGCGCGCGCCGCGCTGTCGGGCCGCATGCTAAGGTTGGCCGTTCCGCATTCCTGCAAGGAGACCGCATCATGCACGCAGCTCAACAAGTACTTCGGATGCCGCCGCGCTTTCCCATCCACGCCCACCGCGCCCCCGATCCGGCGCCGATCGAGGAACCGGCGCCGGCGCCGTTCGACACCCCGCATCCGCACCACCAGCCGGTGCACCTGCCGCACGACGAGGAACCGGTGCCCGATCCCAAGCCGAGCTGAGTGGCCGCCTGCAGGCCCGGGATGAGCGTGCTACCATGAAACCCAGCTGCTCTCTCATCCCGACGTATGAAACACCGACTCTTCCTGTTCGACCTCGACGACACCCTGCTCGATTTCCGCGCCTCCGAACAGCGCTCCTTCATGCGCACCATGGCGCAACTGGACGTGCGCGACGGCGTCGACGCGCTGTTTCGCCAGTACCAGGCGACCAATCTCGACCTGTGGCGCCGTTTCGAGCTGGGCACCGTGACCAAGGACTTCCTCAAGGTCGAGCGCTTCCGCAAGACCTTCGCGGACAACGGCGTCGAGATCGATCCGCAGCGCGCCAGCGACCTGTATATCGAATCGCTGGCCGATACCGTGGTGCTGGTCGACGGTGCCGCCCAGCTGTGCGACACCCTGGCCGGCATCGGCGAGGTGGGCATCATCACCAACGGCGCCCACCAGATCCAGCACCGGCGCATCGCCAGCTCGGGCCTGGCCGGGCACCTGTCGTTCGTCGCGACCTCCGAGGCCTGCGGCTTCGCCAAGCCCGACAGCCGCTTCTTCGACTACACCAGCAAGATGGCGCGCAGCTTCGCCAAGCACGAAACCGTGATCGTCGGCGACCGCCTGGATGCCGACATCCTGGGCGCCAACCGCTTCGGCATCGAGAGCTGCTGGTTCAACCCGGGGCGCCTGGCCAACGACTCGCAGGCGATCCCGAGCTGTGAGGTCGCCAGCCTGCACGATATCGTCGCCTCACTGCGTGGCCTGGCCGCCTGATTCGGCCGCCGGCGCGCGGTCGTCGCCGCACACGCGGTTGCGGCCGAGGTGCTTGGCCTGGTACAGCTGGCGGTCGGCGCGGGCGATGAGGTCTTGCGCGTCCATCGGGGCGACCAGGGCGGCCACGCCGAGGCTGGCCGTGACGACGCCGAACGGCGACTCGTCGTGCGGCATGCGCAGCGCCTGGACCTCGGCGCGCATCCGCTCGGCCACCGCGGCTGCCCCGGCCAGGTCGGTGTGCGGCAGGATGATCGCGAATTCCTCGCCGCCGTAGCGGGCCGCCAGGTCGTCGTTGCGGTTGACCTGCGCCGCCAGCAGGCGTCCGACCTGTTGCAGGCAAGTGTCGCCGGCCGGATGGCCGTAATGGTCGTTGAACTTCTTGAAGTAGTCGACATCCAGCAGGATCAGGGCCAGCGGGGTATTGCCGCGCGCGGCGCGCGCCAGCTCGTGCGCAAGTACCTCGTCGAAGCGGCGCCGGTTGGCCAGCCGGGTCAGGGTGTCGGTATGGGCCAGCTCCTGCAGGCCGAGATTGTCGCGCCGCAGGTCGTATGAATAGGCGCGCAGCTTCTGGTCGAGGCGGTCGCGGATGATGAATTGCCGGATCAGTTTGCGGGCAAAGACCGCGAACGTGGCGGCGATCAGCAGGACCGCCACGCCGATCAGGAGGCTGAAGCGCTTCCAGGGGCCGAGCAGCTCGTCCTTGGTCTGGCCGACGGCGATCACGAAGGCGAAGTCGTCGACGCGCCGGTAGCTGTACAGTCGCTCGATATTGTCGATCCGGGCCACCAGGAAGTCCGAGCCGACCCGGTTCTGCTTGATGGCCTGGAATATCGCGCCACCGGCGAGATTGGTGCCGATCATCCTGTCGTCGAAGGGGCGGCGGTAGATCACCGTGCCGTCTTCCAGGGCCAGCAAGACCGTGCCGGTCTTGCCGACGTCCAGCTCATCGTAGATGCGCTCGAAAAAATTGACCTTGAGGGTGACCAGCGCCACGCCGGCGAAGCTGCCGTCCGGATTGTCGAGGCGGCGCGAGATCGGCAGCACCCAGACGCCGGTGGAGCGACTCCTGACCGGATGCCCGACGTAGATGTCGCGGCTGCGATGGGCGCGGTGGTGCTTGAAATAGGCGCGGTCCGAGTTGTCGCCTTGGCGCGTCCCGCTCAGCGACGACGCGAGCCAGCGGCCATCGGCCGCATACACGAAGATCCCGTGCAGTTCGGGGGTGGTCTGGGTCAGCACGACCAGGTGGTCCTGGAGCCGTCGCATCGCGGCGGCGTCAAGCCCGTCGTGTTCGACCCGCTCGACGACGTTCGCCAGGGCCATGGTGGTGGCCTTCATGGCGGTTTCGACCTGGACCCCGACCATGCGCGCCACGTTCGAGGTGGCGACCTCGGTTTGCCGGATCTGCGTCAGCCGCGACGACCAGATGAACCAGGCGGCAAACACCAGCAGCAGGATGCAGCCCAGCGCGGTGGCAGCCACCACCAGGCGCACGACCGGGCGCCGCTTGCCGCTCAGGCGGTCGACATGGCTGTCCAGGCTGTCGGGGGATGAATTCAATGCGCCTCACCTTCGGGTTTGCGATCGCAGTACAAAAATTGTGCCATTAGAAAGAAAATCATGTCGCCGGAGTGCGCCGGCGCGCGGCCGCTTGCCTGATCCTGCACAGTTATTGCCTTTTCTTTTTTCCGCTCTCGTGCGCGGCGAGAGCCTGGTCTACATTCCTGGACATCCCATTCGACAAAGGAGTTCGCCATGACGACCGGTCCCGATCCATCCAGCCAGCCTGCCCAGGTCAACCGGCGCGAGTTCGTGTTGTCGGTGATGTCGGTCGCCGCCGCGAGCGGCGCCGTCGACGCCACCCCGGGCCAGTCCCGGCCGGCCAAGGCCCCGACCGGGGTGGCGCTGACCTTCGTCGTCAACGGCCAGCCGCATTCACTGACCGTCGATCCGCGCACCTCCACCCTCGACCTGTTGCGCGAACGGCTGGCGCTCACCGGCGCCAAGAAGGGCTGCGACCATGGCCAGTGCGGCGCCTGCACCGTCCATCTCGACGGCCGCCGGATCGTGTCCTGCCTGACGCCCGCGCTACAGCTCGAGGGGCGCACAGTCGACACCATCGAAGGCCTGCAAGGACCTGACGGCAGCCTGCACCCGATGCAGCAAGCCTTCATCGACCACGACGCCCTGCAATGCGGCTACTGCACCCCGGGCCAGATCATGGCGGCGATCGCCTGCGTGCGCGAAGGCAATGCCGGCTCGCCCGAGCGGATCAAGGAAAGCATGAGCGGTAACCTGTGCCGCTGCGGCGCCTACAACGGCATCGTGGCCGCCATCGTGCAGGCCGCCGGCCAGATGGGAAAGGCTTGATCCATGCGTGAATTCACCCTGATCCGCGCGCGTTCGACGCAAGACGCCGTGCAGGCCATGGCGCGCCATCCGGAGGCGCGCCTGATGGCCGGCGGCACCACCCTGTACGACCTGATGAAGCTCGGCGTCGAACGGCCGCCCGCCATCATCGACATCAACGGCGTCCGGGAACTCGGCGCCTTCGACACGGGCGGCACGCGCGAACTGGTGTTCGGCAGCCTGGCGCGCATGAGCGAGGTGGCGGCCGACCCACGCCTGGTCGAGGACTATCCGGCGCTGTCGGAGTCGCTCTGGCGCGCCGCCTCGCAGCAGCTGCGCAATATGGCCAGCCTGGGCGGCAACGTGCTGCAGCGCACGCGCTGCGCCTACTTTCGCGGCGGCGAACCGTTCGCCTGCAACAAGCGCGTGCCGGGCAGCGGCTGCGCGGCGCTGGAGGGCATCGACCGCGGCCACGCCCTGCTGGGAACCAGTCCCCACTGCATCGCCAGCTATCCGGGCGACTTCGCGGTGGCGCTGGTCGCCTTCGACGCCGTGCTCGACGTGCTGGGGCCGGGCGGCATGCGCAGCTTCCCGCTCGAGGCGCTGCACCGGCTGCCGGGCGAGCGGCCCGATCTCGAGACGACGCTTGCCCCGGGCGAGATCATTACCCGCATCCGGGTGCCGGTAACGACGCTCGGGCGCGGCTCGACCTATCACAAGATCCGCGACCGCGAGTCGTATGCCTTCGCCTTGAGTTCGGCCGCCGTGGCCCTGACCATGCAGGGCGACAAAGTCGAGCAGGCGCGTATCGCGCTGGGCGGCGTCGCTACCAAGCCGTGGCGGGCGCGCTCGGCCGAGCAGGGACTGGTCGGGCGCGAGCTCACCATCGAGACGGCGCTCGCGGCCGGCTTCGCGGCCTTCATGGACGCCAGGACCGGCCACCACAATGGCTTTCGCATCGAACTGGGCGCGCGCACCGTGGCCGACGCCCTGCTGATCGCCGCACAAAGGATTTGACCATGAACGATTCGGCTTTCCCGAAACAGGCGCGCATCGACGCGCGCGACAAGGTCCGCGGCGCCGCGCTGTACGCGGCCGACCAGGCGCGGGCCGGCATGCTGCATGCGATGCTGGCCGTGTCCACCATCAACCGTGGCGAGGTACTGTCCATCGATACCCGGGCCGCGCGCGCGGTGGCGGGGGTGCGGCTGGTGCTGACCCATGCCGACATGGGCGAGTACAAGCCGGCCGGCCACGTGCTGGCCGGCGGTTTCGCCTTCCAGGGCATGCAGCCGATGCTGGCGCCGAAGATCGCCTACCGCGGCCAGCCGATCGCGCTGGTGGTGGCCGATACGCTGGAGGCGGCGACCGAGGCGGCTGCGCTGATCCGCGCGAAGTATCAGGAACTGCCATCCCAGCTCACGCTCGACGCGCCGGACAAGGACATCGTGCCGCAGCAAGGCTCCCCGCTGCCGCAGCAGATGTTCGCCGACAAGGTGGCGGGCGACGCCGATGGTGCGTTCGCCGACGCGCTCCATCAAATCGATGCCCGGTACCTGCACCCGGCCCAGCACCAGAACCCGATCGAACTGGTGTCCACGGTCGCCGAATGGCGCAAGGGCACGCTGGTGATCCACGAGGGCACGCAGAACAGCGGCGCCATCCGCCACGGCCTGGCGCGTCAGCTGGGCCTCGACCCGGAACGCATCGAGGTGATCTCGCCGCAGTGCGGCGGCGGCTTCGGCATGAAGAATTCGCTCCAGATGCAGACCCTGCTGGCGGCGGTGGCGGCGCGCAGGCTCGGCCAGCCGGTCAAGCTGGTGGTGCCGCGCAGCCAGCTGTTCCACGACGCCAGCTTCCGCCCGGCCAGCCGGCACCGGATCCGGCTCGGTGCCGACGCGGGCGGCAAGATCCTGGCCGCGGTGCACGAGGCCGACCAGCAGACCTCGCGCCACGACCTGTTCCCGGCCTCGTATGCCGAGATGACGGCGCGCCTGTACGGCATCCCGAACTTCCGTGGCCGCGAGCGGCTAGTGCGCACCGATGTGCAGACGCCGGGCTATATGCGCGCGCCGTTCGAGCAGCCGGCGTCGTTCGCCTTCGAATCGGCGGTCGACGAACTGGCCCAGTTGATCGGCATCGACCCGGTCGAACTACGCCTGCGCAACGATACGCAGATTGACGTCTTGAGCGGCAAGCCGTTGTCGTCGCGCTTCCTGGCCGAATGCCTGCGCGAAGGTGCGCGCCGCTTCGGCTGGCGCCGGCGCGATGCGCGGCCGGCCTCGATGAAGGCGCCCGATGGCGCCGCCATCGGCTGGGGCGTGGCCTGCGGCGCCTACAAGGCCGCGACCAGCCCGGCGATCGCGCGCATCGCGGCCACCAGCGACGGGCGCATCCACTTCACGGTGGCGGGGCACGAGATGGGGCAGGGAATGCGCACCGCGATCGCCAACGTGCTGGTGCGGCAGCTGGGCGTCGATCCAGGCGCGCTGGCGATCCGGATCGGCGACACGCGCGGCGCGCCGCAGCACCTGACCGCGGGATCCTGGGGCACGGCCAGCGTGGCGCCGGCGGCCGAGGACGCGGCGCGGGCGCTCAAGGAAGCGCTGGCGCAGCTGGTTCCGGGCCATGATCGAAGCTTGCGGCCGGCCCAGGTGCTGGCGCTGGCGCAGCGCACGCGCATCGAGGCCGAAGTGCGGTGCAAGGCGCCGGGCCAGCCGGACGCCGTCTACGGCCGCTTGCAGGGCGGCATGCCGGCGCCCGCCGGGCCGGTATATCCCGAGTTCGTGTCGATGAGTTACGCGGCCCATTTCGTCGAGGTGAACGTGGAGCCGGTGACGCGCCGCATCCGCGTGGCGCGCGTGGTGAGCATGGTCGACTGCGGCCGCGTGGTCAGCCCGGTGACGGCCGACAGCCAAGTGCGCGGCGGCGTGGTGTGGGGCATCGGCGCGGCCCTGCGCGAAATCAGCGAGGTCGATCCGCGCTACGGTGGCTTCCTGAACGCCGACCTGGCCGAGTACGTGCTGCCGGTGCATGCCGATATCGGACACATCGAGGTCGGCTTCATCGACCGGCCCGACCCGCTGCTCAACGCGGCCGGGGTGAAGGGATTGGGCGAGGTGGCGATGGTGGGCGTGGCGGCGGCGATCGCCAACGCGGTCCAGCATGCGACCGGTCAGCGCATACGAAGGCTGCCGATCCGGATCGAGGACGTGCTCTAGGCGGCCAGCTCGGGCGCCGCCATGGTGGCCGGCCGGCGCGCATCGCGCCGCGGCGGCGCGCCGAACAGGCGCGCGTATTCGCGGGTGAACTGCGAGCTGCTTTCGTAGCCGACCTCGAACGCGGCCTTGTTGGCGGTAACGCCTTCGTACAGCATCAGGCGCCGCGCCTCGATCAGGCGCAGGCGCTTCTGGTATTGCACCGGGGTGAGCGAGGTATAGTCCTTGAAATGCTTGTGGAAGGCCGACAGGCTCATCGACGCGGCCCCGGCCAGATCCTCGACCCGCAGTTTCTGGCGGTAGGACAGGCGCAGCATCGCCACCGCGCGGTTCAGGCGCACCGGATGCGCCTCGGGCGCCATGGCCGAGCGCAACTGCCGGCCATGGGTGCCGTTGAGCAGCCAGAAATGCAGCTCGCGCATCAGGCCCGGGTGCAGGATCGGCACCGCCTCCGGGTGCGCGACCAGCCGCATCAGGCGGCCGGCGCAGTCGAGGACCGCCGCGTCGACGTCTTGCACCAGCATCGTCGCGGCCGGGTCGGGCGGCGCGGGCGTGGCCTCGCGCAACTGGTCGGCCAGCTCGGACAGCAGGGCCATATCGAGTTCGATCGCCAGCGCGATATACGGCCGCGCGCCAGAGGCGGTGACGACCTGTCCCGTCACCGGCAGGTCGGCGCTGACGATGACCGCCTGGCCCTCGGCGCACAGTGTTTCCTGGCGCCCGGCCAGCAGGTGTTTTTCGCCCTGCAGCACCAGGCAGACCAGCGGCCGGTAGGTCGATTCGAGCTTGTCGCCCGGTCGGTCGAGGCACATCATGCGCAGGCCCGGCACCGGCGTGAGGGCCAGGCCGTCACGGTTGGCGTGGGCGCGGGCATAGGTGCTGACAGCGTCGCGTAATTCCTGGTTCATGGCCCCTAGTGTGCCGCCGGTAGTCGCCCCTGTCCAGCAGCGCGTGACGGCATTCATGTGGGCGCGTCATAAGCCTGATGAACGAATCGGGCTATCCGCCCACGCCGACAAGGGCTATATTGACTCTTTCGAAAGGAATAGCATGACAGTCAAGGCCTTTGGCGCGTACGCCGCCGACAAACCCCTCGAAGCGCTCGACATCACCCGCCGCGCTCCCGGCGCCCACGACGTGCAGATCGACATCGATTTCTGCGGCGTCTGCCACTCCGACCTGCACACGGTGCGCGCCGAATGGGCCGGCACCCTGTATCCGTGCGTGCCGGGCCACGAGATCGTCGGCCGCGTGTCGGCGGTTGGCGCCCACGTGAGCGGCCACAAGGTCGGCGACCTGGTCGGCGTCGGCTGCATGGTCGACAGCTGCAAGGCCTGCGCCGATTGCGGCGAGGGCCTGGAGAACTATTGCGACAATATGGTCGGCACCTACAATGGCCCGACCGCGGACGCCCCCGGCCACACGCTGGGCGGCTACTCGCAGCAGGTGGTGGTCAACGAGCGCTTCGTGCTGCGCGTGACCCATCCGCCGGAGCAGCTGGCGGCGGTGGCGCCGCTGCTGTGCGCCGGCATCACCACCTGGTCGCCGCTGCGCCACTGGAACGCCGGTCCCGGCAAGCGGGTCGGCGTGGTCGGCATCGGCGGCCTGGGCCACATGGGCATCAAGCTGGCCCACGCCCTGGGCGCCCACGTGGTCGCGTTCACCACCTCGGAATCGAAGCGCCAGGACGCGCTGGCGCTGGGCGCCGACGAAGTCGTGGTGTCGAAGGACCTCGAGGCAATGGCGGCGCAGGCAAGAAGCCTGGACCTGATCATCAATACCGTCGCCGCGCCGCATGACCTGGACGCTTTCCTCACGCTGCTCAAGCGCGACGGCACCATGGTGCTGGTCGGCGCGCCCGAGTCGCCGCATCCGTCGCCGCAGGTGTTCAACCTGATCACCAAGCGCCGCGCGATCGCCGGCTCGATGATCGGCGGCATCCCTGAAACCCAGGAGATGCTCGACTTCTGCGCCCAGCACGGCATCGTGGCCGATATCGAGATGATCCGCGCCGACGACATCAACGGCGCCTACGAGCGCATGCTCAAGGGCGACGTCAAGTACCGCTTCGTGATCGACAACGCCACCCTGGCCGCCTGATTCTTCCTTCCTGACGGCGGCCCGGCGCCGCCGTCTCTCTGCTAGTCATTCATGAATCCAGCAATTTCCGCCGCTTGCGACAGCAAGCCGGCCCAGCCCGCGGCATGGGGCGCCGTGATGGCGATGTCGCTCGCCGCCTTCGCCCTGGTCGCCTCCGAATTCATGCCGGTCAGCCTGCTCACGCCACTGGCCGCCGAGCTGCGCATCAGCGAAGGCCAGGCCGGCCAGTCGATCGCGATTTCCGGCGCCTTCGCCCTGGTCACCAGCCTGCTGCTCGGCGCCGTCGTCGGCCGGCTCGACCGCAAAATCCTGCTGCTTGGCCTGGCCTTCCTGATGATCGTCTCGGGCACGGTGGCCGCGTTCGCGCCGAACTACTTCCTGTTCATGGTCGGCCGCGCGCTGATCGGCGTGGCCATCGGCGGCTTCTGGTCGCTGTCGGCGGCCACCGTCATGCGCCTGGTGCCGGCGCGCGATGTGCCGCGCGCCCTGGCCATCCTCAACGGCGGCAATGCGCTCGCGACCGTCATCGCGGCGCCCGCCGGCAGCTATCTCGGCGCGATCATCGGCTGGCGTGGCGCCTTCTTTTGCCTGGTGCCGGTGGCGGCGATCGCGTTTGCCTGGATGCTGTGGCGCCTTCCCGCGCTGCGCGCCAGCCAAAGCCCGGAAGCGGGCGGCATCCTGCGCCTGCTCAGGCGGCCGCCGGTGGTGTTCGGCATGGCGGCGGTGAGCCTGCTGTTCATGGGGCAGTTCGCGCTGTTTACTTACCTGCGCCCGTTCCTGGAGAGCGTCACCGGCGTGAACGCGACGACCCTGTCGCTGATGCTGCTGGTGCTGGGCGTGGCCGGCTTCGTCGGCACCACCCTGATCGGCGCCGTGCTCAAGGACCGCCTGTATCCGGTCCTGATCGCGATGCCGCTGCTGATGGCGGCGGTGGCCGCCGCGCTGCTGGTATTCGGTCATTCGGCCGCCGCGGTCACCGTGCTGCTGGCGCTGTGGGGACTGGTCGGGACCTCGGCGCCGGTCGGCTGGTGGACCTGGCTGGCGCGCACCCTGCCGCAGGACGCCGAAGCCGGCGGCGGGTTGATGGTGGCCGTGATCCAGCTGGCGATCATGCTCGGCGCAACGCTGGGCGGCCTGCTGTTCGACGCCAGCGGCTACCGCGCGACCTTCCAGTTGAGCGCCGGCTTGCTGCTTGCCGCCGCCGTGCTGGCGCTATGCGCGGGCCGCGCGGCGCGCCGCGCGGATTCATGAGCCAGGTACATAAGCCCATGCCGCGTCCTTCATGAATGCGGCACCGGGCTTGCCGTAATATCAACCGGTTTATCCCTGACAGAAGGAAGCAATCCCATGGACGACTCCAAGACCATCAACCAGACCCGGCGCGGTGTCCTGATCGGCGGCGCGCTCGGCGCGACGGCGGCGGCGCTGCCGCTGGCCGGCGCCCAGGCGGCCGGGCAGGGCGCGCCGGCGCAGACGCCGGCGCCGGTGACGGGCAAGGTGACCCTGCGCGTCAATGGCCAGCCGCGCGAACTGGCGCTCGACACCCGCACCACCCTGCTCGACGCGCTGCGCGAACACCTGCACCTGACCGGCACCAAGAAGGGCTGCGACCAGGGCCAGTGCGGCGCCTGCACGGTGCTGGTCGATGGCCGCCGCATCAATTCCTGCCTGTCGCTGGCGATCATGCACGATGGCGCCGAGATCACCACCATCGAAGGCATGGGCACGCCCGACAAGCTGCATCCGATGCAGGCGGCCTTCGTCAAGCACGACGGCTTCCAGTGCGGCTACTGTACCCCCGGGCAGATCTGTTCGGCCGTGGCGGTGATCGATGAGATCCGCCAGGGCATTCCGAGCCATGTGACCGGCGACCTGAATGTGAAGCCCTTGCTGTCGGTCGAAGAAATTCGCGAGCGCATGAGCGGCAATATCTGCCGCTGCGGCGCCTATTCGAACATCATCGACGCGATCGCCGAAGTCGGAGGAGTCAAGCCATGAAGGCGTTCAGCTATCACAAGGCCACGACCCCGGCCGAAGCGGCGGCGGCCGCGGCCACGACCCCGAACGCGCGCTTCATCGCCGGCGGCACCAACCTGCTCGACCTGATGAAGCTCGAGATCGAGACCCCGGCCCACCTGATTGACGTCAATGGCCTGGCGCTCGACCAGATCGAAGCGACGCCGGAGGGCGGCCTGCGCATAGGCGCGCTGGTGCGCAATACCGACCTGGCGGCCGACGCGCGCGTGCGCAAGGACTACGCCGTGCTGTCGCGCGCGCTGCTGGCCGGCGCCTCGACCCAGCTGCGCAACAAGGCGACCACCGCCGGCAACCTGCTGCAGCGCACCCGCTGCCCCTATTTCTACGACACCAATATGGCGTGCAACAAGCGCGCCCCCGGCAGCGGCTGCTCGGCCATCGGCGGCCATACGCGCGGCCATGCGATTGTCGGCCACAGCGATGCCTGCATCGCGACCCACCCGAGCGATATGGCGGTGGCGATGCAGCTGCTCGACGCCGGCGTCGAGACCGTGCAGCCCAACGGCGGCACGCGCACGATCCCGATCGCGGACTTCTATCGCCTGCCGGGCGCCACGCCGCACATCGAGCACAACCTGATGCCGGGTGAGCTGATCACGGCGGTGACGTTACCCAAGCCGCTGGGCGGCAAGCATTATTACCGCAAGGTGCGCGACCGCGCCTCGTATGCGTTCGCCCTGATTTCGGTGGCGGCCGTGGTGCAGGCCGACGGCAGCGGGCGCGTGGCCGTGGGCGGCGTGGCGCACAAGCCGTGGCGCGTACCGGCGGCGGACAGCCAGCTGGCGCGCGGCGGCAAGGCCGCGACGGCCCAACTGCTGGCCGGCGCCCGCACGACCGGGGAGAACGCGTTCAAGGTACTGCTGGTCGAACGCACGCTCGAATCCATCCTGGCGCAAGCCCGCGCGCGCTGAACGAAAGGCTCGAGACCATGAAATTCACCAAACCAGAAACCACCAATCCGATCGACCAGATGAAGGTCGTCGGCAAGCCGCTCGACCGCATCGACGGCCCGCTCAAGACCACCGGCATGGCGCCATATGCCTACGAACAGCATGCCGCGGCGCCGAACGCCGCCTACGGCCATGTCATCGGCGCGGGCATCGCCAAGGGCCGCATCGTGTCGATCGACAGCGCTAGCGCGCGCCGTGCGCCGGGCGTGCTCGCCATCGTCACCCACGAGAACGCCGGCAAGCTGGGCAAGGGCAACTTCAATACCGCCCACCTGCTGGCCGGCCCGGAAGTGCAGCACTATCACCAGGCGGTCGGCGTGGTCGTGGCCGAGACCTTCGAGCAGGCGCGCGCCGCCGCGTCCCTCGTCAAGGTCGAGTATGCGAAAACCAACGGCGTCTACGACCTGGCGGCGGCCATGAATGCGGCGGTCACGCCCAAGACGGGCGACGCCGAATCGAAGGTCGGCGACTTCGACGGCGCCTTTGCCGCGGCGCCGGTCAAGCTCGACGCCACCTACACCACGCCCGACCAGTCGCACGCGATGATGGAGCCGCATGCCTCGATCGCGTCCTGGGATGGGGACCGGGTCACGGTCTGGACCTCGAACCAGATGATCGACTGGGGCAAGCAAGACCTGGCCAAGACCCTTGGCATCGCGCCAAAGAACGTGCGCCTGGTCTCGCCGTATATCGGCGGCGGCTTCGGCGGCAAGCTGTTCCTGCGCGCCGAGGCGGTGCTGGCGGCGCTTGGCGCGCGCGCGGCGAAACGCCCGGTCAAGGTCGCGCTGCAGCGCGCGCTGATGATCAATAACACCACCCACCGTCCGGCCACGATCCAGCGCATCCGCATCGGCGCCACGCGCGAAGGCCGCATCAATGCGATCGCCCACGAAAGCTGGTCGGGCGACCTGCCAGGGGGCGGACCGGAAACCGCGGTCCAGCAGACCCGCCTGCTGTACGCCGGCGGCAACCGCTTCACGCGCCTGCAACTGGCGACGCTCGACCTGCCGGAGGGGAATGCGATGCGCGCGCCGGGCGAGGCGCCGGGCATGATGGCGCTCGAGGTGGCGATGGACGAGATGGCCGAGAAGCTCAGGATGGACCCGGTCACCTTCCGCGTCGTCAACGACACCACGGTCGACCCGGAAAAAGCCGGCCGCAAGTTCTCGCAGCGGCGCTACGTGCAGTGCCTGCGCCAGGGCGCGGAACGCTTCGGCTGGGACAAGCGCAAGGCGCAACCGGGCCAGGTGCGCGACGGCCAGTGGCTGATCGGCATGGGCGTGGCCTCGGCCTTCCGCAACAATATGAACATGAAGTCCGCGGCGCGCGTGCGCCTGGAGCTCGACGGCAAGGTGACGGTCGAAACCGACATGACCGATATCGGCACCGGCAGCTACACCATCATCGCCCAGACCGCGGCCGAGATGCTTGGATTGCCGGTCGAGCGCATCGATGTGCGTCTGGGCGACTCGGATTATCCGGTCTCGGCCGGTTCGGGCGGCCAGTGGGGCGCCAACAGTTCCACCGCCGGCGTGTACGCGGCCTGCGTCAAGCTGCGCGAGCAGATCGCGCAGAAGGCGGGACTGGACTCGGCGCAGGCGGAGTTCATCGATGGCGCGGTACGCGCGGGCGGCCGTTCGGTCGCATTGACCGAGGTGGCCAGGGGCGGCGCCATCGTGGCCGAGGACACGATGGAATACGGCGACCTGGAAAAGAAGGTCCAGCAGTCGACCTTCGGCGCCCACTTCGTCGAGGTCGCGGTGGATGTCGCCACCGCCGAAGTGCGGGTGCGGCGCATGCTGTCTGTGTGCGCGGCGGGCCGCATCCTGAACCCGAAATCGGCGCGCAGCCAGGTGATCGGCGCGATGACGATGGGTGTCGGCGGCGCCCTGATGGAGCACCTGGCGGTCGACAAGCGCCACGGCTTCTTCGTCAACCACGACCTGGCCAGCTACGAGGTGCCGGTGCATGCCGACATCCCGCACCAGGACGTGATCTTCATCGACGAGAACGATCCGACCACCTCGCCGATGAAGGCCAAGGGTGTCGGTGAACTCGGTCTGTGCGGCGTCGGCGCGGCGGTGGCCAATGCGATCTACAACGCCACCGGCGTGCGCATCCGCGACTATCCGGTCACGCTCGACAAGATGCTGGCGAAAATGCCGGCGCTGGCGTAAGCGGCGGCGCCGTCCGCTTCAGCCCTTGAAGCGGATGGCGTCGATCACCAGCATCAGCGCGCGCGAGGAGTGGCGGCGGCTGGGATAGAAGGCGTGCAGCGGCTCGAACGCCGTGCACCAGTCCTGCATCACGCTGACCAGCTGCCCCGCGCGCAGATGCGGGCCGACCATGCTCTCGGGCAGGAAAGCCACCCCGACGCCGTGCAATGCGGCGTCGAGCATGTGGTAGACGTTGGTAAACACCGACTGTCCGCGCACGCGCGCATCGAAGGCCTGGCCATCGTGCGCCAGTTCCCATGCATACAGGCCGCCGCTGCTGGGCAGGCGCAGCGTGATGCAGTTGTGCTTCATCAGTTCCTGCAGCGAGGCCGGCGCCGGGTGGCGCGCGAAATAGGCGGGGGCGCCGACGATCCGCATCGGTACCTCGCCCGTCAGGCGCACGCCGATCATGTCCTTTTCCAACTGGTCGCCATGGCGCACGCCGATGTCGTAGCGTTCGGCGGCGATGTCGATCAGGCGATAGTCGGAACTGATCTCGACATGCAGGTCGGGGTATTGCGGCAGCAGCGGCGCGATGCGCGGCCACAGCACGGTGTCGATCACGTGGTCGATCGCGGTGATGCGGATGGTGCCGGCCGGCTTGTCGCCCAGGTCGCTCACGGCCGTGATCTCGGCCTCGATTTCGTCCAGCCGCGGCCCCACGTTCTGCAGCAGGCGCTCGCCGGCCTCGGTTGGCGACACGCTGCGCGTGGTGCGCGTGAGCAGGCGCACGCCCAGGCGCGCTTCGAGCGAGCGCACGATGTGGCTCAGCGCCGATTGGGTCATCCCGAGTTTCGCCGCGGCGCGCGTGAAGCTGCGCTCGCGGGCAACGGCGAGGAAAACGAGGATGTCATTGATATTGTCACGGGCCATCGATTGATGATACAGGAACATCAAACAGGCCGTGTATCAATGCGTGATTTTCATGGATAGGTGCTTCGCAGCCAGTCGCGGCCTTTGGCGTCCAGTGCCGCCTCGATGACGTCCTGCGGCAGGCTGTAGACCGTGGCCCAGGTGGCGCGGCCATCGATATCGTTGGACGGAAAGCTGGTGGTCTCGATCGGCCAGTGGTACTTACGCTTGAGCGCGCGCACGATGGCGGCCAGCGTCACGCGGCCGCGCAGCGGTTCGGAACCGGCCTGGTCGGCGTTGGACAGCAGGACAGCGAGCACGGCGCCGCGCGCGGTGCGCGGGCCGGGAAAGATGGGAGTTTTGCGCGGCATGGATGGATTCTACCGGGCTACGCCGGATTGCGCGGCGCGGCATCGACATGCGGCAGGTTTTCCACGCAGCTTCCCAGTTCGGCGCGCGTGACGAACACGCTTGGAATGCCCTGGGCAAAGCTGCCCACTTCATACGGATCCCAGTGGAATTCGATGCCGGCCGGGGTCGGGATGAATTTCGGTTCCTTGAACACGTCCAGCGCGCCTTGCTCGGCCCACGACAGGCCTTGGGCGCCCAGCTTGGCCACCAGTGCCGCCGAGACTTGCTGGCGGCACGCTGTGGACGGGGCGACGAAGGCGGTGAAGCGCGAATGGATCGCCGCGCCATCCTTGAGCGCATAGTGGCGCATCCCGGAGCGGTACTGGTGGTGGGCGGCGCCGTAGCTATAGGTCCAGGCGCTGGCGTCGAGCGACAGCTGGTCTTTCGAATGCCAACGCACCGATACCCGGTTGGTGCATTCGAGGTCGGCGTCGCAGCGACCGGCCATGGCGCGTACCCATTCGTTCAGCGCACTGTCCTTGAATACCGGGAACAGGGCGGCGAACACGAATGGCTGGTCCGAGCCCTCGGCCTGTGCTTCGGGCGAAGGGCGCGTGAGCGCCACGGCCCGGTAGCGCACGATACGGGTGAGGGAGAAGGGCAGCGATGGTTCGCTTTCAGCCGGCGTCCAGCTGCCCTTGCCGCCACGCCGGTCGGCATCGAGCACGATGGCGAACCGTTCCGGCCCCTGGGCTCCGGAGTCGAGCAGCGGGGCAAGATGCACAGTGCCCGGCGCCGCGTCCAGGACGGCCAGCGTGCGTGCCTTGCCATGGTAGTCGCGCAGGAACCAGTAGCTATTGTCCATGAGCGTGCGCGCTTCGCCCGGCAGGCCGTCGGGAACGGGATAGGCCAGCGCGACCTGGAACGGCGTGCCGTCCGGCAGGCGACCCTGGTACAGGCCGCCGGCCTCCCACCCGACGCCGTGCCGCGCCTCGAGCAGGCCGCCGCGTTCCTGCGCCGCGGCCGGACCGACAGCCAGCGCCAGTAGTGCCAGCAGCCCGGCCCTTAGTCGAAGGCCCATGAGTACAGCACGTCGAGCGCGCTATTGGTCCCGGTCTGGAACTGCAGCGCGATGCGCGGCGTGAGCTTGTAGCGCAGGCGCACCAGGCTCGAGGCGGTGCTGGTGCCCTGCTCGAAGCTCAGGTAGGCGCGCGAGGAGATGCGCTTGCCGACCGTGACGACGGTGCTTTCCAGGCCCGACGAATCGCCGCCGTTGTTGTTCTGCTTCAGGCCCAGGTCGTCCACGCCCAGCGAATTGGCGATCTTGGACTTGATGCCGCCGGTGCCGCCGCTGCCGCCCAGCAGGGCGCCCGCGGCCGCGGTCAGCACGCCTTTCTGGTCGCCGCTGGCCGCTTCCATGCTGTGGCCCAGCACCAGCCAGGACAGCTTGTCGCTGTCGGACACGTTCGGGGTCGACACCAGGCGCGCCGTCGGCGACTGGGCGGTGCCGCGCACCTGCACCCCGGCTTCGACATTCGACTCGGACAGCTGCTCGCCCTCGGGGCGCTTGCGCACCGCCAGGATGTCGAGCGAGGGGTTGTCGTACGGGCCGCTGAAGGTCAGCGCCGCGCGTTCGATCGACAGGTTCTGGCCATAGGCGGCGTAGGTGCCGTTGATGGCGCGGATGGTGCCGTTGATGCGCGGCTGGCCGGCGCCGGTCATGCGCACCCGGGCGCTGCCGACCAGGTAGGCGTCGATGCCCATCGCGCGGATGTGGAAGTCGTCGCCCATGTCGGCCGCGAGGTCGACCGTGAGCGGCACTTCCTTCTCCTTGGTGACCGGGGTCCTGGTCGCGGTGCCGCGGCCGAGCACGATGACGTCGTCGGAAATGGTCGGCGTGCCCTGCGGCGCGAATTCGATCAGCGCGCGGTCGGCGCGGAACTTGCCTTCCAGCGCGAAGCGGCTGGCGTCACGCACCAGCGAGGCCTGGCCGCTCAGGATCACGGTGCGGTCCGGGCGGGACAGGGCCTCGAGCTTGTCCATGTTCAGGCGCACGTCCATCGTCGGGGCGCCGTCGGCAAAGCGCACGAAGCCGCTGGCTGCGGCGCTGCCCTGGCGGCCCTGGAAGGTCAGGCGCTCGACCCGCAGCTGGTCGCCGCCGAGCTGGGCGCGCAGTTCGCCGTTTTGCAGGCGCACGCCCTGTTCGGCCCAGCGCACCGCCAGCTTGTCGCCATCGAGGTTGCCGTTGAGGCTAGGGCGGCCGATGGTGCCGGTGCCGGTCATGGCCAGGCGCAGCGCGCCGTCCAGTTCCAGCCCCGGCTGGCCGGCCAGCGAGGCCAGCCAGGCGATCGACGGGATGTCGGCGTTGGCCGTCATGCGCAGCGGGCTGTCGCGTTCGAGGCGGCCGTTCAGCATCTGGGCATTGGCCTCGACCTTGGCCACGCCGGTACGGGCGCCATCGAAGTCCAGGTTCACGCGCAGGCCGCTGCCGACCACTTCGGCCGATGCTTCCAGCTTGCGCAGGCCGAGCGGCACCGGCGTGTCGCCGCCGACGATGGCGTCGCCCGCTTCGCGGAACACGCGCACATTGCCGGCCAGCGAAGGCGCGGCGCCGGTGGCGAGCGGCGCCCGCATGTCCACGGCCCAGGCCGCACCCAGCGTCAGGTCGCCGCGCGCCATGTCGGCCAGGCCAGGGGAGAACTGCGCCAGGTAAGTCAGCGGCACCTTGTCGGCGTGGCCGCGGCTGCTCCAGCGCGGGCCGTCCTTGGTCAGCGTGTCGACCGTGATGCTGCCGTTGGGCAGGGCGATCACGGCGCCATTGAAGGCGATCCGCTCCGGACTGGCCAGGCCGCCCAGGCCCGATCCCGGCGCGCCGGCGATCGTGACCGGCACCGGCTTTTGCAGCTGCATCGCGTAGCGGCCACGGTTTTGCAGCGCGGCCAGGGTGCCGCTCCAGGTGTCGCGGTTGAAGCCGCCGCGGATTTCAGTATTGGCGTCGAACGAGTCGCCCAGGGCGGATAGCTTGACCGTATGCGCGCCGCGCGTGCCTTCGCTCTGCAGGCGCACCGATGCGACGCGGGTCTCGCCGCTGACGTAGTCGAGCACCTCGATATTGCTCACCAGCGGATCGGCCGCGCCGCGCCCGGAACCGAGGTTGGCGCTGGCGCGCAGCGAGCGCACATTGTGGGTGCCGAGGGCCTTGATATTCTGGCCTTCGATGGTGGCGCTGAGCGACGGCGTGTCCATGGTGCCGGACAAGACGCCCGAGCCGCGCAGCACGCCGCCGAACTCGGGGCCGAGCGCGCCCAGTTGCGGCGCGTCGATCTTCCAGTTGAGCGTATTGCGCGCCAGGCCGAAGGCGCCATTGGCGGCGATCAGATTCGGGCCGATGCGCAGGTCGACGTCGGCGTTCGATACATGGCGGCGGTCGGCGTTCAGGCGCGCGTGGCCGCGCAATGGCGAATTGGCCAGGGTCGACTCGTCGCCCACTTTCAGGTCCAGCGCGGCGCGCCAGTCGGCGCCGGCGCGGCCGCTGCCGCTGAAGGTCGAATTGATATTGCCGGCCAGGGGCGAACCGAAGGCGGCCGGATTGAAGCGCTGGGTGCCGCCGCTGGCCTTGACTTCGACCACGCGCGCGTCTTCGGGTCCGCCGAGCCAGGCTTCGCCGCTGGCGCGCAGCACGCCGCTGCCGTTCTTGCGCTGGGCCGCGACCCAGCCCAGGTTTTCTGCGTTGACCACGAAGGTGGTGCGCGGCGCCTGCATCGTGCCGGTCACCACGCCATTGGCGGTGACGGCGCCATACAGGTCGCTGCGCACCGCCGCCAGCTGGCGGCCATCCAGGCGCCAGTTGAGGCGGTCGCCGGCGCCGCCGAAGGCGCCTTTCAGGTCGACCTTGTTCTGGCCCAGCGCCAGGTCGGCGTCGACGCCGCTGATGCGCTTGGCGTCGGCGCTGAGCTTGCCCTTGCCGCTGAGGGGCTGGTTCATCAGCCGGCTCTGGCGCACGGCGAAGTCGGCGTCGACCTTCCACTCGGGCGCCAGGGCGCCGGCGGCATTGACCGTGGCGTTGATGTCGGCCACCGGCAGGTCGCCGAAGTCGGCCGGGTTGAAGCGGCTGGCGTTGGCCGTGGCCTTGAATGCCTGGTCGCCTTCGAGGTTCATGCTGCCGCTGGCGGTGACGCTGCTGCGGCCCGCGCTCAGGCGCGCCTCGGTCAAGGTCGCCACATTGTTCTCGAGCGTGGCCAGGGCCGCCAGGCGCAGGCCGGCGTCGGCCAGGTTCGCTTCGAGCGTCTGGCGCGTCGCTTCATTCGTGACCGCGATCGACCCCTTGATCGCGGTCGGCTTCATCGCGGAATGGACTTCGCGCAGGTTGAAGCGTTCGGTCTGCAGCGCGAAACGCGCGGTGCCCAGGCCTTCCTGGTCCTGCTCGCGCTTGACGCCGCCGGTGCCGGTGAATTTTCCAGCCGCGCCGAAGTCCAGCAGCACGTCGGACACCTGCAGCGCATTGAGGTTGCCGCCCAACTGGCCGCGCGCCGCGCGCAGCGGCAGGCGCTGCTGGTCGATCGTGCCTTCGGGGCCGGTATTGGTGATGTCGACGCTGCCGCTGATATTCCGGTTGGCGTCGAGCTTGCCGGCCACGGCGAAGGTCAGGTCGGCGGTCGGCAGGGCCGGGTTGAAGAAGCCCGGATCGAGGTTGCGGCCGTTGATGCGCATCGCGCGCAGCGGAATCTCGGCGTAGGGCGCGAGCGTGAAATGGGCGTCGCCGATGGCGCGTCCGGCCTGGCCGGTGGCGTCGATCTGGGTCGCGTTCTCGATGTCGCCGCTGACCTTCAGCTGCAACTGGGCCGCGCGCGCGCCGGCGCTGGCTTGCGACTGCGTGAGGCTGCCCGAGGCGTCGATCTTGAACGGGCGTTGCGCGCCGACCGTGGCGTTGGCCGCCACCTGGCCCCACGGCGTGCTGGCGGCGGCATCCTGCACCACCCAGCTGCGCTTGTCGCCCTTGGCGCGCACGCGGATATTGTCGATCGCCGTCTCGGCGCCGGCGATGTTCACCATCGTCATTCTCGCCAGACGGGCGTCGTCGACCTCGACCCGGAACGGCGGCGCGAGCGTTGTCGGCAGCACCGACGGTTCGTCGGTCTCTTTCAGGGTCTGCATGCGCACGCTGGCGGCCCACAGCTTGTCGACCAGGATGCCGCCCGACAGGATCTGCGACGGCGACCAGTCGACGTCGATCTTGACGGCCGTGATGACCTGCTCGTCGGTGCGCCACACCAGGCGCTCGATGTGCATCGCGCCATACAGCGAGCCGGTAACGCCGGTGACGGTCAGTTTGCCGCCGGTGGCGTTGGCGACCCGCTGGACGATCATTTGCAGGGTGGTCTCGCGGCCCAGGTACCACAAGGTGCCGCCGACGATGACGCCAGTGACGACCACGCCGATCGCGACGCGGCGCGGCCAGCGGCGTGGCCTGGAGGCCGGCGCCTGGTCTGGCGCTGGATGGGTGTCAGGTGTATCCATCAGAACGTGAATCCGAGTGAGAAGTGCAGGCGCGCCTTGCGCACCGCGTGGCCATAGGCCAGGTCGACATTGATCGGACCGACCGGGCTGCGCCAGCGCGCGCCGACGCCGTAGCCCGACTTGGGATTGAGGTCGCCGAACTTGTCGGCGGCGTTGCCGACGTCATAGAACACGGCCACGCCCCAGGGCGGCTTGAACCAGTACTGGTATTCGGCGCTGGCGGTGGCCAGATAGCGCCCGCCGACGGTGGCGCCATTTTCTTGCACGCCCAGTTCCTGGTAACCGTAGCCGCGCACCGACTGGTCGCCGCCGGCGCGGAACAGGAAGGTGCTCGGCACGCCCAGCTTTTCTTTCGAGGCCACGGCGCCGGTTTCGCCGCGCAGGATCAGGCTGCCGGCGGTGCCGACCGGCTTGTAGTACAGGCCGCGCAAGTACAGGCGCAGGAATTTTTCATCGGTCAGGATCGGCAGCACGGCGCCGCCGAACTGGGCGTTGAGCACATAGCCGTTGGTCGGCTGGATCAGGCTATCGAGCTTGCGCCGCGTGATGCTGTAGGTGAGCGGCAGGCTCTTGGTGCGGGTCGGCTCGAGGCCTTCGACTTCGCGTTTCTCGGTCAGCACCTCGAACGTCAGGCTGCGTTCGAGCAGCGGCGTGCCCCAGGCGCGGCGCGCGGCCACGCTGGCCAGGGTGGTGATCTCGCCGCGCAGGTCTTCGCGCTCGATGCCGGCGCTGACGCTGTCGTTATAGCCCTTGGCGGTGGTCGGCCAGAACAGTTCGCCCTTGGCGGTCTGGCGCTTCTGTTCGTAGATCAGGTCGCTCTTGAAGCGTTTGCCGAACACGTTCAGGTCGTCGTAGCCGAGCTGGGCGCGGGCGCCGGTATCGGTCGAGAAGCCAAGGCCGGCTTCGACGTTCTTTTGCTTGTTTTCGCTGACGCGCACCACCACCGGCAGCACGGTGGGGCCGGTCGGCGGCTGCGGCGTGGCCGGATTGGCGTCCGGATCGTCGGCGTCGTCCTTGATATCGGCGATCTCGGCATTGAGCACCGCACGCATATCGGTGCTGACCTCGACGCTATTGAAGTAGCCGGTGTCCTGCACCCGCGATTGCAGCGCCTGCAGGGCCGCTTCGCTGTATTCGTCGCCCGGGTTGATCTTGTTGAGGTTGGTGATGACTTCGCGCGGATAGCGTTTCAGGCCGCGGATGCGCAGCTCGCCGAAGCGCATCTCGGGGCCGGAGTCGATCACCACCCGCAGCAGGGCGCGGCGCGAATCCGGGTCGACCGTGGCGCTGGTCTCGACCAGGCGCGCGCGCGGGAAGCGGGTCTGGGCGATATCGCGCAACAGGCCGCGCTTGGCGCCTTCCCAGTCGCCCTGGCGGAACTGGCTGCCCACCGGCAGGGTCCAGCGGTTGCGCAGGGCGGCGGCGTCGAACGGGGCGCCGCCTTCCTCGAACGGGGCGAAGCCCTGCAGCACCAGGTCGACGTCGCCGACCAGCACCGGCTGGCCCGGATCGACGATCACGCGCGCCACCGGGCGCGCGCCGCTGGTGTCCAGGCCGGCCGACACCTTGGGCGAGTAATAGCCTTCGGTGGCGATCAGGGTGCGCGCCTGCTCGGGCGCTTCTTTCACCAGGCGCTGCAATTGTTCGATATCGACCCGCGCATTGCCGCGCCAGCGCATCAGGTCGAGGTTATCTTCGAGCAGTTCTTCGAGCGCGCGCGGGGCATCGATGCGCACCGTGTAGTCGACACCTTGCGTGGTTTGCGCGTAAACAACCGTGGCAAACAGCAATGTCCCAACACCCATTGCTACTTGGCGCAATAGGTGGGGAAGGGGCCGCAAGCGAGGAATCGGTCGGTGTAACAACATGGAACTCCACTAAAAATACTCGTTTGCATCTTAACTGATTGGCAAAGTCGATGTCGGACGCGAAATGTTGCGCGTGCGCCTCGGGGACCGTCGCGGCACACGGCGCCGGGATTTATGCCAGAATTCGCCGCTTGTTTCCGTTATTCTCTCTTCACACCATGACCACACTCTCTTCCGACACCGCACTCGTCCTGTTCAGCGGCGGCCAGGACTCCACCACCTGCCTGGCCTGGGCCTTGCAGCGCTACGCGCGGGTCGAGACGATCGGCTTCGATTATGGCCAGCGCCACGCGGTCGAACTGGAGGTACGCCCAACCCTGCTGTCGAAACTGCGCGCGCTCAATCCCGATTGGGATGCGCGCCTGGGCCAGGACCATATGATCGACCTGTCCCTGATCGCGAAGATCTCTGACACGGCTTTGACCAGCAATGTTGCGATCGCCATGCAAGAAAATGGCTTGCCCAACACTTTCGTTCCGGGGCGCAACCTGATGTTCATGACCGTGGCGGCGACCGTGGCGTACCGGCGCGGCCTGAACGTGCTGGTGGGCGGCATGTGCGAAACCGACTTCTCGGGTTACCCGGACTGCCGCGACGACACCATGAAGGCGCTGCAGGTGGCCCTGAACCTGGGCATGGCGACGCGCCTGAAGGTCGAGACCCCGCTGATGTGGATCGACAAGGCGCAGACCTGGGAACTGGCGCAGCAGGAGGGTGGCGATGCGCTGGTCGACCTGGTGCGCTTCGATACCCATACCTGTTACCTGGGCGAGCGCGGGGACGCGCATCCCTGGGGCCATGGCTGCGGCACTTGCCCGGCATGCGCCTTGCGCGCGCGCGGGTACGAGCAGTACGTGGCGCGCAAGCAGGCGTAATGCATGTGCCCACACCGTGGGCGATGATTCAGAGGGCCGCGATCTCGTCGAGCAGCTTCGGATTGCGGTCGATCAGGCTGAGCAGGATGGCAGCCTGGGCGTTCGGCTTGGCAATCCCTTGTTCCCAGTTCTTGATCGTCTGCGGCTGGGTACGCAAGCGGCGCGCGAACACGGGCTGCGACACCTTAAGCTTTTCACGCACCGCCCGCACCATGTCGGGCGTCATTTCTGGTGGCGCCTTCAGTTCCACTTCCGAGGTCCTGAGCGTCAGCTTGCCTTGGCGCGCATCCTCCAGGGCGTCGAAGCCTTCCATCAGTTCAGAAAAAATATCTCGTTTAGTCATTCGTTGCCACTCCTTGCCTTGATTTCCAGCTCGAGGCGTTGCTTGAGCACCTTGCATTGGTCTGCGCTCAGGTCGTCAGCTTCATCCTTGTCATAGACGGTGAAGAGCCAGAACTGGTCATACGCCACCTTCCAGAAATAGATGATCCGCAGGCCGCCACGCTTTCCTTTTCCGCGTCGTTCATCGGTGTATCTGATTTTTCGCAGACCGCCCGTTCCCTTGATCACATCGCCGGCATTGGGGTTCTTCATCAGTTCGTTTTGCAGGTTCTTGAACGATGCGTCATCAAGATACTCATCGCGCAAACGCTGGAATGCAGGAAGCTCGATAAATATCGCCTTCAACTAGTGTACCCAATTTGGGGAGTTTTTGGTGAGACTATTTAACGGCAAGTGGGTTGTCCACGATTTGCGGAAGTTCAGAACAAACAAGATTGCCCGAGCGATCGGTGAGCACAAAAAAGGCCGGGATGGGCCCGGCCTGCTTGGCAAATCATGGTCAAGCTCAGGCAGTCGCGCTCTTCTCGAGATTGACCTTGCGCGAACGGCTCATGAAGTACCACACCAGGGCCACCGGAATCACCAGCGGCAGCAGCAGTGGCGAGATGGCCAGGGCCACGACCACGGCGCCGATGGCCAGCGAGCCGAGCAGGATCACGCCGACACCGGCGAACACCACCGCCAGCAGCACGCCCACCATCAGCGTGATGAAGATCGCGAGCAAGGTGCCACCGCCAGCGAACAGGGTGGCCAGCATCCAGCCCAGCGGGCCGTCGATCTCGTCGCCGTCGAAGTTGACCGTCATGTCGTTGCCCCAGCTATTGAACAGCAGGGCGGCGAACAGGAACAGGATGATGTAGGGGGCGTATTTTTTCATGGCGGTCCTCGCGGTTGGGTGAAGATTCGATCGAGCGTTTCGCTCTTGCATGATCGAACTGTATGCCCGCGCGCGCAGCAGGGCCACCGGCGTGCGACAGGCCGCCAATTTCGCGGGACGAAACGTGCACAGGCGGGGCCAGCCAGAATTACGGCAACTTTTTGCTTGTAATCGCGGAAGGGTTTCCTATACTGACAACCTGCTCTGTTACCGGGGGATCCTATGCACGCTGTCTTTCATGGAATCCGGGACCACCTGGGCATCATCAATAGCGGTCCCAAAGATCCACCATCGGCGCCGCCCGCCATACCGCCGATCATCATCAATCCGTTCAACCGGCACACGCCGGCGCCGAACGGCGACCCACGCTCGATTCCCGTCGGCCCGCCGGTCGTGCCGCCACCAGGCCCTGGCTGGCGCTGTCCACGCATCATTGAGGACTGTCCCGCCTGATATTGTCGAGTCAGCGTCAAAAAGGCCCGCACTGCTTGCGCATGCGGGCTTTTTCATGGGTCCGGTTTCCTCTATGATCGTGGTTTTGGGCGCGAGCCCGCCGAGGATGCAGATGAACGACCCTACCCACGATCACGACGACGACCAGCAGGATGCCGGCCCGGTGCAGGAACCACGCCTGTGGCAGGGCAATGGCTGGACCGCGCGCGTGATCAAGAACGACGATGACGAAGGCTGGGCGGTGGCCATGTACAAGGACGGCGAGCCCGAACCGGCGCTGGTCGGCCCCTGGACCATGGGCCGCGACAAGAAGAACCCCAAGCCGCTCGATGTGAATGCCTTCAATACGCTGATCAAGACCGCGTCCGAAGTGATCCGCCGCCACGAGCAGCACCTGCACGCGATCCTGCACAAGAACCTGTTCGTCTCGACCGGCGAAGGCGAATTGAAAGTCACGCTCGATATCGTGCCGGACGATGACGACCCGTACGCCATGCTGGCCGCGACCGACGAAATGGGCGAGCAGGTAGCCAGGGTGCGCGTGGCGCCGACCTTCAAGCTGACGCAAGCCTCGGCCCTGGCCTGGATCGAGAACGATTTCCGCGCCCCGCGCTAAATACCACACTCGGCCGCCGTGGCACTGCTGCGGCGGGCGCCAAGCTGCTACTATTTCCTCTACGCATTTTTTACGTGGGGAAAGCATGGAACGTCTTGACCGGCTGGAAGCGGTCCAGTCGATGTTGCTCGAGATCGGGCAATTATCGACCAGTTGCAGCGACATCACCGCCTTCATCGCGGCCGTGCACGGCGCGCTGGGTCGTATCATGTATGCGGCCAATTTCTATGTGGCGCTGGCCGATCGCGAAGACGGCACGGTGCGATTCGTCTACTTCGTCGACGAGTCGGACGAAGCCCCCAATCCCAACGAACGCATCACCCTGGCGTCGGCCGAGCAGTCGCCCACCGCCTGGGTGTTGCTCAATCGCGAAGCCCTGATCCTGACCGGCAGGGATTTTGCCGCCCGTACCGGCGCGGTCTGGGGAAATGGCAGCGCGGCCGAGCACTGGATGGGATGTCCGCTCCTGGACCAGAACCACCAGGCGCTGGGCGCGATCGTCATCCAGAGCTATTCGCGCGACCAGACCTACAGCGAGGAAGACCAGGCGCTGTTCGCCCTGATCGCCAACCACGTGTCCAATGCGCTGCAGGGCCTGCAGAGCATGGACCGGCTCGAGCGCGCGGTGCAGGAGCGGACCGCGGCGCTGGCGCACGAAGTCGCCGAGCGTGGCCGGGCCGAGAAGGTCCAGCATGCGCTGTACCAGATCGCCGACCTGTCGGCCCAGGCGCTCGATACCGACCTGCTCAGCGCCAGCCTGCACGCCATCATCGGCGAGCTGATGGTGGCCGATAACTTCCTGATCGCGCTGTACCACCCGGATACCCAGGAAATCAGCATCCCGTACTTCGTCGACCAGAAGGACGATACGCCGCCGCTGCAGCGCTTCCCGTTCGGAAAAGCCATGTGCTCGTACGTGCTGTCGAGCAAGCAGGCCCAGTTGCACGACCTGGGGAGCTTCCGCCAGCTGGTCGCCAACGGCATCGTCACCGAACCCCTCGGCAACACCGATATCGCCAGCTGGATGGGCGCGCCGATGCTGGTCCACGAGAAGCCGTATGGCGTGATCGTGGTGCAGAGCTATGACAGCGCGATCGTCTACACCAAGGCCGAACTCGATCTGCTGGCCTTCATGGCCAGCCACGTGGCGGTGGCGATCGCGCGCATGCAGGCCGACCGCAAGATCCGCAAGGCCAAGCAGGAACTCGAGCAGCAGAACGCGGCCCTGAACGACGCCCTGCACGCGTTGCAGGAGGCGCAGTCGGAACTGGTGCGCCAGGAAAAGCTGGCTTCGCTGGGGCGGCTGGTGGCCGGGGTGGCGCACGAGATCAATACTCCGCTGGGCATCTGCGTGACCGCGACCAGCCACCTGGTACAGGAACTGAAGCTCACGCGCGAAGAACTGGCGGCCGGCGAGATGACCGAGGACAGCCTGGCCAGTTTCTTCGACATCGTCGACCAGTCGCTGCGCATCATGACCACCAATACCCAGCGCGCGGCGAGCCTGGTGCGCAGCTTCAAGCAGGTGGCGGTCGACCAGTCCTCGGACAATATCCGCAGCTTTAACCTGGGGCCTTACCTGAACGAAGTGCTGCTGTCGCTGCAGCCGAAGCTGAAAGGCCGGCCGATCAAGGTGGCGGTCGACTTCCCGCACGACCTGGTGCTGGACAGCTATCCGGGCGCGGTGTCGCAGATCGTCACCAATATGGTGGTCAACTCGCTGGTCCATGGGTTCGAGCGCGACCAGCCGGGTAATATCACGCTGCGCGCGGCGCCGGAAGACGAAGGCTGGGTCGTGCTCGACTATGCCGACGATGGAGCGGGGATGGACAAGGACACGCTGGACAAGCTGTTCGATCCGTTCTTCACGACCAAGCGCGGGACCGGCGGCAGCGGCCTGGGGGCGCACATCCTGTACAACCTGGTCACCGGGGCGCTCGGCGGCACGGTGCGGGTCGAGAGTGCGCCGGGTGAAGGCTTGAAGTATCACCTGCGCTTTCCACAATCGCAGCGCAAGCAGAAAACCTAGTCGGTGCTTGACTTGCGCCTGTAACGGCCATCAAATAGCCGGGTTCCGTCAAGGGTGCCATGCACATGCTACTGCGCGAAATCGAAGTTTTCCGGGCCGTGATGACGGCGGGCTCCGCCAGCAAGGCGGCGCGCCTGCTCAATGTCACCCAGCCCGCCATCAGCCAGTCGCTGCGCAAGCTCGAGGCCCACGCGGGGATCCTGCTGTTCCAGCGCCTGCACGGCAAGCTGTATCCCACGCGCGAGGCGGCGGCGCTGCTCAGCGAGGTCAATCGCTGCTTCGTGGGGATGGATGCGATCGAGCACCGGCTGCGCAGCCTGCGTCAGTTCGGCACCGGGCGCGTGCGCGTGGCCAGCTTGCCGGGGCTGGGGCTGGGCTTCCTGCCGCGCGTGTTGGGACAGGCGATGCTGGCCGAGCGCAAGATCTCGGTGTCGCTGCAGATCATGAGTTCGCGCGACGTGCGCACCCGCCTGCTGGCCGACGAAGCCGACATCGGCCTGATGGCCGACGAAGTGGTGCTGACGGGCCTGGAACACTCGGTGTTCCTGCGCGCGGCCGGCGTGGTGGCGCTGCCGCTGCATCACCCGCTGGCGCGCAGGCAGATGATCACGCCGGCCGACCTGGCGCCGTATCCCTTCCTCGGCCTGAATCCCGAGGATGGCGCGGGCGGACGCTTGAACGCGATCTTCGCCGCCCACGGCGTGTTGCCCGATACCGTGGTCGAGACCCCCTACTCGGTCAGCCTGTGCGAGCTGGTACGGCAGGGCGTGGGCGTGGCCGTCGTCAATCCCGTGACCGCCTTCGACTACATCGGCCGCGACCTGGTGCTGCGCCGCTTCTCCGAGCGCATCGAGTACACGGTGGTGCTGGCGATGCCAGCCTCGCTGCCGCTGAGCCCGATCGCGCAGCAGCTGCTTGCGCTCATGCGCGCGCGCTTGCAGGAAGACCTGCGGGTGGTGGAGCAAGAGCTGGAGCGCGTGCCGGGATGACCGGTGCGGCGGGCCGCTAGTTCAGCCGCCCCAGGAACTGCCGGCAACGCTCGCTGGCCCCGTCTCCGAAGAACTGCTCGGGCGGCGCATCCACGACGATTGTTCCGCCCTCCATGAACACCACCCGGTCGGCCACCTCGCGCGCGAAGCGCGTCTCGTGGGTAACCACCAGCATCGTCATGCCTTCGGCGGCCAGGTCGCGCATCACGGCCAGCACGTCGTCGCGCAGTTCGGGGTCGAGCGCCGACGTCGGCTCGTCGAACAGGATCAGCTCCGGTTGCAGCGCCAGCGCGCGGGCGATCGCCACCCGCTGCTTCTGACCTCCCGACAGCGTGCCCGGATAGGCGTTTGCCTTGTCCGCCAGCCCCACCTTGGCCAGCAGCGCCAGTCCCTGGTCGCGCGCCTGGGCCGGCGCCACGCGCTGCACGGTGAGCGGGCCGATCGTCACGTTCTCGAGCGCCGTCATGTGCGGGAACAGGTTGAAGGACTGGAATACCATCGCGGTGCGCAGCCGGATCTGGCGCACCAGGTGCTGCTCGGCGCGCGAGAGCGGCTTGCCGCCACGCCGTACCTGCACGCCGCAGACGCCGATGCTGCCCGCATCGGCCAGTTCGAGAAAATTCAGGCAGCGGATCAGCGTCGTCTTGCCGGAGCCGGAAGGCCCCATCAGCACCACGACTTCACCGCGCTGCACGGCCAGGTCGACCCCGGCCAGCACCTGCAGTTGGCCGAAGCGCTTGGACAGTCCGCGCACCTGCACCGGCGGCGTCTGGTCGTTGGTGGATGTCGTCGTCATTGGTAGCGCCTCGCGAGTCGGTTTTCCAGCATCGTCTGCAGGATCGTCAGCACCTGGTTGATGGCCCAGTACATCGCGCCGACGATCAGGAAGATTTCCATGTAGCGGAAGGTCGAGGCGCCGACCTGGTCGGCCACCCGCGTCAGTTCCACCACCGTCACCGTCTAGGCGAGCGAGGTGTCCTTCATGAGCGCCACCAGCCGGCTGCCCATTGGCGGCACCGCCACCCGCAGCGCCTGCGGCAGGATGATCCGGCGCAGCACGGTGACGTACGGCATGCCCATCGACCACGCCGCTTCCCACTGGCCGCGATCGACGGCCGAGATCCCGGAACGGAAGTTCTCGCTCAGGTAAGCCGCGGCGAACAGGGTCAGGGCCAGCAGGGAGGCGCTGAGCGGGTCGATGACGATGCCGTAGACGGGCAGGCCGAAGTAGATCAGCAGCAGCTGGATCAGCAGCGGCGTGCCGCGGAAGATCGACACATAGGCGAACGCCAGCCAGCGCAGCACGCGCAGCGACGAAATACGGGCCAGCGCGATGACCAGGCCCAGCACGCAGCCCAGTGTGAACGAGCCCAGGCCCAGGAACAGCGTGATCCACACCGCCTCGGCCAGCATCGGCGCCGCGCGCAGGAACAGGTCGATCATGGCGTCGCCTCCGCATACGCCTTCAGCGCCCGGTCAAGGTCGGCGATCAGGTCGGCGCTGTCCTCGAGCCCGATGGAAAGCCGCAGCAGCGCCTTGTCGGTCAGCGCGAACGGCCGCTCTGCCTGCAGCCGCGCCGGATAATACGCGGCCAGGCTGTGCACGCCGCCCCAGCTGGCGCCGATCCTGAAGCAGCGCAGCGCCGCGAACAAGGCCTGCATGGCCGCCTCGGGTGCGCCCTGGAGGATCAGCGAGAACAGGCTGCCGCCGCCGCTGAAGTCGCGCTTCCACAGCGCGTGGCCAGGGTCGGATGCGAGCGCGGGAAACAGCACCCGTTCCACCAGCGGATGGGATTCGAGCCAGCTGGCCACCTCCAGCGCCGCGGCGCACTGGGCGGCGAGCCGCACCTTCAGCGTCTCGAGCCCGCGCAGCACCAGGAAGCAGTCGTCCGGGCTGGCCTGCAGGCCGAAGATGCTCTGCGTCTCGCGCAGCGCCGCGTAGTGACCATGGTCGTTGGTCGTCACGCTGCCCAGCAGCAGGTCGGAGTGGCCGCCGAACTGCTTGGTGGCCGCCTCGATACAGAAGTCGACGCCGTGCTCCAGCGGCCGAAACGCGAGCGGACCGGCCCAGGTGTTGTCGATCATCGTCAGTACGCCGCGCTCGCGCGCCACCTCGGCGATCGCGCGCACATCCGGCATCTCCATCGTGATCGAGCCGGGCGCTTCCAGGCAGATCATGCGCGTGGTCGGCCGCAACCGCGCGGCGATGTCGCGGCCGATGTCCGGCCGGTACAGTTCCACTTCCACGCCCAGCCGGGCCAGCCAGCGGGTGGCCAGGATCTGCAGCGCGCCGTAGCAGGCGGCCGATACCAGCACATGGTCGCCGGCGCGCACGAAGGCCATCACGGTGATCATCAGCGCGGCCTGTCCGGACGGCGTGACGACGCAGTGGCGGCCGCCTTCCAGTGCGGCGATCCTGCGTTCCAGCCCGCGCGCGGTGGGCGTGCCGGTGGTGCCGTAGCTGTAGCCGTCGGGCTGGCGTTCGCGCCGATGGATGAAATCGGTCAGGTTGTCGAACACCACGGTCGACGCCCGCCACACCGGGGGCGAAAGGCTGTCGAACGGGGCGTCATCAAGGCGATTGGTGTGGCTCATCGAGGGTCTTTCCTTGTTGATGTTGTTCATTCCTGGCCGGCGGCCTGGCGGTGGGCGATGGCGATCATCTTTTCCATCTCGTATTCGGGGCCGAGCCACTGGCGCGCCATGCGGTCGAGCGTGCCGTCGGTGCGCATCGCATCCAGGGCGCGGCTCATGGCCTCGCGCAGCGCTACCTGGCCATGCGGCAGCGCCGGCGCCGCCAGCTGGTAGACCAGGGGCGGGCCGACCTCCTTGAGCGGCAGGCCGACCGCCTTGATCAAGCCCTGGCCGCCGAAGTGCGAGGCGATCACGGCGTCGATGCGGCCATAGGTCAGGTCGGCGAACACGTGGCCGCCGTTGTTGTAGGCGCGGATATCGGAGCCCTTCAGGTGGGCCCGCGCCCACGACTCGTTGCTGGTGCCCACGGTGACGCCGACCTTCCTTCCATGCAGGTCGGCGCGCTCGCGGATCGTGGTGTCCTGGCGGCGCACGAAGATGCGGAAGTCTTCCACGCCGTAAGGCGCCGCGAAATCGACCTGGCGCAGGCGGGCCCGGGTGGGCGTCAGGTCGTTCATCACGACGTCGTATTTCTGCGTGCGCAGGCCGGCAACGAAGTTCTTGTAGGTGTCGGCCACGAAGACGATGCGCACGTCCATGCGGCGTGCCATCTCGCGCGCCACGTCGACGTCGTAGCCGACCACCCGTCGCTGGTCGTCGAGCTTGCTCCAGGGCGGGCTGCTCTGGGTGTTGGCGATGCGCAGGGGAGCGCCGCCGCGTACCTTGGCCAGCAGGTCGTGCCGTTGCGCGCGGGCCGGCGCCAGGGCGCTGGCGCCGTACAGCACCAGCGCGGCCCGGGTCAGGAGCGTGCGCCGCGCACGGGATGGCGCGCCATCAGAATCGGTAGTCGAGCTTTGCATAGATCGTGCGTCCGGTGTAGCCAAAGGGAGAAATGAGCGGATAGGGGATGGTGCCGGCGTTGTCGGCGCCGTTGGTGCCGGCGGCCACCGTGGCGGCGCTCGATGCGATATTGCGGTCCGGGTAGACGTCGAACAGATTGTTCGAGCCGACCGTCAGCGCGGCCTGGCCGAGCTGGTAGCTCAGATTCAGGTCGCTCACCGTCTTGGCGTCGAAGTACTGGATGATCTGCGCGTTGGCCGATCCCGGCACGGTCGGCCGCAGCGCCACCTGGTAGCCCGGGGTCAGGGCCGCCACCTGCGCCGGGTTGGCGTTGGCGAACTGCAGAACCGCGACTTCGCCGTAGTGCGTGTTGTTGAAGTTGACCGTCCAGGCATTGCGCTTCCACTGCAAGCCCAGGACGAACTTGTTGCGTGGCGACGCATCGGTGAGGCGCACCTGCTGCGTCAGGTCGTACAGCGGGGTGGTGATGCCCAGCGCGGCCAGTGGGGCGGGCGTGGGCGCCACATGGTCGATATCGGTCGTGTTGTGGTTGGCCGCCGCCGACACCAGCAGGTTGCCGAGCGCGCCCAGGCGCAGCCGGTAGCTGGCTGTCACGTCGATGCCGCGGGTGGTGGTGTCGATCGCATTGGTCATGTAGCTGACCGCCCCCACGCCCGGATAGCCGTTCGCCGCCAGCAGCGCGCTGATGCGCGTGTCCTGGAACGCGGACGACAGCGCGATGCGGTCGTTGATGGCGATCTGATAGGCATCCAGCGCCACCATCAGCGCGGCGCCGGTGTAGACCGCGCCCAGCGACAGGTCGTGCGAGCGTTCCGGCCGCAGCGCGCTGGCGCCGAGCAGGGCGGCGATCGGACTGTCGACCGGCAGCAGGCGCGAGGTCACTGGATTGCCGAGGGTGAAGGTGGTGTTGCTCGAGCTGGAGAACGACTGCGCCAGGTTCGGCGCCCGGAAGCCGCTGCTCCACGAGCCACGCAGCGCCCAGGCGTCGCTCAGCCGGTAGCGGCTGGCCAGCTTGAAGGTGCGGCTCGGGCCAAAGTCCGAGAAGTGCTCGTAGCGCAGCGTGCCACCCAGCAGCCAGCGCTCGGTGAGCTGGCGCTGCAGCTCGGCATAGGCGGCGCCGCTATGGCGCTGCTGGTTGAGCGCGTCCTGGGGCGTCACGCCCGGCGTCGGCTGCATGCCGGGAATCGCCGGCCGGCCCGCGTTGGGACCGTTGAGGATCGGCACATTGCCATTGAGGTAGCTGTCCGGATCGCCGGCCACGCGCTCGAAATACTCCTTGCGGTACTCGATGCCCATGGCCAGTTTCAGCGGCGCGCCGCCGGCCATGGCGAATTCGCGCGTGACGTCGAGGTTGTTGGTCCACTGCGCGAAGCGGGTGCCGCCGGTGTAGGCGGCGGTGGGACTGGCGGCGCCATACGAGACGTTGTTGGAGTTGGCCACTGTCTGGTCGATGCGGCTCACACCGTACGAGCTGGACAGGTCCCAGGCGAAGGAGGCGAAGGCTTCGCCGCGCAGGCCCGCGGTGAGCGAGGCGTTGTCGAGCCGCGCGCCGAACGAAGGCCGGAAGCCGTCCGGGTAGATGGCGCGCACCACCTCGTCCTGGCCGGCGCGGCGATAAAAGCCCGGGGTGTCGCCATCCACGCGGCTGGCGCCGCCGAAGGCATAGAACTGCAGGCCCTGACCCAGCCCGCGCTCGGCGTTGACGAACATCGACCACGAATCCATCGGCGCCTCGCCCAGCACGAACAGGTTGCGGTCGATCGTGGCTTCACGCGGATCGAGCGTGCCGGACGACGGCGTAAGGCCGGTGCCCGAGCCGTAGTTGCCCGAGAGTGGGCGCGGGCCAGTGCCGCTGGCGCCGAAATACTGCTGGCGGGTGTCGGGCGCGGCGCGGTTGCTGGCGTGCTTCTTTTGCCAGCGCAGGCTGGTGCGGATGACGCCATCGTCGCCCCATGGCACGCCGACCGCGCCGGAGAACTCGCCCATGCCGCCGTCGCCGTGCGTGTTCATGCCCGTCATCACGCTGGCGCTGGCGCCCAGCGAACGGTCGAGCACCAGGTTGATCACGCCCGCGATCGCGTCGGCGCCATACTGGGCCGATGCACCGTCGCGCAGCACTTCCACCCGGCCCAGCGCCGCCGTCGGGATCGCACTGAAATCGTAGCCGACGTCACCGCGGCCGAGCACATTGCTGGTATTGAGCATGCCGGTCGAATGGCGCCGCTTGCCGTTCACGAGCAGCAGCAGTTCGCCGGGGCCCAGGCCGCGCAGCGCCGGTGAACTGGTGAAATCGAGGGCGCCGGTGGTGGCCGGGGCCGACACATTGAATGACGGGACCAGGGTGCGCAGTGACTGCTGCAGTTGCAACTGGCCGCCGCGGGCGATCTCGGTGGCCGGGATCACGTCGATCGGCGTGGCCGCCTCGGTCACCATCCGGCTGCCGAAACGCGATCCGGTAACGACCACCTGCTGCGGGTCTGCCTGCGCAGCCGGGGTGTCGCCGGTGGGAGGGGCCGCCTGCACGGCGGTGTGGGACAGCAGCATCGAGCTGCCAACCAGGGTGGCCCGGATGCACCGGACCTGCACGGTTTCTTTCAACATTCCATCTCTCCGCTATTGTTATAGATATAAGACTGGCTGTGATACAAAACGGCAATGCTGTAGACGCTGTCGGCCCGACGGCGTAGCGGCAACGTCAGGCCAGTATTCGTGAATAAGTTCTCGGCCTCAATCCCGTGTGGGTACGAAACCTATAAGCAGCGCTAATACACGATGTTCAGTGCATGAGGTTGGCAGTGCGGAGCGCAGGGCGTGCGGAAGGGGGCAAGGGAGATGTGCGACGCCGGAGAGCGCCGCAGCGGTTCAGGTGGATGTGAACGCGTGGATGGCGAAGCCATCCACCCTACATCACAGGCATGGGTTCAATCGGGCCACTTCTCGTTGATTTCCAGCGCCTTGTCCATGTTCTTGATGAGCAGGTCGACGTACTTTGGATCGAGATGGTGGCCGGCCACCTCGCGCAGGTGTTCGGTGACCTTGGCCGGCGGCCATGCGTCCTTGTAGCAGCGCTTGTGGCTCAGGGCGTCGAATACGTCGGCCACGGCCACGATGCGCGCATACGGATGGATGGCCTCGCCGCGCAAGCCCTGCGGATAGCCGCTGCCGTCGAATTTCTCGTGGTGCTGGTGGGCGATCACCGCGGCCGCCTTCAGGATCGGGCGCTGCGAGCCATCCAGGATCTGCAGCCCGACCGTCGGGTGCTGCTTCATGATTTCCCACTCTTCTTCGGTGAGCTTGCCCGGCTTGAGCAGCACCGCATCGGGCGTGGCGATCTTGCCCACGTCGTGCATTGGCGCGGCATGCATCAGCACCGCCGTCTCGTCCTCGGGCATGCCCGAGGCCTGAGCCAGCATGTGGCAGACCTGGGACATGCGGCGCACGTGGTTGCCAGCTTCGTGCGAGCGCGATTCGACCACGTCGCCCAGGCGCAGGATCAGCTCGGCCTGGGTGTCGGTGATTTCCTGGTTCAGCAGAATATTGTCGAAGGCAATGGCCACGCCTGAGCAGAAGACTTCGAGCAATTGGGCGTCGATGTCAGAGATCTCGTCCACGCCCTTGAGCACCAGCAGCGACGCCTTGCCGCTATTGTTCGGGAAATAGCCGACATAGGTGTCGCCATGCAGGCGCGAGATGCGGTTATGACGCGCGTCGTCCAGCTGCAGCATGAGTTCCGGGCCGATCTCTTCCTGGCCCATGTCGCCGATCTGGGCCAGCACTTCGTACTGGCTCTGGCCGGTGATCACGCTGGCCGCCTTCAGGCGCAGCAGCATGCTCTGTTCCAGGCGCAGCAGGGCCACCACCTGTAGCAGCAGGCCGTTGGCGAAGTCTTTCAGGTTGCGCTGCTGGAAGATGTGGGCGGAGGCGGCGATCACCCGTTCCAGGCCTTCGCGGTAGGTCTGCTGCACGCGGCGCGCGTCCTCGACCTTCATGATGTCGCGGTAGGCGCGCAGGGCGGCAAACGTGGTGGTGAACAGCTTGGTGCGGTCCAGCTCCGTCTTTTCCTTGTAATCGTTGATGTCGTAGTCGACGATCACGCGTTCCTCGGGCGCCTGGCCCGGCTGACCGGTGCGCAGCACGATGCGGGTGAACTGGTTGTCCAGCTCCTGGCGCATCCAGCGCGCGACCTCGAGGCCGCTGTCCTCGCGCTCCATTACCACGTCCAGGAATACCAGCGCGATATCCTGCTCGCGCGCCAGCACTTCCTTGGCCTCGGCGCCGCTGTAGGCGTGCACGAAGGACAGCGCGCGGCCATCGAGGCGGAAGCGCGACAGGGTCAGCTTGGTGATGTCGTGGATATCGGGTTCATCATCGACCAGCAATACTTTCCAGGGTGCGAGCTTGGGCGCAGAGGAAGACAGGAAGGACATGGGCGAATCCGATATCGTAGGAGGATGTTGTTTAGACTATTTTTTTCACTGCAAAAATAGCCCACAGTCAAGTCGATTGTAGTACGACCCATGACCCTTAACAACAGGCAACATTAAAATATGACAGCCGCAATGTAACAGCTGATCGTCCCACTGAGAGGGATGTTGCGGGCAACAGACAGCGCTGTTTCAGGTATACAGTTTTTGGCAACGCTCGCAATAGAAAGCGCGGCGGTTCGAGCGGCCCAGATTGGCTTTTTTATAAGGAATGTCGCAGCGTGGGCACGTTTTCTTGGCATGGGCCAGCCAGTGCTGTTTGAGGACGAACTCTTTTTTCCAGCCAAGGAAGTCGAAGCTGTACTGGCGTGCCTGATCGACCAGCGCGCGCAACTTGGGCGCGGGCAAGCCGCCGATGGTCGAAAGCGGATGAACGCGGATGCGAAACAGTACCTCGTTCTTGATGATATTGCCGACGCCAGAAAAAATGTCCTGGTCGAGCAGGGCGTCGCAGGCCAGCATCTCGGGCTGCGCGCGCAACTTCTTGCGCGCCCGTTTCGGGTCCCAGCTATCGGACATGACGTCGGCGCTGAAATCGTAGGCCTCGAAGGTGGCGCGATCGATCTCGCGGATCGCGCAGGCATACAAATTGAGCTCGTCGCCGCCCACGGTCTCGATCGACAGGCGCGGCTCCTTGTCGCGCCGTTCATTGATGCGGTAGGTACCGAACAGCAAAAAGTGCACGCGCAGGACGAGGTCGGGCAGTTCGACCAGGAAATGCTTGCCCCAGGTGTGCAGGCCGACGATGCGCTGGCCCACCAGCCGATCCGGATCGACAGCGCGGACATTGCCGCTGGCGCGCACGATGTCCTGGCCCACGAAGCGGGTTGTTTGTTCCTTCAAGATAAAGAGCGACGGACCTTCTGGCATGGCATTCTCCCTTGTGCCATTCTCATCCATCACCATCTATGGGGCATGTGCGAGGCCTAACATTTGGATACAAACTATGACGATTCGAGACGGGCACGGCTGTTCGAAGCGGCGTATATTTCAATGCATACAGAAAGATCGACACAAATCCAAGGAGCGAGAGCGATGAAATCATTACTGATGAAAACGGCCTTTGCGGGCCTGTTCGCGCTGACAGCCGGCGCCGCCTCGGCCGGCGTCACCGTGAATTACATTGAATCCGACAAGTTTGCCGACCTGCCGTTCGCGCCATGGGAGCGCGAGCAGGTGCTCAAGGAATTGAGCGAGTATTTCACCAAGCTGGGCGCCAAGTTGCCGGAAGGGCAGGACCTGGTGATCGAGGTGACGGACATCGACCTGGCCGGCCGCGAGTATCCCAATTTTCGCGGTGGGCGCGAGCTGCGCGTTTTGAAAGGCACGGCGGACTGGCCGATCATGAACCTGCGCTATGCACTGACCCAGAACGGGCAGGTGCTCAAGGGCGGCGACGCGCGGCTGGCCGACATGAACTACATGCAGCGCATCACCCGCTTCACCGACAGCGACAGCCTGCGCGCCGAGAAACGCATGATCGACGACTGGTTCAACGAGACCATTTTGGAAAAGAAGCGCGGTAGCTGAAATTCGATGCCACCCCAGGACAACGGCGCCCCGCGGGGCGCCGTTGTCGTTCCGGCACGTCAGTCGTCTTTGCCGGAAATCCGGGCGCTGCTCACCTTGATCGGATCGCGCACCGTATAGTCGCCTGGCACGCTGAACAGGGCCGCTGGCGGCTCGCCGCGTTTCAGGTTCTCGAGCCGGTACACCATCTCGCCGCTGCGCGGGTCGCTGCGCTTGTGGTAGACCGTGACCTGCAGTTCGGGCGAATACCAGGTCTCGCTGCTCACTTCGATCGGATCGCGGTTGCCGATCTCGCCGGCCGGAATCGCATAGCTGCGCTGGCTGCCCTGGGCCCGCACGCCTGAAAAATCGCGTTCGCCCAGTTCGCGCGTGACCGCCTTGGCCGACCATTTGCCGTCATTGACGGCGCCGACGATCAGCGGGGCGATCTGGGCCGACATCGCGCGCGCCGCGGGCATGGCCGCCGCCGACTGGGCGATACGTACCCGCACCTCGGCCGGTTCGATGCCGCGCTGGACGTCCTTGACGATGATCTGGGTGCCTTCGGGCAGCTTGCCTTCCTTGCGCAGTTGCTCGATGCGCTCGCGCGCGGCGTTGGCGGCCACCCGTGCCTGGTCGGCGCTGTTGCGCTGCTGTTCGGCGTCGGCGCGCGCACCTTCGGCATCGCGGCGGGCCTGGGCTGCCGCGACCCGGGCCTGGGCCGCGTCGGCCCGGGCTTGCGCCGCCGCGGCGCGCGCCGCGGCGGCCTGGAGCCGGGCCTGTTCCGATGTGATCGCGGTCCGCGTGGCGCTCTTGCGCTCGGGGTTCAGGATCCAGCGCGCACCCTCGACCGGGTCGCTGATCGTGATCATGCGCAGCTTGCCGTCATCGCCGCGCACCTCGGTACGGGTGCGGCCGGCGCCGTCGCGGTATTGCATCGTGCTCGACCTGGTGACGATCTGGTTGCCGTCGGCCAGCCGCTGCATGCTTTCGGAAACCGTCTCGGCGCTGTAGGGCGCATTCTTGACGATGCCGGCGCTGGCTATATTGAGCATCGCGCCGGCCAGGCTGGCGCTGTCGCCGGCGCGCAGCGCGGCTTGCTGGCCGGGCGGCAGGGTCACCGTGCCCTGACGGATCACGATGCGGCGTTCGCCGTCGTTGCCCTGTTCCAGGGTGAAGTCCTCGGCCAGGGCGGGGGCGAAGGCGGCGGCCAGCAGGGCGGCGATCAGGATCTTGTTGATGTTCATGGGGTCCTCGGATGGTTCGTGTCAGTTGACGGCGCTCAGGCGCAGCGCCAGGGGATGGCCATCTTCGGCCACCAGCATTTCGGCGCGCACCATCCCGCCCGCGGTCTGCGGATTGAGCGGCATGCCCAGCGGCGCCAGCGCGGTCTGCGGCAGTTCGGCCTCGACCACCCGGGTAGAGGGTTCGCGCGCGATCCGCTCGAGCGATTCGAGGGCGATGAAGGCGGCGCCGTCGTCGATGCCGATCAGCGGCGGGCCGACCGTGATCGCCTGGTGCGGGGCCAGCGCCAGCAGCAGCGTTGCCAGCACACCCGCGCCGCCCAGCGAGGCGAGGGCGCCGGCCGCGCCCCACTGGGGCAGCGACAGCTTGCGGTACCAGGGCTGCTGTTTGGGGAACTGGCGGGCAAAGGCCTGCAGCAACTCCTTCTCCACGCAGCGGGGCGCCTCGTGCCCGGCCAGCTCGCTGCGCAGCGCGGCGAAGCGGGTGGCCAATGCGGGGTCGATGGTGTCGTCGTTGTTCATCATGTCATTCCTTCCAGCGTCAATCGCAGGCGCTTGGCCAGCGCTGCCCGGCCACGCGCCAGGCGCGACCGCACGGTGCCGATATCGACCTGGCAGATGGTGGCGATCTCCTGGTACGACAGCGCGTGCAGCTCGTACAAAATCACCGGGTCGCGGTAGTGCGGCGGCAGCAGGGACAGTGCGCGCCGTACTTCCTCGGCCGCTTCGTTGTTGAGCAGCCGGGTCAGTGGCCCGTCGGCCTCGCTCGCCGCATCCAGGTCGGGCTCGCCATCATCGTCGTCGGCCGGCGCCGGCAACTGCGGATGACGCTGGCGCGTTGCGTCGAGCTTGAGCGCGAGGTTGCGCGCCACGCCGAATAAAAAATGCTGCAGCTGGCCGCGCAGCGGGTCGTAGCCCAGCTTCCCGGTCAGCAGGCCCATGAACGCTTCCTGCACGATGTCGGCCGCCGCATCGCCCGAGCCGCAGCGCAGCAGCGCATAGCGGTACAAAGGGCCCTGGTGGCGCCGGTACAGCGTCGTGAACGCTGCGGCCTGTCCGGCGTGCATCTGGCGCAGCAGTTCGGTATCGGTAGAGTCGGTCGTCAAGGTCATGGCAGTGTTCTTTTCTTGTATTCCGCCGAGCACCCTGAAAAGTTCCAACTATTTTTTAGAAAACAAAACGCCCCGTGCCGATCAACCGGGACGGGGCGTGTACGGGTTCCTGCCTGGCGCTTCAGTCGATCCAGTTCACCCGCTCGAATTTGTTGCGGAAATCCTCGGGCATGTAGCACACCTGGCTGGACTTGTAGTTGTAGAAAACGAAGCCCGACTTGGCCATCGCGATCAGGGTCTTGTCGCGCGGGCGGGTGATGCGGAAGATCAGGTCGCCGCCGTATTTATTGAAATCCATGACGCCGACTTCGAACAGCAACTGGTCGCGTCCATACGCTTCGGCGCGGTAGGTCGCGGCGAGGTCGGTGACGATGATGCCATTGCCGTCGCGCTCGGTCTCAGCGACACCGAATTCAAACAGGAAACGCGCCCTGGCCTCGGAGATCATCGCGATCATCGATTCATTGCCCAAGTGGTTGGCGGCATTGATGTCGGTGACCCGTACCGTCAGCTGCGTCGAATAATAAAACTGGTCTTCGGGGAGATCGAGTTGTAAGCGTGCCATTGCCTCATTCTAGCCTCATTGCGTGGCCCCGCGTCCAATTTTATGGACGGCGCCGCCACTCGTGAGTAAGTACAGCTCGCCCTCGGCATCCTGGCCGAAGGACACCACCCGGCCGATATCGTCGATCTCCCAGTCGCGTTGCTCGGTGATGCCATTGCCGGTGGCGAAGAAGCTTTTCAGGTAACCACCGCAGAAGTCGGAATACAGGTAGCGCCCAGCCAGCTCGGGCAGGGCCCGGCCGCGGTAGACGAAGCCGCCCGTGATCGAACAGCCGTTGGCATTGCCCGTGCCATGGTCGTATTCGAACGCGGGCAGGGTCAGGCCATTGCGCTCGCAGCTTGCGGCGCCATAGCACAGCGTGCCTTCCATGGTGTTCCAGCCATAGTCCAGGCCGGCCTGGCTGGTGGCGACGATATTGACTTCTTCGCGCCGGTCCTGGCCGACGTCGGACAGCTAGAGTTGGCTGCCGTCGAAACTGAAGCGCCAGGGATTGCGCAAGCCGGAAGCCCAGATCTCGGGCCGGCGCCCGGCCATGTCGCGGTAGGGATTGCCGGCCGGGATGGCATAGGGATGGGCCGTGGTGGCGCCCGCCACGTCGATGCGCAGCAGCTTGCCGAGCAGGCTGTTGAGGTTGCGCGCATTGCCCTGCGGGTCGCCCGCGCCACCGCCGTCGCCGGTTGCCAGGTAAAGATAGCCATCCGGGCCGAAGGCGAGCTGGCCGCCGAAATGGTTCTGGTAAGTCGGGTGCGGGATGCGCAGGATGATCACGCCCGAGGTCGGATTGACGATGGTCGGCGTCGCGCCGGCATCGAAGCGCTCGATCACGATATTGCGCTGCAGGTCGGTGTAATACACGTACAGATAGCTGTTGCGCTCGAATTGCGGATCGAAGGCGATCGACAGCAGGCCCCCTTCGCCATCGGTGGAGACCAGGCCGCGGATATCGAGATAGGGCATGTCGCGTGTGCTGCCGTTGTCGATGATGCGCACCCGGCCCGCGCGCTCGGTGACGAACAGGCGGCTGTCGCCGGCTTTGCCGGTCAGGAAGGTCGGGTTGTCCAGGCCCGTGACCACACGCGTCAGTCCAAGGGCGAGCGTGGTGCTGGCATAGCTGACCGTGGCGCTCGTGGTGGCGCCGGCGCTGACGGTGGCCGCTTGCGAGGCTGGTGTGGGTTGATACGTGACGCCGCCGCTGCTGACCGGCGAGGCGGCCAGGTTGTAGCTGCCGGGCGCGAGGTTGGCGAGGGTTTGCGACTGCGTGAGGTCTTGCAGATAGTTGTTGGGGCCGGTGACGCGCAGGGCGGGATTGACGCCGGCCGGCAGGCCGCTGGCGGCGACGGCCAGCGAACCGGTGCTGGCGGCGGGCGGCGGCGTGACCGGGCCGGGCGTGCCGGGGCTGCCGCCGCCACCGCCACAGGCAAGCAGGCCGATGCCGATGAGCATGGCACTGAACAGCAACAGCAGCTTCCGCATATGCCTGGCAAGCATCCCAGCCTCCGCACGGTAGTGTTCGTTTGCGCCATTGTGCCAGCCAATGCCGGCCCGACCGTGGCGCACGGGCCACAGGACGCGGTCAGTCCCGGATTTCTGGCTCGACCAGTTTCGCCAGCTGCTCGAGCGACTCTTGCCAGCCCAGGTAGCACATCTCGAGCGGAATCTGGGGCGGGATGCCTTCTTGCGTGATGCGCACTTCGACCCCGCCCAGTACCTCGCGCATCTGCACCGTGGTCTGCATCTGGCCGGGAAGCTGCGGGTCGTCGAACACGGCCGAATAGCGCACCCGCTGGCCGGGTGCGAGCTCCAGGTATTCGCCCCCGAAGGAATGGCTGTGGCCATTGGTGAGGTTGGTGAAGGACATGCGGTAGCGGCCGCCGACCCGGCCATCCATCTCGTGGACGGTGCCGAAGAAGCCGTAGGGCGGCAGCCATTTGGCGTAGGCCCCGGCCGTGGTGAAGGCGCGGTACAGGCGGTCCGGGGTCGATTTGATGACGCGGTGCAGCTCAACGGTATTGGTGGACATCGAGAGTCTCCTTGGATGGTAGCAACAGAGGACGTTCCTCTGATACGACGACGAAGCACCAGTTCAAGATTCGACATCGCTGCCCATTTTTTGATGCAGCAAACGACAAATGGTTTGGGACAGCGCACACCGCGCCATTCCAAACCATTGATCTGCTTAAAATGCAGGCAGGAAAAAGCTTACTTCTTCGCTTCGACGCCTGGCGTGGCCGAGCGCGCCAGGAAGGCCTGGGTCACCTGCGGCAGGTGTTCCAGCAGCCAGGCCGCCATCGCCTTCTCCTGCTCCAGGATCTGCTCGAGCTGGGCCTGGGTAGCGGTATCGCCCACGGCTTTGGCCGCCGCGATCAGCGCGGTATAGCTGGCGATCTCGACGTTCTCGAACACATAGCCCGCCATCGCGCCCTTGACGACCTCGTCGCTGGCGGCCATGCCGCCCACGGCCTGGCCAAAGGCGACCAGTCGCGCGCTGATGTCCTTGAAGACCGAATTGTCGGTCCCGCGGCGCGCCAGGATCTCGTCGAGCACGCCGTGCTGCCAGCGCGTTTCGTCGATGTGCTGGACGATGCGCGCGCGCAGTTCAGGATAGTGTTCGAGGCGCTCGGCTTGCGCGGTCAGCATCTGCTCGGCCTGCTTCTCCATCGCGTGGGCATCGCGCAGCCAGTCGTTGAAGTTGTCGTTTGCAGTCGTCGTCATGATTCCTCCGTGAATGTGTGTATCGGGTGGCGAGATTCGCCCTGCCGCTACCTTCGCAGAGTTAGGCAATCATGTTTGTTAGGTGCTACACACTGCCGATGAATCCAGCGTGCTGCTTGACTATTGTGCGGATGGGGCCCGCGTACGGGTCTTGCTGACCACGCCTGCCGGATCGATCAGCACGACGAATTCAGAGAACCGCCCACCGCCAGCCGGCATCTGATAGACCCACGCTTCGTAGCCGCTGTCGAAGCGCACGCTTTTGGTTGGACCGAAGGCGGCCAGCAGCTCGGCCTTCGTCGTGCGTGTCGCCACCACCGTCGCCGACAGCCGCTCGGCCGCGACGATGGCGCCCGGTGGCGCCGGCTGGGACGCGCAGCCCGCCAGCAGCGCCGCGCACACGCAGAGAGGCAGCCTCATGGCGCCACCCCGGCCGGCGCATCGGCCATGTATTCGAACTCGACCAGGGTATCGTCGGGCCAGCTGGCATCCCACAGCGGCACATAATAGGTGCGGTCGAGCAGCACCTGGCAATCGCAGAAGGGCAGCATATCGGGCGTCTGGTCGCCGCCGGCGTACAGCATGGAAAAGGGCAGGGTCTCGACGCGCTGGCCCGCGCGCAGGGTGACGGCGAAGATCGGCCGCTCGGCGAAGAACAGGTAATTGCCGTCCGGACTGGTGCACACGCCTTCGGGGGTGTTCAGGGCATCCGAGATCCAGCCGAATAGCGGCGAGCTGTTCGATACCAGCCCGGCTTCCTTGCCGACCCGGCATTCCAGGCGCAGGTCGCCCAGGCGCCGGGTGCCGGTCGGCAAGCCGGAAGTCTCGATGCGCGCGCGCCAAGTCATGCTGGCGGTCTTGCGGCTGGCGAGCACGGCGGCGTCTTCTTGCAGGGCCTGGGCATTGCGCGGCAGGACGAAGAAATTATTGTCGTCGATGTCGACCGGCACCGACACGGAGTCGCCCGCGATGCGCAGGGTGATGCCGCGCATATCGGTCGACGGCAGGCGCGGCAGTAACTGGAAGCGCAGGGTGGCGTTGGGAGCGAAGGCGCGTTCGCGCTCGAAGCGCTCCATGCCGCGGATCATCTTGCGGTAGGACTTGTCGACCGGATCGCGGGTGGACTTGACGGTGACGGTGCTCTGGCCGGCGGCATGCGCCGGCAGGCACGACGCAGCGGCCATGAGCACCGAGCCCATGGCAACTGCCGAAACAACGCGGACGATATGCCGCGTCATGGTCTTACCAGTACCGGACGCGGCCGGTATCCATGTGGACGAACTGCGAGCTGGCGTAATAGCCCACGCCGCCGCCCTTGAGCGACATGGCCGCTTTCTGCAGATGGCGCAGGTCGGTGCCCGGCAGGCGGATGTCGATCGCCTTGCCTTCCATGTGCAGGCTGCGCTTGGCGACGCCTCCGCTGCCGTGACCGCGCAGGAAGGCGTTCGATTCGGGGGCGCGGTAGCCCGAGATGATGTGCAGTTCCTTGGTGTTGTCGAGCTTGCCATTGAGCTGGCCGAGCAGCAGCAACAGTTCTGGATCGATGTCGGCGATCTTGTTGCTGCGGTGGTCGCGCAGCACTTTATTGATGTCTTTCAGGGCATCGGGGACAAACGCGCCTTCGGCCCAGAACGTGCTCTTTAGCTTCTCGCCGGTGTGCGTATTGTAGAAACGCAGGCAGCACTCGCCGGACAGGATTCCGGTGTCGGCTGATGTATTCTTGGCAAGGGTAGGAAGGGCGAGGGAGGAAGAAGCGAGGAGAAGGGAGCTCTTGAGGAATGAGCGTCGTTGAATCATTGCAGGATGTCCTTACGCTGGTTCACTGAACCGTCAATGATACGCCGATTGCCCAAATCGTGCAGATAAAATGTCTGAAATTGCGGCATATAAGCTACGATGTCAACTGTTCAACGTCTTTTAGGAGAGGAAGTCATGCCGAGTATTGTCAAGAAGCTCTTGAGCAAAAAACTAGTGTTGGCCACTACCCTGGCCACGGTCGGCATGGTTGCCATCGCCCAGGAAATCACGCCGGTCGACAAGCCGCCGCTGGCCAAGGGCTGGAAGCTCGAAACGGTCGCCACCGGCGCCCCCCAGCCCTGGGGCATGGCCTGGTTGCCAGATGGCCGCATGCTGGTCACCGGCAAGCAGGGTACGTTGCACTTACTAAACGGTAAAAGCTTCCAGCAAATTCCTCTCGATGGTTTGCCAAACCTGTATGCCAGCGGCCAGGGCGGCCTGCTCGACATCGCGGTGCATCCCGCCGATAAAGCCAATCCCCGCATCTATATGACGATGTCCAGCGGCACCGATGACGAAAACCGGACCGTGCTGGTGCAGGGCGTATTCGACGGCAAGCGCGTGACCGGCATCAAGCAGCTCTTCGCGGTCAACCTGGGCAAGAGCGGCGGCCAGCACTTCGGTTCGCGCCTGTTGTTCCTGCCCGATAACACCATCCTGATGAGCATTGGCGACGGCGGCAACACGCCCCAGCGCATCGGCAATATGCTGGCGCGCGACCATGCCCAGAACCTGGCTTCGCACACCGGCAAGATCCTGCACCTGACCGACGCCGGCCAGCCGGTCGGCAAGGGTGCGCTGGCGGGTCAGGCCAATGCCCGGCCCGAGGTCTACAGCTACGGCCACCGCAATGTGCAGGGGCTGGCGCGCGATCCGCAGAGCGGCCGCGTCTACGCCAACGAACATGGTTCGCGCGGCGGCGACGAGATCAATGTGATCGAGGCCGGCAAGAACTATGGCTGGCCGCTGCAAAGCTATACGCTGGACTACAGCACCCGCCAGCCGATCGGCATGAAGGTGGTGCCCGGCATGCAGCAGCCGATCGTCGTCTGGACGCCGTCGCCGGCGCCGTCGGGCCTGGCGTTCTATACCGGCAAGGCCTTCCCGCAATGGCAGGGCAGCCTGTTCAGCGGCAGCCTGGCCGGCCAGGATGTGCGCCGCGTGCAACTGGACGCGCAGGGCAAAGTCACGGCCCAGGAACTGCTGCCGGTCGGCAAGCGCGTGCGCGATGTGCGCCAGGGTCCGGACGGTCAACTCTATGTATTGACGGACGAAGCCAAGGGCAGCCTGTTGCGCATCGTGCCGAAGTGATGCGCCCCGCATGAAGTCGCGCCCGCCCGGCGACCGCATGCGTCTTTTTGTTTGTTGACAACGTGAAACCTGCCTAGAATGAACATTTGGCAAGGCGCGCCGATGGGGTGTGCCTTGCCGTTCATTCCGTCCCCTCGTCCCACAAGGACTTTTCCAGGAGGAGCAATATGGCAGTATCCGTTCGTCGTACCATCCACCTCGCGGCAGCACTCGCGCTGGTCACCGGCGTGTCGTCGCTGCAGGCCGCGCCCGCCAAGCCAGCCGCCACGCCCGACATCCCGATCCCGGACATCAAGTACACCAAGTTCACGCTCAAGAACGGGCTGACGGTGCTGGTGCACGAAGACCGCAAGACGCCGGTGGTGGCGATCAATACCTGGTACCACGTCGGCTCCAAGAACGAGAAAGTGGGCAAGACCGGCTTCGCCCACCTGTTCGAACACCTGATGTTCAGCGGCAGCGACAACTTCAACCACACCTACCTGAATGCGATGGAACGCATCGGTGCTACCGACCTCAACGGCACCACCAACCAGGACCGCACCAATTATTTCCAGAACGTGCCGACCTCCATGCTCGACTATGCGCTGTTCGCCGAAAGCGACCGCATGGGCCATCTGCTGGGCACGGTCGACAAGAAGAAACTCGACATCCAGCGCGGCGTGGTGCAGAACGAAAAGCGTCAATACGAGAACCAGCCCTACGGCATCGCCTGGGAACTGTTGACCACCAATACCTATCCGGCCGGCCACCCGTATTCCTGGACCGTGATCGGCAAGATGGAAGACCTCGATGCGGCCTCGATGACCGACGTGCAGGACTGGTTCAAGCAGAACTACGGCCCGAACAACACGGTGCTGGTGCTGTCGGGCGATATCTCGCCGGAAGAAGCGCGCAAGAAGGTCGAGCAATACTATGGCGCGATCCCACCGGGCCCGCCGCTGGCCAAGCATGACGCCTGGATCGCCAAGCGCACCGGCACCCACCGCACGGTGGCGCAGGACCGCGTGCCGCAGTCGCGCATCTACCGCACCTGGAACGTGCCGGGCGCCCACACGCAGGAAGAAGCGCTGCTCGACCTGGCCGCGCGCGTGCTCGGTGGCGGCAAGACCTCGCGCCTGTACAAGCGCCTGGTGTACCAGGATCAACTGGCCACCAGCGCCACCGCGAGCGACAGCTCGTCCGAGATCGGCGGCCAGTTCAGCATGACCCTGACCGCGCGTCCGGGCGGCGACGTCAAGAAGATGGAACGCATCGCCGACGAAGAATTGCGCGCCCTGATGAAGAGCGGCCCGACGGACGCCGAACTGCGCCTGGCCAAGACCGCGATCCTGGCCCAGTACACGCGCATGATCGAGCGCGTCGGCGGCTTCGGCGGCAAGAGCGACCTGCTGGCCTCGTGCGAGACCTATACCGGCAATCCGGACTGCTACAAGGTCTATCTGCAGCGCATCAAGGACGCCACCCCGGCCATGGTCAAGAAGGCGATGAACGACTGGCTCGGCGACGGCGACTTCGTGCTGCAGATCGATCCGTTCCCGACCGGCCTGGCCGCCACCCAAACCGGCCTGGACCGCAGCAAAACGCCGGACACCGGCAAGGCGATGTCGCTCAAGTTGCCGCCAATGCAGCGCACCACCTTGTCGAATGGGCTGAACGTGGTGCTGGCCGAGCGCCATGAAGCGCCGGTGGTCAACCTGCAACTGCTGGTGGACAGCGGCTACGCCTCGGACAGCGCCGCCATGCCCGGCGTGGCCAGCCTGGCGTTGCGCATGCTCGAGGAAGGCACGCGCACGCGCAAGTCGCTGCAGATCGGCGAGGAACTGGAAAGCCTGGGTGCGACCTTCGGCGCCAGCACCAACCTCGATGGCGCCTTCGTCGGCATGAACGCGCTCAAGGCCACCTTGCCCCAGGCACTGACCCTGTATGCGGACCTGGTGCTCAATCCGGCTTTCCCGCAGAACGAGTTCGCGCGCCTGCAGCAAGACCGCCTGGCCGCGATCGCACGCGAAAAGGCCGATCCGCAATCGATCGCCCTGCGCGTGGCGCCGGCGCTGCTGTACGGCCAGGACCACGTGTACGCCAAGCCGGGCACCGGCAGCGGCACCGAGGACGCCGTCAAGCGCATGACCCGGGCCGACCTGGCGAAGTATCACGCGACCTGGTTCAAGCCGAACAACGCCACCCTGCTGGTGGTGGGCGACACCACGCTGGCCGAGATCAAGCCGATGCTCGAGAAAGCCTTCGCTTCATGGAAAGCGGGCGAGGTGCCGAAGAAGGCGATCGCCGAGGTGGCGCCGCGTGCCGCCCCGGTGGTCTACCTGGTCGACCGTCCCGGCGCGCTGCAGAGCGTGATCCTGGGCGGCCAGCTGGCGCCGCCGCGCAACAGCCCCGAGGCGCTGCCGCTCGAGCTCATCAACGATGTGTTCGGCGGCACCTTCAGCTCGCGCATCAATATGAACCTGCGCGAAGACAAGCACTGGTCGTATGGCGTGCGCAGCACCGTGTCGCCGGCGATCGGCCAGCGCGCCTTCATGAGCATCTCGCCGGTGCAGACCGACAAGACCGGCGACGCCTTGAAGGAACTGGTGGGCGAGTACCGCAATATCGCTGGCGCCAAGCCGATCGCGATCGAGGAGCTCAAGTTCGCGCAGGACAATAAAACCCTGCGCCTGCCAGGCAGCTTCGAGACCGCCGGCCAGCTGGCCGGCGCCTATTCCACGATCCTGCAATACGGCCTGCCCGAGGACTACTACAACACCTTCACCGAGAAAGCGCTGGCGCTCACGCCGCAGCAGGCCAATGCCCTGGCGGCGCGCAGCTTCGTCGCCGATCGCCTGGTGTGGGTGGTGGTGGGGGATATGGCCAAGGTCGAGAAGGACATCCGCGCGCTGAACCTGGGCGAGGTGCGCAGGATCGACGTGGACGGCAAGCCGCTGCCGTGATTGTTACCTGCATGCCCGGCGTGCGCGCCGGGCATGCAGGCGCCGTCAGCCAGCGCGCTGAATATCCGCCGTGATCTCGTAAGCCCGCAGGCGCGCCGCATGGTCGTAGATCTGCGAGGTGATCATCAGCTCATCGGGCTTGGTCTTCTCGATGAAGGCGCGCAGCTGGTGCGCCACCGTCACCCGCGAGCCGATCGCCGAGCACGACAGCACGCTGTCGAGCATCATGCGCTCTGGCAGGTCGAGCGCTTCCAGGTAGCCGCTCACCGGCGGCTTGAGCTTGCTCGGGCGGCCGGTACGCAGGTTGACGAAAGCCTGCTGCATCGAGGTCGCCAGGAAATGTGCCTCCTGGTCGGTCTCGGCGGCGAATACATTAAAGCCCAGCATGATGTACGGCTTGTCGAGCTGTTCCGACGGACGGAAGTTGCTGCGGTACATATCGATCGCCTGCATCATCATCTGCGGCGCGAAATGCGAGGCAAACGCATACGGTAGGCCCAGATGCGCCGCCAGTTGGGCGCCGAACAGGCTCGAGCCGAGGATCCACACCGGCACATCCAGGCCGGCGCCGGGCACGGCCTGCACCGCGCGCAGGGGCGAGCCGGCGAAATAATCCATCAATTCCACCACGTCTTGCGGGAATTCGTCGGCATCCGACGCCAGGTTGCGGCGCAGGGCGCGCGCCGTGACCTGGTCCGAGCCGGGCGCACGGCCCAGCCCCAGGTCGATCCGGCCCGGGTGCAAGGCTTCCAGCGTGCCGAACTGTTCAGCGATCACCAGCGGCGAATGGTTGGGCAGCATGATGCCGCCGGCGCCCACGCGGATGCGCGAGGTGCCGGCCGCCACGTGGCCGATCAGCACCGCGGTGGCGGCGCTGGCAATGCCCGGCATGCCGTGGTGTTCGGCCAGCCAGAAACGGTTGTAACCCCAGCGTTCGCCATGCTGGGCAAGGTCGAGCGAGCGCTGGAAGGAGGTGGCCGCATCGCTGCCTTCGGCGATCGGCGAGAGGTCGAGTATCGAGAAAGGAATCATGGATCCATGATACGCCGATGAAAAAAATCGCGTGCGGGGCACCCAAAAACGTCGCGTCCGCTGCTCCGTCATCAGCTTGTTATAGTATTTCCTTATGATGCCAGGACACCTTGTTCGTTTGCTGCCAGCCGCGGTGCTGCTCGCCGCTTGCGCGCACCAGCCAGCGCCAACCACCATGACAGCCGACACCGGTTTCGATCCCCCACACCTGACGGCAGTCGACCATGCGATCGGGGCCGCGATCGCGGCCCGCAAGCTGCCGGGCGCCGTCTATCACCTCGAGCGCGGCGCCGCGCGCTACGAGCAGGCCTATGGCCGCCTCAGTTACGACGAGGACGCCGCCGCCGTCAGCACCGCGACCGTGTTCGATGCGGCCTCGCTGAGCAAGGTACTGGTCACGGCGCCGGCGGTGCTGATGCTGGCCGAGGAGGGCCGTATCGACCTCGAAGCGCCCATCACGCGGTATTTCGCGCAATGCACCGGCGGCGGCAAGGACGCGATCACGGTGCGCCAGCTGCTCACCCATACCTCGGGGCTGGCCTCGGGCCTGCCGGCCAGGCCGGCATGGCAGGGCAAGCAGGCCGCGCTGGCGTTGGCCTGCCAACAAGTGGTGACCCATCCGCCCGGCAGTTTCTTCCGTTATTCGGACATCAATTACATCCTGCTCGGCCTGCTGGTCGAGCGCACGGCCGACATGCCGCTCGACCGCTTTGCCCAGGAGCGCATTTTCGCGCCGCTGGGCATGCGCCACACTGGCTACCGGCCGCTGGAACGCTTGCCGGCGGCGTCGATCGCGCCCACCCAGCGCGGCGCTACCGAAGCGGCGCAATTGCCGACAGCGCATGGCGACCTGGCGCCGGGGGCGCTGTTGCAGGGCGTGGTGCACGATCCGACCGTGCGCCGCATGGGTGGCGTAGGCGGCTCGGCCGGCGTGTTCTCCACCGTGGGCGACGTTGCCCGCTTTGCCCGCATGCTGCTGGGCAATGGTGCATTGGATGGGGTGCGGATCTTGAAGCCGGACAGCGTACGCCTGTTGACGACGGTGCAGTCGCCGTCTGGCATCGCGTCGCTGCGGGGAATGGGCATGGACATCGATTCTCCGTATGCCAAGCGTCCGCGCGGCACGGTGTATCCGGTCGGCAGCTATGGCCACACCGGTTTTACGGGCTGCATCCTGTGGATCGATCCGCAGTCACACAGTTTTTATGTCTTCCTGTCGAACCGGGTCTATCCGGACGACCGCAGCGTGGTGCTGCCGCTGTATACGCAACTGGGAACGCTGACGGCGCAAGCCGCCTCGACAGCTCTGCAATAAACGGAAAATGAGAGCAAGATAATGAAAAATAAGCGACGATGATGTGTTTCCGCGCGGCTACCGTGCGCTCCCATCCGTAGCGCACCTCTACACTGGACTCCTCACTTGACGCAAATCGCTACCAACTTTCAGATCTGTGTCAGGTACCGCCCCTGACTAAATTGGTTACATTGAGGAGAACACCATGAAAATGAATAAACTACTCAAAGGAATGCTCGGCGCGTCGGTCGCCGCCGCCATGTTCGGCGCCACTGCGGTGCATGCACAAACCAGTACCGCCGGCACCGCCACCGGCACCACGGCCGGCCAGGTCGGCCAGGTCGGCAGCACGACCAGCGGCCAGATCGGCACCATGAACGATCGCAGCAGCGGCAGCTCGACCACCGGCGTGACCGGCAGCATCCAGAGCACCGATCCGCAGGACCAGCGTGACCGTGACCGCCGCAGCAAAACGGGCACCAGCAGCGGCACCTCGGGCACCAGCGGCGCCACCGGTAGCTCGGGTATGACGGGCACCACGGGTACGACCGGCGCCACGGGTACGACCGGCACCACCGGCGCCACGGGTACGACCGGCACCATCGGCACGACCAGCGGCTCGAGCGGCACCAGCGGTTCCACCGGCACCATGGATGACACCAACCGCAACGGTACTACCGGCACTACGGGCACCACGGGCACCACCAGCACCGGCACCGGCGCAACCGGCACCGGCACCACCGGTCGCGGCTACTGACCGACACGGTAGCGTTGCAAGCAGCAAGGGCGGCATCCCCGGCCGCCATCCCGAACACCGGCTCGCGCCGGTGTTCGTGCTTGTGCGCGTTGCATTCGCGTTATGGCGCCTCGCCGCTGGCCAGGATGACCTTCGCCAGCGGTGCCGGCGCGGGGCCGTGCAGCACATTGCCGTCGACATCGAAACGCGAGGCGTGGCAGGGGCAATCCCACGATTGCTCGGCGCCGTTCCAGTGCACCGCGCAGCCGAGGTGGGTGCACCTGGCCGACAACGCGTGCAGCGCGCCATCGGCATCGCGGTGGACCGCCACCCGGCGCAGACCCTGGCGCAGCACCGCACCATCGCCGGGCGCGATCGCCTGCACCGCATCGACTTCGCCGCCACCGAGCCATTCGCCGTAGCGCGCCGCCACGGCGGCCTGCGCGCTGGCGAACTGACCCAGCCCGTGCACGGGCTTTCGCGCCGGATCGTAGAGCGCGCTCCAGGGATTCGGCCGCTCCATGATCAGGTCGGTTACCAGCATGGCGCCGATGGTGCAATGGGTCATGCCATTGCCCGAGTCGCCCGTGATCAGGTAGACGTTCTGGTCGTCCATCGGATTGCGGCCCAGGAAGGCCAGCCCGTCGTTCGGCTCCATCACTTCGCCCGACCAGCGCCAGGCGAGTTCGCGCGCCATCGGAAAGCGGTCGCGCGCCCAGTGTTCCAGCGCGTCATGGCGGTGGCCGGGCCGCGCGTCCTGGCCCGTCTTGTGGTCGGCGCCGCCCACGATCAAGACCTCGTCGCCAGCGCTGCCGGCGGCCAGCCGCACATAGTGGTACGGGTCGCCCAGGTCCCACAGCAACAGGTGAGGCAGCACGCCATGCGGCACGCGCAAGCCGATCACATAGCTGCGGTAGCCGGCCTGCTTGGTATGCATCACGAGGCGGTCATTGAACGGCGTGTGGGTGGCGACCACCACGCTGTGGGCCCGGATCTGTCCATGGTCGAGCGTCACCAGCTGGCGCCGGTGGTCGCCGCGGATTCGGCGCGCGTGGCTGGCGCCATGGATGCGGCCGCCACGCCGGATGACGGCGCGCGCCAGGCCGTCGAGGTATTTGAGCGGATGCAGCTGGGCCTGGCCCGGATAGCACACCGCGGGGCCGGTGTCGTAGCCGAGTCCCGGCACACCCTTGACCAGCTCGGCCTGCACCCCGGCGCGCGCCGCGGCATCGCACTCGCGTTGCAACAGCGGCTGGCCACCCGCGTCCTGTGCGACCAGGTAGCCATCCAGGTGTTCGAACTCGCAGGCGATGCCTTCGCGGCGCACGATGGACTCGACCGTCTGCAGGGCGTGGGCATAGCTACCGGCCACCAGGCGCGTCTGCGCATGGCCGAAACGCCGCTCGATGCCGTGGTACCACTCGTCGGGCGGAAAGAAATGGGCGGCGCTGCGGCCGGTCTCGCCGGCGCCGACGCCAAGCGCATCGATGACGGCCACGTCCTTGTCTTGCAGCGCCAGCAGGTAGGCGGCGGTGAGGCCGGCGATGCCGGCGCCGATCACGCACACCTCGGCCTCTTGCGCGCCCACGAGGGAAGGGAACACGGGCACGGTCGCGGTGTCCATCCAGATCGACGTCGAACTGCCGTTGGTCGCGCCGCGCATGCTGAGCCTCCCGCTGAGGAACGTGTCGATTCGCGCAATTGCAAAAGCCAGTCTAGCGCGCCGACACAAAGGGGGGAGCACGATGTGGCGCCGATGCCGCATCGAATGGCATTTCAGTTGGCAGGCATGCGCTACGCTACTTTTATGGCGTAGTATCAATCTTTATTGCATATTGGAATTAAAATGAAGCCGCTGTCCATGCCCGTGGAATCCCTGCTTCCCAGCGCCATGAAGCTGTCCGAGTTGATCGGCACGCTCAGTTACGCCCTCGACATCACGGAAGGCCAGCCGGCCGGCCATTGCGTACGCTGTTGCTGGATCGGCATGCATATCGGGCGCGCGGCCGGCCTGTCGGAGCAGGCATTGTGGGAGCTGTACTATGCGCTGCTACTCAAAGACCTCGGCTGCAGCAGCAATGCGGCGCGCATCTGCGAGCTCTATCTCACCGATGACCTGGATTTCAAGCGCGGTTTCAAGACCGTGGGCGACAGCTTGCCGCAGGTGCTGGGCTTCGTCCTCAAGCATACCGGGCTCAAGGCCGGACTGGCGGAACGCTTCCGCAGCGTGATGACGATCCTGCGCGACGGTCCTGCCATCGCCCAGGACCTGATCGCTACGCGCTGCCAGCGCGGGGCGGATATCGCGCGCCTGCTGCGCTTTCCCGAAGGCGTGGCGCAAGGCATCTATTCGCTCGACGAGCATTTCAATGGCAAGGGCAAACCGGCCCAGCTGGCCGGCGAAGCCATCCCCGTCATTGCCCGTATTGCCCTGCTGGCCCAGGTGATCGATGTGTTCCACACCGCCGAAGGGCGCGCGGCGGCACTGCGCGAAGCGAGCGCCCGGGCCGGCGCCTGGTTCGATCCGCGCCTGGTGGCGGCGTTCGAGGCGGTGGCGCGGGACGACGCGTTCTGGCATACCCTGGCCAGCCCCGGGATCGACCGCGCCGTCCTGGCGCTCGAGCCGGCCGGCCACGAGGTTGCGCTCGACGAAGACTACCTGGACGATATCGCCGCCGCCTTCGGCCAGGTGGTCGATGCCAAGAGTCCCTATACCAGTGGCCACAGCGGCAGGGTGGCGCTGTACACCGACATGATCGGTGAAGCGCTCGGCCTGTCGCCGCAGCGACGCCGCTGGCTCAAGCGCGGCGCCCTGCTGCACGACGTCGGCAAGCTGGGCGTGAGCAACAGTGTGCTGGACAAGGCAGGCTCGCTCGACCGCAGCGAGTGGGATGCGGTACGCCAGCACGCCGAGTACACCGAGACCATTCTTGGCCGCATTACCGCGTTTGCGGAACTGGCGGCGATCGCCGGCGCCCACCACGAGCGGCTCGATGGCGGCGGCTATCCGCGCGGCCTGGCGGCCGAAGAAATTCGCCTGGAAACCCGCATCATCACGACCGCCGACATCTTCGACGCCATCACCGCGGAGCGTCCGTATCGCGGCGCCATCCCGATTCCCCAAGCGCTCGAGATGATGGAAAAAACGGTCGGCACCGCGCTCGACCCGGACTGCTTCGACGCGCTCAGGCGCGCCGTGGCGAAAGTGCCATTCCCCGCCAACTGATCCTGTTTTATCGCTGTCACCGATGCCTGCCACATGCGGCAGGCACGGTCGCGCGCGCGTGTCGCATTGCCACATGCAGATGTCGCCTTCATGAAAAATTGCAGATTGGATAGCAAGATTTGACAAACATGGCGTTCACGATGCCTCCAGAATGGGTTCATAAATAAATACCAAGAGACGCCCGGACGTCCAGCAAGTCGACAGCAAGGGTGTGTGGAACAACCAACCTGGTTTTGGAGAGACGTATGAACGAGTTGAAGGCACGGCAGTACCAGCGCACCGCGATCGCGGCGGCGGTGGCAGGGGTGGCGATGTCGATGGGGCAGGCGCAGGCCCAGGCGCCGTTGCAGGAGCAGCCGGTCGCCGGACCGCAGACGGTGGTCGTGACCGGCGTACGCGCCGCGCTCGAGCAGTCGCTGCGCCAGAAGCGCAACGCCGACGCCGTGGTCGAGGTGGTGACCGCCGAGGACATCGGCAAGATGCCCGACAAGAACGTGGCCGACGCCATCCAGCGCCTGCCGGGCGTGAATACCCAATCCTCGGCCGGCGGCGAAGGTGGCTTCGGCGAGAACGACCGCGTCAGCCTGCGCGGCACCAGCCCCAGCCTGCAGCAGACCCTGTTCAACGGCCATGCGATCAGCACCGGCGACTGGTTCGTGCTCAACCAGATCGGCGGCAACGTCGGCCGCTCCAGCAGTTTCTCGCTGCTGCCGTCGGAGCTGGTCGGCTCGATCGTGGTCCAGAAAAGCCCCACCGCCGACCTGGTCGAAGGCGGCGTCTCGGGCGCCATCAACGTCATCACGCGCCGTCCGCTCGACTTCAAGCAGCAGCTGACGGTCGAGGCCTCGGTGCAGGCCAACTACAACGACCTGTCGAGCAAGACCGAGCCGCACCTGTCGGGCCTGGTGAGCTGGAAGAACGCCAGCAATACCGCCGGCATCCTGATCCAGGGCTTTTCCGAGAAAGCCGCGGTGCGCCGCGACGGCCAGGAAATCCTGGGCTATACCCCGATCAGCGCGACCAGCGCGGCCGCCATCGCCAACCCGGCACTGGCCGGCGTGGTGGTGCCGACCTTTATCGGCGCGGCCCTGTTCGAGCAGACCAAGAAACGCGAGGGCGGCGCCTTCGACATCGAGGTGCGTCCCAACCGCGACCTGACCCTCGACCTGAACGGCTTCTATTCCAAGCTCGAAGCGCCGCACCAGAACACCAACTCGCTGGCCGCGCCGGCCAACTCGATCAATAGCCTGGGCCTGATTCCCGGCAATCCGGTGGTGCGCAACAACACCCTGGTGGGCGCCTCCTTCACCCGCAACGCCGGCGAGGTCGACAACATCTACCGTCCGGATGCGGGTGGCGAATCGTGGTACCTCGACTTCAATGGCAAGTGGCGCGTCAGCGAGCGCTTCAGCCTATCGGGCAAGGTCGGCAAGACCCATGGCGTGGGCTGGGACCGCGACGACGTCTATTACCAGAACAACGTCGATGGCGGCATGACCTATGCGCTCAACGGCCTGGCGCCGGCCTCGGTGAGCTACCCGGGCGGCAACACCGCCGTGCCCGGCTCGACGGCCTGGGCCGGCGGCGGCGAATCGCAGTCGGTGGACCGCGAAGAATACGCCCAGCTCGACGGCGAGCTGCGCCTGGATAACCCGACCTTCCATACCGTCCGTTTCGGCGCGCGCTGGACCGACCACAAACGCACCGCCGAGCATCCGCTGGAAACCCGTCCCGGCCCGACCGGCTTTACCAACCCGCAACCGGCCTGGAACGGCCAGATGTATCCCGACGATTTCGGCAGCGACATCGGCGGCTACAGCGGCATCCCTTACTTCAAGTACGACGGCGCGGCGCTCGGCGCCTGGGGCGCGATCCCCGGCAACCGCCTGCTCGATTATGTGCTGCGGCATAACTGGATGAACGAATTCGAGGTGGCCGAGAAGACCGCGGCGCTGTACGGCATGGTCGACTTCGGCGGCGACGACTGGAGCGGCAATATCGGCCTGCGCGCGATCGAGACGCGCCAGCGCACGGTGGTGAACCTGCCGGGCGGCCCGACCCCGATCACCGGCTCGGCCTTCGGTCCCTACACGCCGACCACCTTCGAGCGCACCTACCGCGACTACCTGCCAAGCGCCAACCTGAAGTACAACCTGACGCCCGACCTGACCTTGCGCACCGCGCTGGCCAAGACCATCGCGCGCCCCGACTACAGCGCGCTGGGCGGCTCGGTCTCGCTCAACGACGATGCCTTGAGTGGCAGCGGCGGCAATGTCAACCTGGACCCGGTGCGCTCGACCAACTTCGACATCGGCGCCGAGTGGTATTACGCACCGAAGGCGCTGCTGTCGGCCGGCCTGTTCTACATGGACCTGCGCTCGATCGTGGCCCAGGGCACCTCGACCGGCAGCTACTACAACAACAAGCGCGAGACCTTCACCGAGTACCAGATCACGTCGCCCTACAACACCAGCGGCAAGAACAAGGGCGTGGAACTGAGCTGGCAGCAGCCTTTCCTGGACAACTTCGGCATGCTGGTCAACTACACCTATGCCGACGGTGAACTCGATGACGGCGGCGAGCTGCTCAACTCCTCGAAGAACACCTATAACGTGACCGGTTACTTCGAGAACGAGCGCTTCTCGGCGCGCCTGGCGTATAACTGGCGCTCGAAGTACAAGGCCGGCGTGGACCGTGGCGCCAGCCAGCACGTGGACGACATGCCGTCGCTGGCGGCGTCGGTCAATGTCAAGTTGACCGACAAGCTGACCCTGACCTTCGATGCGCTGAACCTCACCAACGAAACCATCAAGATGTACGCCGAGAACGAGGACCGGCCGCGCGCCTTCTACTCGAACGGCCGTACCTTCTACCTCGGCCTGCGCGGCAAGCTGTGATCGACCGGGAAGGCGGCAATGGCCGCCTTCCCGCCTGGAACAAGACCCCGAATTTCATCCCCATTATGGAACGTCCCAGCGGCGGCCCGGCGATCTCGATCGCCTGGGAATGCCTGAGCAACTTCACGCGCGACGACGCGTTCACGGCGCGGCTCACGCTGCGCAATAGCGGCCCGGCGCCCATCGCGCCCGGCTGGACCCTGTGCTTCAATACCTGCCGCAAGATCCTGCCCGAGACCGTCAGCGCGGGCTTTGCTGTCGCCCACCTGAACGGCGACCTGTTCGGCCTGAGCATGCCATCAAGCGCCGCCTGGCTGCCGGGCCAGGAATACGTCGTCGTCTACGAAGCCCTGCACTGGGCGATCAGCATCACCGATGCGCCGCTCGGCTTCTACCTGCTCGACGCCCACGGCCGCGCCTTCGACCTGGGCGACCCGGCGATTGCCCCGTTCACCAGACCCGAGCAGCGCCACCGCATGCAGGGCGACCTGCTGCCGACGGCCGATGCGGCCTGGCGCTTCGGACAGAACGCGGCCCTGTCGCTGTTGAGCCAGGACCAGGTCGGCCGCATCACGCCACGCCCGATCAGGGCGCGTTTCGACGCGCGCCAGTGCTGGCTGGGGCGGTCCACGGCGGTGGCAAGCAGCACAGGACTCGACAACGAGACCGCATTCCTGCATGCGCTCCTGGCGCCACTGCCGGAAACTGCAGGCAGCACCCGGATCGTGCTCGAGACCGATCCCGCAATGGCGCCCGAAGCCTATCTGCTGGAGATCGCACCCGACCGGGTACTGGTGCGCGGCGCCGGCGCCCACGGCGTATTCAACGGCCTGCAAAGCCTGGCCCAGCTGCTGGCGCCAGACGGCGCACTGCCGTGCGGACGGGTGGAAGACGCGCCGCGCTTCGCCTACCGCGGCATGATGCTCGACGTGGCGCGCCATTTTTCCAGCGTCGACACCGTGCTGCGCCTGCTCGACTGCATGGCGCGCTACAAGCTCAATCGCTTCCACTTTCACCTGACCGACGACGAAGGCTGGCGCCTGGCGATCGGCGCGCTGCCCGAACTGACCGAGATCGGCGCGCGCCGTGGCGTGGCGGCGCCGGGCGAGCCGCCGTGCCTGCCGCCGTCCTTCGGTTCTGGCGCCGATACCCGCTCGCCCGCCGGCAGCGGCTTCTACACGGCGGACGAATTCGTGACCATCCTGCGCCACGCGCAGGCGTTGCACATCGAGGTGATCCCCGAATTCAATATGCCGGGCCATGCGCGCGCGGCAGTCGAGGCGATGCGGGTGCGCCATGCGCGCCTGTGCGCCGCCGGCGATCCCGAGGGCGCCGCCGAATACCTGTTGAGCGATCCTGACGACGCCTCGACCTATGAATCGGTGCAGCTGTGGCATGACAATGTGATGTGCATCGCGCTGCCCTCGGTCGAGCGCTTCATCGACACCGTGGTGGGCGAGGTCGCGGCGTTGTACCGCAAGGCCGGCGTGCCGCTGCGCGTGCTGCACACGGGCGGCGACGAGGTGCCGGTCGGCGCCTGGCTCGGCTCGCCCATCTGCCAGGCGCGCATGCGCGCACATGGCTGGCATGAAGCGCGCCAGTTGCGCGACGATTTCCAGGCGCGCTGCCGGGCGATCCTGGCGCGCCACGGCATCGCTTTTACCGGCTGGGAAGAGACCGCGCTGGCCGCGAACCCGGCCACTGCCACCCACGGAGAACAGGTCTATGTCTGGAACAACGGCTGGGGCTCGGGCCAGGAAGACTGCGCCAACCGCCTGGCCAATGCCGGCTACCAGGTGGTGTTGTCCAACGCCGCCAGCCTGTACTTCGACTTCGCCTATGCCAAGCATCCGCAGGAGCCGGGCTACTACTGGGCCGGCTTCGTCGACACCCGGGATCCGTTCGGATTGACGCCGCTCGACAAGCCGCTGCTGCCGGCGCACGACGCGATGGGCCGCGCGCCGGGCGCCGCGCAGGTGGCGGCCCTGGCGCCGCTCGACGCCGATGGCCGCGGGCGCATCGCGGGCCTGCAGGGGCAGTTGTGGGGCGAGAATGCCAGCAGCCGGGAACGGGTCGAATATTTGACGATGCCGCGCCTGATCGGCCTGGCCGAGCGGGCCTGGAGCCCGGACCCCGCATGGACGCAGCCCGCCGAACTGGCGCGCGACTGGAACGAATTCGCCAACCGCCTCGGCCAGCGCGAGCTGGCGCGCCTGGACCGCCTGCCCGAACCATGGCGCTACCGCCTGCCGCCGCCCGGCGCGGTGGTGTGCGACGGCGTGCTGCATGCGAATGTCGACCTGCCGGGCCTGGCCCTGCATTACACTCTCGATGGGAGCGAGCCCGGCGCCCACAGTCCGCGCTACACGGCGCCGGTGACGCTGGCCGGCAGCCGCAGCGTCAAGCTGGCCAGTCTCGATACCCGGGGCCGCGCCAGCCGCATCGTCACCCTGAACCTGGAACTGCCATGACCGCCCTGAACGACGCCCCGGCCGCCGCGCTCAAGCGCCGCCATCCGCTCAGCTGGGTCCCGACCCTGTACCTGGCCCAGGGCCTGCCGTTCTACGCGGTGGCCCTGGTGGCGGGCCAGATGCTCAAGAGCATGGGCGTGCCGAACGACCAGATCGCGCGCTGGACCGGCCTTCTTGGACTGGCCTGGGCCTTCAAGGCGCTGTGGAGCCCGTTCATGGAACTGGCCCCCAGCCGGCGCCTGGCGGTGGTCGCCTGCCAGCTGATCGGCGGCGCCTGCCTGGCCCTGGTGGCGCTGGCGCTGCAACTGCCGATGTGGTTTGCGCTGTGCATCGCGCTGCTGGCGATCGTCTCGCTGGCCTCGAGTACCCACGACATCGTCGCCGACGGCATCTATATCGCCAGCCTCGATGCGCGCGAGCAGGCCGCCTATGCCGGCTGGCAGGGCGCCTTCTTCAATGCGGCCAAGTTCATTTCGCTCGGCGGCCTGCTGATCCTGGCCGGCGCACTGGAACAGCGGCTCGGCATCGAGGCCGCCTGGACCACCGTGTTCCTGCTGCTGGGCGGCCTGATGGCGCTGCTCGGGCTGTACCATATCCGCGCGCTGCCGGCCACGCCGCGCGTTGGCACGGCAGGGCACAGCCTGGCCGGCATCGGCGCCACCCTGGCCGACGTCATCAAGACCTTTTTTGCCAAGCCGGGCATCTGGATGGCGATCCTGTTCATCATCCTGTTCCGCGCCGGCGAAGGGCAGATCCAGTCGATCGGCCCGCTGTTCCTGCGCGATGCGCGCGCGGTCGGCGGCCTGGGCCTCACCACCGCCGAAGTGGGCTGGGCCTACGGCACCGTCGGCACCGCCGCCTTTTTGATCGGCAGTATCGCCGGCGGCTATTTCACGGCCTGGTTGAGCCTCAAGCGCGCCTTGCCGATCCTGATCCTGGCCATGAACCTGCCCAATGCCGCCTTCTGGTACCTGAGCCACGCGCAACCGGAATCGATGGCGCTGATCGTGGCCCTGCTGGGGATCGAGATGTTCGGCTACGGCTTCGGCTTCGTGGGCGTGATCCTGTTCATCATGCAGGTGGTAGCCAGCGGCCGCTACCAGGCGGCCCACTATGCGCTGGGCACCGGCTTCATGCAGCTTGGCTTCGTGCTGTTCCGCACCATCAGCGGCGATATCCAGCAGGCGCTGGGCTACCGCGATTTCTTCCTGTGGGTGCTGCTGGCCAGCGTGCCGGTGCTGGTGCTGAGCAGGTTCATGCGGCTGGAGAGCCAGGCTAGCGCTTCTTGACCGGCAGCGCCAGCCAGCCCTGCCAGCCGCCGTCGCCATCGCGCTCGACCTGCTGGATATGGGGCCGGGTGGCGTCCAGCCGCCACACTGACTGGTGTTCGAGCCAGTCTTCGTACATGGCCCGAAAGCGTGGCCATTCGCCATGGAAGTCGAGGCAGGCATAGCTCCCGGCTGGCAGCAGGCGCAGGCCAAGCGTCGGGTCGTCGCCCGGCGCGGCTGCGCCAAAGCCGAAGTCGTAGCAGTATTCGCGCTCGCCGGTAAAGCCGGGATCCTCGTCGAACACGCCATACCAGGGCGCGCCGCGCGCGAGCCCCTCGCGTTCGCGCTCGCAGATGAAGGCATTGCAGGCCAGCGACAGCGTGGCCCCCGACTGGCCGAAGAAGCGCTGGTAGCGCAGGCTCACCGCGGGCAGGTTGCGCACGGCGACGCGGGCGGCGACGCTGCCCGGTGCGGGCGGGCAGTAGGGCGCCTGCAGGGCGGCCAGGTTGCTCGGCTCGGCCACGAAGAAACTGACGTCGCTCTCGCGCCCGACCTGGGCGTCCATGTAGGCGCGCCAGCCGCCGTCGCGCCACTCCTTGGCCGACATCGCGAACTGCTGGCGGAATGCCTTGGCGAAGGCGGCGTTGGACGGAAACCCGCAGTCCTGGGCGATGCGCCCGACCGGCACGTCCGGCTCGTGGCGCAGCAGGTGGGCGGCGCGGCGCAGGCGGCGCTTGCGCTGGTATTCGACCGCCGAGAAGCCGGTGAGTTCACGGAAGATGCGGTCGAAGTGGTAGCTCGAATAGCTGGCCGAGGCGGCCAGGCTGCCCAGGGCCAGCGGATCGCCCACCGAATCGAGCATCAGGTCCATCACCTCGTACAGGCGCGAATCGCGCGCGCCGGCACGGGTGCGCGATGGGGGAGATGCGGCGGAAAGGGCGTGAGCGGACATCGCATAATGTCATTACAAAACTGAATGAATTATGCGGCCAAACGCGCTGCCGTGGCGAATTGTGTGTGTCCGTGACAACAACGCGTCGCCTGGACGCTTTCAGCCGCCCCACGGCTGGTAGGCGATGCCCTGGCCGATCAGCGGCGCCACCGCGTCGACGTTTTCGGCGCTCTCGCTGAACGCCGCCAGCACGGTGGCCAGGTCGGCGCGCTGCGAATCGAGCACGTCGACCCAGAAGTCGAAGCCGCCCTGTTCCGGCGCCCGGTCCAGGATATGGTTGTAGAGCAGGGTGACGATGGCGGCGTTGTTTGGCGCCGGGCCGTAGATGTCGCGAAATTCGCTGGAAGCGATGAACCATTCGGCGACGCCATGCAGCGTCATGCCGCGGTCGAAAGCAGCGATCCAGTAGCCGAGGCCGCCTTCATCGGGCGTGCGGTCGAAGGCGGCGCGGTACAGGCGGTAGGCCTGGGCCGCGACGCCGTCGATGTCGAGGGCGATGCCACCATCGGCGAACGCCAGGCGTTCGACGCCATCGAGCTGGTCGGTGCCGCCGTAGGCTGCGGCGTCGTCCTGCACCACCCACTTGCCGGCCGCGGCGCCCTGGCTGACCGCATATTCCTCGCGCAGGCGGAAATAGCGTGCCGTGTCGAGACCGGCGCCACCAGACAACTGGTCGTCGCCGGCATCGCCCACCAGCACATCGTCGCCGGCGCCGCCAAGCAGGCGGTCGTCCAGCCAGCTGCCGAGCAGCACGTCGTTGCCGCCGGTACCGGCCAGGTCGAGCGGCATCGTCGAGCCGTTTGGATCGACGCGGCCGCTGAAGTTATCGAGGGTGAGCGCGCTGCGCAAGACATCCTTGAAGGTCAGGATGTCGCGGTAGGCGTTGGCGTCGCCCGCTTCGCTGTTCAGGCGGCCCTGCAGGATGGTGTCGGCGCCGCGCTGGACCAGGCGCAGGTTGCCGTCGGCCGCGAACGGATTGCGGCCGTTGGCCTGCAGCAGCGGCAGCACGTCGAGCATATCGCCGCCGGCGCCAGCTGCGAAGTCGGTGATGGTGTACGCGCCGAAGGTGGAAAACATCAAGGCCTGGTAAGTGTCGCGGCCCGCGCCGCCCTCGGCCGTGACCTGCACCGCGCCGCCGCCCAGGTGGACCGCGATCAAGTCGTCGCCGGCGCCGCCGCGCACCTGCACCGTGCCGCTGGCGGGCTGGCTGCGGCTGCTGTGGACGTCGAGGCGGTCATTGCCGTCGCCGCCATCGAGCAGGACATCGCCGCCGGTAGCCGTCAGGTAGTCGTTGCCGGCGTCGCCATACAGGCGCGCAATGCCGGTGTCGGCGGCCACCAGCTGGTCGTCGCCATCGCCGCCGCGCAGGATGTTATTGCCGGAATAATCGTACAGGAAGTCATTGCCTGCGCCGCCTTCGAGTACGTCGTTGCCCAGGCCGCCGTCGAGGGTATCGTTGCCGGCGCCGCCGCGCAGCAGGTCGTCGAGCCGGCCGCCGGTGATCCGCTCGGCGCCGGGACCGCCGTCGATGGTCTGGCCACGCGACGAGCCGTCCGGGTGGCTGCCTTCGTTGAAGTTGTCCGAGGTGAAGGCGGCAAGCGTCGTGTTGTCGAGCACCACCTGGGTGGTATAGGCGCCGGGGCCAGCCGCGCCATCGCGGTCGATCTGCAGCAGCACCCGGCTCCCGTCCTGCACCAGGCGCGCGTGGCCGCTGCCGAACGGATTGAGGTCGGTCGGGGCGAAGAACGAGAACAGATCCAGCACATCGCCCTTGGCGCCGGTCTGGAAATCGCGGATCGTCACCAGCGCGCCCGCTTCGGTGTATTGCGCGAAGCCGTAACGGTCGCTGCCCGCGCCACCCGTGACCGAGATGGCGCGCGGCGCCCGCTGGTTCGAGAACCACAGGCTGTCGTTGCCGTCGCCGGCGTCGATCTCGAGCAGCGGCGCGCCGACCGGATCGACGCCGGCCGTGACGTGGATCTGGTCGTTGCCGCTGCCGCCCAGCACGCGCCGCACCGCGCTGCCGGCGACATGGAGGCTGTCGTCGCCGGCGCCGCCGTCGAGCAGCGATCCCGTACCACCGAACCAGGCGCCGTCGTCATACAGGTAATCCTTGCCGGCGCCGCCGCGCAGGACATTATTGCCATGCGAATCGCGCAGCTCGTCGTCGCCGTCGCCGCCGTCGAGCGTGTCGTCGCCTTCGCCGCCATCGAGCCTGTCGTTGCCGAAGCCGCCCTGCAGCAGGTCGTTGCCGGTGCCCCCCAGCAGCGTGTCGTTGCCGTCGCCGCCGCGCAGGGTGTCGTTGCCGGCGCGCCCTTCGATCCGGTCATTGCCGCCCAGGCCCTCGATGACGTCGTCCAGCGTATCGCCCACCAGCACGTCGTCGCCGGCGCTGCCCACCAGGGTGGCCCCCTGGCTGCTGCCATTCGGGTTGTAGCCGTTGACGAAGTGCGCGCCGCTCAGCGCGGCCAGCGGCATATTGGCCAGTACCGCCGCCATCATCGGCGCGTGCGCGCTGCCGGCCGCGCCGTCGCGGTCGATGGTCAGGTGCACGTCGGCGCCCGACTGGTAGGCGTTCAGGTAGCCGGCCGGGCCGAAGGCGTTGCCAGTCAGGTCGCTCGGCAGCAGGGCCGTGAAGTCGAGCCGGTCGCCGGCGCCGAGATCGGTGATCGTCAGGTTGATGCCAATGGCGTGGAACTGGTACAGGTCGGCGCCGGCGCCGCCCGTGGCGCGCAGCGCGACGGTCGGCGGCGTCACGTCCAAGCGCAGGGTGTCGTTGCCGCTGCCGCCATCGAGCGTCACGGTGCGCGCCGCATGGTTGTTGCTGTGAATGAAGAATGTGTCGTCGCCGGCGCCACCGAGCAGGGTGTCGCTGCCGTTGCCGCCGAACAGGCGGTCGTTGTCGTCTCCGCCATCGAGCAGGTTGCTGCCATACGACACGCTGCGCAGCTCGTCCTGGCCGCGGCCGCCGCGCAGGATGTCGTTGCCGTCGCCGCCTTCGAGCAGGTCGTCGCCGTCGCCGCCCTCGAGCACGTCGTCGCCGGCGCCACCGACCAGCTGGTCGTTGCCGCCAAGGCCGGCCAGGGTGTCGTCGAGAGCGCCGCCGACCAGCCGGTCATTGCCGGCGCTGCCGGTCAGGGTCATGCCCTTGGTGCTGCCGCGCGGATCGTAGCCGTCGACGAAGTTGGCGCCCGTGAGCTGGTCTGCTTGCACGCCGCGCAAGGTGGCGACATTCAGGTAGGCGCCGGCGTCGAGCCGCTGCAGCAGGGTGTCGGCACCGGAAGCGAGCAGGCGCAACTGGCCGCTGGCGAAGGGATTGCCGGTGTAGCCGAAGTCATTCAGGTAGCGGATGTCGATCTGGTCGCCGCCAGCGCCAGTGGTGAAATCGGTGATCGCCACCTGGACGCCGGCCGCCGGGTCGCTGGCGCGGCGCAACACATAGACATCGCTGCCGGCGCCGCCAGTGATCATGGCCGTGGCCTTGGAGCGGCCGAACAGATTGATGTCGATGCGGTCGTTGCCGGCGCCGGCATCGACGATGGTGGTGGCGCCGTCGAGCGTAAAGAAGCTCAGTTCGATCAGATCGTCCTGCGCCGTACCGGTGATGGAGGTGGAAGAGAGAGGTGCTGCGGCAGGGGCGGCGGACATGGCGTACGGGTCACAAAAGAGGAGCTCCACTATTGCCGATTGTAATGACGCCGTCTAGCGAAAATAGCGGGTCATGCAAAAGGATTAAGATTGATGTAAACACGCAGGAATTCCTGCTGCGCTGCAATATCTAATTAAATCACTTAAAATGATCTATTACTTGAATCACAACGACGTCTACGCGTCTTAGTTGTCACGGAGAAGACATGCAGACAGTGCTCTCGGCAGGTTTCATCCTTGCCATCGTTCTATGGGGCGTGATGTCGCCCGCCACCATGGGGTCGGTGTTCGATACCGCCCTCGCTTCGATCACCCGCAACTTCGGCTGGCTGTATCTGTGGATCGTGCTGGGGATGGTCGTGTTTGCCGTGGTGCTGGCCTTCAGCCGCTACGGCGACCTCAAGCTGGGCGACGACGACGACGAGCCCGAGTTCTCGATCGGCAGCTGGTTCTCGATGCTGTTCGCGGCCGGCATGGGCATCGGCCTGGTGTTCTTCGGCGTGGCCGAGCCGATCTCGCACTATATGGATGCGCCGCCCGGCACCGTCTCGGCCACGCCAGAGGCGGCCGGCGTGGCGATGCGCTTTACGTTCTTCCACTGGGGCGTGCACCCGTGGGCCGTGTACAGCGCGGTGGCGCTGGCGATCGCCTTCTTCCAGTACCGCAGGGGCGGCAGCGCCCTGGTCAGCAGCAGCATCAGCGCGCTGCCCTGGAAGGGCTTTGCGCGCATGTCGGGCCTGTTCAACGGACTGGCGGTGGTGGCCACGGCGTTCGGCGTGGCCGGTTCGCTGGGCGTCGGCGCGCTGCAGATCAATAGTGGCCTGAACAAGGTGTTCGGACTGCAGGTCAGCGATCCAGCCCAGATCGGCATCATCCTGGTCGCCACCGCCATGTTCCTGGCCTCGGCGATCAGCGGCGTGGGGCGCGGCGTCAAGCTGCTGTCGAACGTGAACATGATCATGGCCGGACTGCTGGCGCTGGTGGTGTTCCTGGTCGGCCCGACGGTCGCCATCATCGATACCTTCACCAGCACCCTGGGCAACTACGCGACCGAGTTCGTGCGCATGAGCCTGCGCGCCACGCCATTTCGCGACAGCACCTGGGTCGGCGCCTGGACCATCTTCTACTGGGCCTGGTGGATCTCGTGGTCGCCATTCGTCGGCCTGTTCATCGCGCGCGTCTCGCGCGGGCGCACGATCCGCGAATTCATCGTCGGCACCATGCTGGCGCCGTCGCTGGCCGCCTTCGTCTGGTTCTCGATCTTCGGCGGCACCGCGCTGCACATGGAGATCTGGCAGCACATCCCGATCTCGGACGCGGTGCGCGCCGACACCTCGACCGCGCTGTTCGCGCTGTTCGATGCGCTGCCGTTCGGGACCATCATGTCGGCCGTGGCCACCGTGCTGGTGCTGATCTTCTTCGTCACCTCGGGCGACTCGGCGGTGCTGGTGCTGGGCATGATGAGCAGCGGCGGCAATCCCGACCCGTCCAACAAGTCCAAGCTGATGTGGGGCGCCCTGGTGGCCGGCATCGCGATCAGCCTGTTGCTGGCCGGCGGCCTGAAGGCAGTGCAGACGGCGACCATCGTGTTCGCCCTGCCGTTCACGGTGGTGATCGTGCTGATGATGGTGTCGCTGTGGCGCGCCGTGGGCGAGGACTGGACGGCGCACGAAAAGCGCGAACGCGAACTGCGCCGCCGCATGCGCCAGATGGTCGAGAAATAAGGATGGAAAAGCGCGCCCCAGGACGGGGCGCGCGGACGTGTTACGTCGCCAGTGCGCGCAGCACGAGGCCGGTGATATAGGCGCAGTAGGTGCCGAGCGCGTAGCCGATCACCGCCAGCAGCACCCCTACCGGGGCCAGCGCCGGATGGAAGGCGCTGGCCACCACCGGCGCCGACGCCGCGCCGCCGATATTGGCTTGCGAGCCGACCGCCATGAAGAACAGCGGCGCCCGGATCAGCTTGGCCACCAGCAGCATCAGGCCGCCGTGCACCGCCATCCAGATCAGGCCCAGCAGGAACAACCATGGGCGGTCGAGCAGGGCGTTCAGGTCCATGTGCATGCCGATGGTGGCCACCAGGATGTACAGCATGGCCGAGCCGATGGTCGAGGCGCCAGCGCCTTCGAGCTTGCGGGCCCGCGTAAAGCTCAGCACCAGGCCGATGGTGGTGGCATACACCACGATCCAGAAGAAGCTGGACGTCAGGCTGTAGTCCTGCAGCCGCCATTCGGCCGGCAGGCTCGAGATCCAGGCCACGGTGGGGCCGGTCAGCGCATGCGACAGGCCGGTCGCACCCAGGCCCACGGCCAGCACCACCATGACGTCGGTGAGCGTGGGGATGCGCGCGTGCTCGGCCTTGTAATGCTCGATGCTGTCCTTGAGCGCGGTGATGGCCGAAACATCGGCGCCGGTCCAGCGGTCGAAGGCCTGGGCCCGGCCGGCCAGGAACAGCAGCACCGCCATCCACAGGCTGGCGACCAGCACGTCGACCGCGACGAACTGGCCGAACAGGGTCGCATCGACCTCGAACACTTCCTTCATCGCGGCCTGGTTGGCGCCGCCGCCGATCCAGGCGCCGGTGATGGTGGTCATGCCGCGCCAGGTGTCGCCGGCCACGGTCTCGGGATGGATGAAGTCCATCGCGACGAAGGACACGATGGCGCCCAGCATCACTCCCACGGTGCCAGTGAGGAACATGACGATGGCCTTGGGACCGAGGCGCAGCACGGCGCCGAAGTCGATCGCCACGCACAGCAGCACCAGCGCGGTTGGCAGCAGGTAGTCGCGCGCCATCGGATACAGGGCCGAGGCATTGCCGTCGATGATGCCGGCGGTGTTGAGCAGCGCCGGAATGAGGTAGCACAGCAGCAGCGCCGGCACATAGGTATAGAACCTGCTCCAGGCGCCGGTTTTTTGGGAAGAGGTCCAGAACACGGCGCCGAGGATGACGGCCAGCATGCCGAGCACGACGGCATCGTTGGTGACGAGCGGAGAGACAGTTTGCATCGGAGGTCCAGGTAGAGGGGTGGGTCGAGCGTCCCGCCGCCATGGCTGGACGCGGTAATTCTACCTATTAATTGATAAAAATCATGTACTTACGGCAACGGCCGTAGCAACCAGGAGGGTCGGTTTGGCATTGGTAACAAAACATCACTACTACAACTATTTTTTGGCAGCACTTGCTAGTGCAACGTTCTGTGCGGCGCCCGCGCTGGCGCAAAGCCAGGTGCAGATGTATGGCAGCCTCGACATCGGCATCAAGAAGCGTAGCGGCAGTCCGATGGGAGTCGGGCGCGGCTTTAACAACTGGCTGGGCTGGCGCGGCAGCGAACGCCTGGATGGCGGCCTGGAGGCGACCTTCGTGGCCGAGATGCGTTTCAACCTCGACGACGGCAGCCAGGAGCGGCCGAACAACCTGATGCAGGGCGAAACCACGCTGGGCCTGCGCAGCGAGGCGCTGGGCAGCGTGCGCCTGGGCCGGGCCATGACCCCGCTGTGGTGGGAGATCTGGAAATACGACCCGTGGATCAACAGCGGCGAGAACGCCTCGATGTTCGCCTACCAGACCGGCAGCTATACCAGCGACGGCGTGCGCGACCTCGAGAACGGCTACGCGAATTTCTCGCGCTTCGAGAACGCCGTGTTCTACACCAGCCCGACCGTCGGCGGCTGGCACGTGCATGCGGCGGCCGAGGCCGAGCGCGACCCGCTCGATGTGCGCCGTCCGGCCGGGGTATCGTTCAACTATGCGCAGGGCGGCGTGCTGGGGCACCTCGCGCTCGAGCGCAATGCGAACGACGACCGTATCGGCGTCGTTTCGGTGTCCTGGGAAACCGGCAAGCTGCGCCTGATGGCGTCCAGCGCGCGCCACCTGCCGCGCATCGGCGCGGCCGAAAAGGTGGCGATGGTCGCGGCCAACTACCGGGTCGGCGCCGTCACCTGGCGCACCGGCTACGGCCGCAACTTCCTGCTCGGCCACGACAAGCTGGGTGTCGGCGCGATCCACCACCTGTCGCCGCGCACCGGCCTGTATGCCGATGTGTACCGCGAGCGCGCCGTGGCCGACGCCAATGGCGCGGCGGTCGGCATCATGCACACCTTCTGAGGCGGGCGCGCCGGCTGCCTGAAGTATGGTGCAATCGGCTCCTCATCCAGCGAGCAGGAGTCGAACATGACAGGCACGTTCAAGGCGGGCGACAAGGTGGCATGGAAGTCCTCGCAAGGCACGGTCAAGGGCAAGGTCAAGAAGAAGCTGACCGCGCCCACCGACATCAAGGGCCACCACGTGGCGGCGTCGAAGGACAATCCGGAATACCTGGTGGCCAGCGACAAGACCGGGGCCGAGGCGGCCCATAAACCGGGTTCGCTCAAGAAGGCTTAAGATTCGCTTCACCTTGGCGCGGCATGCTCGGCGGCGGGTCGTTTACGCCATACTGGCGTTCCCCTGTTGCCGGACTACCGCATGCGCATCCTGTTGGTCGAAGACGATATCTCCCTTGGCGAAACCATCCAGGCCTGGCTGCGCCTGGACGAGCACGCGGTGGACTGGGTCCAGCGCGGCGACTCGGCGCAGACTGCGCTGCTGACCCACCATTACGACTGCGTCCTGCTCGACCGCGGCCTGCCCGGGCTGTCGGGCGATGCGCTGCTGGCGCAGTTGCGCCAGGCCGGCAATGGCGTGCCGGTGATTTTGATCACCGCCTTCAATGCCTTGGCCGACCGGGTCGAGGGCCTCGACCTGGGCGCCGACGACTACCTGGTCAAGCCGTTCGAGCTCGAAGAGATGTCGGCCCGCATCCGGGCCGCGGTGCGGCGCGGCGCCAACCAGGTCAGCAATGTGCTGGCGCATGGCGACATCGTACTGAACCTCGATACCAAGGGCGCGAGCCTGGCCGGGCAGGCGGTCGCGCTGACCGCGCGCGAATACAATGTGCTGTACGCGCTGCTGCTGCGCAAGAACGCGATCGTGACCCGGGCCCAGATCGAGGAAACCCTGTACGGCTGGGGCGACGAGGTGGAAAGCAATGCGATCGAGGTGTATATCCACAACCTGCGCAAGAAGTTCGGCGGCGACAGCATCGTCACCGTGCGCGGCCTGGGCTACCGGCTCAAGAACGATGGCGAATAAGGCCGGGGATGCGCCATGGTCGCTGCGGCGCCGCCTGCTGGCCGCGATCGTGGCCGCCAGCACCGTATTGTGGCTGGCCAGCCTGGGCATCGTCACCGTGATCGCCTGGCAGGAAACCAACGAGGTGTTCGACGACGCGCTCGAGGAATCGGGCTATATGATCATGGCCGCCACCACCGACTGGAACGAACGCGGCCTGCTGCCGCAGGGCGGGGCGAACGGCGCGCATGGCCGCAAGGTCGACATGCAATACCAGATCGTGGTCGACGGCCGCGTGATCGGGCGTACCGGCGACGCGCCGACCCGGCCGTATGTGTCCAACTTCGACGACGACCACGGTTTCGCCGAGGCGCTGGCCGGCGGCGAGCGCTGGCGCGTGTTCGTGGTGCGCGACGAAGCGCGCAACTTCGAGGTGCAGGTCGGCCAGCAGGTCGAGAAGCGCTTCGATATTCTCGAGGAACTGGCCGAGTCGCTGTGGCTGCCCGTGCTGGGCTTCTTGCTGCTGCTGGCGCTGGCGTGCTGGATCCTGACCGGGCGCGTGTTGAAACCGCTGCGCCGGACCGCCGCCAGCATCGCGGCCAAGACCCCGAGCGACCTGACGCTGGTCGACACCGCCGGCCAGGCGCGCGAAGTGCTGCCGATCGTGCAGGCCCTGAACGGTGTGCTGGGACGGCTCGACGCGGCCCTGCAGGCCGAGCGCCGCTTCACCGCCGACGCCGCCCACGAGCTGCGCACGCCGCTGGCGGGCCTGCACATGCACGTGCAGCTGCTGCAGCGCCAGCATCCCGCGCTGGCGTCGCCCTTCCACAAGCTGCGCCAGGACATCGCGCGCCTGACGGCGCTGGTCGACAGCCTGTTGACCCTGGCGCGCCTGGACCCGTTGGCGCGCGAACAGCTGGTGCGCCAGCCGGTGCCGCTCGCGCCCCTGTTCGAGCGCGTGGCCGCCATGCATGCGCAAGAGGCGGCCGCGCGCGGCATCGCGCTGGCGCCGCGCTGCGAGGTGAACGAGGTGCAGGCCGATCCGCAGATGCTCGAGATCGTGCTGCGCAACCTGGTCGACAATGCGCTGCGCTACTGCCCGGACGGCAGCCGGATCGAGCTCGAGGCCGTGCCGCACGCGGGCGGCGTGCGTATCGCGGTGCGCGACGACGGTCCCGGCGTCGATGCCGACAGCCGCCGGCGCCTGACCGAGCGCTTCTTCCGCGTGCTGGGGCAGGGACAGCAGGGCAGCGGACTGGGACTGTCGATCGTCCAGCGCATCGCCGACCTGCACGGCATCGCGCTCGCGTTCGGGCCGGGGATCGACGGCCGTGGCCTGGGTGTGACGCTGGATTTGCCGCCTGAAGACTTCTTAAGATCGGTTTAATGTCCGACCGTTGTAATGCGTCTGTGCCTGCCAGCGAGTGCAGGCAATTCCGACAGACCACTACCGAGGACCGACCATGAAACGCTTTTATCAATTCTCCTGCATCGCCGCACTGCTCGCCGGTTCGGCCGTCGCCGTCGCACAGAATGGCGCCACCACGACCGTGGCGCCGGCCGCCAAGCCCGCACCATCGGGTTATACCGGTCCATCGGGCGCGCCCTTGATGACGGCCAAGGACTTGCTGGCCAAGGGCAAGGACGACCAGTACGTGCGCCTGAAAGGCAAGCTGACCAGCCACAAGGGCGACGAAGACTACGAGTTCACCGATGCCAGCGGCAAGATCATGGTCGAGATCGATTCTGACCGTTTCCCGCAGGGCGTGACGGTCGACCACAACACCCTGGTCGAGCTGACCGGCGAGTTCGACAAGGAGATGTTCGGCGAATCGAAGCTCGACGTCGAGCAGATCAAGGTTGTCAGCAACTAAGCCGCGCGCTGGGCGGCGTCGGCGATAATGGCGGTTTGACCGCCACGCCGCGCCGCCCATGTACTTCGACTATGCCGACCTGACCAGCCGTTTCGACGCCGGCACCCTGCAGCGCGGAGAAGATTACGCGCGCCGGGGCAAGGTGAGGACGGCGCGCCGCGACGGCGACAAGCTCCTCGGCGAAGTCGGCGGCAGTGGCGGCGAGCTGTACCGCCAGACCATCCGTTTCAGTACCGATCGCGGCGGCATCGCCTTCCAGGGCAGTTGCAGCTGTCCGATGAGCTACAACTGCAAGCACGTGGTGGCGGTGCTGCTGGCCGACCTCGAACGGCATCGCCACGAGATGGCGCAATCGCCGGCGGCCATCGCGGCGCGTGCCGAAACCTGGCTGCAGCAAATCGCGTCGTTGTCCCAGGCGCCGCCGCTAACCGCCGCCGTCACCGAAGGCGTCTCCTTCAAGCTGGCCTGGGTGCTGGCGCCCGATGCGGCCGGCGGCGCGCCGCGCCTGCATCTGCGCCGCGCGCGCCTGCGCAGGAATGGCGACATCAGCGGCACCACGCCGATCCACGATGTGCACGCCTTGCTGCGCGCGCTGCCGGCAGCACGCGACCCCGGCGACGAAGAACTGCTGCGGCAATTCGCGGCGCTGCAGGCGGGCGGCCTGGTGGCGAGCGATGCCGAGGCATCGGGACCATTCGCCGCACGCCTGCTGATCCGCCTGTGCGCCGATGAAAGGCTGCTGCTGGCATGGTCCGACGACGACCTGCGGCGTGGCAAGCTGGTCTACCTGCGTCCCGGCCCGCAGCGCGCGGCCACGCTCGGCTGGCGCTCCTTTGTCGATGACGACGCCATCCGGCTCGACTGGTTGTCCCAGGATGGCGTTTCCCTGGTAGTCCTGCCGACCGCGCCGCCCCTGTACATCGATGACTACATGCTGGGAGAGCTGACGCTGCCAGCGTCGCTGGCGGCGCTGCCGCCGGCCACGCTCGTCAAACTGGTCGCCCAGGCGCCACGCCTGCAGCCCGAGCAGCGCGCCGGCCTGGCCGCGCGCCTGGCCGAGCTGGGCCTGGAGCACCTGGTGCCCCCGCCGCAGGCCATCGCCACCCGGCGCCGCGACGACATCGCCCCGACGCCGTGCCTGCTGCTCGACAGCATGGAAGCCGGCTGGCGCCGCGACCATGAATGGCACGACCACGCCCTGCTGTATTTCGAGTATGCCGGCCAGTCCACCCTGGATGTCGACGAACCGGTGCTGCGCTCCGTGCAGGACGGCGTGGTCCACCTCATCGAACGCGACCAGGCCGCCGAAACCGCCGCTGGCGCGGTCCTGGCCGGACTGGGCTTCCATACGCCGCCGCCTGGCTCGCCCCTGAACGACTTGCCGGGCGTGCTGACCCTGGCCGACGAAGCCGCCTGGGTCGTGTTCGCGCGGCGCGACATCCCGCGCCTGCGCGCGGCCGGCTGGCAGATCGAGATGGAAGGCGATTACCGCTTCGACCTGGCCGAGGTCGACGACTGGTACGCCGAACTCGATGAAGAAGGCGAGGGTGGCAATGCCTGGTTCTCGCTCGAACTGGGCATTGTCGTCGACGGCGAGCGTCATGCACTGTTGCCGCTGCTGGTACAGATGGTGCGCGCCGCACCGCGCACATTCGACGCGGCCGCGCTGGCCGCGCGTGCCGACGACGACGATCTGCTGGTCGAACTGACGAACTTCGAGCGCGTCGCCTTGCCGTGGGGCCGGGTCAAGCCGATCCTGGCCACCTTGGGCGAGCTATACTTCGGCGAGCGCCTGGGCGATGGTGTGCGCCTGCCGGTGATGGACGCGGCGCGCCTGGCCGAACTGGAGCGCGCCGCCCGGCTGCGCTGGCTGGGCGGCGAGCGCCTGCGCGCCTTGGGCCGCAAGCTCGATACCTTCGGCGGCATCGCGCAGGTCGCGCCGCCGGCCGGCCTGCAGGCCGCGCTGCGGCCGTACCAGCTCGGCGGCCTGGCCTGGCTGCAGTTCCTGCGCGAATACGGCTTCGGCGGCATCCTGGCCGACGACATGGGGCTCGGCAAGACGGTCCAGACCCTGGCCCACATCCTGCTCGAGAAAGAAGCCGGCCGCCTCGACGCCCCGGCGCTGGTGGTGGCGCCGACCAGCCTGATGCCCAACTGGCAGGCCGAAGCCGCGCGCTTCGCGCCGGGCCTGCGGGTGCTGCTCCTGCATGGCAAGGAGCGCGCGGCGCAGTTCGACGCCATTCCTCATGCCGACCTGGTCCTGACCACCTATGCCTTGCTGGGCCGCGACGAAGACGCGCTGCGCCGGCACCGCTACCACCTGCTGATCCTGGACGAAGCGCAGTACATCAAGAACAGCCGCACCAAGGCTTCCCAGACCGCGCGCCTGCTCGAGGTCCGCCATCGCCTGTGCCTGACCGGCACGCCGGTCCAGAATCACCTGGGCGAACTCTGGTCGCAGTTCAACTTCCTGATGCCGGGCCTGCTGGGCGACGAAAAAACCTTCAAGGCGCAGTACCGCAGGCCGATCGAGCAGGAGAACGATGCACTGCGCAAGGACTTGCTGGTGCGCCGCGTTCGCCCTTTCATGCTGCGCCGGACCAAGGACAAGGTGGCCACCGAACTGCCGCCCAAGACCGAGATCATGCTGCCGGTCGAGCTCGGCGGCGCGCAGCGCGACCTGTATGAAACGGTGCGGGTGGCGATGGACCGCAAGGTGCGCGCCGAGATCGACCGCAAGGGCCTGGCGCGCAGTCATATCGTGATCCTCGAGGCCTTGCTCAAGCTGCGCCAGGTGTGCTGCGATCCGCGCCTGGTCGAGCCGGCCAACGCGACCGGCTCGGCCAAGCTCGAGACACTGCTGGACCTGCTCGACACCTTGATGAGCGAAGGCCGCAAGGTGCTGGTGTTCTCGCAGTTCACCAGCATGCTGGCCCTGATCGGCGCCGCCCTGCGCGACCGCGACATCGACTTCGTCGAACTCACCGGCAGCACGCTCGACCGCGCCGCGCCGGTCGCCGCCTTCCAGCAGGGCCAGGTCGGCGTGTTCCTGATCAGCCTGAAGGCCGGCGGGGTGGGGCTGAACCTGACCGCGGCCGATACCGTGATCCACTACGACCCCTGGTGGAACCCGGCCAGCGAAAACCAGGCCACTGACCGCGCCTGGCGCATCGGCCAGCAGCAGCCGGTATTCGTCTACAAGCTGATCGCGCGCGGCACGCTGGAAGAAAAAATCCAGGAGATGCAACGGCGTAAAGGTGAACTGGCCAATGCGGTGCTGTCGGACGAAGGCGAGAGCGAGCTGGCCCCTGGCCTGGGGGCGGACGACTTGCGCGCCATTTTTTCGCTGGCGGCGCCGGGCAAGGACGCCTGACTCAGTCCTGCACCACGGTCACGCGCGCAAAGCGCAGGTTCTCGAACACCTTGATGCGCCCGGTCAGCGGCCACCAGTCGTACAGGAAGATCTGCGCCGGCCGCCACATCGCCACCCAGCCGATGATGGTCAGGCTTTCGCGCGCGATCCTGGCGAAGTGGCCACTGGAAAAGGTCTCGATGGCCGCCGCCAGCAGCAGGCAGCTGACCACGAAGGCCAGGCCGATCACCAGGCTGGTGCGGCCCTGGCGCAGCAGCTGCGTCAGTTCGCCGCGCACCAGTTCCACCTTGTAGCCGTAGTAGTTATGGATCGCGTCGGCGACGATGTCGCTCGCCTGTCCGACTGGCGGCAATTGCTCGACCTGGATGTTGAGGTGCAGGCGGCTGGCGGGCGGCAGCGACAGCGCCCAGTTCTCGATATACGCTTCGCAGGCGTGGTCCAGATCCTTGTTCAGGAAAGGCGCGGGGTCGAGCGAGTTGAACAGTTGCTGCAGTTCGCGTACGCGCAGGTCCAGCGTATGGGTCGGTTGTTCGTTGATGTGCATGCGGCAAGCGTAGCGCAGCGCATCCCGGGCGGCAACTTATCCACGTACACGCTGCGGAAAGCATTCCGCCAGCCAGTCGATGAACACGCGCAGCCGATGCGTCAGGTGGCGGTTTTGCGGATAGACCACGTGGAAGGGAAAGCCGGGTGGGCGCCAGTCGGCGAGGATCTCGACCAGCGTGCCGTCGCGCAGATGCTTGCCGGCGCAATAGCCGAGGGTCTGGACAATGCCAAGTCCGGCCACGGCGGCGGCAAGGTGGGCGTTGCTTTCATTGATGCCGATGCGGTGTTCGACCTTGATTTCCATGCTCTCGCCACCGCGCGCGAACCTGAACGGCAGGGCGCGGCCATTGGTGGTGAGCACATAGCTGACCAGGCGGTGACCGTTTTTCAGTTCGTCCGGATAGGCAGGCGTGCCGAACTGCCGCAAATAGGCCGGCGCCGCGCAGGTCACCATCGTGGCGTGGCCGAGGCCGCGCGCCACCAGCGAGGAATCGCCCAGCTGGCCGCCGCGGATCACGCAGTCGACGTTGTCGGCAATCAGGTCCGCGGCCCGGTCCGAGACGCCCAGTTCGATCCGGATATCGGGATAGCGCGCCAGGAATTCGGGCAGCGCCGGCAGCAGGACGTCGCTGGCGGTCGACGAGCCGATGTCCACACGCAGCTGACCGCGCGGCTTGGTCCGCGCGATATCGAAGGCCGTGTCGATTTCTTCGAGGTCGGACAGGATGCGCGCCGTCTTCTCGTAGTACTCGCGGCCCTCGGGCGTGACCGTGACGCGGCGCGTCGTGCGCTGCAGCAGCCGCGCGTCCAGGTGGGTTTCCAGTTCGCGCACCAGCTTGCTCAAGGTGGCGTTCGGCATATTCAGCGAATCGGCGGCGCGGGTAAAGCTCCCGGCCTCGACGACACGGCCAAAGGCGCGCAAGGCAAGTAGTTGGTCCATGGCGGTATTTAAAGGCGCGATTATTATCTCTGTACGTAAATAATGTATTTCATCTTTCAGGATTTATCAATAAACGGATGGGGACTACAGTGCATTCATGCCTTCGCTACCCGACAGGCAAGACTCGAACCCCCACCACTGAAAGGACTTACCATGACCACCCAACTGAACGGCAAGATCGCCCTCATCACCGGCGGCACCACCGGCATCGGCCTGGCGACGGCGCAGGAATTCGCGGCCCAGGGCGCGCGCGTCTACATCACCGGCCGGCGCCAGGCCGAGCTCGACGCGGCGGTCGCCGCCATCGGCCCGGCGGCAATCGGCATTCGCGCCGATGCGGCCAGCCTGGCCGATCTGGATACCGTGTATGCGCAGATCGCACGCGATACGGGCCGCATCGACATCCTGTTCGCCAATGCCGGCGGCGGCGACATGCTGCCGCTCGGCGCCATCACCGAAGAACACGTCGACCGCATCTTCGGCACCAATGTGCGCGGCCTGCTGTTCACCGTGCAAAAGGCCTTGCCGCTGCTGGTCGACGGCGGTTCGATCATCCTGACCGCATCGACCACCTCGGTCCAGGGCACGGCCGGTTTCAGTGTCTACAGCGCCAGCAAGGCGGCGGTGCGCAACTTCGCCCGGTCGTGGGCCATGGACCTGAAAGAGCGCGCCATCCGCGTCAATGTCATCAGCCCCGGCCCGATCCGTACGCCGGGACTGGGCGGCCTGGTCGACGATGCCAACCGCCAGGGGCTGTTCGACCACCTGGCCGCGCAAGTGCCGATGGGTCGCCTGGGCGAGCCGGAAGAAATCGGCAAGGCCGTGACCTTCCTGGCCTCGAGCGCCGCCAGCTATATCAACGGCATCGAGCTGTTCGTCGATGGCGGCATGGTCCAGGTCTGAATGGTGCTGAAAAAAAGGCCCGCCGGTAAGGGCGGGCCTGGAGCGAACAAAGCGCCTGATTACGCCGATTTTTCCTGGTGCGCGTCAAGCTGCGCGCGTAATTCCTGGCCGTTCGAATGCGTATAGTCCTTGTTGACCTCAAGCTTGATCAGCGCCTTGATCTGCGGATCGATCTTATCGCGCAGCACGCCGAGGAACTCGGGGGAGGCCGCCACGACCAGATGCTGGAAACGGCCGGCCTGGTGCGCCTGCAGCAGATAGCCCGAAATATCCTTGGCAAATTTTTGCGCCTCGTGTTCGGATGGCGTGACGGCGGGCTGGTAATCGTTGCCTGGTGCGCCGGCCGGGGCCGCATGTTCAAATCCACCGCCCTGGCCGCCGCCGATATTGTGGCCGCTATTGTGAGCCGAGCGCGGGCTCATCTTGTCGGTGACGGTGTCCAGCACGCGCTGCTGGGCGGCGGGATTGACCAGGTTGTCCACCTCTTGCAATGCTTGCCCTTTTTCGGCGTCGGAAAAAATGCGCGCACGGCCCGCATTGGCTGCGATGGTCCAGGTTGTTGGCATAGTACCCCCTGTAAAAATGGTGTGATGGTGATCGCCTGCAGCGCCGGCCCGAACGACGTTGAGCCAGAAACTCTGCATGGCGACAAGTGATGATTCAGTATAGCCCTGCATGAAAATAGCTGGCGCACCGCGTTCCATGCCGTGCGCGCCTTGCGCTGTTGAAACAAGCAGAGGATCAATTTCTCTCAGGTGTGGTGTAGCTAACCGACCGTACCGTTCGTGCGCGGCATGATGAAGTCATCATCAACAAGCATTCAAAGGGAGTTCATCATGGGTAAATATTTCTTGGGTTGGCTGCTGGGTATTCCTGCTATCGTGCTCGTTATTTTGTATTTCATCTTCGGCTAATCGATGTGCCGTGCCAACGATAAACGCCACCTCACGGTGGCGTTTGTCGTTGCGGGCGGCGTGAGCATCATGCGGCGCGACGCACCTGCTCCGGTGTGTCTTCCACGGCCAGCTGGGCCGCCGCGATCGCCTGCAGGGCTCCCGCCATGCGCGCCTCGATGCCCAGTTCGCGCGCGATGGGATCGAAGGCGCCGAGCAGGCGCGGATCGCGTCCCGTGACCTGGCCGAAGATGGTCGCCGCCTCGAGGTAGTAGCCGTGCACGCTGCCGTGATAGGCATCCGGCGCCCACAGGTTGACCTCTCCCGGCGCGAGCGCCCGATAGGGATTGGTGCACGCCACGCCGAGCGCGATCGCGCGGTTCCACGCCTGGCCAACCGGTATCACCCCGGTGATCGGGTGCGAGGCGGCGGCCGCCGCGTCGCAGGCATGGCGCACATCCAGCGCCATTCGGTCGATCTGCTCCCCATGCCAGGCGCCGCCGGCGAGCCAGGTCTGGTCGGCGCGCGACCAGGTCGCCGTCAGGCGCACATCGACCGCCGGATTCTGCCGGTGCAGGGCCTGGGCCAGCAATCCGCTGAACCGGATCAGCTTGGCGGGATTGCCGGGATCGTCTTCATCGAGCGTGCTATAGCCTTGCAATAGTACGATGTCCCACGGTTTGACGATGGTCGCATGCCGGGTGTCGTGGTGAAAATCGAGGCCCTTGCCGCCTTCGGTTTCCAGGCTCACGTCGTAACGCAGGCCGACGGCGTCGGTCATCGCCTTGAACAGCGCCGGTACGCCACCGAGACCGGTGCCATTGAGGTCGCTGACCGTGTGCGGGCGGAAGTCCTGGACCAGCGGCGCGGCGCCTGCGGGATCGCCGTAGGTGAAGCTGTTGCCGACGAAGAGAATCTTCGTTGCAGATGAAGGTTGTTGGCGGGCCATTGGAGCGCGGATGGGAAAGGAATGGCTTATCTTCCGTGCCCCTTCGGGGCTTGGCAAGCGACTTATTCAAGCAAGCAAATGCGATTCCTGTCGGGCCAGCATGCTAGTCTTGCCATTCGTCCAATAACAACCTGGAATCCAATGAACGCCATTCTTCCCGTCCTCGCCATCGCGACCCTGGTCGCCGGCTGCGCCGCCACCCCAACGCCTGTCGACTCGCGCGACCAGTTCATGGCCACCCTGCAGGGCATGTGCGGCCAGCGCTTCGAAGGCGCGCAGTCGTATGCGGCCGACCCGAACAATGAATTCGTGGGCAAGAAAATCTCGACCCAGGTCAATTGCAGCCCGACCGAGATCCGCATGCCGGTGCAGGTCGGCGAAGACCGTTCGCGTACCTGGATCTTCACCCGCCCGCAGGCCGGGCTGGAACTGCGCCACGATCACCGCCACGCCGACGGCACGCCAGACAAGGTGACGATGTATGGCGGCATGGCCAAGGAGGGCGGCAGCGCGCGTTCCCAGGCCTTCCTGGCCGATAAATACACCGCCGACCTGGTCCCCGGTGCAGAGACCAATATATGGACCGTGAGCCTCAGCGAAGACGGCAAGACCTTGACCTACCGCCTCGAGCGCCACGCCAAGCCGCGCGCCGAATTCGTGCTGCAGCGCGTGCCGGGATAAGCCGGCGCGGGCACTTGCCGGTCTGGACAGTAGCATGTTGCAGTGCGCAACGTTGCGACGTGATAATTTGCAAATAGCTATACTCGGTGGGTCGGCGACGTCGTCCCATCCTGAAGGAGCTTCATGCAGTTCAGATCGGCACAACTATCCATGCGTTTCATCGTCCCGCTGGCCCTGGTGCTGGCGCTGTTCGGCTACTTCGCGATTCCATGGATGGAAAGTCTCACCGTGCGCTGGTTCGTACGGGATCTCGATACGCGTTCCCAGCTGGTGTCGAGCACGCTTCAACAGCCGCTGCTCAACTACCTCGCGGACGACGATTCCGCGCGCATCAATGACGCGTTCAGCCGCGCGATCCAGGACGAGCGCCTGTATGCGCTCGCCTTCTGCAATCCCGCCGGAACGCTGCTGTACCAGACCGATACCTACCCGGCCTCGCTCGGCTGCCGCCAGGGCGCCGATGGCGAGGATGCCAATCCCGTGGTGCGCCTGCCGCGCGGCCCGGTGCACGTCTCGAGCCGCGAGCTGAGCCAGGATGGCGTCGTCGCCGGCCGCCTGGTGCTGGTGCAGGACATGAGCTTCATCGAGCGCCGCAGCGAAGACACCAAGAAATACATCGTCGGCCTGTTCGTGGTACTGGCCGGCGCCATCTCCCTGATCACGGTGCTGATCGCGCACCTGAGCTGGCATGGCTGGCTCAATGGCGTGCGCGAGATGCTGCGCGGCGAACTGTCGCCGCGTGCGCCGGGCCCGATGCCGCCCGAGATCGCGCCGCTGGCCAGCGAGCTGCGCGCCCTGCTCAACGAGTACAACCGCGAGCTGCAGGGCAGCGGCGTCGAGTCGCAGACCTGGGGCGCCGACACCCTCAAGACCCTGCTCAACCAGGACCTGGCGGGCGACGAGATCCTGGTGGTCTCGAACCGCGAACCGTACATCCACGTGAACACGCCCGATGGCGTCAAGGTGCAGCGCCCGGCCAGCGGCCTGGTGACCGCGGTCGAAGCCGTGATGCGCGCCTGTTCCGGCACCTGGATCGCGCACGGCGCCGGCTCGGCCGACCGCGCCACGGTCGACGCCAGCGACCACGTGCCGGTGCCGCCCGAGCATCCGAGCTATACCCTGCGCCGGGTCTGGCTGTCGAAAGAAGAAGAGCAGGGCTATTACTACGGCTTTGCCAACGAAGGCCTGTGGCCGCTGTGCCATATCGCCCACGTGCGGCCGGTGTTCCGTTCATCGGACTGGGCCGAATACGTCCGGGTCAACCAGCGCTTCGCCGACGCCGTGGTGCAGGAAGCGCGTTCCGACAACCCGGTGGTGCTGGTCCAGGATTACCACTTCGCCCTGCTGCCGCGCATGGTGCGCGCGGTGCTGCCGAAAGCGACCATCATCACCTTCTGGCATATCCCCTGGCCCAATCCGGAGTCGTTCGGCATCTGCCCGTGGCGCGAAGAGATCCTCGACGGCATGTTGGGCAGCACCATCCTGGGCTTCCATACGCCGTTCCACCGCAAGAACTTCCTCGATACGGTGGACCGCTATCTCGAGACCCGCATCGAGAACGAGGCCTCGACCGTCAGCTACGGCAACGAGCTGACCCAGGTGAAACCGTATCCGATCTCGATCGCCTGGCCCGAGCCGGTGCCGGGCGAGTGCGATGTGGCGGCCTGCCGCGCCCGGATCCGCCAGTCGCTGGCGCTGCCGCCCGACCAGTTGCTGGGCATCGGCGTCGACCGCCTCGATTACACCAAGGGCATCGTCGAGCGCTTCCAGGCGGTCGAGCGCATGCTCGAACTGCATCCCGACATGATCGGCAAGTTCACCTTCGTGCAGATCGCGGCGCCGACCCGCTCCTCGCTCGACGAATACCAGAATTTCGAGGCACGGGTGCGGGCGCTGGCCCAGCGCGTCAACCAGCGCTTTTCCAACGGGAGCTACCTGCCCATCATCCTCAAGACCGAGCACCACGAACAGGCCCAGTTGCGCGAATACTTCCGCGCTTCCGAGGTGTGCAGCGTGACCAGCCTGCACGACGGCATGAACCTGGTGGCCAAGGAATTCATCGCCGCGCGCGACGACGAGCAGGGTGTGCTGATCCTGAGCCAGTTCACCGGCGCCGCGCGCGAGCTGCACGAGGCGCTGATCGTCAACCCTTACCATATCGAAGAAGGCGCCGAAGCCCTGTACCGCGCGCTGCGCATGCCGGCCGACGAACAGCGCGAGCGGATGCGCAGCATGCGCCTGCGGGTGCGCGACTTCAATGTCTATCGCTGGGCCGGCCGCATGCTGCAGGACGCGGCCCGCCTGCGCCAGCGCGAGCGGGTGCGCTCGCGCATCAATACACTGAGCCAGAACCGGGTACGAAAGGGGGATGCATGACGACACAAGACGAACAGGCGGCGCTGGCGCTGCTGGACACTCCCGATTGCGCGCTGTTCCTCGATTTCGACGGCACGCTGGTGGACATCGCGCCGCGGCCCGACGAGGTCGTGGTCACGCCCGAACTGCTGGCCGCGCTCGGCGCGCTGCAGGGGCGCCTGGCGGGGCGGCTGGCCATCGTGTCCGGCCGTCCGATCGCCGAGCTCGACCGGATGCTGGCGCCGCTGGTGCTGCCGGCCGCCGGCGTGCACGGCATGGAGCGGCGCGGGGCCGATGGCGTGCTGCGCCAGTTGCCTGCGCCTGATTTCACGGAGGTGCGCACCCAGGCCCACGCCCTGGCCGCGCGCCACCCCGGCCTGTGGGTCGAGGAAAAGCATGGCGCGCTGGCCCTGCACTACCGGCAGGCGCCGGAACTGCAGGCGCTGTGTGTCGAGGCCATGGAAGCCGCCGTGCGCACCAGCCTGGGCTTGCTGCTCATGGAGGGCAAGATGATCGTCGAGATCAAGGCCGCGGGCGTGAGCAAGGGTACGGCGATCCGCGATTTTCTCACCGAGGCGCCATTCATCGGCTTTCGACCCTTGTTCATCGGCGACGATACCACCGACGAGGCCGGTTTTGATCATGTAGAACGCGTCGGCGGGATCGGCCTCAAGGTCGGTCCCGGCTCGACCGTGGCCAGCAGCCGCATCGCGTCGAGCCAGGCCGTGCGCGAGCTGCTTGCGCGGGCGGCCGTCACGTCAACCATTGGAAAGGATCCAGCATGAACGATGTTTCCCAACACCCGGGTTCGACCGCAGTGCACGAAGCGCCGGGCTCCCTCGATTGCGGCGTGGTCGGCAATTGCGCCTTCAGCGCCATGATCGACCGCATGGGCCGGATGGTGTGGTGCTGCCTGCCGCGCTTCGACGGCGATCCGGTCTTTAACGCCTTGCTCGACCCGAGCGAGAACGGCGGCCTGTGGAGCATCGAGCTCGAGGATGTCGCGCGCAGCGAGCAGGTCTACGAGCCGAACACGGCGGTGCTGCGCACGCGCCTGTACGACGGCGCCGGCAACGGCATCGAGATCACCGATTTCGCACCGCGCTTCCTGAGCCGCGACCGCATGTTCCGCCCGCTGATGCTGGTGCGCCGCGTGAAACCGCTGGGCGCCGGCGTGCGCGTGCGGGTCAAGCTGCGGCCGCGTTTCGACTACGGCGCCAAGGTGCCCGAGGTGACCCAGGGCAGCCACCATATCCGCTACGTCGGCCCGGACCAGACCCTGCGCCTGAATACCGATACCTCGCTCAGCTATGTGCTGGCCGAATCGTTCTTCCTGCTCGACCGGCCGATGAACTTCATGCTGGGGCCGGACGAGACCCTGGCCGACGGCATCCAGGACACCGCCCACCGCTTCGAGAAGGAAACCATCGCCTACTGGCGTACCTGGTCGCGCCGCCTGGCGCTGCCGCTCGAATGGCAGGACGTCGTGATCCGGGCCGCCATCACCCTGAAACTGTCGCTGTACGAAGACACCGGCGCCATCATCGCCGCCATGACCACCAGCATCCCGGAAGCGCCCGGCAGCGAGCGCAACTGGGATTACCGCTTCTGCTGGCTGCGCGACGCCTTCTTCGTGATCCGGGCCCTGAACAGCCTGTCCGAGGTCGGCACCATGGAAGACTACCTGCGCTGGCTGAGCAATGTGGTGGCGCGCGCCAAGGGCGGGCATATCCAGCCGCTGTACGGCATCGGGCTCGAGGAGCAACTGCCGGAGTCGATCGTCGACCACTTGCCGGGCTACCGCAACCACCGCCCGGTACGCATCGGCAACCAGGCGCAGGAACACTTCCAGCACGATGTGTACGGCAATATCGTGCTCGGCGCGGCCCAGGCCTTTTTCGATCATCGCCTGTTCCGGCGCGCCGGCCACGCCGAATTCCGCCAGCTCGAAGCGGTGGGCGAGCAGGCTTTCCGGGTCTGGGCCGAGCCGGACGCCGGCATGTGGGAACTGCGCACGCGGGCCCGCGTGCACACCTCGTCGGTGCTGATGAACTGGGCCGCCTGCGACCGCCTGGCCAAGATCGCCGAAGAGCTGGAACTGCCGGATCGCGCCGCCTACTGGGCCGAACGCGCCGAGCTGATTCGCAATCGCCTGCTGACCGAAGCCTGGAGCGAAGAGCGCCAGGCCTTCGCCGAGAGCCTGGGCGGACGCGACCTCGACGCCAGCGTGCTGCTGATGGCCGAGATCAATTTTATCGACCCCAAGGATCCGCGCTTCGTCGCCACCGTCGACGCGCTGGAAAAATCCCTGTGCGATGGCCCCTATATGCGGCGCTATGAAGCGCCGGATGACTTCGGCGTGCCCGAGACGGCCTTCAATATCTGTACCTTCTGGCGCATCGATGCGCTGGCGCGGATCGGACGCACCAAGGAAGCACGCGAGGTATTCGAAGCCATGCTGGCGGCGCGCAACCACCTGGGGCTGCTATCGGAAGATACGCACCCGGTCACCGGCGAGATGTGGGGTAATTTCCCGCAGACTTATTCGATGGTGGGGCTGATCAACTGCGCCATGCGCCTGTCGAAGTCATGGAATAGCGTCGTCTAGCGTGAACAAAAGTTCAATAACGCAACTCGCAAAAAGTTGCGTTATTAACTACGAAATCTTATTATTTTACTTTTAACGAATGCGTTAGTATCGCAGGTGCGCTGACGCCTGCGGCCCGTCAATTGGGCGCGGAAGGGGTGAAAAAGGCTTGCCAACAGGAACGCACGATTGAAATTTCAACCAGATTGCTTGAGGTATAATTTCCTGCTTAAAAAATTATCCATCAGGAAACAGTCGCCGCTCCCTTGGGGATTGCGCAAGCGTGTTGTCCGGATCGACCCGTCCCACGTACATGGTAGTAATAATATAGATGACTATAAAAGTTCTTACCGTTTTCGGAACGCGGCCGGAAGCAATCAAGATGGCTTCCGTCGTGCGCGCCCTGTCCGCATCTCCCGATGTCGAGGTCAAGGTCTGTGTCACTGCCCAACACCGGCAGATGCTGGACCAGGTACTGGACCTGTTTTCGCTGACACCCGACTTTGACCTGAACCTCATGACGCCGGGGCAAGACCTGTCGGACATCACGTCGAAGGTGCTCATCGGCATGCGCGGCGTGCTGCGCGAGTGGCGTCCGGATTACGTGTTTGTTCACGGCGATACTACCACGACATTCGCGACCAGCCTCGCCGCGTATTACGAGAGGATACCTGTCGGCCATGTGGAAGCAGGTCTGCGTACCGGGAACATCTACTCGCCCTGGCCCGAAGAAGTCAACCGCTGCCTCACCGGCGTGATCGCCAGCCTGCATTTCGCACCGACCGGGCACGCCCAGCAGAACCTGCTGGCCGAAGGCGTACCGGCGGCGAACATCTGCGTGACGGGCAATACCGTGGTCGATGCCTTGCTCGACGTGGTGGCCCGCCTGGAAACCGATACCGCGTTGAGACGCGAGATGGAAGCCCAGTTCAGCTTCCTCGATAGCAAAAAGAAACTGATCCTGGTAACCGGCCATCGGCGCGAGAATTTCGGCAGCGGTTTCGAGAATATCTGCCGGGCGCTCGATGAAGTCAGCCGCATGCCGGACGTCGAGGTGCTGTATCCGGTGCACCTGAATCCGAATGTGCAGGAGCCGGTGCAGCGTATCCTCAAGGACAATCCGAACGTGCACCTGATCGATCCGGTCAGCTATCTGCCTTTCGTCTACCTGATGAACCGCGCGACGATCCTGCTGACCGATTCCGGCGGCATCCAGGAAGAAGCGCCATCGCTCGGCAAACCGGTGCTGGTCATGCGCGACACCACCGAGCGCCCCGAAGCCGTGGCGGCGGGCACGGTGCGGCTGGTCGGCACCGGCGTCGAGTCGATCGTCGGCGGCATCCGCACGCTCCTGAACGACCCGGCTGAATACCAGCGCATGAGTTCGGCCACCAATCCCTACGGCGACGGCACCGCCGCGACCCGCATCCTCAACTTTTTAAGAGAAAAACATGAGCAGCACGTTTGATACCATTTCGATGATCGGTCTGGGTTACATTGGTCTCCCGACCGCTGCGATGTTTGCGTCCCGTAAGAAGAATGTCATCGGCATCGACATCAACCAGGATGCGGTCGATACCATCAACAGCGGCCAGACCCATATCGTCGAGCCCGACCTCGACATGATCGTCGCCGCCGCCGTTAACCAGGGCTACCTGAAGGCCTCGACCACGGTGCAGCCGGCCGACGCCTTCCTGATCGCGGTGCCCACGCCGTTCCGCGGCAACCATGAACCCGACGTCAGCTATGTCGAGGCGGCGGCGCGCTCGATCGCGCCGGTGCTCAAGAAGGGCGACCTGGTGATCCTGGAGTCGACCTCGCCGGTGGGCACCACCGAAAGCCTGGCCAAATGGCTGGCCGAAGAGCGTCCCGACCTCAAGATTCCACTGGGCCCGAACGACGAAGCCGACATCAACCTGGCCTACTGCCCCGAGCGCGTGTTGCCCGGCAAGGTGATCCACGAGCTGGTGTCGAACGACCGCATCATCGGCGGCATCACCAAGGCCTGCTCCGAGCGCGCCATCGCGCTGTACCAGACCTTCGTGCAGGGCGAGTGCATCGAAACCAATTCGCGCACCGCCGAGATGTGCAAGCTGACCGAGAACTCGTTCCGCGACGTGAACATCGCCTTCGCCAATGAGCTGTCGGTCATCTGCGGCAAGCTCGGCATCGATGTGTGGGAACTGATCGCGCTGGCCAACCGCCACCCGCGTGTCAACGTGCTGCGTCCGGGCCCGGGCGTGGGCGGCCATTGCATCGCGGTCGACCCATGGTTCATCGTGCACAGCGCGCCTGAACAGGCAAAGCTGATCCGCGCGGCGCGCGAAGTGAACGACTACAAGCCGCACTGGGTGCTCGAGAAGGTGCGCGAAGAAGTCGACGCCTACCTGGCCGCCAACCCGGAGCGCAAGGAGTCGGACGTCACCATCGCCTGCTTCGGCCTGGCCTTCAAGCCCGATATCGACGACCTGCGTGAAAGCCCGGCGCTCGACATCGCCGCCGAGATCGCGAAAACCCACAATAGCCGCGTGATCGTGGTCGAGCCGAATATCTCGGCCCTGCCGGCCAGCCTCGACAAGGGCGAACTGCGCACCCCGCAGGATGCGCTGGCGCGTTCGCAGATCGTGGTCATGCTGGTCAACCACAAGCCGTTCCTGGCGCTCAAGGAATCGCTGTTCGCCGACAAGGTGATCATCGATACCTGCGGCTACCTCAGCGCGACCGGCCGTTAAGCGGCAAGGAATGTAATATGCGTGTCCTCCACGTCCTGGATCATTCGATTCCGCTGCACAGCGGCTATACCTTCCGCACCCGATCGATCCTGCGCGAACAGCGCGCGCTGGGCTGGGAGACCTTCCATGTGACGGGTTCCAAGCAGAACGCGGGCGCGCTGCGCGAAGAAACGGTCGATGGCCTGCACTTTTACCGCACGCCGCTGGCCGGCGGGCCGCTATCGAAACTGCCGGTGCTGAACCAGATGGAGGTGATCGACGGCCTGGAGCGGCGCCTGGCCGAGATCATCCCGCAGATCAAGCCGGACGTGCTGCACGCGCATTCGCCGTCGCTCAATGCGATCGCGGCTCTGCGCGCCGGCAAGAAATTCGGCATCCCCGTGGTGTACGAGGTGCGCGCCTTCTGGGAAGACGCCGCGGTCGACCACGGCACCGCCAGCGAGGGTGGCCTGCGCTACCGCCTGACGCGCGCGCTGGAAACCCATGCGCTCAAGCGCGCCGACGCCGTCACCACCATCTGCGAAGGCCTGCGCCGCGACATCGTGGCGCGCGGCATCCCGGCCGACAAGATCACGGTGATCCCGAATGCCGTCGACATCGACAAGTTCGCCGTCGGCGGCGTGGCCGACCAGGACCTCAAGGCCAGGCTCGGGCTGCATGGCGCGCGCCTGATCGGCTTCATCGGTTCCTTCTACGCCTACGAGGGCCTGGACATCCTGCTGCGCGCGGTGCCGGCCTTGACTTCGACGCGGCCCGACCTGCGTGTCTTGCTGGTGGGCGGCGGTCCGGAAGACGCGCGCCTGCGCCAGCTGGCCAAGGACCTGGGCATCGTCGACAAGGTGGTGTTTACCGGCCGGGTGCCGCACGAGCAGGTGCAGACGTATTACGACCTGCTCGACGTCCTGGTCTATCCGCGCCTGTCGATGCGCCTGACCGACCTGGTCACGCCGCTCAAGCCGCTCGAGGCGATGGCCCAGGGCCGGGTGCTGGCCGCGTCCGACGTCGGCGGCCACCTCGAGCTGATCGTCGACGGCAAGACCGGCGTACTGTTCAAGGCCGACGATCCGCAGGCGCTGGCCGACAAGGTCGGCGCCCTGGCCGATGCCCAGGCCGACTGGCCGGCGCTGCGCGCGGCCGGCCGCCAGTTCGTGGAAAGCGAGCGTAACTGGAAAGCCAGCGTCAGCCGCTACAAGAACATCTACGGCCGCCTGACGGGCGCTGCGGCTTGATGAAGATCCTGACCTTCAGCACGCTGTTCCCCAACCGCGAAAAGCCGGGTCACGGCATTTTTGTCGAAACCCGGCTGCGCCACCTGGTCGCCAGCGGCCAGGTCGAGGCGCGGGTGGTGGCGCCGGCGCCGTGGTTTCCGTCGCAGAATCCGCGCTTCGGCCAGTATGCGCGCCAGGCCAGGGTGCCGCGCAGCGAGGTGCGTCACGGCATCCAGGTCGCGCATCCGCCGTATCTGGTCGTGCCCAAGATCGGCATGAACCTGGCGCCGGCGCTGCTGTTCCAGTCGGCCAAGGGCACGATCGCGCGCATGATCGACGAAGGTTTCGACTTCGACCTGATCGACGCCCATTATTTTTATCCGGACGGCGTGGCGGCAGCCATGCTGGCGCGCTACTTCAACAAGCCCTTCGTGATCACGGCGCGCGGTTCGGACATCACGCTCTTCCCCCAATTCGCGCTGCCGCGCAAGATGATCCATTGGGCCGCCAGCCGCGCCGACGGCATCATCACCGTCGCCAATGCGCTGCGCGAGGAAGTGATCGGCCTGGGCATCGACCCGGCGCGCGTGGTCGCGCTGCGCAATGGCGTCGACCTGCAATTGTTCCGCCCGCCGGAACAGCGCCAGGAAAAACCGTTCACCCTGGTGACCGTGGGCCACCTGGTGCCGGTCAAGGCCCAGGAGCTGAGCATCGGCGCCTTGCCGCTGCTGCCGGGCGTGCGCCTGGTGATCGCCGGCGACGGCCCGAACCGCGCGATGCTCGAGAACCTGACGCGCGAACTGAAACTCGACGACCGCGTCACCTTCCTGGGCGCCGTCTCGCAGCAGGAGTTGCGCACGCAGTATGGCGCCGCCGATGCGATGGTGCTGTCGTCCAGCCGCGAAGGCTGGGCCAATGTGCTGCTCGAATCGATGGCCTGCGGCACGCCGGTGGTGGCCAGCCGCGTGTACGGCACGCCCGAAGTCGTGGCGGCGCCTGAAGCCGGCGTGTTGATGGACGAGCGCACCCCGCAAGGCGTGGCCGACGCCGTCAACCGCCTGCGCGCCAACTATCCCGAGCGTGCCGCCGTGCGCCGCTACGCCGAACGCTTCAGCTGGGACGACACCACGGCCGGCCAGTTGCGGCTGTTCCGCTCCATTCTCAAGCAGGGCGAGTCGCTGGCCCTGGCCTGATCCTTACCCGCCGTCATGGACGGGTCATATTTCACGATTACATTCGCCTGCATAGCGTGACCCAAGGGGCGTGTGCATGGCGTGGAACGATTCGATAGTCAGGGCGGCGTTGACCGGCGCCGGGAAGTGCGCGTCGTGAGGGAGGGCGACTTGCAACGCAGTATCGCCGGCAAGACGATCGTCGTGCTCAGCGTTCCTGCCGGCGCCGGCCATACCCGCGTCGCCGAAGCGATCCGCGCCCGCGCCGCGGCCGACCATGGCGAGGTCAAGGTGATCCACCTGGACGCGATGGCCTTCGCCACGCCGCGCCTGCGCAAGGTGTACACCGATCTCTACCTGCTGCTGATCGGCCGCGTGCCCGGCCTGTGGCGCCACGTGTACCGGCTGACCGACCAGGCGCGCGCGGACGGACTGTTCAACCGCCTGCGGCGCTGGATCGAACGGCGCGACTGCCGGCAGCTGGCCGACCAGATCGCCGCGCTGGCGCCGGACGCCATCGTCTGCACCCACTTCCAGCCGGCCGAGATCCTGTCGCAACAGATCGCGGCCGGCGCTCTGGACTGCCCGCTGTGGGTGCAGGTAACCGACTTCGACCTGCACCGCATGTGGATCCATCCGCACGTGGTCGGCTATTTCGCCGCCAGCGACGAGGTGGCGTTTCGCATGCGCGAGCAGGGCATTGCCGCGCACGCGATCCACGTCGCCGGCATCCCCACCATGCCGGCCTTCTCGCTGCAGCACGATCGCACCGAATGCGCGCGTGCGATCGGCCTGGATCCCGCGCTCAAGACCATCCTGCTGATGGGTGGCGGCGCCGGGCTCGGTGGCTTGAGCCGGGTGGCGGACAAGCTCCTGTCGATTTCCGGCCACTTCCAGCTGATCGCGCTGGCCGGCAGGAACGCGGCCGAGCTGGCGGCCCTGCAGCGCCTTGCCGTGCGCCATCCGGGCCGGCTGGTGGCGCAAGGCTACACCGATCGGGTCGAGCGCCTGATGGCCTGCGCCGACCTGGTGGTGACCAAGCCCGGCGGCGCCACCAGCGCCGAATGCCTGGCGATGGGCCTGCCCATGATCGTCAATGCGCCGATTCCCGGACAGGAAGAGCACAACGCGAACTATCTGCTCGAACACGGCGTGGCGCTCAAGGCGACCGACCTGTCGACGCTGGAATACCGGATCCGCTACCTGCTGGCGCATCCTGCCAAGTTGCACGAGATGGCCGCGCGCGCGCGGGCGCTGGGCAGGCCGCACGCCGCCTTGCAGGTGCTGGAAACCGTGCTGGTCCAATGCAAGAACAAGAGTGAAGAGGCTTATGGTTGAGTTGTCGGAAGCTGGCCGGGTGGTTTCGATGGTGGGCGCGGTCCTGGTGGCGGCCTACCTGTTCGCGCGGGTCGAGGTGGAGATCGAGGGCGAGGCCGGCTGGGCGGCGAACCTGCCGACCTGGCGCATCGAGCAGCACCCGCTGCTCGACATCTTCATGGGCGGGCGCGCGCTGACCGGCTACCACTTGTGGATGTTCGCCTTCATCGGGCTGATCTTCCACTTCCCGCTGTTCTTCATGGGGCAGTGGTCGCTCAAGCTCGAGGCCTGCGTGGCGGCCTCGATCATGCTGTTCTGGATCGTCGAGGACTACCTGTGGTTCGTCATCAACCCGGCCTTCGGCTGGCGCCGCTTCAAGCGGGAACTCGTGCCCTGGCATAAGCACTGGGCGCTGGGCGCCCCGGTCGACTACTGGATATTCGGCGCCATCAGCCTGCTGCTGTTCTGGTACGGATCCTGAACCAGCACGCCCAGGTCGAGCGCATGCCGGATGCGGCAGCACAGTTCGGCCGAGGTGCGTGAAATCAGTTCGTGCGGGATATCGAACTTGGTGGTCAGGCGGTCGTGGTCTTCGAAGCCGTAGGAGACCATGAAGGGGTGCATGCCGGTGCCGATCGCGGCCTCGAAATCCTTGTGCTCGTCGCCGCAAATATAGGCGCGCGCCGGGTTGACGCCGAACTGTTCGCGGGTGGCGCGAAACTGCGCGGTCTTTTTTTCCTTGAGCGGGATATGGACCAAAAAATCCAGCTCGGCGATATCGATCTCGTGGCGCAGGAACAGCTGGCGCAGGGTTTCCAGCGGCTCGATGGTGACGTTGCGGGTGACGATGCCGACCGTGATGTCGGGCGCGGCGATCAGTTCGCGCAGCAGGTCGGGGATGCCCTCGTACAGCCTGGCCTCCTGGCGGTAGATGTCGGTCAGGGTGTCGATCAGCTGGGCGCGGCTGTTCTTGCGAAGGTTTTTGCGGATAATCGACGGGAATTCCTTCAGGCCACCCATGTACTTGAGCAGCTTGTGCCGTTTCTGGAACCGGGTCTCATCCCCGATCATCAGGCCGTGGTGGGCGAATGCGGCTTCGATGGCCGAGAAGGCATCGATGGTCGTGCCGTCCGCGTCGAGGATCAGGAGCTTCTTGTCGCTTTTGTACATGGTGGCCTCGCTTTACGGTGCTGGTTGACCGATCCGGCGTGAACACGTGCCGGAGCTCGCTGTTGACCATCATCGGGCCGTGGAATGACAGGCGTGTGACAAAACGGCAGCGGGCACGCCGTTAGCGCGGCGCTACTGGCGCAGGCAGGTTCGGTGACGTTTTTCCGACACATCAACGTCACGCGAACCTGGTTTCGGTTCAAGCCCTGGCGGCTGGCTTCAGGCGGAAGCTCACGCCCATGCGATTGAACGCGTTCATGGCGGCGATGGCGATCGTCAGGTCGGCCAGGTCGCGGGCGTTGAATGCGCTCGATGCCGCGGCGTAGGCTTCGTCCGAGACGTGGGTTTCGCTGACGCGGGTCACTTCTTCGGCCCAGGCCAGGGCCGCGCGTTCCTGGTCCGAGAACAGGTAGGCGGCTTCGTGCCAGACCGGCACCAGCACCAGCTTGTCGACCGACATGCCTTCCTTGACGAGGTCGCGCGAGTGCAGGTCGATGCAATGGGCGCAGCCGTTGATTTGCGAGACGCGCAGGAAGACCAGGTGAATCAGCAGGGAGGGCAGCTTGGTGTTCTTCGTGACGTAGTGATGGACGCCGCTCAGGGCTTGCGCGCCCTCGGGCGAGGCCTGGAACCAGTTTTCGCGTTGCATGGTCTTGTATCCTTGAAGTTGGTTGAACTGACTGGACGAGTGACGGGGCGGGTTTGTGACATGGCCTGGACATTCAATCGGCCAAGGCATTTTTTCTCGAATCGGTACACTGGCCCGTATCGAAGACAACACCGGGACCAGGATGCGCTATATGGATTTCAGTACATGGCAGGGCGCGATGACGACCATCATCGGGCTTGCGGTGTTTACCTTGCTGGGGGTGGGGATTCGGATCCTCATGATGCAGACCATCCAGCAGCGGCGCGAGCGCATGAACCGCCAGATCAACGAGCGCCTGAAAACCCTGATCGCCGCATACCGGACGCTCGGCGGCTCGTTCACCGGGCAACTGACGGTCGATCCGACGCATCTGCGCGATGTGCGCGAGCGGGCCCAGTCGGGCGACGAGGGGGCGGGCGAGGGGGCGGCCAGCTCGGATCGCTCGCGCCGTATCCGCGACGCGGTCGAAGCGGCGCTGTCGGATATCCTGCTGCTCGGTACCGAAGAGCACTGCCGGCTGGCGGCGCAGGCGGCGTCCGACCTGGCGGCGGGGCGGCCGATCCATACGGCGCAGCTGGTGGTCAGCCTGCGTACTTTCATTCGCACGGCGCTCGATCTCGATCCGATGCCCGATGAGCTCATGATTCCGTTACAGGGACCGACGCGCACCCAGGGCGGCGCCGGGCGTGGCAAGGGGGACGCTGGGGGCGGGGGCAATCGTGGCGCTGGCGGCGCCGATGCCGGAGGGGGCGGTTCGGGTATGGGGACTGCGGCGATGATGGGGCGCAGGGACGGTGGGCCGGAGGCTTGAGCGCGAGGCTTATTTCTGGCCGTGCATGCGCTCCGGATGAATGACCAGTCGCTTTGCCAGGTCGTCCAGGACTTTGCTGTGGTACAGGTCCATGCATTTCAAGAAGTCGAACCGAACGCCCTTGATCTCCGATTCGACGAGCGGATTGCTGTAATCCCGCGCCAGGTAGTTATCCACCAGCGACTTGACTGCATCCGGACTCTCTTCCATATCGTAGTAAGTCCAATCCCGTAACGCACTGATACTGCTCCCGGCATCGGTGGAGACGCTGGCGTCGTTCCGGTACGCCTGCGTCAAGCAGCTTGCCAGCACCATGTCCTTGTAATTCTGCGTATGTGTGCGGGTGACAGCCTGGGGCGATGTGATGGCACGCTGCGTGGCATGGGCCCAGGGTGACAACAACATGAAGGCAATCATTACCAGGTAATAGGTCGGCCTCATGCAAGCTCCGAAAATGTGTAGGGTCCAGCCAGATCATGCGTCGCAGTAGCGCGCAGGGGATTTGAACGCGTGGACGGCAGAGCCGTCCACCCTACGCTTGTTGAAATCATAGGGGTCATGGCGGGAACCGGCATTGATCCGGTCCAGACATTGTCAGCCCGACCTCAAGCCTCGCCCGCCAACGGCAACGGCGTCACCGTCACCCGCACATCGAGCTGCTGCTTGCCGCCCCCGAGCACGATGCCGCGCATCGGCGTGACGTCGCTGAAGTCGCGGCCCCAGCCCAGCGTGATGTGTTCGTGCTGCACCAGGCAGCGGTTGGTGGGATCGAAGTCGATCCAGCCCAGGGTCGGGCAGAACACCGACACCCAGGCATGCGAGGCGTCGGCGCCGATCAGGCGCGGCTTGCCCTCTGGCGGGTGGGTCAGGATGTAGCCGCTCACGTAGCGCGCCGGCAGGCCGATGCTGCGCAGGCAGCCGATCATCAGCTGGGCGAAATCCTGGCACACGCCGCGCCGGCCGCGCAGCACCTGCTCGAGCGGGGTGGAGATGTCGGTCGCCTTGCTGTCGAACTCGAAGTCCTCGAAGATCCGGTGCGTCAGGTCGAGCGCCGCATCGAGTTGCGGCCGGCCGGGCGTGAAACTCTGGCGCGCATAGGCCTCGAGTTCGGGGAACCAGGCCACATGGGGCGAGGCGTACAGGTAGCGGCAGGCTTCGAGCGTCGGCGCGCTCTTTTCCTTGCCCATCATGTCGCGCACGGTTTCCCACGGCAGCGTGCCGGCGATCTGCGCCAGGGTATAACGCGCGCGCAGCGAGACCGTCGATTCGGCATGCACCAGCAGGCTGTCATGCGGCAGCGTGAGCGCCACGTGGCGCACGCAGTTGCCGAAGAAATCGGTGCCGTCGCGGCTCTCGTTGACCACCGGGTCGAACCAGATCAGGTGCGAGTCGGTACGCTGGCAGGCGAACGAGCGCGGCGTCAGGTGCAGGTATTGCTGCGACAAGGCCACCGTGCTGCTGTATGTGTAGCGCGTTTCGTGCACCACCCGATAGCGCGCGCAGACCTCGGCGCACCCCGTCCAATCGTTCATGAGGTACGGTTCCTTTGACGGCCGTTGTCGGTATAGCTGAAGAACTGCACGCTGATCTGCTCGGACAGGGCGGCGCTGGCCAGCCCGATCCGGTGCAGCAGGTCGCCCAGCAGCGCATTGCCATGATTGAGTTCGCGGTCCGGGTCGAGCGCCATCAGCTCTTGCTTTAACTGCGCCAGTTGCTGTTCACCGCAGTCGCCCTTGCGGTGCGCGATCTTGGTGAGCGTGCCCAGGATGCCGTTGAGCTGGAATACGATCGAGCGCGGATTGGTTTCGTCGAGCAGCAGCAGGTCGAGTACCGGCAGCCATTCGGGCTGGGCGCGGTAGCGGGTACGGTAGGTGATGCTGCTGTCGGACAGTTCGAGCAGCCAGTCGAGATTACCGTTGGCATCCATCGCCAGGGCGCGCTGCAGCACGACGCTCTGGAACTGCAGCCGTTCCAGGCGGCGCCCGACCGACATGAAACGCCAGCCCAGGTCGCGCGTCATGCCGTCGAGCGCGAAGCCCGACAGCGTCATCAGCGCGGCGGCGGCATCGTCCAGGATCGTCATGACGCCCGATTGCGATGGCCTCTCGCCGACGAGCGTGGTTGGCTGCACCATCCGGTTCAGCGCGCGCCAGTTGTCGGCCGAGAAGCGTTCGTGCAGCTGGCCGGCGATACGGTGCAACTGCTGCTGCTGGCGCGCCAGGCCGGGCACCGTGGGCGAGACCACCGCCAACAGCAGGGCTGACTCGAGCTCGGCATCGGTGAAGATGGGGCCGGCCGCGCTGGGGTCGGCCGCGGCGGGTCGACTGCCCTCGTCGATCAGCCCGAACCAGATGCACAGCGCCTCGACGGTCGGCCATTCTGCGCCGCGCTGGTCGAACCGGTCGTTGAACAGGAACTGGAGCGCGACCCGCAGCAGGCGGCAGATATTGTCGCTGCGTTCGGCATGGCGCCCGAACCACAGCAGGTTCTCGGCGACCCGGCTCGACAGGTTGGTGTCTTCGCGCACCAGGTCGCGGCCGGTGATGCGGCGTTGCTGCGGGCGATGCACTTCGGCCCGGGCCCGGGCCTGGACCCAGGTATCCTTGCTGGCGCCGCCCATCTGCATGGTCAGCACGCGCGCATCCGGGCCGGTGGCGACCCGGGTCAGGCCGCCCGGCATCACGACATAGCCGTTCGGGGTGGCGCAGGCGAACACCCGCAGGCCGACGGCGCGCGCCTGCAGGCCGGGCGCGCTGCTGTCTTTCCACACAGGCGCCTGCGACAGCCGCACCAGTTCCTGGGCGACGTAGTGATCGGGATTGGCGCGCAGCCGGGCGATGAAGGCCGCGCGCGCCTCGCCATCGAGGTCCTGGCCGAACACCGCCGCTTGCGGCAGTTGTGAAAAACTCGGCTTGATGACCAGGCGATCGAGCTTGGCGATGACGGTGTCGAGCGCCGCCGGCTCGCCGCACCACCAGGTGGCCACCGAGGGCATCTTGAGCGGCTCGCCCAGCAAACGCTTGGACAGCGCCGGCAGGAAGCCGAGCAGGGCGCCCGATTCGAGCAGGCTCGAACCGAGGCTGTTCGCGACCAGCACATTGCCGCGCATGGCGGCCTGGGTCAGCCCGGCCACGCCCAGCATCGCATTGTGCGGCGCGCCCGATAATTCGAGCGGGTCGCAGGCTTCGTCGTCGACCCGGCGCATGATCACATGCACCCGGTGCAGGCCGGCCAGGGTCTTGAGATAGACCACGCCGTCGCGCACCGTCAGGTCGCCGCCCTCGACCAGCGGCAGGCCCAGGTAGCGCGCCAGGTAGGATTGCTCGGTATAGCTTTCGGTGCGCGGGCCTGGGGTGAGCAGAACGATCAGCGGCGCCTCGCCTTCGCGCAGCGGCGCCGGGTTGTCGCCGCTGGCCGCGCACATGCGGCCCCAATGCACCAGGCTGTCGTGCATGGTGCGGAAGAACCGGGACAGCGGCTGCACCTTCAGTTTGCGCAGCAGGTCGGGGAAGGTGGGCGCGATGATCGAACGGTTCTCGAGTGCGTAGCCGGCGCCCAGCGGCGCCTGGGTGCGGTCGGCCATCACCCACCAGCGGCCGTCGGGCGCGCGCGCCAGGTCGACCGCGTATAAATGCAGGGCGACGTCGTCATGGTGGCGCATGCCGTGGCAAGGCCGCAGGAAGCCGGCATGGCCGTGGACCAGCGCCGACGGCAGCAGGCCCTCGGCCAGCATCTCCTGTTTGCCGTAGACGTCGCCCAGGATCCGGTTGAGCAGGGTGGCGCGCTGGATCACGGCCGCCTCGATCACGCTCCATTCCTCGTGCGGCAGGATCAGCGGCAAGACGTTCAGGTCCCACGGCCGCTGCTTGCCGTGGAGGTCGGCCGTGACGTTGTAGCTGACCCCGTTCTCGCGCACCTGGCGCTGCACCATCTCCAGGCGCTGGCGCATCATGGCTGGTGCTTCGTGCTCCAGGTTGGCGAGCATCGCGCGCCAGTGCGCGCGCGGCGCCTTGGCCGCGTCGAGCATTTCATCGAAACCATCCGGCGCGGCCAGATAATGGGCTAGTAACTGATTGGGCATGAAATTCGCTGGTCGTTCGGTATGAAACTGTAGGTCAAACCGGCTGCCAGCGCAAATCGAGCGTCATCGGGAAGCCCGGATTCGGGTCTTCCTTGCGCACCGTGAACGGGCCCGGGGTGTGACCGTGAGGCCAGAAACGCGCCATCCGGCGCGCCTCGGCGGCGTTGGCATTGACCGGCGAGCCGGTTTCATTGCGCCCGCCCGGATGCACCACGTGATAGGTGCAGCCGCCGATCGAACGGCCATTCCAGGTGTCGACCAGGTCGAAAGTGAGAGGGGCCTGCACCCGGATGCTCGGGTGCAGCGCCGACCACGGGCTCCAGGCGCGAAAGCGCACGCCGGCCACGTACTCGCCCGGAACCCCGGTCGGGTGCAGCGGCAGCAGGCGCCCATTGCAGGCCACCACGTGGCGGCCGTCGGTCAGGCCGGAGACCTTCAGCTGCATGCGCTCGACCGACGAATCGACATAGCGCGCGGTACCGCCGGCCGAGACTTCCTCGCCCAGCACATTCCATGGCTCGATCGCCTGGCGCAATTCCATCTCGACGCCCTCGTAGGTGACGGTGCCGAAGCGCGGGAAACGGAACTCGATGAAAGGCTCGAACCAATGGTCCTCGAAGGCATAGCCGGCCGCGCGCAGGTCGCGCGCGACGTCGCGCATATCCTGGGCCACGAAGTGCGGCAGCATCCAGCGATCGTGCAGCGCGGTGCCCCAGTGGACCAGCTTGGCCTGGCAGGGTTGCTTCCAGAAGCGCGCCACCAGCGCGCGCAGCAGCAGCATTTGCAATAGGCTCATGCGTTCGTGGGGCGGCATCTCGAAGGCGCGGAATTCCACCAGGCCCAGGCGGCCGGTAGGGCCGTCCGGCGAATACAGCTTGTCGATCGAGAACTCGGAGCGGTGGGTGTTCCCGGTCAGGTCGACCAGCAGGTTGCGCAGCAGGCGGTCGACCATCCACGGCTTGTCGCCCGGGTGCAGGGTGGGCAGTACCTGGTCCATTTGCTGGAACGCGATCGCCAGCTCGTACAGATTGTCGTCGCGCGCTTCATCGACCCGCGGCGCCTGGCTGGTCGGCCCGATGAAGGTGCCCGAGAACAGGTAGGACAGGGCCGGGTGGATCTGCCAGTAGGTGATCAGGCTCTTGAGCAGGTCGGGCCGGCGCAGCATCGGGCTGTCTTCGGCCGTGGCGCCGCCCAGGGTGGCGTGGTTGCCGCCGCCGGTACCGGTATGGCGGCCATCGTGCATGAATTTCTCGGTGCCCAGGCGGGTCAGGCGCGCTTCCTGGTACAGGGTCGTGACGTTGTGTACCAATTCGTTCCAGCTGGCGGCCGGATGAATATTGACTTCGATGACGCCAGGGTCGGGCGTCACGCTGAGCAGCTTGATGCGCGCATCGCGCGGCGGCGCATAGCCTTCCAGGCGCAGCTTCATCTTCAGCTTGGCGGCCGTGGCCTCGACCGCCGCGACCAGCGCCAGGTAATCCTCGATGCGCTTTTGCGGCGGCATGAAGATATACAGGCGCCCGGCGCGCACTTCGACGCACAGCGCGGTGTGGATCACGTCGCGCGCGGCCGGCTCGGGTGCGGCGGCGGCCGGCTTGGCGGCCTTGTCCGCACCTTTGCCGGCGGCCAGGCCGAGGGTCGGGCGCTTGTCCTTTTTCACGGCCGGCAGGGCGCCGCGCGCGGCGAACGGGTCGACATCGAAGCCGGGATCGCGTTCTTCGGGCAGCACCCATGGCAGCGTGGCCAGCGGCAGGCGCAGGCCGATCGGCGAGTCGCCTTCGATCAGGTACAGGTGTTCGCGCCGCAGCGGCCAGCGCGAGGTGCGCCAGCTGCTGCCGAGCATCGTGGCCGGGTCGAACTCGCGCGCTTGCAGCGGCAGCACATAGCCGGCCACCGTGCCCAGCCCGCGTTCGAGCAGGCGCGCCAGCCGGCGCCGTTCCTCGGGCGCCTTGAGGTCGGCCTCGAGCGGGTCGAGGTTGCGCGGCAGCGCCTGTTCGCGCTGGGCCTGCAGCAACACGTCTTCATAGGCGGGAATCGCGCTGCCCGCGGGCAGGCCGAGCGCCTTGACCAGTTCCGCCACGAAGCGGCCGGCTTCGTCGCCGCCATAGCCGTCGTCGAGGTGTTCGTCCGAGAACAGGGACGGGTCGGACCACATCGGCTGGCCGTCGACGCGCCAGAAGATATTCAGCGCCCAGCGCGGCAGCGGCTCACCCGGATACCATTTGCCCTGGCCGTAATGCAGCATGCCGCCCGGCGCGAAGTGCTGCTTCAGGCGGTGCATCAGATTGCCCGCCAGCTCGCGCTTCTTGTCGCCGTGCGCCAGCGTGTTCCACTCCGGGCCATCCATATCGTCGATCGAGACGAAGGTGGGCTCGCCGCCCTGGGTCAGGCGCACGTCCTGGTTGACCAGGTCGGCGTCGACCTGCTGGCCCAGGCGGTCGATCTTTTGCCAGTCGGCCTCGGTGTAGGGCTTGGTCACGCGCGGATCCTCGTGGATGCGGGTGACTTTCATTTCGTGGACGAAGGTGACTTCGGCCTTGTCGCTGAATCCGGTCACCGGCGCGGCCGAGGCCGGCATCGCGGTGCAGGCGAGCGGAATATGGCCTTCGCCGGCCAGCATGCCCGAGGTCGGATCGAGCCCGATCCAGCCCGCGCCGGGGACGAACACCTCGGTCCATGCATGCAGGTCGGTGAAGTCTTCGAGCGGGCCGCTGGGGCCGTCGAGCGCGGCCTGGTCGGCGGTCAGCTGGATCAGGTAGCCGGACACGAAGCGCGCCGCCAGCCCCATCTCGCGCAGGATCTGCACCAGCAGCCAGCCGCTGTCGCGGCATGAGCCGGAGCGCTTTTGCAGGGTCTCTTCGGGCGTCTGCACACCTGGTTCCATCCGCAGCAGGTAGGCGATATCGCGCTGCAGGCGCTGGTTGATGGCGACCAGGAAGTCGTTCGTGCCCATTGGCTTGGCCAGCAGTTCGCGGTGCGTCGTTGCGACCCACTCCTTGAGCAGGGGACCCGGCGCCTCGGTCTGCAGATACGGACCCAGTTCCGTCCTGAGCGGGGCAGGATAGGAGAACGGAAAGACTTCCGCATATTGTTCGACGAAGAAATCGAATGGATTAATGACGGTCATGTCGGCCACCAGGTCGACCGTGAACTCGAGGACGTCGGTCTTTTCGGGGAACACGAAGCGGCCGATGTAATTGCCGTAAGGGTCTTGCTGCCAGTTGATGAAGTGCTGTTCCGGCTGCACCGACAGCGAATACGACAGGATCGGGGTGCGTGCGTGGGGCGCCGGGCGCAGGCGCACCTCATGCGGCGACAGGGCAACCTGGCGGTCGTAGCGGTAGCTGGTCTTGTGATGGAGCGCGATGCGGATAGCCATGCGGAATGCCTTTCGGGGGTGCGGCGCGGTCGAAGTGCACGCGACATATGGTGCGCAAAAATTGAGCGCGGTTCAGGAGTGTTTAAGCATGATTCGTACCCACAATATAATCGATTAATAAAATTGAAACGCACCGCTGGCACGTTTCTTGATAGTACTTGGGGACAGGAGGAATCGATGCCGAACTTTTATGATGAAATGTATTCCACTGCGGCAACCGTGCGGCCTCATTACGGCCCGTTTGCCGACTGGCTCGCGCAACAGCCGACCGGGCTGATCGAGCAGAAGCGGGCCGAGGCCGAGCTGAACTTCCAGCGCGTGGGAATCACCTTCGCCGTCTACGGCGACGACGCCGGCAAGGAACGGCTGATTCCCTTCGATATCATCCCGCGCGTGATCAACGCCGCCGAATGGGCGCGCCTGCAGACCGGCCTGGTGCAGCGCGTGACGGCATTGAACCGCTTCCTGCACGATGTCTATCATGACCAGGCCATCCTCAAGGCCGGCATCATTCCGCCCGAGCGAATCCTGAACAACGCCCAGTACCGGCCCGCCATGCAGGGCATCAAGCTGCCTTCCGACATCTACGCCCACATCGCCGGGGTCGACATCGTGCGCGCCGGCGAGGGCGAGTTCTACGTCCTGGAAGACAATCTGCGGGTGCCGTCGGGCGTGTCGTACATGCTGGAAAACCGCAAGATGATGATGCGCCTGTTCCCGGCGCTGTTCGCGCGTAACCGGGTAGCGCCGGTCGAGCACTATCCCGACCTGCTGCTCGACAACCTGCGCACCGTGGCGCCGCAGGGCAGCATCGACCCGACCGTGGTCGTGCTCACGCCGGGCATGCACAATTCGGCCTATTTCGAGCATGCATTCCTGGCCCAGCAGATGGGCGTGGCGCTGGTGCAGGGGCAAGACCTGTATGTCAGCGACGACACCGTCTATATGCGCACCACGCGCGGGCCCAAGCAGGTCGACGTCATCTACCGCCGCATCGACGACGACTATCTCGATCCGCGCGCCTTCCGTCCGGAGTCGACGCTGGGCGTGCCGGGCCTGCTCGACGCCGTGCGCGCCGGCCGGGTGACGCTCACTAATGCGATCGGCACCGGCGTGGCCGACGACAAGTCGATCTATCCGTATGTGCCGGACATGATCAAGTTCTATTTGAGCGAAGAGCCGATCCTGAACAACGTGCCCACCTACCAGTGCCGCAAGAAGGACGAACTGGCCTATACGCTGGCCAACCTGGCGGACCTGGTGGTCAAGGAAGTGCACGGCGCCGGCGGCTACGGCATGCTGGTCGGGCCGGCCTCGACCCAGGCCGAGATCGAGGCTTTCCGCGCGCGACTGCTGGCCAATCCGGAAGGCTATATTGCCCAGCCCACGCTGGCGCTGTCGGCCTGCCCGACCTTTGTCGAGTCGGGCATCGCGCCGCGCCATATCGACCTGCGGCCGTTTGTCCTGTCGGGCAAGAACGTGTCGATGGTGCCGGGTGGACTGACCCGGGTAGCGTTGCAGGAAGGATCGCTGGTAGTCAATTCGTCGCAGGGCGGCGGCACCAAAGATACCTGGATACTGGAGAACTAGCATGTTGAGCCGCACCGCCGATCATTTGTTCTGGATGGCCCGCTATACCGAACGGGCCGAAAATACCGCACGCATGCTCGATGTCCGGGTCCAGTATTCGCTGATGCCGCAGTCGGAGCGCGCCGAGCAGCAGGGCTGGCGCACCATGCTCGGGGTCTCTGAACTGAACCAGCAATTCGACGCCAAATACGCCACCTTGTCGCAAAAGGATGTGATCGACTTCATGGTGCGCGATCCGGACAACCTGTCCTCGATCACCAGCTGCCTGCGCGCGGCGCGCGAGAACGCCCGCGCCGTGCGCGGCACCCTGCCGACCGAGGTGTGGGAAACCGAGAACACCACTTGGCTGATGCTGCAGCAGCACCTCAAGAACCGCATGTTCGAGCATAGTCCCGGCCAGTTCCTGGAATGGGTCAAGTACCGCTCGCACCTGTCGCGCGGGGTCACGCTGGGCACCATGTTCCAGGACGAGGCCTTCAATTTCATCCGCATGGGTACCTTCCTGGAACGGGCCGACAATACGGCGCGCATCCTGGACGTCAAGTTCAGGTTCCTGGCGTCCGACACGATCCAGGCCGGGGCCCAGGGCGAATTCTATTACCTGGCGGCGCTGCTGCGCTCGGTATCGGCATTCGAGACCTATCGCAAGGTGTATCGCGACGCCATCACGCCGAAACGGGTGGCGGCGCTCCTGATCCTGCAAGAGAAAATGCCGCGTTCGCTGGTGGCCTGCATGTGCGCCGTCGTGGCCAATCTGCAGGACGTGCGCAACGACCTGTCGCGGGACACCGAGCGCCAGGCGCAGGAACTGCACGCCATGCTGCAAACGGTGTCGATCGGCGCCATTCTGGACGAAGGCCTGCACGAATTCCTGACGCGCTTCCTGGTGGCGGTCGAAGAGCTGGGCAATGGCATCAGTCGCGATTTCCTGCTGCCGGCGGAGTCGGTGCCGGCGCCGGCCCCGACCCAGACGCAGACGCAAACCCAGACCCAAACCCAGACCCAAACCCAGACCCAAACCCAGACCCAGACCCAGACTGGTTAGGCCGACGCACCAATATATGGCGCGCCGCACTGTTGTGACGAGAATGCCGGCGTTCGCGTCATGACGGTGCATGGCGCGCCTCGTTAAAACAGCGTCCGGTGCGCGGCCGGCCGGCGCTTACGCCTTGTTCGTCTTTATCTGCGCACGCACCACCTTGTGCACGAATTCCAGCTTTTCCAGTACCGGCGTACTGAGCTTGAATGGGTAGGAATCCGGCATGCCGATGCTGCGGTTCAGGCTGTTGAGCACATAGGTCAGCGCGAACCAGTCGTGCAGGGTATCGTCGAACGATTCCGCCTTCATGGGCAAGGTGATGCTGTCGAGCGCCGGTTCGTCGGCCTTGCGCGGCTTGAGCGCCAGGCCGCAGGCATGCGCCGTTTCGAGCGTATCGATCATGTGCAGGTAATGGGCCCAGGTCTCGGCCCAGTCTTCCCACGGGTGCGAACTGGCGTAGCTGCTGACAAAATTCGACTCCCAGTCGGCGGCTGGGCCTGCGTCGTAGTGGCGCTTGAGCGCTTCGCCATAATCCTGGCGCTCGTCGCCGAACAGGGCGCGAAAGTCGTCGATCCAGTCACTCTCGGCCACCAGCCGGTCGAAATAATAATGTCCGCTCTCGTGGCGGAAGTGTCCCAGCAGCGTGCGATAGCGCTCGTGCATCTGTTCGCGCGTGCGCTCGCGCTCGGCCGGGTCGGCTTCGGCGATATTCAGGGTGATCAGGCCGTTGTCGTGGCCGGTCATCACGCACCCGTCGCTCACGCTGTCTTCCAGGAACTGGAAGGCCAGGCCGGTCTCGGGTTCGGTTTCCTTCGAGGCCGGGGTCAGGTTCAGCATCGCCAGCGAAAACAGCAGGCGGCGCTTGGCGGTTTCGAGGCGCGACCACAGGATGTGGTTTTTTTCGGTCGACAGCGCCGGAATGACGACGGTCAGCTGGCACGATTCGCACAAATCGTGCGGGTCGTCGGCGGGCAGCATCCAGTTGCAGACATTGTGCTGCACATAATTGCTGCATTGCTTGTACAGCTTGCCCTTGTCGACCGGGTTCAGGCTGCGCCAGAGATTGTCCTCGGCCTGCTCGAAGCTGTTGATGCTGCGGGTTGCGGGCTGGTAGCCCAGGGTGCTGTCGCAGTTAAAACATAGCGTGTTCTCGAAAAATACCTGTTGTGAACACTTGTCGCAATGAAAGGTTTTCATGACATGAATGGTGAGTGGGAGGGATCGACATAGGATGAATAATTTAACAGTAAATATGGTCGCGTTCGTTACATGTAAGACAACGCCTCATAGCCTGTGCTGGTGTCGGCAAGATGTGCGATCGATGCCACAGCATTCATTGGCGTAGCGCAGAGGCGTGCAGGTTCCAGTGCCGGCGCCGATCGTGCGCGCCGGGTACGGCGCATGATCGAGTCCGTCGCCCGGCACAGTGGCATCGCGATCCGGGCCTGGTCCAACCTCACTGGAGTCAACATGGTTTTTGTTCGAACAATCCTGCTGCTGATAATGCTGGCATGCGCGCAGTTGGCGCCAGCGGCCACCCCTGCCGGCTACCGCGTCATCCATCTTGGTCCTGGCACGGTCGCGACCTACCCGGCCATCAACGCCGCCGGGCAGGTGGCGTTCACCCTGGTGAGCGCAGGCCGCACCTCGGGCTATTTCTACGATGGCAGGTCGACGCACGATATCGGCTCACTGGGCGGCGCGGCCAGCTATGCAAACGGCCTGAACGAGGCCGGGCAGGTCGTGGGCACGTCGGTCAATCGCGACGGCATCGAAAACGCCTTCGTCTGGCGCGCCGGCAGCGGCATGCTCGGCATCCTGCCGGCGTCCGACGGCGGCCGCTCGTATGGCTGGGCGATCAACAACCGGGGCGTGGTGACCGGCTCGTACGGCGACACCGGACGAGCGTTCCGCTGGAGCCTGGCGGGCGGCCTGGAAGACCTGGGCGTGACCCCGGCCTTTCCCGAGCCCGCATCAGGCCGCGTGCTCAACGATGCCGGCCTGATCGCCGGCGTGACCACCATCGACGACGAGATCACGCGCGTATTCGCCTGGACGCGCGCGAGCGGCGTGATCGACATCGACACGCTCGGCAGCGTCGAATCGACGCCCGTCGCGGTCGGGGCAGGGGGCGAAGTGGCGGGCAACCGGCTCGCATCCTGGGACGATGGCGGCGATCGCCCCTTCCTGTGGACGCGCGCGAGCGGCATGCTGGACCTGGGGATCGGGCGCGGCACTACGGCCTGGGTCAACGCGATGACGCCTGGCCTGCATATCGCGGGCGGAATCGGATTTGCCGATGGACGCCAGCGCGCGATGTCGTGGACGCGCCGCGGCGGCATGCGCGAACTGGGCACCCTGGGCGGCCGGACCTCGGTCGCGCGCGCCGTCAATGCCCGGGGCCAGGTGGTCGGCTTCGCCGAGAACAGGGCCGGGGCCATGCGCGCCTTCGTCTGGAGCGCCGGCGCCGGCATGCGCGACCTGAACCGCCTGCTGCGCCATGCGCCGCCGACGCTGGCGCTGGAGCATGCGCTGGCGATCAATGACCGGGGGGAGATCGTGGCCAGTTCGAATGCTGGCCTGGTGCTGCTCACGCCCGAGCGCGGGCGCCGCGGCGGGCATGCGGTCGGGCCGATCGTGGCGCCGCGCACGGTGGCGGTTGGCGCGCCGCTACGGGCTTCGGTATCGTTCGTCGATGGCGACCGGGTCGGCACGCGCGGCGTCGACTGGGCCTGGGGCGATGGCAGCGCGGCCCCGGCGCGCAGGATCGAGGAACGCGCCGGCGTGGCCAGCGCCAGCGCCAGCCACGGTTTCGCGGCGCCAGGGCGCTACACGGTGACGGCCACGGTGCTCGACCGTCAGGGTCGGCGCACCGTGGTCAGCCGCGAGGTCGAGGTGACCGCGCCCTAGTGGCTCAGCTTTTCTTCTGGGCCGCGATCCAGCGGTCGGTCGCCGCTTCGAGCACGTCGAGCGGCACCGCGCCGTGCGACAGCACCTCGTTATGGAAGGCGCGCAGGTCGAACGACGAACCCAGGGTTTTCTCGGCGCGCGCACGCAGTTCGCGCAGCTTCAGTTCGCCGATCTTGTAGCTCAGGGCCTGGCCGGGAATCGCGATATAGCGTTCGACTTCCTGCACCGCGGTCACTTCGTTCTGCGGCACGTTGTCCCTGAAATAGGCGATTCCCTGCTCGCGCGTCCAGCCCTTGGAATGGATGCCGGTGTCGACCACCAGCCGCACGCCGCGCCAGATTTCGGCGGTCAGGCGGCCGACCCACTGCCAGGGATCGTTGTACATGCCGATTTCCTGGCCCAGCATCTCGCTGTACAGGCCCCAGCCTTCCGAGAAGGCGGTGTTGCCGCCGAAGCGGCGGAAGGCCGGCAGGCCGGTCGCTTCCTGCGCCAGGCTGCGCTCGAAATGGTGGCCCGGAATCGCCTCGTGCAAGAAGAAGGCGGTGGTCGTGAAGTTGGTGCGGGTCTCGGGCTTGTAGGCGTTGAAGTAGAACACGCCGGGACGCTTGCCATCGACCGAACCGCGCTGGTAAGAGGCCGGGGCCGCGCTCACTTCGCGGAACGCTTCGACCGGACGGATCTCGAACGGCGCCTTGGGCACGCGCGCGAACAGCTGGTCGACCTTGGCTTCGACGCGCGGACGCATCGCCTCGTAGGCGGCCTGGATGTCCTCGCGCGACTTGAAGCGCAGCTCGGGCGCGGTATTGAGGTGCTCGAAGAATTCCTTCAGCGTACCCTTGAACCCGACCTTGACCTTGGCCTCCTCGAACTGGGCGCGGATGCGCGCCACTTCGCGCAGGCCGATCTCGTGGATCTCGTCGGGGGTGAGCGGGGTGGTGGTCGAGCGGCGCGCCAGGAAGGCATACCACTCCTTGCCGCCGGGCAGGGAACCGATGCCGGCGCTATCGCGCCCGGCCGGCAGGTAGGTGCCCTGCATGAAGGCCAGCAGCTTGCGGTTGGCCGGCGCGAGTTGCTCGCGCACCATCTTGCCGTAGGCCTCGGTCAGGCGCGCCTTGTCGGCGGCGCTGAACGAGTCCGGGAATTTCTTCACCGGGCCCATATAGGTGCTGGTCGCCAGGTCGTCGCTGCCGACGTTTTCCAGCTGCGGCAAGACGCGGCTGATCAGCGCCTTGGGCATCACGATGCCCTGCTTGATCCCTTTCTGCATGTCGAGGATCGCATTGTCGACCGCCGGCGCGTAACCGGCTGCGCGCTTGAGCCAGTTGTCATAATCCTGCACGGTCTGGAATGGCTGCGCCGAAGCGCCCGAGCCCAGCTGGGCCATCAGCAGATGCAGGCCCGAGAACTGGTCCACCGGCACCAGGTCGGATGGGAAGCGCAGGCCGTCCAGGTCTTGCTGCAGGCGATAGCGCAGCAGGTCATAGCTGATGCGGTCTTCCGAGGGCAGCGGCGCCGGATCGAACTGGGCGCTGCGCGCCAGGTATTTTTCGGCCAGCGCGCGGGTCTGGGCCCGGTCTTCGGTGGACGAGACCACGCCGAAACGGTCGTTGTAGCGGTGCTCGCCATTGAAAGTGGCGGCGATCGGGTTCTCGCGCAGGTAGTCTTCCCAGTAGTCGGCATACAACTGGTTCATTTTTTCCGGCGACGCCGGCACTTTGACCTGGGCGATGGCGGGCAGGGCTGCGCACAGCAGGGTGCACAAAAACAGGGGGAGCGAGCGGGTCATGTCTTCTCTTGGTGGTCGAGGCCAAGCAAGAATAACATGTCGCAAAGGCAATGCGGAGAAGCTTGCAGCAACGAGCATGGGCCGTGGCGCTGGAACACCACGTGTATCCTGGCAAGGCGCTGGTGCTAGTGGTCACCGTACCGTTTGCCAGCTGAACTCAGCCTACTGATTCCGTCTCGCAGTGCATATCGTACAAGGCCAGGTACTGCTTGACCATCTGGTCGACGCCGTGATGTCGCTCGACAAACGCGCGGCCCGCTGCGCCATGACGCCGCCCCATCTCTGGGTGTTCGACATAGTCGGCAATGACTTTCACCAGAATTCGGGGACATGGCGAATCCACCAGCACACCAGTCACGCCATCGACGACGATGTCTGGAACGCCACCCACTGAGGGGGCCACGACCGGCACGCCGCTTGCCATCGCTTCCAGGACAGCGACCGGCATTGCTTCGGACAGTGACGGCAGCACGAACAGCGAGAATGTCTTCATGATGTCGGCGATATCGTTGCGTGATCCGGGAGTACTGACGAGATGGGCAATCCCAAGGCCGGCGATTTTTTCTTTCAAGGACGTCAATAGCGGACCGTCACCAATGACGGTCAGCGAAAGTTCCGGCCCGTTTCCCCTGAAGCGATCCAGCAGGAGGACAAAGGCGTCGATCAGGGCGGCCTGGTTTTTTACCTCGCATATCCGGCCTACTGTCCCGATCAAGAATCGGCCTTGGGAAGGAGCATGTCCAGGTCCTGTAGGGAGTGATATCGGGGCAGGTGAGAATTTGTCGGTATCGACGCCATTGGCGATACGTCTGATTTTTTGCCGGTGCAGGCCAACGATGTTTACCAGCCAGCTTTCCAGGTCGCCAGATACTGCAACGCAGGAATGCATCAGCAGTCCCATCGCGCGGCGCAACGCGTTGTATTTGCGGCTGCGTCCATCGGCCTCATTCAGGTTACGGCCGTGTTCCGAATGCACGCGCACCGGAACGCCCGCCAACACCCCGGTGGCGGTGTATTCGACCGCACTGACGCAGTACGTATGCAGGACCGTCGGACGCAGGCGCCTGAGCAGTTTCCACAGCCTGATATGTGCGACAAGACCCAGCCCCGCAGGTTTGTCGAGGCTGAAAATGGGCGTCCCGGTCCCGGCGATTTGTTCCACGAATGCGGAATAGCCGCTGGTGCAGACGATGGCATGGCGGTACCTGTGGCGGGGCATGCGGCGGATGCACTCGGCGAGCAGTGTTTCCAGACCGCCGACATCGAACCGGTAAATGACATGCACGATGAGCGGCACCTCCGCATGTGCTGGATCGGCGCTGCCCGGTCCTGCCGGCCTTGCCTGTGCAGGGGCGGCCGTATCATTCCGTGTCCGCATGGTTGTTCAGGCCAGGCAGGCCGCTATCGACTGTATTTGGTGACGGACCTTGCATCGCGCATGATCCGCTCACCGGCGCTGCAGTGGCAGTTTGGACAATCGAGCGCAAAGGCGGCGCGCGAAGCGGCCGTATGCGCTGGCGTGTAGAGCATGTCGCGCAGGCGCATCTGGTGCAGGTTTCCGAGCTTGAATGTAACGTAGCACAGCTGCACCGTACCATCCGCGCCTACCCAGATCATCTCGCGCGCTGCACAGGGCACCTTCATGCCGGGCCCTTGCAGCAGCCAGTCCGGCATCGAGCGGATCGCTTCGGGCGTATGCCGGATCATTTGCGGGTATTGCTCTTTCAATGCGAGCAATTCAGCGATGACGACATCGATCGCGTCCCGATCTTCCTCACGGAACTGCAGCTCACGGTCGGGACCCTCGGTGAAGTAGGGCAGGGAATAATGGACCATATCGATCTGCAGCGTCGTGTTGTACTTGCGTGCAAAGTCGAATGCTTCATGGAGCAATGCCAGGTTACAGGTCTGGCGCCGTAGCAGCCAGTTGATTTGCATCCTGACCGTATCGCCATATTTGCGTCTGACGTCGGCAATACCCGCTTCCATCTTCCTGGCCCGTCCTGGCCGCTGGGTGTATTCGTCATAGGCGTCGCCGACGCCATAAAAGCCGATGGTCAGGTCCCTGAGTCCCGCCGCATACAACTCATCGATCCTGGATGAGAGCGCAACCGCGTTGGTCGTTACCACCGGAGAAAGACCGATGTCTCTGCAATAGGCGATCATCCTGGGCAGGTCCGGATGAAGCAGTGGCTCTCCACCATACAGGCGCACCTTGTAGATGCCGGCTTCCCTGGCGTCGTCGAGAACGTCGCGGACATGTTCCCAACTCAGCTGCGAACCCGGCATGAAGTCCCTGCCATATTTGCACCCCTGGCAGCGCAGGTTGCAATAGCTCGTCAAGGAAAGCATGATCAGATGGGGACTGGGCCGAATGACTGCAGGAGCGATTCTCCCGATGGAGTGCTGCTGCCGCAACATCCAGGTCTCGACTCTGGCGGTCGCATTGCGAACGGCTGGCTGGGAGCGCAGCGCAGTTCCAAGTTGCTGGCGCACGCCATTCCACACCAGGTTTGACACTCTCCCATTACCCATCGATAGCTACTTTCTCTCTGTTAATAATTTTGACTTAAGAGAGAGCAACAATTATGCCACGTGGAAAATAAGAGTCTATTCAGTAGCTTACGTTTCCACGTTGCATAATGTGTAAGAAATACCGACAATAACTATTGTCAATCTGGTAGTTTGCCGGGGTTCAGGTCACGCCTTGCGCCAGCATCGCATCTGCTACTTTCACGAAGCCGGCGATATTGGCCCCATCGACATAGCTGATGCTGCCATCGGCGTGCGCGCCATACTTGATGCAGGCCGCGTGGATGCCCTGCATGATCTGCAGCAGGCGGGCGTCGACTTCGTCGCTCGGCCAGGACAGGCGCTCGGCGTTCTGGCTCATCTCCAGGCCCGACGTGGCGACGCCGCCGGCATTGCTGGCCTTGCCCGGCGCATACAGGACGCCCGCGGCCTCGAACGCTTTCGCCGCTTCGATGGTCGACGGCATATTCGCCCCTTCGGCCACGCACAAGACGCCGTTGCGGATCAACACGGCGGCATCGTTGGCGTCCAGTTCGTTCTGGGTGGCGCATGGCAGCGCCACGTCGACTGGCACATGCCAGGGCCGCACGCCGGCTTCGAAGCGGCTGCCGGTGCGCTCGGCATAGTCGCTGACGCGGCCATACAGGTGGTTTTTCACGTCCATCAGGATCGCCAGTTTCTCGGCCGTGAATCCTTCGCTGTCGATCACGGTGCCGCTCGAATCGGACACCGTGATGACCTTCGCCCCCAGTGACATCGCCTTTTCGATCGCGTACTGCGCCACATTGCCCGAGCCGGACACGCTCACCCGCAGGCCATCGAAAGAACGGCCGCGCGTCTTGAGCATCTCTTGTGCGAAATAGACGGTGCCGTAACCGGTCGCTTCCGGCCGCATCAGCGAGCCGCCGAAGCTCAGGCCCTTGCCGGTGAAGACGCAGTCGGCCCGGTTGCTCAGCTTTTTCATCATGCCGGCCATATAGCCGACTTCGCGGGCGCCGACGCCGATATCGCCAGCGGGTACGTCGGTATCCGAACCGACGTGACGGAACAACTCGCTGACGAAGGCCTGGCAGAAACGCATGATCTCGCCCTGGCTCCTGCCCTTGGGGTCGAAGTCCGAGCCGCCCTTGCCGCCGCCCATGGGCAGGGTGGTGAGCGCATTCTTGAACGTCTGTTCGAAGGCGAGAAACTTAAGCACCGACAAGTTGACCGAGGGGTGGAAGCGCATGCCGCCTTTATACGGCCCGATCGCCATGCTGTGCTGGATCCGGTAGCCGCGGTTGACCTGGACCTGGCCATGGTCGTCCACCCACGAGACCCGGAACATCACCACGCGCTCGGGCTCGACCAGCCGGTCGAGCAAGCCATGCTCGGCATACCTGGGATGCTGGGCGATGAACGGCCACAGGCTTTCCATCACTTCGGTCACGGCCTGGAGAAACTCGCCCTGGCCGGGATTGCGGTCGGCAACGTGTTGCAAGAACTGGTGTACGGATTCGTATTTCATGGTGGTCCTAAAGTGCGCAAGAAAGTCGGAGTTCAGGTACCTCGCCATCGATGCCGGTGTGCGACCTCATGTGGGGGAGGGAGGGGCAGCGTCACCTTGTGGGATCGGCGGCGCCGTAGCAGGAAGGGGCGGATCGCCACCCGATGGACGACAACGTGGTTGAGCAGGTCGCTCGCGTTTCGCCAGAGGATGATGTTATCAGATGTGTTGACCGCCCCGAAATGCGCTATGCCCGATTGTCCGGTGGTAAGCTATTCATGTTGCCACTTCAAGCCGAGGGAATCCTATGAAACCGCTGTTCTCCTCCGACGAGGAAGCGAACGCCGCGCCTGCGGCGCCAGTGACGCCCGCTGCGGGATTTCCACCCTTGCTCGATCCGGCCCGCGCGCCCGATTCGCTGCCGGCCTTGCATCCGCAGGCAAGCGCGGCGCCAGTGGTCCGGGTCGACCTGACCGGCATCGACGACAAGGCCATCGAGACGCTGGGCAGCGCCGCCGGCCCGGGCGTGGCGAAGGTCTCGGCCAAGCTGCTGGGCACCGTGCGCGCGTCGGACGCGGACGTGTTCGGCACCCAGTTGAACGAACTGATCGCCACTTCGAAGGGCCTGGACCCGGCCAAGCTGCGTTCCGGCGGCCTGCTGTCGCGTGTGTCGAACATGTTCGGCTCGGTCAAGGAAAAGATGCTGTCGCAATACCAGGTGGTCGAATCGCGCATGGACACCCTGGTCGCCGAGATGACCCGCCATGCGAACGTGCACCGGGCGCGCATCCACGATTTCGACGAGATGTACAAGGGCCTGGAAGCGTATTACCAGGGCCTGGACGCCGACGTGAAGAAGGGCGAAGCCTGGGCCGAGCGGCTGCGCCAGGCGGTCGCGCAACAGGGCGCGGCGGCCAACGCCTTCGAGGCGCAGCAGGCGACCGAACTCCGGCGCCGCCTGGAGCGGCTCGAAAAGCGCATCGACGACCTGCGCCGCGCGATGCTGATGGCCACCCAGATGGTGCCGCAGATCCGCCTGTCGCAAGATAATGCGCGCGCCCTGACCGACACCTTTACCGATATCGTCAATGTGTCGATTCCGGCCTGGCGCAATGTGTTCTCGCTGTATCTGCTGCAGCTCGAAGCCAAGCAGAGCGCAGCGGTCGCCAACGCCGCCTACGATGCCACCGACGCCGCCTTCCGCGCCCAGGCCGACATGCTGCTTGAAAATACCGAGACCGTGGCGCGCGCCAAGCAGCGCTCGATCGTCAGCCTGGAGACCGCCCAGCATGTACAAACCCAGCTGGTCACGGCCTTCGACAAGCTCGAGCAGATCTCGAACGAAGGCCAGCAGCGCCGCCGCGACGAGCTGCCCAAACTGCAGGAGCTCGAGCGCGAGCTGATCGCCCGCTTCTCGCCCGGCGCGTGACCCACGAACAACCCATTTTCACCATTTACAAGGAAAGCTCATGTCGACGACGCTCCAGACTGGCCATCGGATCAACCTCGAAAAGACCGCACCGGGCTTGAAACGCGTACGTATCGGCCTCGGATGGAAGGTCAATGCCGCCGAGGGCCATGCCTTCGACCTCGACTCGTCGGTGTTCCTGTGCCGCAAAGACGCGGACGACCATCCGGTCATGATCAGCAACGCCCACTTCGTCTACTACAACCACACGACCTCGCCCGATGGCGCCGTGGTGCACTCGGGCGACAACCGCACCGGCGACAAGGATGGCGACGACGAAGTCATCACCGTCGACCTGGCCAGGGTCGACCCGGCGGTGATGGAAATGCCGATCGTGGTGACCATCCACGACGCCGAGCTGCGCAAGCAGAACTTCGGCAGCGTGTCCGGCGCCTACGTCAAGGTGTACAACGACGAGAGCGGCGAGACGATCGCGCAATACGACCTGAACGAGGATTACTCGGACAAGACCGCGCTGCAGTTCGGCTCGCTGTATCGCAGGGATGGCGAATGGCGTTTCCAGGCCGTCGGCGCCGGATTCAAGCTGAACCTGGCGACCTTCATTCGCAAGCTCGGCGGCACGGTATAAGACGAGACGCACCGCGAACCATGCACGATGGCAGCCACCGGCAAGCAGGCAGATGAAACACGGCACGCCCAAGGCATTCGATTTTGGCAACGCGCAAGATGACGCGGCGGGCAAGGACGAGCGTGGCAGTCTGCCCAAGGCGCTGTCGTTCGACGATGTGCCGGCGGCGCCGGCGTCGGCCGCCCTGACCAGGAAAACCGCGGCCCGGCCCTTGTTCGACAGCGAGGACCATCCGGCGGTGCGCGACGCGCTCGCCATCGTCCACGCCGACTACCCGGAGCTGTTCGCGCATGCCGAACAGCGCCTGGCCACGCTGTTTCGCCGCATCCTGCCGGTCAGGCTGGCGCTGGTGACCGACTGGGCCGAGGCGCCGCTGCTGGAGCAGGCCGCGCTGCTCCAGCCCATCACCGAGCTGGTGCTGAAGTTCTCGCAGATGGGCGTGCCCGCGCTGCTCGCGGCTGCGCTCGAGACCACCAGGGGGCCGACCAGCATGTTCGGCAAGCTGTTCCGGCGCCCGACCTCACCGGCCGAATACCGGCCGGCATTGACCTCATCGCGTACCCAGCTTGCGCAGCTGATGGCCGACAGCGAGATCGCGATGCGCAACCTGGAAGCGTCGGCGCAGGGCCTGGGCCTGCACCTGACCGTGCTGGCCGTGGTGTCCAAACTAATCGAAGACGCGCCGGATGCGGTGCTGGTCGATGCGCTCGTGCAGCGCCGCACCCTGATCCAGCAGGCGGTGCGCCAGGCCGAGCTGTCGGTGCGGCAGATGGGACAGGTGCGCCAGCAGGCCGCCGACCTGATCGGGCAGATATCCTCGTTCCTCACCGTCACCTTGCCGGCGCTGGAGATGGCGCAGGCGCAGGGCGGCAGGGAGCCGGGCCGCCAGTAGCGGGGCGGCTGGCCTACGCTACGGCTGGCGCCGCGCGCGTTTCGTCGAAACACAGGATGGCCGGCGGCCATGCCTGCGCGTCGATCCCCGCCAGGGCCGCCGCCATGCGCGCCGCCAGCAGCGCATTGGCTGCGGCGGGCAGGGCGACCGGCGGCAGGTGGCGCCTGCGGCTTGCCAGCCTGACCGTCGCAAGCCAGGACAGTCCCGCAGTGCGCTGCAGCGTACGTCCCATATCAGCCTCGGCCATGCAGGCCAGGAAGCTGGCAACGACTTCGGCTTCTGGATGGCTGTCGCCAAAGGTCTCGCGCAGCCAGACCACCACCGCCGGGTCGATATCCGAGGCCAGCAGGTCGGCAAAGCTTGCATCCCACAATGCCGATGGCGTCGAAGACAGCATTCCATGCAGGGCCAGCGGCGTGACATGGCCGCGGCGGTCGTGGCGCTGGCCATGCGGCGCAGACCGCCACCATGCGGCCACGCGTTGCCAGCGCGATTGCGCGCTGCGATCGCCGGCGACGCTGGCGCCCACATCTTCCTGCTGGCGGCGCAGGAAGGCGGGTATATCGTACAGCTCGACCTGTGACGCGGCGCGCATCTCGGTGAACGTCGATTCGCGCCGCCACACCGCCGGCTGCCGGGGGAACTGGCCGGCGCCATGCACCGATCCCACGCCACCCCAGCCGGCGGGCAGCATCTGGGCCACCTGCTGCAGTTCCGGCATGGCGTGCGCCTTGTCGCCGGCGGCGCGCTCGAGCGTCAGCAGGAAGCTGGTCTGCGGCGTCACCAGGCCATAGTCGCAGGCCAGCCGCGTGCGTTGCGCCTGCGGGAGCTGGGCATCGCCCTGCAGCCGGGCATGGATGGCCATGCGGGCAAGGGCGCCATCATCCACGACTGGTGCAATGGTCGCAACGCCGATGGCGTGCTCGCCGCCGTCGCCATCGCGGCCGAACAGCCGCAGTTCGTCACCGGCGGCGTCGCCGTCGACGCAGGCGTAGACATGCACGCTGTCGTCGTTGAACACACTGTCGGGCAAGCTCGCCCACTGCACGCTGCGGCCGCTGGCCCAGGCCAGGCGCAGCTCGCCAAGACGGGGCGAGCGCAGGCGCGCGAACATGCGCTCGATCGCCCCTTCCACGGCTTGGCCCGGCGCCACGAAATCGACCGCGCCCTGGGTTGCCTGCGCCAGCCGGCGCAGATGCGATTCGGACACGGCACTGCCGATCGCCACGATGAACAGCCGGTGCCTGGCGCTGCGCGCCGCGTCGATGACGTCGTCGATCGCATGGATGTGGCCATCGGTGACGAGCAGCAGATCGCAGGGCGCCGCATCGTCGAGGGCGAAGGTGGAGGCGAGGGCGGCGGCCATCTCGGTTCCGCCCAGGTCCGCGTCGAGCTCACCAATCCAGCGCGCCGCGCCAAGGCGCGTGGCGTCGGTCGCTTTCCAGAGCCGGCGGCCGCGGTGCTGCACGGAGTCGCCGAAACGCGATAGCGAAAAACGGTCGCCCTCGCGCAAGCCGCGGATGACCGCTTGCAGCGCCTTGCGCGCGGCGGCGATGCTGTCGCCCGCCATCGACCCCGAGCAGTCGACCAGGATCTTGGTGCTGATCGGCCGGCACGCCGGTTCGGCGCAACGCGGCCGGAATCCGGCCAGCACCATGGTCTGTCCCGCTACCGTGGCGTCGGGCGCGGCGATCGCCTGCGAGGCGTGCTCAAGCCCCTCCAGGGTGAGCACGAAATCACGGTCGAGCGCTGCGTTCTGGCCCAGCATGACCCTGGCGCCTGCCGGCGTGTTGCGCACGGCGATCTTGTGGCTCGGGGAACCGATGGTCGCCGTTGCAAACCCGCTTGCCAGCTGCAGTGCGAGCGCAAACGGATAAGTTGCGAACATGTCGTGCGCTGGCACTTGGTGCGGATCGAGGCCGCCATCGCGCTGCGGATTGCCGAAACGCGGCGCGATGACGGTCGGGATGCACAGGCGCAGCCCATCGCCTTCGAAGCGCAGCGCCTGCGCGTAGCGCAGGCATACTTCGCCGGTCTCGCCGGGGCCGAGATTGCCGAAGTTGAGGCAATAGCTGCCGTCATGGGTGCGTTCGAGCATGATGGCGGTGTCGCCGTCGGCCAGGGTGTCTTCGTAGCGCGCGCTGGCTTCGCGTTGTTCGACCACGCTCCCCGTGAGCTGGCGCTCGCCCAGGCGCACCGTCAGCGACAGCAGAACCGCGTCGGCCGGGAGCGGGAAGCTGTAGACCAGCTCGAGGTGGGCGGCGCCGGGGTTGCGGAACACCTGGGTGGCCGAGACATCGAGCAGCATGCCATGTACTTTGCCCTCCACCTGCACCCCGTCGAATACGGCCCGGCCGCCATTGCGTGATTCGAGTCGTGCGTGCCTGGTGTCGCTCATGGTGTTGGTCCTTGGTCTGGGTTGGTCGTTCCGGTGATGTGCGCGTGCAGCGCCATGGCGCCGGCCAGGAATTGGCGTAGCTGCTCGGGCGACAGGCCGGCGCGGCCTGGCTCGATAACGACGTCGATCCCATCGGCGATATGAATGTGGCTGCGTACCTCGACCGAGCCTGGCGCGCGCGGGCGTGGCGCAACCGGGGGTTCGTCTCCTTGCAGAAGGTCGCGGATACGGTCCAGCGACAGGCCGGCGGCCGTCCATTTCTTGATCAAGAGAAGCTGCTCGAGCTGTCGGGTGGAATAGCGCGCAGCCCGGGTTTCTCCCTGCGGTCGATCGACCAGACCGATCTGGACGTAGTAGCGCACGGTGCGCGCTGGCAGGTCGGCCAGGGTGCACAGTTCAGCCAGCGTATGACTAGGTGTCGAATTCATACAGTTTATTAAATCAGTAACGCTGTACGAATGCAAGCGAAATCAGGCATGTGATGGCACCTTGAACCTTGCGAGCGCTGTTACACTTTGCGATCCTCTTGTAGCGCCCATTTATCGGAGTACACAAATCCTGCGTCTCTTACTCAAAGCGGTCATCGCCAGGCCAAGGCTGGCCATCGCGTTTGCCTTGCTCATACTGGTCGCCCTGGCCGGCACGATGACCTATACCGGTTTCTTGGTGGTCGGCGTACTGGCCGATTATCTTGGCACGGGCCGGGTCGTGGCAGGGCTGATCCTGGGCGGTCTTTTTGCGAGATTTCCCTGGATACGCAATGGCAAGCTGCGCATCGTCGGCCTGTTGCCGAAGCCTGTCCGTCGACCACTCATCATCGGCATTCTCGCGCTGTGCGCGTTGCACTTTGGATGGCAAGGCGACGCAGCGCCCGCGTTGTTGATGGTTTTCGCCATGGCTTTCCTGCTTGCCTACCCCTGGTTGAGGCGCGCGGTGTTCGATCGAATAACAGCGTCCGTCTTCAAATTCGAAGGGGGGCGACCTCCCCGCAAGCAGACCGATGACTTTGTGATCGAGGGTGAATTCAGGGAAAAGAAAGAGTAGTCCACGCGGCGCGAGCTGATATGCTGCGCCCCTTATCCTCCGGAGCCGCCGCCATGACCAACGAAAAACAGCCTTCCGCCAAACAGCCAACCAGGAAGCCCGCCGCCCGCGTGGACAATCCCTTCCTGGACGCCGAGTTCTACAGCCGCATGCGCGACTACACCGAACGCGATGCCGCTTTTTCAAAGGAAGTCAAAGCCATCGGCGACAGCGGCGCCGGCAAGCAAAGCACCGACATTCGCACGGCGCCCTCATTGCAATTGCTGCGTGCAGTCGTCAAGAAGGGTTTGTCGCTCGAGACCATGTTGGGTCGCATCGCGCAAGGCGTCGAATCGGGGCTGTGGGAGCCATGGATGAGCGCGTTCGGGATCGAGATCCGCGGCGTCAACTACGCCAAGCCCGAGCAGCGCAATGCGCGCCTGGCGCTCGACATGAGCCTGGCGTGCAAGGTCAATTCCGTGTTCGCCAATGCGGGCGTCGTCAATTGGCGCAGCCTGGTGGCCCAGGACTGCGCGCAGATCCAGATTGAAAAACCGACCGAAAAAACCGGCGCCAGGGTCTACGCCATCTTCTTCCTGGATGCGCCGGAAAAATAAGGCGTCAGGGCAGGCGCTGCCGATGGTCGTGCAGCCCGGTCCAATCACAATGACCAGGCCGCGCCCGGCTTAGGCCGATTCCTGGCGCGCAGGCAGCTTCCAGCCCGGCCGGATGAAGTGACAGGTGTAGCCGTTCGGATTGCGTTCCAGATAATCCTGGTGTTCCGGCTCGGCCTCCCAGAACGGCCCTGCCGCTGCGATCTCGGTGACGGCCTTGCCGGGCCAGAGGCCGGAAGCGTCGACGTCGGCGATGGTCTGCTCGGCCATGCGCTTTTGGGCATCGTCGAGATAATAGATGCCGGAGCGATAGCTCATTCCGCGATCATTGCCCTGGCGGTTCGGCGTCGTTGGATCGTGGATCTGGAAGAAAAACTCAAGGATCTGGCGATAGCTGATCTGGGCCGGATCGAATACCAGTTCGAGCGCTTCCGCGTGCGTGCCATGGTTGCGGTAGGTGGCGTTGGGCACGTCTCCGCCGGTGTAGCCGACGCGCGTCGACAGCACGCCGGGAATACGCCGCAGCAGTTCTTCCATGCCCCAGAAGCAGCCGCCGGCCAGGATGGCGGTTTCAGTTTGCGGTGTCATTGATTGTCCTTTGCATGAATGAGTGATGGGCCAAGAGCGCCTATCTTCCCACGTTGCTCGGTTCTTCGCTGTGCATGGTGCTCATGCGAGAGACCGGCTGCGGCATCGGTGCGCGCACCGGCGAGCGCACTCAGGATCAACTCGACGGTCTGGGCCGGCGCATCCCAGTGCGGGAAGTGGCCACAGCGATCGAACCAGTGCAGTTGAGCATCCGGGAACAAGGCCAGCGCGCGCGCCGCTTGACGCGGAAAGCAGACCCGGTCACGCCGTCCCCAGCCAATGACGAGCGGATGCGCGATGCTGTTGCGCGGGGCGCCTTGCTGCTCTTCGCCGTAGGCGAGTTCGGCCAGCAATTCATCGAACGCGGGCGAGGCCACATAGCTGCACAATTCATCGCTCACGGTGTCCGGCGCCAGCCTTGTCGGCCGGGCAGAAAATTGTGCCAGCAGCAAAGCGCGGCCAAGTGGATTGGCGCAAATTGCCGGCAATACGGGGCGCAGCAGGCGCAGCAGCCGGATCGACAGGTAGATCGAGCTGAAGAACGCGTGACGCTCCCATCCTTGCCAGAAGCCGCCTGGATTGAGCGCCACCACGCCGCCGACGCTGCCACCGCGTCGCGCCAGTTCCAGCACCAGCCGGGCGCCCATCGAACTGCCGACCGCGTCGATGCCGCTCAAGCCATTGGCATGCAGGAAGGCTGCGGTCTCATCGGCCAAAGTGCGGATCGAGGTTTCGCCGGCCAGCCTCGGCGTCTGCCCAAAGCCGGGCAAGTCCACCGCGATGACTTCGCGCCGCGTAGCAAGATCGGCCAGGATGGGATTCCAGCTTTGCCAATGGCCGCCCAGGCCGTGAATCAATAGCAAAGGCTTGCCAGTGCCGCGACGAATGTGATGCATGGTCGATCCTCCCGGCGCACGGGTGTGCGTATGCTGCAAGCCTACCTGAGCGGGTACGAGGGCTGCGTTCGTTAGGAATGCTGGTCCACGGCGAATTGCCTGGTTGCGATCCGCAATCGCTCGCTCGCCCGCTGCGCGCAGGGCATGACAACCACACAATGCCACCGGCGAATCGTCAATTGACGCCCCCAATTTCTCGTGCACAGCGACGAAAAAAGGTCGTCGTGACGCCTTGACAATCTGTGTTATTTGCCCCACAGAAATCCTTGAAAGTATCGTTTGTTGTCGGGAAATTGAGGAGCAATGCCTATAATCGTGCCACTCGGCAATACTTCCTATCCCTTTTCTCTCTCCTCTGCCCACGATCATGTCCATCCAAGAGAACCATAGCTCCATCGCCAGTTCCTTTTACCTAGCGTTTTATGGCCGTCCAGCTGACCCGGATGGGCTGAAGTTCTGGTCGCAGCAAATTGCCAATGCCAACGGCGACCTCAGTGCGATTGCCGATGCGTTTGCCACGTCGAGCGAGGCACAGGCGCGGTTTGGCGACAGCACTACGGCTGACCGGATCAGCGACATCTACCAGCAGTTGTTCAACCGTGCACCTGACCCGGTGGGGAAGGCGTTCTGGATTGACGCCGTCAGTAACGGCCATGCCAGCATGAGCGATGTGGCCATTGCGATTCTTAATGGCGCCCAGGGCACGGACCAATCGCTGGTTGACATGCGACAGCGAGCAATTGAAACGTTCACCGCCCAGGTCGACGCTTCGGGCAGCGATTACTCCGGCCTTGCCGCGGTCGAGGCGGCACGCATTCTGGTGCGCGCCGTGACACTCGAGACCAGCGCCGGCGATGTCGCCGCCCTTATCAACTCAACCGTGCAGTTTGCCGCGATCGCCACCAGGACACCTGCCGTCGTCGAAGCCATCGCCTCTGGTACCAATGGCTTGCTGGCATTGTTCGACACGGCACGTGGGGCGAGTAATCCAGTGGTCCTGGCCGAAGCGTTGAGCAATATGGCAACGGCTGCCGCCGATAATCCCGCGACCCTTGGCGCATTGCTGCGCGACGGCGGCATGGCCCGGGTGCTGAAAGACCTGCCCGCGGCCACATCGCTGCAGGACGTGGTCAAGGCGCTGGCCGAAGGCGGCATGCCAGCGGCGATCGAGCTCATCAATGCCCCGGCGCCGGTGATTCCGCCGACGCCAACGCCGACGCCAACGCCAACGCCAACGCCAACGCCGACGCCAACACCGACGCCGACGCCAACACCGACGCCAACGCCAACGCCTGACCCTCAGCCAGAACCGGAACCGGAACCGGAACCGGAACCGGAACCGGAACCGGAACCGGAACCGATTTTCGCGCTGGACATCGCTTTCAAGGGCGTTACCCAAGGCGCGCACGATACCAGGATCGATGGCGTTACCAATGTCGAGAAGGTCCAGGTCCAGTTCAGCTATACAGGCAGGGATCTCGGCAACAACCAGCATTTTGAATTCAGCACCGATGGCGTGCAGTGGAGTAAAGCCAATATCACGGTGTCAGAGGCCGAGAATATCGTTACCGTTGACGGCGTCAACCTGGGACTCGGCAAGCCGATGCTGCGTCCCGGCAACCCATTAGGTCTCGATAACGGAATGGATAACCTGTATACGACAGCTTATCTTCGGGCGGTCGACGCAAGCGGCGCCACGACGCCTGTGGTATCGAGGCAGATTTCCTACGACCGTTATGAAAACGCGCCTCATGTAAGCCTGGTCAACGATACGAATCGCTGGGACAAGATCACGTCGGACGGTGAATATGTGGTGGAAAGCGTTGCTCCGGATTCCATCGTGGAATACTGGATCGGTGATGCACCGGTGACAGGTGACACCTCCGGCAAAGCCTGGAGCAAGGATGCACCTGTCCCGCATGAAGGCGTGAATAACTTCGCCGTACGCGCGACCGATACGAGTGGCAACGTCAGTAAAAGCACGCAAGTGACCTTCACGGTCGATACCCTGGCCCCAACCGCGCCAGTCATTGCGCTCGTGCATGACAACGGTGCCGATGCGACCGATTTCATCACCGGCATCCCTAAAGTGGCGATCTCCGGCCTGGAGACCGCACAGCATTCATTTTGGGAATTCAGCGTCGACGGTGGCGCGAGTTGGAGATCCGCACCTCAAGGCACTAACCCCGGCGATACGGTACTCGACCTGAAGGATTATGGATTCCGCACGTTTGAACTGTTGGTGCGTCAGTACGACGTCGCTGGCAACCTCAGCGATGTATCGAACCTGCTCGAATTTACATATGACACCACGTTGCCAGCGGGAGAACTGAGTTTCCATCGCGTTGAAGCGCCGCGCTTTGCCAATAACACGACTGAGCTGAGCACGGCCGACGTCTATTTCAGGTTTGGCAGCGATCAGGAAGTAAGTGGGTTCGAGTACCGCCTGGACGATGGAGAATGGATTGCACTCGATGGCGACGCCTATCACAGTGCCTCTCAAATTCTGACGATCAGCCAGGTCGACCTGAGCCTGGCTGACCGCACCGTCGAGGTCCGTGTCGTCGATGCCTTGGGCCAGAAGGGCACGCCTGTGCGCCAGCTGATTGACAGCATTGTCAACAATGTGGCGGAGCGATCGGAGCTGACAGAGATCTCTCCCGACATGAGCGGCACCAATGGCCAGATCGTTTTCTCCTCCACCCCGCATTGGATCAGGTCCAATCAGGATGAAGGCGCTGACGCCGGCTTTGCCAACCGGGCGACTTTTGGCCTGCACGACCTGAGCACCGGCACGGCGCTGCCCACCGCGATCGACTACACCGACGGTGCGTCTTTCGGAATGGTGAACGAGACGCTGCACCTGGACGGTACGCCGGCGCTCGATTTGTACCAGCTCAGCTGGAAGGACGATACCTTCCTGACCAACGGCCCTTCGTATATCGGCTACCTGGCCGCGGGTAGCGCCGCCTTCGCCGGTGGCGTGCTTGGCGCGATGACTGTCAAAGGTTTTGCTGTCGAGGTCGCCCCACTCACCGGTGATGTCAATCACGGTGGCTGGGACTGGGTCAACACGGCCTTCATCGACGATGGTCAGTCGACCGCACGCGTGAGCACCGGCGGCGGCATGGATGTGGTTTCCGACAATGGCGGTACGCTCACTATTGCGTACACGTTCTTCGGATCGGCAGACTATGACGTCATCCTCGGTTTCGACAGTGGCAATGATGTCATCGAGATCAGCGGGCAGGCTGCCCAATCGCTTGATGATGATAAGGACGGCGTCATCGACTGGATCAGTGGCAGCGGCAAGATCATCGTTGGCAGCAGCGAAGCGGTCGCCTTGAAGACCGACGGCGCCATGTCAAGCGAATGGTGGGACGTGGAAGGCAGCCCGACGCTCGAGACGCTGAATGCGGGTCTCGATGTGAGCGGCGTGCAGTTGCGCGACGACTTGCTGATGCTCGTCAGCGGCGAGGATTACGCTGCGCTGTTTTACTATTACAACGTCGATAGCAACGGCAGGATCGATGAAGACGAACTAATGTTGGTCAGTGTTTTCGATAACAACGGCATCCAGACGAGCGACATCCAATTGCTTGGCGTTGACGTGACGCCGGCGTAATGGATCAGCGGCAGCGCGGCAGACAAGTAACACTGAGCGCTGCCGAGTTGACCGCCATTGCGCCATTGGGTAAGGCGATGGGCGTTGCTGCGAGCAAGCACGACGATCCTTAGAAGCGACAACGCCAACCTGCATGGGTTGGCGTTGTGCTTGGGATATTCTTGGTGGCCCGGGGCGGAATCGAACCACCGACACAAGGATTTTCAATCCTCTGCTCTACCAACTGAGCTACCAGGCCAAGAGCCCGCAATTATAGCAGCGTTTGCGCTGGATAAACAATCCCGTCGCGCCGACGCCTATCCCTTGGCCGCGATCCGCTGCGCATGATCCCGTTCCAGCGCCAGCCGCGACTCGCGCCGGCCCTTGGCTTCCTCGAAGCGGCGCACCTCGTCCGGCGACGATGACTCCAGCGGCGGAATCGCCGCGGGCTTCTTGTCATCCCCCACCGCCACCATGGTGAAGAAGCAGCTATTTACATGGCGCACCACCTTGCTGCGGATGTCCTCGGCAATCACCTTGATCCCGATTTCCATCGAGCTGCGGCCGGTGTAGTTGACCGCCGCCAGGAAAGTCACCAGCTCGCCCACATGGATCGGTTGGCGGAACGTCACCTGGTCGACGCTCATTGTCACCACATAGCGGCCGGCATAGCGGCTGGCGCAGGCGTAGGCAACCTGGTCGAGCAGTTTCAGGATGGTGCCGCCGTGCACATTGCCGGAGAAATTGGCGGTGTCGGGCGTCATCAACACCGTCATGCTGAGCTGGTGGGAGGGCAGGTTCATGGTCGCGTGTCGTTACAAGAATGAATCGGTACTTGATGTTGCCTTAGAAACTGCTACGCGGCAAGGCCGACCGTTGGCGGAGCCCCGGATTCAAGCGCATCAAAACACGCATATCAAAATGCAAATAAAATCGTAGGCATCGACATACGATTCGGATAGGCTCGGCAAAATGAACAGCGAATTTCCCCATCACGGCGGCTCGGTGCAGTGGCACCTCGGGCCCGTCATCGACGCATTGCGCACCTCGCGCGAATCGACCCACAATATCCGGCACCAGGGCAGGGTGCGTGAGCTGCCGTCGCGCGACGTCGTGCGCCAGATCGTGGACGGCATCTCGGCCGCCCTGTTTCCGACGCATTACGGCCGCCCCGACCTGAACGCCGAGAGCATCGACTACTATGTCGCCGACACGCTCAACGTGGCGCTCGACCGCCTGGCCGAACAGGTGCGGCGCGCGCTGCGCTTCTCGCCTGATTTTTCCGCCGACGACGACCAGACCGACGACGCCGTGCTGGCCGAGCGCGCGCGCGCCATCACGCGCGAATTCGCGGCCGGCCTGCCGGGCGTGCGTGCGCTGCTGGTGTCCGACGTGCAGGCCGCGCTGGCGGGCGACCCGGCCGCTACCTCGGTGGCCGAGATCATGCTGTGCTATCCCGGCACCATCGCCATCCTCTACCACCGCATTGCCCACTGCTTCAATCGCCTGGGCGTGCCGTTCCTGGCGCGGGTCGCGGCCGACATCGGCCACTCGCTCACCGGGATCGACATCCACCCGGGCGCGCAGATTGGCGGCAGCTTCTTCATCGACCATGGCACCGGCGTCGTCATCGGCGAAACCGCGATCCTGGGCGAGCGCGTGCGCCTGTACCAGGCGGTTACCCTGGGCGCCAAGCGCTTCCCGGTCGACGACAGCGGCGCCCTGGTCAAGGGCACGCCACGCCATCCGATCGTCGAGGACGACGTCGTCATCTACGCCGGCGCCACCATCCTGGGCCGCATCACCATCGGCGCCGGCTCGACCATCGGCGGCAATGTCTGGCTGACCCAGAGCGTCCCGCCGGGCAGCAATGTGTCGCAGGCGCAGATGCGCAATACTTAAATGGCGTGCACCGCGTGCAGGCTGTCGAGGATCGCCGGTTTCAACGGCGACAGCGCCAGCCTGCCGCGTTCGCGCGGCCACGGCGCATCGTTCGTGAACTCGGCGCGCACCGGCCCGGGCACGCCATCCATCAGCACCACCCGGTCGCTCAGATAGATCGCCTCGTCGATATCGTGCGTTACCAGCAGCACGGTCAGGCCGCGCTGGCGCGCCGCATCGGCCAGCAGGTCTTGCAGGCGCATGCGGGTAAACGCGTCGACCGCCGAAAACGGTTCGTCCAGCAGCAGCACATGCGGTTCAAGGTACAAGCCGCGCGCGATCGCCGCGCGCTGGGCCTGGCCGCCGGACAGCTGCTTGGGCAGCGCATCGCCATAGCCCTGCAGGCCGACTTCTTCCAGCAGGGCGTTGGCCCGCTCCAGGTTTGGCCGGTGATGGCCACCGAAGACGACGTTCTGCGCCACGGTCAGCCAGGGAAACAGGCGCGGCGCCTGGAACACCAGGCCGACGTCGGCATCCGGCCCGGTCAACGGGCGGCCATCGAGGCGCACCGCGCCGCGGTAATCGCGGTCCAGTCCTGCCACGATCGACAGCAAGGTGCTCTTGCCGCAGCCGCTGGCGCCGACCAGGCTGACGATCTCGCCCTGGTCCACCTTCAGGTGCAGGCCGCGCAGCACGCTGCGCGCGCCATGGCATTTTTCAATGATGGCGATGTCGAGGAAGGCGCTCATCGGTTCTCCTTGTCCACATAGCTGTCGCGCCAGGCCAGCCAGCGCCGTTCGAGGACCTGCATCGCGCTGTCGCTGGCCTTGCCCAGCAGGGCCAGCAGCACAATGGCCGCCAGCATGATGTCGGCGCGGCTCGATTCGCGGCCGTCGGTCAGCAGGTAGCCCAGGCCGCGGCTGGCGGCGATCAGTTCGGCCGCCACCATGAACATCCAGGCCAGACTGAGGCCGTTGCGCAGGCCGGTCAATACTGCGGGCAGGGCCGCCGGCAGCAAGACCCGGCGCGCCAGCGCCAGCGGAGGCAAGCGATACAACAGGCCGACTTCGGTCAGGCCGCGGTCGGCGCCGCGGATGGGTGAATCAGGCTGCCTGGATAGCGGGCAGGGGAGATGCGATCTCGATCTGGCTGCCGGGATGGCCTGGCGCCAGCCGTGGGCCTCGTCCCAGCAGCTGTTCGCGCAGGGTGCCGCCGCCAGGCATTGTTTCATAGCGGCCGCGCCGCGCCAGCTCGGGCACGATGTGCTCGACCACCAGGCCCATGTCTTCCAGCGGTAGGGCGAAAGCCAGGTTGAAGCCATCGGCGCCGGTCGCGTCGATCCACGACTCGAGTTCGTCGGCGACCTGGCGCGGGTCGCCGACGATGACCGGGCCGCGCCCGCCCAGGCCAATGAATTCGGCCGCCTCGCGCACTGTCCAGTCGCGGTCCGGATCGGCGGCGCTGAGCGAGGCCAGGGCCGAGCGGCCGGCGTCGGTGTCGATGTACTCGATGGTGTCGTCCAGATGGTGGCGCGCGAAGTCGACCCCGGTCCAGCCGGACAGCAGGGTCAGTGCGGCCTCGATGTCGATGTGGCGCCGGTAGTCTTCCAGCCTGGCCTGGGCCTCGGCCGCGGTCGCGCCGGTGACGATGAGGGCCTGGGCATACACCAGCAGGGCATCCGGAACGCGGCCCTCGGCGCGGGTGGCGGCACGCACGGCATCGACCCCGCATTTGACGACCTGCTTGCTCGGACCGCTGATGAAGGTTGCTTCGGCATGGCTCGCGGCAAAGCGCGCGCCGCGCGGCGAGGCGCCGGCCTGGTACAGGAAGGGCGTGCGTTGCGGCGACGGCTCGCACAGGTGAAAGCCCGGCACGTCATAGTAGCGGCCCTGGTGCCGGATCGGATGCACGCGCGCTGGGTCGGCATGGATGCCGCTCTCCTTGTCGCGCCGCAGCGCGCCATCTTCCCAGCTGCGCTCCCACAGCTTGTAGACGACCTCCATGTATTCGTCGGCCAGGTCGTAGCGTTCGTCGTGGCCGGGCTGGCGGCCCAGGCCCAGGTTGCGCGCGGCGCTGTCGAGGTAGCCGGTGACGATGTTCCAGCCAACCCGGCCGCCGCTCAGGTGGTCGAGCGTCGAGATGCGGCGCGCGAAGGTGTACGGGTGTTCGTAGGTCAGGGCGGCGGTGACGCCGATGCCCAGGCGCGTGGTGGCGTGGGCGATCAGGGGCACCAGGGCCAGCGGATCGTTCAGCGGCACCTGCACGCCGTGGCGCAGCGCGGCGTCCGGGCCCTTGCGGTAGACGTCGTACACGCCCAACACATCGGCCAGGAAAATGGCGTCGAAGCCGCCGCGTTCCAGCGTCTGCGCCAGCTCGACCCAGTAGCCGAGCGTCAGGTAACGCTCGCTGTTGGCGCGTGGATGCCGCCACAGCCCCGGCGACTGGTGGCTGGGGGTGTTCATCTGGAAGGCGTTGAAGCGGATGCGGCGCGCCATCACCTGGCTCCGGCCGTCGGCGTTTGCAGTGCCAGCTGGTAGTCGGTCTTGGCGTAGTCGGCGAAGTGCCTGTTGGTGACGTCGAGGAAGGCGCGCGAGCGGTAGGCGGCGGCCAGGTCGCGCGCGAACGGCTTGTCGCGGTCGGCGCTTCTCACCGCCACCAGGTTGGCATAGGCCGGCGAAATCTTTTCGGTGCGCAGCGCGTCGCGCAGCTTCAGGCCCGAGGCCAGCGCATAGTTACCGTTGACGAAAGCGTAGTCGGCGTCCTGCAGGGCGCGCGGCAGCTGGGCCGCCTCCAGTGGCAGCAGCCTGATGCCTTTCAGGTTGGCGGCGACGTCGCGCTCGGAGGCGCGGATCGGATCGACGCCGGGACGCAGCCTGATCCACCCCAGCCGGTCGAGCATGACCAGCGCGCGCGCCTGGTTGGTCGGGTCGTTCGGCAAGGCCACGCTGCTGCCGTTCTTGACCGCGTCGAGGCTCTTGTGGCGCCGGCTGTAGATCGCGATGGGCGCGGTCGGCACCTTCACCAGCTCGGCGATGGCCAGTTTGTGCTGGGCTGCGAAACGCCGCAAGTAGGTCGCGTGCTGGAATACGTTGGCGTCGAGCGCGCCTTCGGCCAGCGCGAAGTTGGGCTGGATATAGTCGTTGAACTCGACGATGCGCACCTTGTAGCCCTGTTGCTCGAGGATGGGCTTGATGCCCAGCTTGACCTGGTCGGCGTAGGGGCCGGCGCTGGTGCCGATCACGATTTCCTTCGGGTCCCTGGCCTGGGCATCGGTGGCGACGGCGAGGGCGATCGCCAGCACCAGGGGACTGGCGAGCAGGAAGCGGCGGGACAGGCTCATGATGGTTCCTTTTATTGTTTGATTTCGCTACTTAGCGGCTCAGCGCTTGTCGAGGCGGCGCGCGATGCGTCCGCCGCCGAACTGGATCAGCTGCACCATGGCGATCAGGATCGCCACCGTGATCGCCATGACGTCGGTCTCGAAGCGGTAGTAGCCGTAGCGGATGGCCAGGTCGCCAATGCCGCCGCCGCCGACCACGCCGGCCACCGCCGAATAGGACAGGAAGCTGATCGCCAGCACGGTCAGCGCCAGCACCAGGCCGGATCGCGCTTCCAGCAGCAGCACCCGGGTGACAATCTGCAGGCGGGTAGCGCCCATCGCCTCGGCCGCCTCGATCACGCCGCGCGGCACCTCGTGCAGCTGTTGCTCGACCAGGCGTGCAAAATACGGGATGGCGGCGATCGACAGCGGCACGCTGGCCGCCAGCGGGCCGATCGAGGTGCCGGCGACGATGCGCGTCAAGGGCACCAGCGCCACCATCAGGATGATGAAGGGGAAGGAGCGCACCGTGTTCACCAGCCAGCCCAGCGCCTGGCCGATGCGGTGGCCGCGGCCTGGTTCGCCCGCGCCGTTCAGGAACAGGGCCACGCCGAGCGGGCCGCCGAGCAGTACCGCGGCGGTCAGGCCGATGCCCAGCATCAGCACGGTTTCGCCAAAGGCGCGCCACAATTCGGGCGCGACGATCAGGAATTTTTCAAGCATGCAGGGCTCCCGGCCGCGTCTCGGCGCTGTAGTACAGCAGTTCGCGTCCCAGCGACGTCGTGCGCGGCGCGCTATGGTCGAGCAGGTCGAACAGTTCGGCGATGCGGCCATCTTCGACCACCGCCGCGCGCCCGCACAGGCTGCCCAGCGCCTGCAGTTCATGGCTGACGATGACAACCGTCACGCCAAGGCGCGCATTGATGTCGCGTAGCGTATCGAGCACGCTGCGGGTGGTGTCCGGGTCGAGCGCCGACGTCGGTTCGTCGCATAGCAGCACGGTGGGATAGCTGGCCAGCGCGCGCGCGATCGCCACCCGCTGCTTCTGGCCGCCCGACAGGCGCGACGGATAGCTGCCGGCCTTGTCGACCAGGCCGACCAGCTCCAGGCATTCGGCCACGCGCGCCTTGAGGCGCGGCGCGTTCATGGCGCCGTGGATGCGCAAGGGGAAGGCCACGTTTTCGAACACGGTGGCGTTGGCGAGCAGGTTGAAGTGCTGGTAGATCATACCGATGCGGCGGCGCGCTTCGCGCAGCGCGCGCGGGCTGAGCGAGGTCAGCTCCTGGCCGGAGACGGTAACGCTGCCGCTGTCGGGCTTTTCCAGCAGGTTCATCATGCGCAGAAGGGTCGACTTGCCGGCGCCGCTGCGGCCGACCAGGCCGAAGATCTCGCCCGGCAGGATGTCGAGCGAGATGTCGCGCACGGCGTCGAAGCGGCCGCCTTCGGGCAAATCAAAAGCCTTGCTGGCGCGCTCGATGCGGATCACCGGTGCGGGAGTCGGCGTCGTCATGGCGGCCTCGCTCACGAATAGGGTGTCGGATCGGGCACGCGGCCGCTGAGCGCATAGCGCCCGAGGTCGCGCAGCTTGTAGTCGACCGGGTCGTGCAGGGTATGCACGCGGGCATTGCGCCAGAAGCGGTCGAAGCCGAAGCGCGCCGAGGTGGCGCGGGCGCCGAGCAGCTCGAACATCTGGTTGCTGATCTCGATCGCGGCGCGGTGCGCCAGCACCTTGGCCTCGGCCACCGCGATCGCGACGGCGCCGCGTTCGCGCTCGTTCACGGCCTCGCCCCGGCGCAGCGCGGCGTCGAGCTGGCGCGCCGCCTCGTCGGCCAGCAGCACGGCCGGCCGCACGGTCAGCCACAGCTGGCCGTAGCGGTGCTGGGTGAAGGGATCGTCCACGGCGTCGTCGACGCCCGCCGCGAACCAGGGCCGCGCCTGTTCCAGGGTGTAGTCGCGCGCGGCCTCGAACGCGCCTTGCGCGATGCCGAGGTACAGATTGGTCATGACCAGCTGGGCGACCTGGGAGCGCAAGGTGGAGCGCGCGCTCGGGGCCTGGCCCGGGGCTTGCAGCACCAGTGCGGTGGGCAGGTAGACCTTATCGAAATGGACGTTGCCGCTATCGGTCTGGCGCTGGCCGAAGGCGTCCCAGTCGGCCTCCACGTGCACGCCGGCCTGCTCGGTCGGCACCACGGCGATCAATGCGGCATCGGCCTCCTTGTCCCAGGCCGACACCGTCAGCCAGTCCGAGCCCACCGAGCCCGATGAAAAACTCTTGACGCCGTCGAGGATGTAGCCGGCCGGCGAGGCGCTGGCGCGGGTGCGCTTGTCGAGCGGGTTCAGGGCGTTCCCCCAGAACAGCTTCTGGCGCACGGTGGCGGTGAGCAGGCTGCGCTGCTGCAGCTCGCTGCCATACAACTGTATGCCGGCCAGTTGCAGGTGGTGAAAGCCAAACAGGTGGGCCAGCGCGCTGTCGGCCTTGGCCAGGATGCGCACGGCCGCCATCACGGTGGCCCAGTCGGCGCCCTGGCCGCCGAATTCGGCGGGGATCGAGAGCGTGAGCAGGCCGGACGCGCGGATCAGTTCACGCTCGTGCTTGGGGTGGCCGCCGGCGCGGTCGCGCTCGACCGCGGTGGCCGCCAGGCGCTCGGCCAGGTTGGCGGCGATGGCCAGCGGATCCGGCACCGGTGCCGGGGCGTAGGCGTCTTGTGGACGCAGTTGTTGCAGGATGGAAGACATGGATGGACGCTGCCGATCTTGGATGAGATGCCATCTTGCTCCCGCAGGCGGCGCCGCGTGAACGAAGAAATCCGGTCATGAATATGCGCGAAAAGTTAAAACGGCGAACGCATATCGATGGGCGAAACGATTCGTTGGGAAGCCCGGGCGCGCGCATTACGCTGTGGCGATCGTCGTCAACACTGAAATGCACCATGAGCGTCATCTTGCTGGGCGGTAGCCCGTCGTCGCAGTCGTCCTGCAGCCGCCTGCTGCACCATGTCGGCGAAAAACTCGCCATCCACGGCTGGCGCACGACGCGCATCGAGGTGCGCGAGCTGCCTGGCCCGGCCCTGCTGCGCATGGATGTCAACGACCCCGAGCTGGCCCGTGCGCTGGCGCTGGTGGCCCAGGCCGACGCGCTGGTGGTGGCCACGCCGATCTACAAGGCGGCCTACACCGGCATGCTCAAGCTGTTCCTCGACCTGCTGCCGCAGGATGGCTTGCGCGGCAAGGTCGTGCTGCCGCTGGCGACCGGCGGCAGCCAGTCGCACCTGCTGGCGCTCGACTATGCATTGCGGCCGGTGCTCGCTTCGATGTCGGCGCGCGCGATCCTGTCGAGCGTCTATGCGACGTCCGAGCAGATCGCCTGGGACAGCGAACGCGGCACCCGCCTGGCGGCGCCGATCGCCGAGCGCGTGGCCGAAGGCATCGAACAGCTCGACGACGAACTCCAGGCGCGCGTACGCACCGCCGCCGCCGCTTGATCCACCGAGGAGTCACCGTGTCATCCCCGAATATCTTCTGGTTCATCCCCACCCATGGCGACAGCCGCTACCTCGGCACCAGCAAGGGTGCGCGCGCGGTCGACGCCGATTACCTGAAACAGGTCGCGGTCGCCGCCGGTACCCTCGGCTACGACGGCGTGCTGCTGCCCACCGGGCGCTCCTGCGAGGACGCCTGGATCGTCGCTTCGTCGCTGATTCACGCCACCACCAGGCTCAAGTTCCTGGTCGCGATCCGGCCCGGCCTGTCGACGCCGGGGCTGGCGGTGCGCATGGCGTCCACCTTCGATCGCCTGTCGAACGGGCGCCTGTTGATCAATGTCGTCACCGGCGGCGACCAGGGCGAGCTCGAAGCCGACGGCCTGTTCGCCGACCATGCGAAGCGCTACGAGATCTCGAGCGAGTTTTTCAAGGTCTGGCGCGCCAGCATGGCGGGAGAAGGCGGCGCGGCGGGCTACGATTTCGAGGGAAAGCACATCCAGGTCAAGGGCGCCAAGACCTTGTATCCGGCCGTGCAGAAACCGTATCCGCCGCTGTACTTCGGCGGCTCGTCGGAGCCGGCGCACGAGCTGGCGGCCGAACAGATGGACGTCTACCTGACCTGGGGCGAGCCGCCATCGGCGGTGGCCGAGAAGCTGGCCGACATCCGCGCGCGCGCCGCCCGGCATGGACGTACCCTCAAGTTCGGCATCCGCCTGCATGTGATCGTGCGCGAGACCAATGAAGAAGCCTGGCGCGCGGCCGACCAGTTGATCAGTCACCTGGACGACGACACGATCGCCAAGGCGCAGGCCGCGTTCGCGAAGATGGATTCGGTCGGCCAGCGCCGCATGGCGGCCCTGCATGGCGGGCGCCGCGACCAGCTCGAGATCGCGCCCAATCTGTGGGCCGGCGTGGGCCTGGTGCGCGGCGGCGCGGGCACGGCGCTGGTGGGCGATCCCGAAACTGTGGCGGCGCGCATGCGCGAGTATGCACAGCTGGGCATCGAGACCTTCATCCTGTCGGGATATCCGCACCTGGAAGAGTCGTACCGTTTCGCCGAGCTGGTGTTCCCGCTGCTGGGCAAAGGAAAGGCCCAGGGCGAGCAGTCGATCACCGGCCCGTTCGGTGAGATCATGGCCAGCGACATCCTGCCCAAGAAGGCGGCCTGACCTGCTTCATGCGCGCGCCTTTGCTATGATGGCGCGATGACGATCCTGCTGGTTCCCGGTTATATGCTCGATGCGACGCTATGGGACGATATGCGCGAGCGGCTGGCCCCATTCGGGCCGCTGGCGCATGCCGACCTGCGTCACGATTCCACCATCGAAGACCTGGCGCGCCGCGCGCTGGCCGATGCGCCGCCGTCCTTCATCCTGGTCGGCTTTTCGATGGGCGGTTATGTGGCGCGCGAGATGGTGCGCCAGGCGCCCGAACGGGTGCGCGCGCTGGTATTGATCGCGACCTCGACCCGCCCCGATTCCGACGCTGTCCGCCAGGGCAAGCGCGCGGTGGCGAAGGCGGCGCCGTCGGTGTCGTTCGCCGGTTTGAGCCGCACCGCGATCGCCAGTTCGCTGCATGCGCGCGAACGCGGCAACGAGACCCTGATCGAGCGCGTGCGCATGATGGGCGTGCGCCTTGGCGGCATGGCGTTTCGCAACCAGTCGATGGTCGAGCGGCCGGGCGACCTGCACCTGCTCGATGCGATCCGCTGTCCGACGCTGGTGGTCGCGGCGGGGCACGATCGCCTGCGCGGTCTTGATGAAGCACAGGAGCTGCATGCGGGGATCGCGGGCGCGCAGTTCGCCGTGATCGAAGACAGCGGGCATATGATTCCGCTCGAGGCGCCCGCTGCGCTATGCGACGTGGTCGTGCCCTGGATCGCGCGCTTGAGCGATACCTGAGATGCCTGACGCCTGAATCAGGCCGGCGCCAGCGCGAAGCGCGTGCACCAGCCATCCAGGCCGCGGATCGCTTCTTCCTTGAGCTTGGCCTCGATCTCGATATATGGCGCCTCGAGATAGGACGAGGGCATGGTCGCGATCAGGTCTGAATGCTGGCGGTCGTTGAAGCCTTCGCGGCCATTCGAGATGTGCACCAGTTGCTGCGCCGGATCGGGCCAGGTGGCGCGTGCCTTGGCCACCATCGCGGCCACGCTCGGGTGCTCGTAGCTGTCCAGTTTTTCGTGCACGATGTGGTGGTGGGCGTCGAATACCATCGGCACGCCGGCGCGCACGCAGACCGCGTGGATCTCGTCGGCGCTGTAGGCGTACTCGTCGTTCTCCAGGCCGATGCGGCAGCGGATCGCGTCCGGCAGTTCGGCGATGCGCGCGACCAGCTTGTCTTCGCGGTCGGCCTTGCCGCCATGGATTTCCAGCAGCGCCCACGGCGAGCGGGGTTGGTCCAGCAAATCCATGATGTCGGCGTGCATCTGCAAGATCTTGACGCTATTGGCGACCACGTCGTCCGAATCCGAACTGAGCACCACGAACTGATCGGGATGCATCACCAGGCGGATGCCGCGCTCGATCGCGCGCCGGCCCGAGCGGCCCAGGGTTTCCTTGAACTGTTGCAGGATGTCCAGGCCGGATGGCGTGTCGGCAAACGGAAAGATCGAGGACGGCATGCGGTACAGGGCGATGCCTTCGCGCTCGCAGTAGCGCAGGGCGTTGTCCAGGGTCTGGATATTGTCGCGGTAAATGTCTTCGAGCACGCGCCGCTGGCCATCCTCGGCATGCTCGAGCAGGCGCTTGCGCGTGAGCGCGCGGTAGCGCACGTCCTTGGACACGGTAATGCAGACGAGGCCGAGTCGTGGTTGGGACTGGATCATGGGGCTGGGCCGGCACAGCGCGGCGGGAGGTTGATGTTGAAAGGCAGTCTATCCGAAGCAGCTTTTGCGGGAGGCACGCCACGCGCGCAATCCGGGACGAAAGCGGGGCAGGCTTGGCGGCCGCCATGTCGGCGGATGCGCTTGGCCCGCCTAATGCGGCGTGCCGAAGACCTGGGTCCAGTAGATGATGCCGGCCTGCCGTTGCGGGGTGACGCCGTAGGCGGCGCCCATCTCGGTGAAGTCGCGGTTCATGATGTTGGCGCAGTGGCCGGGGCTGTCGAGCCAGCCCTCGACGGCCTCGCGCGGCGAGCGCTGGCCGAAGGCGATGTTTTCGCCGACCCGGCGCCAGGTATAGCCGGCGCGCAGCGCGCGCTCGGCGGCCTGGCTGCCGTCCCGGGCGTGGTGGCTGAAGTAGCGGCGCGTCGCCATGTCCTGGCTATGGGCCAGCGCGGCGTTGCCCAGCGCGGGATTCCAGGCCAGGGGCGGGGCCGCCTTGAAGGACTGGTCGCCGCAGGCCCGGGCGCTGGCGCGCGCCTGGTTGACTTCATCCAGGATTTCGCGGCCGGCCTCGCGCCAGTCGGGATAGGTCATGGATGGCAGCGGTGGGGCCGGACGTGCCAGTACGACGGTCCAGGTCGTCCCTTCGCGATAGCTGCCCACCGCCGAGAAACGATCGCTCAGCAATACCTTGCAGTAGGTCCGCGCCAGCACGGTCATGGCGGCCTGGGCATCTTCGGGACCGGTGACATGGACCGCCTGCGCCTCCTCGACGGCATAGCCGGCGCGCTCCAGGGCGGACTCGATGAAGGTGCCGGCGCCGATGCGCAGCCCGGCCAGGGCCGGCTGCTGGGTGAGCGCGACGACGGGCGCCGCGGGACTGCCGTCGCAGGCGCCGGGCGCGGCACGGTAGGCGTTGACGGACGCCGCCAGCGGATCGGCGTTGCTGGCGGGAGCGGGCAGGGCCTGGACATTGGGCGCCAGCAGGCTGGATACCACGACGGCGGTGCCGGCGTACAGGTTTGGCAATGTGAACATTCTTCTAAAAAGCAAAATCGCCAACGGGGCGTTGGCGTGACGACTGCGTCATGCTGTTGTTGAAGATGGGGACGGCGGCAGGGATTTCCAGGCGTGATGAAGCCGTGCACGATGGCGGCATCGGCGCCTGGCTTTTTATGGCGCCGGCTGTTGCAGTTGCGTTTGTGGGGTGCGTACCAGCTTGGAAACATCCAGCCCCTGGGCCGTCAGGCGCGTGAGCAGGGCGTCGTAGTCGGCGGGGGCGACCTGGGGTGTGCGCGACAGGATCCACAAGTATTCGCGCTTGGGCTCGCTCACGGCGGACAGCTGGTATTTTTCGTCGAGGTCGATTACCCAGTAGTCGCCCCACACCATCGGAACGAAGGACAGGAATGCCGGTGCGAAGCGCACCTTGAGCTTGGGCGAGGTCGCGCCGCCGAGCTGGCGGGCGACGCCATCGGCCACGTCGGAGCTGCCATCGGCGGTACGGCAGCGGTTGACCACCTGCACCCGTCCATCCTCGCCCACGTTATAGGTGGCGGTAGTATCGCCGACGCACTTTTTTTGGAAATCGTTGGGGAATTTCGCGATCTCGTACCAGACGCCCATATAGCGTGGCACCACGAGCGTATCGATCGGCTGCAGCGGACGGGCGGCGCTCGCTGCCAGCGCCGGGACGGCGCACAGGCCGGACAGGACCAGGACGGCGCACGACGCGAAGAACGAAGGCTTGGCGATCATCGGAACCTCTAATGGATATGTGGGCTCCTAGCTTAAATGACAACTGGCTTGCTGTGTCGCCTGATTTGCGTGCACAGCGCATGGTTGAGCCGGAGATTGCCTGTCAGAGTGCCGACAGGGCTGGGCCCTCCGATTTGCCCAGCCAGGTGGTCGCAAATTGCTTCTGCACTGCAGCAAGTGCGGCTTCGTCACCGCGCTGGCGATACACCTCCATCAAGCCTCGCAGCGCCCAGCCATTGCTTGGAGTGCGTGCCAGTGAATCGCGGAATACTTTTTCTGCGGCATCTGGCTGCCCACTACGCAAGAGCGCCACGCCGAGTGACTGGCGCACCGGGTAGTACCAGTAGGGCGGTTCCATATAGGGCAGTGCATCCTGCACCGCGATCGCATTGCGGTAGGCGCCGATCGCGCGCGGCAAATCGCCCCGCGCATCGGCGATCCGGGCCTGCGCCACTGAGCGGGCCGTCTGGACAATGTCTTTGCCGGGAATATTCCAGTCATTCACGGCCTTGAAATCCCCGCTTTTTTCGATCTTGTCGAGCGCCGCGACCTCGCGCGTGGCCGCATCGAAGTCGCCCTTGCGCGCGTGGCCGACAGCGCGGGCGTAGTGCCACATCGCCTGCACCAGCACGAACTCGGGCCCGGGATCCGGCAGGGCGAGCAGGGTATCCGCATCGCTGAACTGGACATGCGCGAAATAGGGCGCCGACTTGACCGGCTGCAGCGCGCCAATGGCTTTTAACAGCTCGGGCGTGATCACTTTGTCGAGCTTGCCCGCAGCTTCGAGCGCCGTACGACCGTCGCCACCCATCAGGGCCGACACCATCACGAAATGGATATTGTGCGGGTAATAGGCGCCCCGGTAGACGGGATCGCTGGCCGCTCCGGCGAAGTAGCGCTCGTCGGTGGCCACCGCCAGGACGTTCGAGCGCAGCGCTTCGCGGTACATGCCCAGGCGGTAATAGATGTGCGAGGGCATGTGGACAATGTGCCCGGCGCCCGGGATCTGGCTGGCCAGCACGCGGGCGGCAGGCAGGGCTTTCTCTGGCCGGGTCGAGGCTTCCATCGCATGGATGTAATAGTGGGCGGCTCCGGCATGGGTCGGGTTGCGCGCCAGAACCTTTTCGAGCGCCGCGACCAGCTCGGCAGTGCGGTTCTTGGGCTGGGCGCCGCCGGCCGCCCAGTAATCCCAGGGCGACAAGTCCATCAGCGATTCGGCGAACAGCACCTGGATGGTGTCATGGGTCGGGAAGCTGCGCGCGGCCTCGGCCATGGCATCGGCATAGGCCTTGTCGAGCGCGGCCCGGTCGGCGCCGGGATCGGCGCTGTAGCGCCGTGCCACGGCGCGGATCACGGCCTGCTCTTCGGGCCGGGTGCGCGGCGCCAGGCGGCTGGCCTCGGCCGCGGCGGCCACTGCCGGTGCGACGGCCTCGGGAAACATGGGGGCATTGATGTTGGGGCCCAGCACCAGCGCCTCGCCCCAGTAGCACATGGCGCAGTTGGGGTCGGCGTCTTGCGCGGCGCGGAAGGCGCGCGCCGCCTCGGCATGGTTGAACGCGAAGGTCAGGCGGATGCCCTGGTCGAAATAGGCCTGGGCGCGCTTGCTGGTGGTGGTGACCGGCACGTGCAGCTTGCCGAGATTGTCGTACAGGGGCGGCGGGGCGGCCTTGCCCGGCCTGGCGGCAACTTTGTCGCCGGCCGTGGCCGTGGCCGGGGCCTGCTGGCCGGGTGCGAAGGGGCGGGTTTCAGGCTGGGGTTGGGCCTGGCCGCGGGCCTGGGCCTGGGATTGGACCTGCGCCTGGGCCTGGGCCCGCACCAGATGGGCCAGCAGCGGCGGTGCGCCCGCGCGTGCCGGCGCACAACTGGCGCCGTTGGTGCCAGCGAACAATGGATCGAAATCGGTATAGGCCGTGCCGCGGCCCGACCAGAGCGACGGCATGGCGGCCAGCGCCACTGCGCCGATGACGCCAATGGCAAGAATGAGCAATGCGGCAACGGCAGCAACGCCACGTGGGACAAGAAGGCGTATCATTGACGGGCTCCTCACAGAGTCGACGCAGCAAGTGGTGCCTGCTTTGTCATTGGAGTTTAGTCGGCCGGTCGAATTCCCGCTACTGGATTGAGGAGGCACAAGGTGCAGTGGCGAACCGGAAGGCGGCATGGCCAGTCATATTGAAAACATCTCTGTTCCAGGAGGTTCGATCATGACCAATCCAGTCCAACCCACCTCATCGACACCGGCTGGCCCCGCCACCCCCGGGCCCGACCTCGCCGCTATCAAGCAGCGCCAGCAGGCCACCTGGGCCAGCGGCGATTTCGCTGTCGTCGGCGTTACCCTGCAGATCGTCGGCGAGCTACTCGCCGAGGCCACCGACGTGCGCGCCGGCGAGCGCGTCATCGACATTGCCGCCGGCAATGGCAACGCCACGCTGGCCGCGGCGCGCCGCTTCGCCCGCGTCACCTCCACCGACTACGTGCCGGCACTGCTCGAGAAAGGCAGGGCACGCGCCGCCGCCGAAGGCCTGGCGATCGATTTCCGCGAGGCCGACGCCGAGGCGCTGCCTTTCCCGGACGCCAGTTTCGATGTCGCCCTGTCCACCTTTGGCGTCATGTTCGCGCCCGACCAGGCGCGCGCCGCCGCCGAGATACGGCGCGTGGTGCGGCCCGGCGGACGCATCGGCATGGCCAACTGGACGCCCGAGGGTTTCATCGGCCAATTGTTCAAGGCGGTCGGCAAGCACATGCCGCCGCCGGCCGGGCTGGTGTCGCCGCTATTGTGGGGGAACGAAGACCATGTGCGCCAGTTGTTCAGCGCCGATGCGCTCCAGGCGCGCATCACGCGCAAGATGTTCAACTTCCGCTATGCGTCGCCCACGCACTGGGTGCATGTCTTCCGCGATTACTACGGCCCGCTGAACCGGGCGTTCGCGGCCCTGACGCCAAGCGCGGCCGACGCGCTGGAACAAGATTTGCTGGCCCTGATCGACCGCTTTAATACGGCCGGGCCCGACTCGATGGTGGCGCCGGCCGAATACCTCGAGATCGTGCTCACCCGCGAGGCGGCGGGCGCCTTGCACTAGGCCCCGGCGTACGCCACACGGCAAAAGGCGGAGGGCAAACGGCGGAAGGTAAACGGCGGACGGCGCATGACCAATGGCGGGTGGCGCATATGGTTGGCGCAAGGCGCATGGTGGCGCCAGTGGACGGAGCCTGTTGCAGCGCAGCTTGGCTAGGCTTGCGCAGGGATAGTGCGCAAGAAGGTATTTACACCTTGCGCACGAACTCCGTCTTCAGGCTCATGGCGCCGAAGCCGTCGATCTTGCAGTCGATGTCGTGGTCGGCATCGACCAGGCGGATATTCTTGACCTTGGTGCCCTGCTTGATCACGCCGCCCGAACCCTTGGGTTTCAGGTCCTTGATCACGGTGACGGTGTCGCCATCCTGGAGGATATTGCCTGAAGCATCTTTGTAGACGCGCACGCCGTCGCTGGCGGCGGCGTCTGCGGCCTGGACTGGCCACTCATGGGCGCATTCCGGGCAAACATACTGGCCAGCGCCGTCTTCGTAGGTGTAGGCCGATTGGCATTGGGGGCAGGGGGGAAGTGTGTGCATGGCTGGCCTCGGAATGCAAAAACGCCACCCGAAGGTGGCGTTTTCTGAATCTTGGTGGCCCGGGGCGGAATCGAACCACCGACACAAGGATTTTCAATCCTCTGCTCTACCAACTGAGCTACCAGGCCAAGAGAGGCATGATTATAGCCAGCGATTTTCGGTTGCGCAAGTACTAGTTGCTGCAATGTTGATGCAATTGTTAGGGTAGGGTGGACGGCTACGCCGTCCACGCGTTCAGCCAACGCACGCACGCCAACGCACGCACGCCAGCTAACGCACGCGTTGCTAACGCCCCCATTGTTGCAACGCGTTTGTGATATGGGCATGCGCTATGATTGCGCGTCCTCGATCTGGACGCGTGGACGGCAGAGCCGTCCACCCTACGTCACGGTGCCGGCGACGCATGCAGGGGTTGAACGCGTGAACGGCAGAGCCGTCCACCATATGTAGTCGGCAGCGCCGATTTCCCAGCCTATCGCGCCAGCGACAGCGCAACGCGACGACAGACGACACGATCCGGTGCGGCATTGGCATATCGCTATAATGCCCCCATGACCACGCTCACGACCTCCACCACCCGGACCGATGTCTGCATCGTCGGCAATGGCGCCATCGCCAAGACCACCGCCCTCGGCTTTGCCCAGGCCGGGCATCGCGTGACCCTGCTGGCGCCACCCGCGCGTCCGGGCAGCGAGGCGCAGCCTGCCTCAACGGCCTCGGCCGCGGAGCGTCCGTGGGACGTGCGTGTCTATGCGCTCAACCACACCGCCCACGACCTGCTGGCCTCGCTCAAGGTATGGGGCGCCCTCGACCTGGCGCGGGTGGCCGCGGTCGATGCGATGGATGTGCATGGCGATGGCCAGAATGGCGGCAACCTCGGGTTCGACGCGTTCGGGGCCCGGGTCGGCACCCTGGCCTGGATCGTCGAAGACCACAACCTTAACCAGGCGCTCGATGCCGCCCTCAAGTTCGCCCACAACGTGCAGCGGATCGAAGGCCGCGCCTGCGAGCTGAGCTGCAGCGACGAAGGCGCCGCGTTGCGCCTGGACGATGGCCGCCGCATCGAATGCGCGCTGCTGGTCGGGGCCGACGGCCGCGAATCCTGGGTGCGCGGGCAATGCGATATCGGCGTGGACTACCGCATGTACCACCAGCGCGCCATCGTCACCAATTTCGCCTGCGACAAGCCACACCACGGCGTGGCCCACCAGTGGTTCACCTGCGCCGACGGCATCATCGCGCTGCTGCCGCTGCCGGGCAACCGCGTTTCGCTGGTGTGGTCGGCGCCCGAGACCCTGGCCGATACCCTGATGGACGAGTCGCTGGGCGAACTGGCGATCCGGCTCGGCGAGTATGCCGACGACAAGCTGGGCGCCCTGCGCCCGTTGCAGCCCGAGACGGTGGCCGCAGTGCCGCTGGCGCTGGTCAAGCCGCATGCGATCGTCGCGCCGCGGGTGGCGCTGGTGGGCGACGCCGCCCACGCCGTGCATCCGCTGGCTGGCCATGGCATGAACCTGGGCTTCGGCGACGTGGTCGACCTGCTGGCCACCGTGCGCGAGCGCGAGGAGCGGCGCGCCATCGGCGACGAGCGGGTGCTGGCGCGCTACGCGCGCAAGCGCAAGGAAGAGGTAGTCATGATGCAACTCGCCACCGACGGCCTGGAGCGCCTGTTCGGCGCCAACCTGGAACCGCTGCGCGTGGTGCGCAATATCGGGCTCAACTTGCTTGATAAAATGCCGGCAGTGAAGCGGCGCCTGATGGCGCATGCAATGGGCAAGTCATAATCTGAGGAATTCAAGCATGGTCAAAATGAAGCTCGCCGTATTGCTGGCGACCGCACTGCTCGCGTCGTGCGTCGATGCGCAGAACACGGTCGAAGCCAGCATCAAGAAGGCGCTCGAGCCGCACCTGGGCGGCGCCAAGATCGAGTCGGTCAAAGAGACGCCGTATGGCGGCCTGTATGAAGTGCGGGTCGCGGGCGACATCCTGTATACCGACAAGAAGGGCGAGTTTCTGGTGATCGGCCAGGTATACGACGTCAAGAGTTCGCGCAACCTCACGCGCGAACGCCTGGATGACATCAACAAGATCAAGTTCAGCGACCTGCCGCTCGAGATGGCGCTCAAGCAGGTCAAGGGCAACGGCAAGCGCGTGATCGCGGTGTTCGAAGACCCGAACTGCGGTTACTGCAAGCGCCTGCGCCAGACCACGCTCAAGGACATCGACAACGTCACCATCTACACCTTCCTGTACAACATCCTGTCCGAGGATTCGTTCACGAAATCGAAGAATATCTGGTGCGCGCCGAACCGCAACAAGGCCTGGGATGACTGGATGATCAGCGGTAAAGTGCCGCCGGCGACCCCGGCTGCCTGCGAATCGCCGAACGACAAGGTGCTGGCGCTCGGCCAGAAGCTGCGCATCACCGGCACCCCGGCCATCTTCTTCGCCGACGGCACCCGCATCCCGGGCGCGATCGACCTGAAGGCGCTCGAGGCCAAGTTCGATGCGCTGGAAGCCAAGCCGGCAAAATAAGCCGGTCGCCAGCGGCCGATCACGGTTGTCGTCCAGCCAGGGAGTGCGTTCATGCTGACCTTGAACATCAACGGAAGAGACCTGCAGCTCGATGCCGATCCCGCCACGCCCGTGCTGTGGGCGCTGCGCGACAACCTCGATCTCACCGGCACCAAGTTCGGCTGCGGCGCCGCCTTGTGCGGCGCCTGCACCGTGCACCTGGACGGCGCGCCGATCCGCGCCTGCGTCACCCCGATCGCGGCGGTCGTGGGCCAGCGCATCACCACCATCGAAGCGATGGAATCCGACCCGGTCGGCAAGGCCGTCCAGGACGCCTGGGTGCGCCACGACGTGCCCCAGTGCGGCTATTGCCAGAGCGGCCAGGTGATGAGCGCCGTCGCCCTGCTGCGCGCCAACCGGCATCCGGACGATGCCGCCATCGATAACGCCATGAGCGGCAACCTGTGCCGCTGCGGCACCTACCAGCGGATCCGCGCGGCCATCAAGGATGCCGCCGTGGCGCTGCAAGCATGAGCCGATGGCGCTGACTGGCATCCTGTTGGCCGCGGGCCGCGGCCGCCGCTTCGATCCCTCGGGGGAGCGCAACAAGCTGTTGCAACGCCTGCCCGGCGGCGAGCCGGTGCTCGGCGCCAGTGCGCGCACCTTGCTGGCCGTATGCGCGCGCGTGGTGGCGGTGGTGGCGCCGAACGATGGCGGGGCAGGCGAGCTGCTGCGCCAGCTCGGCTGCGAAGTCACGGTCTGCCCTGACGCCGACGGCGGCATGGGTCTCTCGCTGGCGCATGCGATCGGCTACTCGCTGCACGACCAGCCGCCCGGGCAGGGGTGGCTGGTGGCGCTGGGCGACATGCCTTTCGTCGCCCCATCCACCCTGCGCGCACTCGGCGCGGCGATCGACGACGGCGCCGCCATCGCCGCGCCGCTATTCGAGGGCCGGCGCGGCAACCCGGTCGCCTTCGGCGCCGCGCACCGCGATGCCCTGCTGGCGCTGGAGGGCGACCAGGGCGCGCGGGGCCTGCTGGCAAGCTGCCCGGTGACCACGATCGCCGTGCTTGACTGCGGCATCCTGCGCGACATCGATTCCCCAGTTGACCTGCCTGGATAGGCTGCGCGCCAGGCATCCACCACGCATGGCGGAAGTTTTGCCTGGCCCGATCGATTACACTATGCCCATTCGGCGCGTCCCGAGAGACCCTACAAAAAGATCATGAAAAAGCCATCGCAGAAGAAGCAGAGCGCAATCGACTACACCATCGTTCCCAAGGACCTGGCCGGTCACCTGTTCAATGTGACCGTCACGGTCGCCAATCCCGATCCCGACGGCCAGGTGTTCGCGCTGCCGGCCTGGATCCCGGGCAGCTACATGATCCGCGAGTTCGCGCGCAATATCGTGCGCATCCGCGCCGAGAGCGGCGAAGGGGAGGCGAGGGTCGTCGCGCTCACCAAGCTCGATAAACACGCGTGGCGCGCGGCGCCGACCGCCGGACCCTTGACCCTGCACTACGAAGTCTATGCCTGGGACCTGTCGGTGCGCGCCGCCCACCTCGACCAGACCCATGGTTTCTTCAATGGCACCAGCGTATTCCTGCGCGTGCTGGGACAAGAAACGCTGGCGCACCGGGTCGATATCCAGCGCCCGCTCGACCCGTCGGCCAAGACCTGGCGCGTGGCCACCGCGATGCCCGAAGCTGGCGCCAGGCGCTATGGCTTCGGCGTCTACGCCGCCGCCAACTACGATGAACTGATCGACCATCCGGTCGAGATGGGCGACTTCGAGCTGGCCACCTTCGAGGCCCACGGCGTGGCGCACGATATCGTGATCACCGGCCGCGTGCCCAACCTCGACATGGCGCGCCTGCAGGCCGACCTGAAGGCGATCTGCGAAACCCAGATCGCCTTCTTCGAACCGGAGACCAGGCGCGCCCCGCTCGGACGCTACGTGTTCATGACCATGGCGGTGGGCGATGGCTATGGCGGCCTCGAACACCGCGCCTCGACCGCCCTGATCTGCGCCCGCGCCGACCTGCCGAGCCTGGCCACGCCCAAGGCGGCCGAGCCAAGTGAAGGCTACCTGCGCTTCCTGGGCCTGTGCAGCCACGAGTATTTCCACACCTGGAACGTCAAGCGCATCAAGCCGGCCGTATTCGCCCCCTACGACCTGCAGGCCGAGAACTACACGCCGCTCCTGTGGCTGTTCGAAGGCTTCACCAGCTACTACGACGACCTGATGCTGGTGCGCGCCGGGATCATCGGCGAAGCCACGTATTTGAAATTGCAGGCCAAGACCATCGGCGGCGTGCTGCGCGGCAGCGGACGCCTCAAGCAAAGCGTGGCCGATTCGAGCTTCGACGCCTGGAGCAAGTACTACCGCCAGGACGAGAACTCGCCCAATGCGATCATCAGCTACTACACCAAGGGTTCGCTGATCGCGCTGGCCTTCGACCTCACCATCCGCGCCAGGACCAATGGCGCCCGGTCGCTGGACGACATCATGCTGGCGCTGTGGGAACGCTATGGCCGCGACTTCTACAACGGCGCCGGCCGTGGCGTGACCGAGCAAGAGGTCGAGGCGCTGTTCGACGAAGTCAGCGGCCTCAAACTCAAATCGATGTTCGAACGCTATGTGCGCGGCACTGACGACCTGCCCCTGGCCAAGCTGTATGCGCCGCTGGGCGTGAAACTGAGCGACGAGCGCAAGGGCGGCAAGGTGTCGCTCGACGCCGGCATCGGCCGCGACCCGCTCGGCGCCAAGCTGACCCAGGTCCACGAGGGTGGCGCCGCCCACCAGGCCGGCCTGTCGGCGCTCGACGTCGTGATCGCGATCGACGGCCTGCGCGTGAACGGCAATCCGCCCAACGTCGACACCCTGCTGGCGCGCTACCGCGTCGGCGACCGCGTGACCGTGCACGCCTTCCGGCGCGACGAGCTGATGGCCTTCGACGTCACGCTGCAGGCCGACCGCGTGCCGTGCATCGCCCTGTCGCAGGCGGTGGCGGGGCGCAAATCGGCGGCGATCAAGCGGCCCAGCGCGGTGTAATTCCAAGATTCTCCCTAACCACAAGCATCCCATGACACTTACCCGTATCGCCGCGGCGGCCGCCCTGGCCGCCTCGCTGGCACTGTCCGCGCCCCCCGCCCTGGCCCAGCAGGCCGCACCGCTCAAGAACGACGTCGTCGCCAGGGTCGACGCCATGTATCCGTGGCTGGACGCGATCTATAAAGACCTGCACGCCCATCCCGAGATCGCCTTCCAGGAAGTGCGCACCGCCGGCAAACTGGCGGCCGAGATGAAGAAACTGGGCTTCACGGTCACCGAGAAGGTCGGCAAGACCGGTATCGTGGCGGTGCTCAAGAACGGCGCCGGCCCGACGGTCCTGGTACGCACCGACATGGATGGCCTGCCGATGGAAGAAAAGACCGGCCTGCCGTACGCCAGCCGGGCGCGCGCCACCAGCGAGGGCCGCGAGACCTTCGTGACCCACAGCTGCGGCCACGACGTGCACATGGCCAGCTGGCTGGGCACCGCGCGCACCCTGGTCGAATTGAAATCGCAGTGGAAGGGCACCCTGGTCTTCATCGGCCAGCCGGCCGAGGAAATCGTCTCGGGCGCCAAGGCCATGCTCGACGACGGCCTATTCAAGCGCTTCCCGAAACCGGATTACGCCTTCGCCCTGCATTCCTGGCCGCTGGCGTATGGCACGGTGGGCTTCAACGACGGCCCGGTATCGTCCAACTCGGACTGGCTCGAGATCACCTTCAAGGGCCGTGGCGGCCATGGCTCGGCGCCCGATAAGACCATCGATCCGGTGGCGATCGCGGCGCGCTTCGTGGTCGACGTCCAGACCGTGGTCAGCCGCGAGAAGGATCCGAAGGAATTCGGCGTGGTGACGGTCGGCGCCATCCAGGGCGGCACGGTCGGCAACATCATCCCGGACAGCGTGCAGGTGCGCGGCACCATCCGCTCGTACAGCCCGTCGGTGCGCGCCAAGCTGCTCGAAGGCGTGCGTCGCGTGGCCGAAGGCTCGGCCGCGATGGCCGGTGCGCCCAAGCCCGATATGCTGATCGGCGGCGGTGGCCAGGCCATCGTCAACAGCACCGAGCTGGTCAACAAGACCGAGGTGGTGTTCAAGGAAGCGTTTGGCGCCGACAAGGCGGTGCGCATGCCGGCGATGACCGCCAGCGAAGACTTCTCGCTGTACGCCAACGAAGGCGTGCCGTCGATGTTCTTCTTTACCGGCGTGTATGACCCGAAGGTAGTGGCCGAAGCCGAACGCGAAGGCGGCAAGCCGATCGCCTTCAACCACTCGCCGTTCTATGCCCCGGTGCCGGAACCGTCGATCAAGACCGGCGCCCAGGCCATGACGCTGGCCGTGCTCAACGTGCTCGGAAAATAAACAGCACATCGACTATATGAAAACGGCCGGTCGCTTGCGCACCGGCCGTTTTTTTGTCAGGACTTGAGGCAGTCGGCGCAGCGGCCGTACAGGGTCAGCTCGTGGCTTTCGACGCTGAAGCCCTTGGGCGCCATGTGCTCGATGTCGCCGGGGCAGGCGTGCACGTCGAACACGCGCTGGCAGGCGGTGCACTGGAAGTGATGGTGGTGGTGCTCGGCCGCGCTGGTCGATTCGTAGCGCGCGCCTTCGCCCGGCAGGGTAACGACCTTGAGCGCGCCGTCGTCGACCAGCGACTTCAGGTTGCGATAGACGGTCGCCATGCCCAGTTGGCTGACCTCGCGGCTAGCTTCATCCAGGATCTCTTGTGGCGACAGCGGGCGCTGCGCATGCTCGATCGCATGCAGGATGGCGGATTTTTGGCGTGTATTGCGTTGCATAGGCGAAGGATACCTCAAAGCGCAAAGCGGGATCAAAAAAGCGGTTGAATGCTTAATGATAATGACTTATCATTTCATTGCTAATGATAACGGCTTATCGTTATCGCCACATAGGCATCCTGTCATCTATCTCGAGGAACCACCATGTCCGACTTTTCCTGCAAACGTACGCCGCTGACCCTGGCGCTGATGCTGGCCTTTGGCGCGCCCCTGGCCGTCCATGCCCAGACGACCAGCCGCGCGGCGTCGGATCCGGACAGCGTGCCGACCGTGGTGGTATCGGCCAGCGCCCTGGGCGTGGTGGACGACGATATGATCACGCCGGTGACGTCGCTCGGCGGCAGCGAGCTGGTACGGGCCCGTGAATCGACGCTGGGTGAAACCCTGGCCCACCAGCCCGGCATCACCTCGAGCCACTTCGGCGCCGGCGCCAGCCGTCCCGTGATCCGCGGCATGGATGGCCCGCGCGTGAAGATCCTGTCCGATGGCGCCGAGATCCAGGATGCCTCGACCATCAGCCCCGACCACGCGGTTGCGTTTGAACCTGTGCTGGCCGAGCGCATCGAAGTGCTGCGCGGTCCGTCGGCCCTGGCCTATGGCGGCGGCGCGGTGGGCGGGGTGGTCAATATCCTCGACCGCAAGATCCCGACCGCGATGCCGGAGAACGGCCTGGAAGGCAGCGCCGAAGTGCGCGCCAATTCGGCGGCCCGCGAAAAGACCGGCGCCTTCGAATTCACCACCGCCGCCGGCAGCAACCTGGTCCTGCATCTCGAAGGCGTCAAGCGCGATGCCGACGATTACCGCGTCGGCAAGGACTGGGATGAAGGCCGCCGCGTGAACGGCAGCTACAAGGAATCCGAGACCGGCACCGTCGGCCTGTCGTGGATCGGGAAGAACGGTTATATCGGCGCCGCCTTCACCAAGGAGCGCACCGAGTACGGCATTCCGGGCCATAGCCATGATTTCGCGAGCTGCCACCCGCATGGCGACCACCTGCATTGCGGCGGCCATGGCCATGAGGAAGAAGAGGAACACGGCCACGACCATGGCGAGGAAGGCCATGACCATGACCACGACCACGAACATGGCGTGCCGATCGTGAAGCTCGACAGCGAGCGCTGGGACATCCGCGGCGAGTACCGCAACCCGGTGACTGGCATCGAGCGCGTGCGCATGCGTGCCTCGTTCACCGAATACGTGCACGACGAACTGGAAGAGAACGTGGTCTCGACTTCGTTCCGCAACAAGGGCCACGATGCGCGCCTGGAAGCGGTGCACGCGCCGATCGCCGGCTGGCGCGGCGTGTTCGGGCTGCAGACCACGCGCCGCGACTTCTCCGCCATCGGCGAAGAAGCGTATGTGCCGCCGACCCTCACCAAGAAACACGCCGCCTTCCTGACCGAGGAATACAAGCTGGACAACTGGCGCTTCGAGGCCGGCCTGCGCCACGAGTGGCAAGACATCGCGGTTGAGGCGCCGGGCCTGCGCGACACCGATGCGCGCGGCACCTCGGCCTCGGTCGGCGCCGTATGGAAGCTGGCGCCGCAATACTCGCTGCGCGCGTCGCTGTCGCGCAGCCACCGCCTGCCGACCGCCGAGGAGCTGTATGCCGACGGCGTGCACCTGGCCACCGCCACCTATGAAGTCGGCAACCAGGACCTGGAAAAGGAAACCTCGAACAACGTCGACCTTACCCTGCGCAAGTTCGAAGGCGACACCACGTTCTCGGTCAGCGCCTTCCACAACCGGGTCGACAACTATATCTACGCGCATACGCTGGACAACCACGAAGGCTTCCAGCTGGTGGAGTACACCCAGCGCGACGCCACCTTCACCGGCCTGGAAGGCGAGATCCGCCAGAAGCTGACCCCGACGATCAGCGCGACCGTGTTCGGCGACTATGTGCGCGCCCGTTTCGAGGAGGGCCAGGGCAGCCGCAACCTGCCGCGCATCCCGGCCTCGCGCATCGGCGTCAAGTTCGACGGCGACTGGAACGCGTGGCATGGCATGGTCGAGCTGTACCGGGTGGGCAAGCAGGACAAGCTGGCCGAGTACGAGACCGAAACCGCGGGCTATAACATGCTCAATATCGGCGCCCATTACTCGACCCGCATCGGCGGCGTGCCGACCCAGTTCTATGCGCGCCTGAACAACCTGACCGACGAACTGGCGTATAGCCACACCTCGTTCATCAAGAACGCCGCGCCGCTGACCGGCCGCAATCTGACGGCGGGGATTCGCGTCATCTTCTAACGCACACAACACCGCCAATCGACCGGCGCGAGGCATCGCCAGCCTCGCGCCGGTTTTTTCGTGGCCGCGCCCGATTGCAGTACCGCGTTGAATCCTTAACGATAATCGGTTATCATTAGATTTGACTAATCAAGGATTTCCCATGACTGACTTCACTGGCAAGCGTACGCCGCTCGCACTGGCTTGCGCCCTGGTCCTTGGCGGCCCGCTGGCCGCCACCGCCCACGCGCAGTCGGGCGGGGTGCCCGCGACCGTCGTCGTGTCCGCCAGTGGCCTGGGCGTGGCAAGCGACGACATGGTCACGCCGGTGACCTCGCTCGGCGGCAATGAGCTGGTGCGTACCCGCCAGTCGACCCTGGGCGAAACCTTGTCGAGCATGCCGGGCATTACCTCAAGCCACTTCGGCGCCGGCGCCAGCCGCCCGATCATTCGCGGTATGGATGGCCCGCGCGTCAAGATCCTGTCCGACGGGTCCGAAATCCAGGACGCATCGACCATCAGCCCCGATCACGCCGTTGCTTTCGAGCCGGTGCTGGCCGAGCGCATCGAAGTCCTGCGCGGCCCATCGGCGCTGGCCTATGGCGGCGGCGCCGTGGGCGGCGTGGTCAACATCATCGACCGCAAGGTGCCGACCGCGATGCCGCAGAACGGCCTGGAAGGCAGTGCCGAGGTGCGCGCCAATTCGGCCGCCCGCGAAAAGACCGGCGCCTTCGAGCTGACCACCGGCAGCGGCAACGTCGCCCTGCACGTGGAGGGCGTCAAGCGCGATGCCGATGACTACCGCGTCGGCAAGGACTGGGAAGGCGGCCGCCGCGTCCCCGGCAGTTACAAGGAAACCGAGACCGGCACCGTTGGCCTCTCATGGGTCGGCAAGGATGGCTACCTGGGCGCCGCCTTCACCAAGGAGCGCGGCCAGTACGGCCTGCCTGGCCACGGCTTCGAGAACGAAGCGGGCCAGATCGAGGCGCCGGTGGTGGACCTGGACAGCGAACGCTGGGATGTGCGCGGCGAATACCGCAATCCGGTGGCCGGCATCGAGCGGGTGCGCCTGCGCGCCTCGTTCACCGACTACATCCACGACGAAGTCGAGGGCAGCGCGGTCGCCACCACCTTCAAGAACAAGGGCCACGACGGCCGCCTGGAATTCGTGCACGCGCCGGTCAAAGGCTGGCATGGCGTGTTCGGCCTGCAGACCACGCGCCGCGATTTCTCGGCCATCGGCGCCGAGGCTTATGTGCCACCGACGCTGACCAAGAAACACGCCGCCTTCCTGACCGAGGAATACCGGTTGGGCAATGTGCGCTTCGAGGCCGCCGTGCGCCACGAATGGCAGGACGTCGACGTCGAGGTGGACAAGCCGGACAGCCACACGCGCGGTACCTCGCTGTCGCTGGGCGCGGTGTGGAAGTTCGCACCCGAATACTCGCTGGGTACCTCGCTGTCGCACACGCACCGCCTGCCGACCGCCGAAGAACTGTTCGCCGACGGCCCGCACCTGGCCACCAACACCTATGAGATCGGCAATCCGAACCTGGTGAAGGAAACCTCGAACAATCTCGACCTGACCCTGCGCAAGTTCGCCGGCCGGACGACTTTTTCGCTCAGCGCCTTCCACAACCGGATCGGCGACTACATCTATTCGCAGACGCGCGGCCAGTTCGAAGGCCTGCAGCTGATCAATTACGCCCAGCGTGACGCCACCTTCACCGGGCTGGAAGGCGAGGTCGCGCACAATCTGTCGTCGGTGTGGAAGGCCACCGTGTTCGGCGACTATGTGCGCGCGCGTTTCGATGAAGGCCCGGGCAGCCGCGACATCCCGCGCACGCCGGCGCACCGCCTTGGCGTCAAGCTCGAAGGCGACTGGGGCGCATGGAATGGCCTGGCTGAACTGGTAAGTAGGGGCAAGCAGGACAAGATCGCCGAGTTCGAAACCGAGACCGGCGGCTACACGACGCTCAACCTCAGCACGCATTACTCGACCCGCATCGGCAACTTGCCGGCGCAGTTGTACGTGCGCCTGAATAATGTGACCGACCGCCTGGCCTATAGCCATACCTCTTTCATCAAGGATTATGCACCGCTGACTGGCCGCAACCTGACGGCCGGCCTGCGCGTGCTGTTCTGACCGAAACTCATCGCCGGCGAATGAATGCATGATCATCCGCTATCGCATCGTAGGGTGGATGGCTTTGCCATCCACGCGTTCGACAAGCGTAGGCGCAGCCGCGATGCAACAGTGATTTGATGCGCCGCCGCGATGCAACAGTGATTTGAACGCGTGGACGGCGAAGCCGTCCACCCTACGCACCCCACCGGTGGAGTACACAGTACTGCGCCGATTAGCGAAGAAAGGAACAGGGTTCATGAAATCCCTGATCAAATACGGCGATGTCGCCGGCATGGCGGCATCGATCCTGTGCCTGCTGCACTGCATGGCGATGCCGCTCGTGATCCTGGCGTTTCCGATGCTCGGGCTGGCGCATGCGCACGACACCTTCCACGACACCCTGATCGCGGCAATCACCTTGCCCGTCTTGCTGGCGCTGGTGCCTGGCTACCTGAAGCACCGCGACAAGACCACCTTGCTGGTCGGCTGCGCCGGCCTGGCGATGTTTCTGGGCGCCGTATTCGTCGTCAGCCCGCTGTTTGGCGAAGAGGCGGAAGCGGTGTTCGCCGTCATCAGCGGGTTCATGCTGCTGTACGCGCATCTGCGTAATCGCCGCCACTGCAAGCGTTGCAGCATGCGCGCCAAGGACGATGCTGCCCACCCGGCGGCGGCATCGTGCCACAGCCACTGATGCTGCTACAGGCCTGTACGCTGCGGCCCTGCCAGCGTGCGTAGCTGGAAGCGGTAGCGGTCTCCAAACAGGAAAGTCTCGGAAAATGTCATCAGGTCGGCATGTCGCGGCGCCAGGCCATGGGGCGGCGGTAGCGGACCACTGCGGCGCAGCGATGCCAGCGCGACCTCGGAGGCGCCTGCATCGCGCGAACGCTGTACCTGGATGTCATGCAGCCGGCCGTCGCGGTCGACCGTGATGTTCAGCACCACCACCGCCGGCAGCATGGGCGGCAATTCTCCCTCGAATACGCGCTCAGGATTGCGCTGCATGACGTGGCGCGCGACGTCGGCCTTGTAGGCGTTGAGCGTGCGTGTCGTGGGAGGGGCGGGAACGGGTGTCAGTAAGATGACCACCGCGTCGGAGGGCGGCTGCGGGGCCGGCGGCGCCGTCGATGTGCCGCATGCGGCCAGTGCCGCGAGCAGGATCAGTGCGAAAAGAAAGCATGCGCTGCGAAGATGGGTCTTCATGGTGGATGCAGGACGGTCGCAGGTTGCGCCGGTATTGGCGTAACCGTTAGACCTCATCCAACCATCCGGAGTTCCTCTGCCTTAAGCCCCAATCCTAGGCAAACAGGCGCTGCAGCTCCTGGCCGGGGTCTTGCGCGCGCATGAAGGCTTCACCGACCAGGAAGGCGTGGACATCGGCCTCGCGCATGCGCTGCACGTCGGCCGCGCCGAGGATGCCCGATTCGGTCACCACCAGGCGATCCTTCGGAATGCGCGGCAGCAGGCCGAGCGTGGTGTCGAGCGTGACCTCGAAGGTGCGCAGGTTGCGGTTATTGATGCCGAGCAGCGGAGTCTTGAGCTTGAGCGCCGCATCGAGTTCCGCGCCGTCGTGCACTTCGACCAGCACGTCCATGCCCAGGTCCATGGCGCAGGCTTCGAGTTCGGCCATCAGGCCGTGGTCGAGCGCCGCGACGATCAGCAGGATCGCATCGGCGCCCATCGCGCGCGCTTCATACACCTGATAAGGGTCGACCATGAAATCCTTGCGCAGCACCGGCAGCGCGCAGGCGGCGCGCGCCTGCTGCAGGTAGTCCACCGAGCCCTGGAAGAACTGGACGTCGGTCAGCACCGACAGGCAGGCCGCGCCATGTTCGGCGTAGCTGTGCGCGATCGCGGCCGGCTGGAAGTCGGCGCGCAGCACGCCCTTCGATGGCGACGCCTTCTTGACTTCGGCGATCACGCCAGCGTGGCCAGCGGCGATCCTGGCGCGCAGGCCGGCTTCGAAACCGCGCACGGCGGCGCGCGCCGCATGATCGCTTTCGACGTCGCGGCGCAGGCTGAGCAGGTCGCGGTGCTTGCGCGCCGCGGCCACTTCGTCGGCTTTCACGGCCAGGATCTTGTTCAGGATATCGGACATCGGTGCTCTCGCAATAAGTTTAGTTGACCGCGCCGAGCTGGCGCGTGACCTGCACGAACTGCTCCAGCTTGGCGATGGCGGCGCCGGAGGCGATCGCTGCGCGCGCCTTGTGCAGGCCGGCTTCGATCGAGTCGGCCACGCCGGCCGCATACAGCGCGGTGCCGGCATTGAGGGCCACGATATCGTGCGCCGGACCCGGTTCGCCGCGCAGCGCTTCGAGCACGCGTACCTTCGATTCCTCGGCATTGGCTACCTTGAGGTTGCGGCTCGAGATCATCGCCAGGCCGAAGTCTTCCGGGTGGATTTCGTATTCGCGGATCTCGCCGTTCACCAGTTCACCGACCAGGGTGCCGGCGCCGAGCGAGACTTCGTCCATATTGTCGCGGCCCCAGACCACCATCGCATGTTCGGCGCCCAGGCGCTGCAGCACGCGCACCTGGATCCCGACCAGGTCGGGGTGGAACACGCCCATCAGGATGTTCGGCGCGCCGGCCGGATTGGTCAGCGGCCCGAGGATGTTGAAAATGCTGCGCACGCCCAGCTCGCGCCGCACCGGCGCCACGTGCTTCATCGCCGCGTGGTGGTTGGGAGCGAACATGAAGCCGATGCCGGTCTGGGCGATCGACTGCGCGATCTGCTCGGGTTTCAGGTCGATGTGGGCGCCGAAGGCTTCGATCACGTCGGCGCTACCGGACGAGGACGAGACGCTGCGCCCGCCGTGCTTGGCCACGCGCGCGCCGGCGGCTGCCGCCACGAACATCGAGGCGCTCGAGATATTGAAGGTGTTGGCGCCGTCGCCGCCGGTGCCGACGATGTCGAGCAGGTGGGTAGTGTCGGCCATCGGCACCTTGGTCGAGAACTCGCGCATCACCTGGGCCGCGGCGGTGATCTCGCCGATGGTTTCCTTCTTGACGCGCAGGCCCATGGTCAGGGCCGCGACCATGGTCGGCGACATCTCGCCGGCCATGATCTGGCGGAACAGGTGCAGCATCTCGTCGTGGAAGATCTCGCGGTGTTCGATACAGCGCAGCAGCGCTTCTTGTGGAGTGATCGGCATGATGGTTCCAGTCGTTTAGGCGTAATAAGGGCACGGCGCCGCGCAAGTGGCGCTCACGCATGGACGCATCAGCGCGTCAGGAAGTTCTTGAACAGGGCGTGGCCGTGCTCGGACAGGATCGATTCGGGGTGGAATTGCACGCCCTCGATGTCATAGTCCTTGTGGCGCACGCCCATGATCTCGCCGTCGTCGGTCCATGCCGTCACTTCGAGGCAGGCCGGCAGCGAAGAACGCTCGATCGCCAGCGAGTGGTAGCGGATCACGGTAAAGGGACTGGGCAGGTCGGTGAACACGCCTTCGCCGATATGGGCGATGCTCGAGGTCTTGCCGTGCATGACCTGCTTGGCGCGGATCACATTGCCGCCGAAGGCTTCGCCGATCGCCTGGTGGCCCAGGCATACGCCCAGGATCGGCAGCTTGCCCTTGAATTCACGCAGGATGTCGAGCGAGATGCCGGCATCCTTGGGCGCCTTCGGGCCGGGCGAGATGCAGATGCGGTCGGGTTTCAATGCCGCGATTTCGTCGATCGTGATCTCGTCGTTGCGCACGGTACGCACGTCCTCGCCCAGCTCGCCGAAGTACTGCACGATGTTGTAGGTGAACGAGTCGTAGTTGTCGATCATTAGCAGCATGTCAGAACTCCCCATCCAGGCCATCTTGCACTTGCTCGGCGGCGCGCAGCACGGCGCGCGCCTTCTTTTCGGTCTCTTGCCATTCCATCTCGGGGATCGAATCGGCCACGATGCCGGCCGCGGCCTGCACGTACAGGTTGCCGTCCTTGATCACGCCGGTGCGGATCGCGATCGCGACATCCATCTCGCCGCCGAATGACAGGTAGCCGCAGGCGCCGCCATAGATGCCGCGCTTGACCGGCTCGAGTTCATCGATCACTTCCATCGCCCGCACCTTCGGCGCGCCGGTCAGGGTGCCGGCCGGGAAGGTCGCGCGCAGCACGTCGAGGTTCGACATGCCGTCTTTCAGCTTGCCCTCGACGTTCGAGACGATGTGCTGCACGTGCGAGTATTTTTCGATCACCATGCGGTCGGTGACCTTCACCGAGCCGATGTCGGCGATGCGGCCGATGTCGTTGCGCGCCAGGTCGATCAGCATCACGTGCTCGGCGACTTCTTTCGGGTCGTTCAGCAGCTCTTCGGCCAGCTCGGCATCTTGCTCGGGCGTGGCGCCACGGCCGCGCGTGCCGGCGATCGGCCGCAGGGTGACCTTGCGGCCGCCTTCCGGCAGGGTCTCGTTGCGCACCAGGATCTCGGGCGAGGCGCCGACGATCTGCATGTCGCCGAAGTTGTAGTAGTACATATACGGCGACGGATTCAGCGAGCGCAGCGAGCGGTACAGCGACAGCGGCGAATCGACATACGGCTTGCGGATGCGCTGGCCGATCTGCACCTGCATCAGGTCGCCGGCCATCACGTAGTCGTGGGCCTTGGCGACGGCCTTGAGGTAATCTTCTTTGCCAAAGTCGCGCACGGCTTCGGTACGCACCGAGCTCGACGTGACCGGGGCGTCCACGCTCCGGCGCAGCATCATGCGCAGGTCTTTCAGGCGCTGGCGGCCGCGCGAGTACGCCTCTGGCTGGCCCGGGTCGGCGTAGACGATCAGGTACAACTTGCCGGACAGGTTGTCGATCACGGCCAGTTCTTCGGTCACCATCAGCTGGATGTCCGGCAGGCCGAGTTCGTCGCGCGGGCAGGTGTGCTCCAGCTTGCGCTCGATGTGGCGCACGGTGTCGTAGCCGAAGTAGCCGGCCAGGCCGCCACAGAAGCGCGGCAGTCCGGGACGCAGGGCGACCTTGAAGCGCGCCTGGAATTGCTCGATGAAGTCGAGCGGGTTGCCCTGGTGCGATTCGATCACTTCGCCATGGCGCACGATCTCGGTGGTGTTGCCGGTGGTGCGCAGCAGCGTGTGGGCCGGCAGGCCGATGAAGGAGTAGCGCCCGAAACGCTCACCGCCGACCACCGATTCGAGCAGGAAGGTGTTCTTGCCGGTGTGCTGGGACTGGGCCAGCTTGAGGTAGAGCGTGAGCGGGGTTTCGAGGTCGGCGAAGGCTTCCGCGATCAGTGGAATGCGGTTGTAGCCCTGGTTGGCCAGCGACTTGAATTCGAGTTCGGTCATGTTTTCTCCGTGCCGCCCGGGTGTGGTGGGGCGGTGGTGTGCTTCAAAAAACCTGCCGGGTTGGCATCGCGGACGCGAACACCGGCAGCAATCGATACGGCTTAATTAGCCCAGGATTGCCAGCGTCGCCAAAGCCAGGCCTCAAGGGCACCGGTTTGGTTGACAGTGTGTTTTTTGGTGAAAAACATGTATAGATAACTTAGTGTGCAGTGCGATTGTGTGCGGCGATCAGATTCGCCGCGTCGAGTAGCGAATCAACTATACCATCGGATTGAATTTCTTGTACAGGGCGTCCGTGGTTATATCCATATGGGACAGTCAGCACGAAGCAACCCGCGCCGCGCGCGCTTTCGGCATCGTTGGACGAGTCGCCGATCGCCACCACCCGGCCCGGCGCCAGGTCGAGCGCGGCGCAGGCTTCGCGCATGGGCATCGGATCGGGCTTCTTCTTGGCAAACGAGTCGCCACCGAACACCTGCTCGAAGTAGGGCGCCAATCCCTTCTGCTCCAGAAGGGGAAGCGTGAACGCCACCGGCTTGTTGGTCACGCACACCAGGCGCAGGCCGAGCGCGCGCATCGCTTGCAGGCCCTCGATGACGCCGTCGAACAGGGTGCTGCGGTCGCCGTTGATGGCCAGGTAGTGACGCTGGTAGCCGGCAATGGCGTCGTCATACGCCGCGTCGACGCGCGCCGCGTCCCAGTCCAGCAGCAGCGCATCGCGCACCAGTTTCTCGGAACCCTTGCCGACCAGCGGCTTGATGACGGCCTGGGTGATGGGACCCAGGCCCAGGTCGGCGCGCATGCCGTTCAGGGCCGCCTCGAAATCGGGCACCGTGTCGAGCATGGTGCCGTCCAGGTCGATGATGGCGGCCCGGATGCCTGCTGCGCCGGCCCTCATTACTTGCCCACCGTCGCCAGTTCGGCGCGCATGGCGTCGATCACCGCCTTGTAGTCCGGCTTGCCGAAGATGGCCGAGCCGGCCACGAAGGTGTCGGCGCCGGCGGCAGCGGCGGCGGCGATGTTGTCGGCCTTGATGCCGCCATCGACTTCGAGCAGGATGTCGCGGCCTGATTCGTCGATCATGCGGCGCGCGATCGCGATCTTCTTGAGCGCCTCAGGGATGAAGGACTGGCCGCCGAAGCCCGGGTTGACCGACATGATCAGGATCATGTCGATCTTGTCCATCACGTGTTCCAGGTAGTGCATCGGGGTGCCCGGATTGAACACCAGGCCAGCCTTGCAGCCGTTGTCGCGGATCAGCTGCAGGGTGCGGTCGATGTGTTCCGAGGCCTCGGGGTGGAAGGTGATGATGTTGGCGCCGGCCTTGGCGAAATCGGGGATGATGCGGTCCACCGGCTTGACCATCAGGTGCACGTCGATCGGCACGTCCACGTGCGGACGGATCGCCTGGCATACCAGCGGGCCGATGGTCAGGTTCGGGACATAATGGTTGTCCATCACGTCGAAGTGGATGATGTCGGCGCCGGCGGCGACGACATTGCGCACTTCCTCGCCCAGGCGGGCGAAATCGGCGGACAGGATGCTGGGAGCGATGCGGTAGGTGGTCATGGGACGATGGGGCGGGATTGAACAAGAAGCCGCTATTCTACGCCGGTCGGGCGCCGTGCTGCAGTGTTGCCGCCCCGATCGCGCCAGGTGGCGCACGATTCGGGCCGCAGGCGGTATCATTATTGTTGTTTGCGCCACACGGCGCGCCGGCCGCCGCCCAAAGCGCTGCGGCCTTGTTCACGATCATCCAAGGAAACCCGATGCCCGCCTACGATTTCACTGTTACCGTCAGAACGCAGTACCTGCCGGAGCAGTCCGACCCTGACCGGAGCCAGTTCGTGTTCAGCTATACCATCACGATCAAGAACACCGGCAGCATCGCGGCCCAGCTCATCTCACGCCATTGGGTGATCCTTGACGCCAACAACCAGATGCAAGAGGTGCGTGGGCTGGGAGTGGTCGGCCACCAGCCGCTGCTGCAGCCCGGCGAACAGTTCGAATACACCAGCGGCACCCAGCTCGGCACCGCCCAGGGCTCGATGCGCGGCGAATACTTCTGCGTGGCCGAAGACGGTCACCGCTTCGAGTCGCCGATCCCTGAATTCGTGCTGTCGCCACCGCGCTCGCTGCACTGATCAACGCTCGCGATCGTCGCGCTCTTGTTCGTCGGCCCTGCGGTCGGCGTCCTTGCGGCCGGCGAACATCGTCCACCAGACGATAAATACGAGCAAAAAGAACGCCACGCCGGCTTCGACCATCAAGATCCACATGCTTGTCTCCACGTCTTTTATGTATACGACACGCCGCAGTGTACCTTCCCTGATCGCGCTCGTCGCGTTGTTGAGCGCCTGTTCGACCACGCCGGCGCCGCAGCAGCCGCCGATCACGATGCCGCCGCCGGTGGGGCCGGTCGTGGTGCCGCCGGCCCCACCGGCCGAGCAGCCGGCGCCCGCGCCGACGCCGCCCCTGACCCCGGTCGGTTTCGACGCGCTACCGGGCTGGCAGCAGGACGATGTGCGCCAGGCGTGGCCGGCGTTCCAGCAGTCGTGCAGCGTGCTGGCCGCGCGCGCGGCCGAATGGAAGACCGCGTGCGCCGCGGCGCGTTCGGTCGACGCGCAAGATGGCGCGGCGGTGCGGCGCTTCTTCGAGACGTATTTCGTGCCCAACCAGGTGCGCAACCCGGACGGCAGCGATACCGGCATGATCACCGGCTACTACGAGGCCATGCTGTACGGTGCGCGCAAGCGCGGCGGCGCCTACCAGACGCCCCTGTACCGGGTGCCCGGCGACCTGGTCACGGTCGACCTGGGCGCGCTGTATCCCGACCTCGAGAACCGGCGCCTGCGTGGCCGGCTGTCCGGCAAGACCCTGGTGCCTTACCCGAGCCGCGCCGAGATCGACCGCGCGCCACTGAGCGGCAGCGAGCTGCTGTGGGTGAACGATCCGGTCGAGGCCTTCTTCCTCGAGGTGCAGGGTTCGGGCCGGGTGCGGCTCGATAGCGGCGAAACCGTGCGCGTGGGGTATGCCGACCAGAACGGTCATCCTTATAAAGCGATCGGCCGCTGGTTCGTCGAGCAAGGAATACTGAGCCCCGATCAAGTCTCGGCGCAGTCGATCCGCGCCTGGCTGGCGGCCAATCCGGCACGCCGCCAGGAGGTGCTCAACGTGAACGCCAGCTATATCTTCTTCACCGAACACAAGGTGACCGATCCCAATGCGGGCCCGCGCGGCGCGCTCAGCGTGCCGCTCACGCCGGGGCGCTCGATCGCGATCGACCGCAGCATCCTGCCGCTGGGCGCGCCGGTGTGGCTGTCGACCACCATGCCCAGGGATGGCGCGCTGCTGCAGCGCCTGGTGATGGGGCAGGACGTCGGCGGCGCCATCCGGGGTGCGGTGCGGGCCGATTTCTTCTTCGGCTTCGGGCCTGAGGCAACCGATAATGCGGGGCTCATGAAGCAGCAGGGATCGCTATGGGTGCTGCTGCCGAAATAAGCGACGGCCGGCTGGACTTGACGCATACGGAAAGCGCTACAATCGCGACAGTAAAGTCAACTCTATAAGGATGCAATATGGAATACGCTGACCTGTTGATCGAGAACCACGGCAAGGTTGCCGTGGTACGCCTGAACCGGCCGAAGGCGCTCAATGCGCTCAACGACAATATGATGAACGAGCTGGGCGACGCCCTGCGCAAGTTCGACAAGGATCCGGCGATCAATGTGATCGTGCTGACGGGCAGCGACAAGGCCTTCGCGGCGGGGGCGGACATTGCCGCCATGGCCAATTACGATTACCAGGAAACCTACGGCAATAACTATATTGGCCGTAACTGGGAGCACATTCTGGACATCCGCAAGCCGGTCATTGGCGTGGTGTCGGGCTATTGCCTCGGCGGCGGCTGCGAGCTGGCCATGATGTGCGACTTCCTGGTCGCGGCCGACAGCGCCAAGTTCGGCCAGCCAGAGATCAAGGTCGGCGTGACCCCGGGCGCCGGTGGCACCCAGCGCCTGCCGCGTGCGATTTCCAAGTCGAAGGCGATGGACATGCTGCTCACCACGCGCATGATCGACGCGGCCGAGGCCGAGCGCACCGGCCTGGTGTCGCGCGTGTACCCGGCGGCCGAGGTAATGCAAGAGGCGATCAAGATTGCCCAGGGTATCGCCGAGATGCCGGTGTCGGTGGCGATGCAGATCAAGGATTGCGTCAACCAGGCCTACGAGACGACCCTGAGCCAGGGTGTGGCCTATGAGCGCCGCTATTTCCACGCCGGTTTCGGCACGCCTGCACAAAAAGAAGGCATGTCGGCCTTCCTCGACAAGCGCAAGCCGGAATTCGACGGCCTGTAAGCATGCACAAGCGCGGGGTGTGGCTGGTGCTGCCAGGGGCGCTGATCGCGCTGACCCTGACGCTGTCGAGTTGCTCGTCGCTACCGCCGCTCGAGGGCAGGGTGGCGAGCACCGCGTTTTCCCATACCGACGATACCCGCCTCGGCAAGGCCTTGACGCCGCTGACGATGGCGCACCCCGGCTTGGTGGGCATCCACGCCCTCGCGGATGGACGGGACGCCTTTGCCGCGCGCGCCGTGCTGGCCCAGGCCGCCGACCGCAGCCTGGACGTCCAATACTATATCTGGCGTGACGACACCACCGGCCGGCTGATGTTCGAGGCACTCAGGACGGCGGCCGAGCGCGGCGTGCGCGTGCGCCTTCTGCTCGACGATAACAACACGGCCGGGCTCGACGCCCCGTTGGCCGCGCTCGACGCCCATCCCTTGATCGAGGTACGGCTGTTCAATCCCAATGCCATCCGCTCGATGCGGGCCGTGGGCCTGGTTGCCGATTTCATGCGCCTGAATCGTCGCATGCACAATAAATCGTTCACGGCCGATAATCAGGTCACGATCATTGGCGGGCGCAATGTGGGGGACGAGTATTTCGGAGCGGCCGGCGAAATTTCCTTTGCCGACCTCGATGTGATCGCGGCCGGCCCGGTAGTGCGCGCCGTGTCGGACGATTTCGACCTGTACTGGAATAGTCCGTCGGCCTACCCGCTGGCGCTGCTGGCGCCGGATGCGGTCGTTGCCGCGCCTGGGCCGGCGTTGAAACCCGATGCTAAAGCCAGTGCCTATATAGAGGCGATCAAGCGCTCTGAGTTTTTAGAGCAATTGGTTGGAGGAAGTCTGCCGCTGGAGTGGGCGCGCACCAGGTTTGTCAGCGACGACCCGGCCAAGGTGGTCGGCAAGGCAGCGCCAGAGGCGAATATCGCCTATAAGCTCAAGGACCTGCTGGGCGAGCCGCAGCGCAGCCTGGATCTGGTCTCGCCCTATTTCGTACCGGGAGAAGAGGGCGCTGCCGCCTTCGTCGATCTGGCTGGCAAGGGTGTGCAAACCCGCATCCTGACCAATTCGCTCGAGGCGACCGATGTCGCGGCGGTGCATGCGGGCTATGCCAAGTGGCGCAAGCCGTTGCTCGAGGCTGGGGTAACCCTGTATGAACTGCGCCGCGAAGCGACCGACGAGCCGTCGCGCCAAAAGCGCGGCAGCGGCAGCGGGATCGGCAGTTCTGACGCCAGCCTGCATGCCAAGACCTTTGGCGTGGATGGAAACCGCGTGTTCGTCGGCTCCTTCAATTTTGACCAGCGTTCGATCCACCTCAATACCGAGATGGGGATGGTGATCGACAGCCCCGCGCTGGCGACGCGGCTGTCCGAGACCCTCGGCCGGACCTTGCCGACTCGCGCCTACGAAGTGCGGCTCGATGAGCAAGGCTCGGTTATCTGGATCGAACGGCGCGGGGAACAGGTGATTCGCCATGACAAGGAACCTGGTACCAGCTGGTTCAAGCGCGCCGCCGTGAAGGCGCTGTCGTGGCTGCCGATCGACTGGTTGTTGTAGCCCCTGCACTTTCTTTCCCACCCCCTTGCGGACTCTGCAGTTGGTTTGCTATAGTTCGCCTCCGCTTCGGTACTGACCGAAAAACGCAAGCCAAATCAACCGGTTAGCGTGGTGAAGTCAGCAGTGAAAACTGCGACGAAGCGAAATGAAGGGGTTGACGGAAAACGAAAAACACTTCATACTCTCTTTCCTCTGCTGCTGACGAACACAACGATTCGAAGCAAACGGCAGATGAAGCAGCACCGAATAGGTTCTTTAAAAATTAACAGTCGATAAGTGTGGGCGTTTGATGAAGGTGCCAGGAACTTCGGTTCTTGATTACTTAAATTATCAAATGTTCACGAAAAAGAAATACGTTGTCTCAGCAATGAGATAACGGTCAGTATTTTGAGTGAGCGACCCCTGCAGCAATGCAGGGTGGCAGCAATGCCAACAAACAGAGATTGAACTGAAGAGTTTGATCCTGGCTCAGATTGAACGCTGGCGGCATGCTTTACACATGCAAGTCGAACGGTAACAGGGAGCTTGCTCCGCTGACGAGTGGCGAACGGGTGAGTAATATATCGGAACGTACCCAAGAGTGGGGGATAACGTAGCGAAAGTTACGCTAATACCGCATACGATCCAAGGATGAAAGCAGGGGACCTTCGGGCCTTGTGCTCCTGGAGCGGCCGATATCTGATTAGCTAGTTGGTGAGGTAAAGGCTCACCAAGGCGACGATCAGTAGCTGGTCTGAGAGGACGACCAGCCACACTGGAACTGAGACACGGTCCAGACT